>NZ_LZJN01000035.1 GCF_001667735.1 Mycobacterium sp. E183
TCCCGGAGCGCAGCGTCGCCAGCGTCGACGGCGTCGCGTTGACCCGGTAGCCGACGCCGGCGGCCTCGATCACCGCGTGGTCGAGCGCCACCTCGAGCACCTCACCGCGCACCGAGGCGATCATCGCGCGGCCTTCAGCTTGGCCAGGTACGCGTGCCGCTGTTGCGCGGCCAGCGCTTCGGCCGCGGCCATCCGGGCCAGCATCGGCGCCCGCCAGCAGTGGCAGATGGCCAACGCCAGCGCGTCCGCGGCGTCCGCGGGAGTCGGCTTCGCTTGCAGCGCAAGGATTTTCGTGACCATCGCGGTCACCTGGGCCTTGTCCGCGGCACCGTTGCCCGTGACCGCGGCCTTGACCTCGCTCGGCGTGTGGAAGTGCACGTCGATGCCGCGCTTGGCCGCCGCCAGCGCGATCACCCCGCCGGCCTGCGCGGTGCCCATCACCGTCGACACGTTCAGCTGGGAGAACACCCGCTCGATGGCGACGACGTCCGGTTGGTGGGTGGCCAGCCAGTGCTCGACGGCATCGCTGATGGCCAGCAGCCTCTCGGCCAGCGGCGCGTCCGACGGGGTCCGCACCACGTCCACGTCCAGCGCGACCACGTTTCGTCCGCGCCCGCTTTCGACCACCGACAGCCCGCATCGGGTCAGCCCGGGGTCGACGCCCATCACGCGCATTGCCCGCTCCCACCTGTAGAACAGCTGTTCGATACCCTAGCGGCCGGGACCGACGGCTCCGCGGAGGACACGCGGCGGTACCGCCGATTCCGGCGCGCGACGTTACAGCGCCGAACTCGCGGAAAAGCTGTTAGCTTTACCCCACGTTCGCTCAAGACAGGTGGCAACGGAAGGGCTCGCGTGGGATCACTGCTGGTCGTTATCGCGATCGTGCTGTTCATCGCGTCCATCGTCGTACTCGTCATCGCTTTGCGACGCCCCAAGCAACCGAGTCCCCCACGCGGCCGCCAGGATCCGCTCTCGTTCAACGCGATGCCGGAATTCGGTCCGCGGCAACTCGGCCCCGGCGCGATCGTCAGCTACGGCGGCGTCGACTACGTCGTGCGCGGATCGGTGACCTACCGCGAGGGCCCCTTCGTGTGGTGGGAGCACCTGCTGGAGGGCGGCGACCAGCCGATCTGGTTCAGCGTCGAGGAGGACGACGGACGCCTCGAGCTGGCGATGTGGGTCAGCCGCAAGGACCTCACGCTGCAGCCGGGCGGCCAGTACGTCGTCGACGGGGTGACGTTTCATGAATCCGAACGCGGGCGCGCCTCGTTCACCACCGAGGGCACCACCGGGCTGCCTGCGGGCGGCGAGATGGAGTTCATCGACTGCGCCAACTCCGATGAGTCCCTACTGCTCTCGTTCGAGCGCTGGGCGCCGGGCATGCCGTGGGAGGTCTCGACCGGCAAACCGGTGCTGACCGGCGAGCTGACCGTGTATCCGGCGCCCCCGCCCCCGTCCTCCTAGGAACGCGCCGGTGCCGCTTCATCAGCTCGCCGTAACTCCTTCGGACGTGTCCGGACAGAAGCTCGGACTCGCGCTCAACGCGCCCGCGCCGCCACCGCTGGCGACCAGCCTGCTGCACCACCCCGACGGCGGTGCGCTGCTGCTCGGGGTCCTCGGCGCGTCGCACGTCGTCACGGTCGAGCACGCCACGGGCCGCTTCTCCGAAGAGGTTTCGTGCACGGCGCGCGGCCTGGGCGTCGACCTGCCGGAACGCACGGCCGCGCCCGGCTACTCCCTGGAGTCGCGCACCGACACCTATGACGAGGGCGCCTTCCGCCGCCTGGCGCGCGACCTTCGTGACCGATGCGCGCGCGAAAAGGGTTGGCTCGGCGGCTCTTTCCCCGGAGACGACGCCGCGCTCACCGCGCTGGCCGCCGAACCCGACGCCGCGGGCTGGCGTTGGCGGACCTGGCACCTGTACCCGCGCAGCCTGGTCGGGTCCGGCGGACAGGTGGTCCACACGACCAGCCGGTGGCACCCGTGAGCCGCAACCGTCTGTTCGTGATAGCCGGCGTGCTCGCCGTCGCCGCCATCGTCTGCCTGGTCTTCGGAATCATCTTGTCGCAGAAGAACATTGCCTCCTACATCGCCGGCCACTATCACGAGTACGCCCACGACGCTAACGGGACGCGCTACGAATGCAGCGGCTCCGCCGACGACGTGGCCGACACGCTCGCCGAGTATCAGGCCCCCGAGGCGCGCGCCGCCAACGGCGACAACGAATACCTGCGCTACAGCAACAACATCGTGACCGTCGGCCCCGACGGCAACCACCCGTGCAGCATCCGCCTGGAAAGCCTGAACGCCGGATACAGCCACGGCGCCTTC
This sequence comes from Mycobacterium sp. E183, assembly GCF_001667735.1. Taxonomy (GTDB): domain Bacteria; phylum Actinomycetota; class Actinomycetes; order Mycobacteriales; family Mycobacteriaceae; genus Mycobacterium. The sequence goes on from NZ_LZJN01000035.1 coordinate 2,335, forward strand.
ATCTTTTTGGGCCCCGGCTTCACGCCCGGCTCCCCCTCGGGCGGCGCCGGCGGCAGCCCGGGTGGCCCGGGCGGAACCAAGTGACCTCTAGCCGGAAACGCAAAGGAGACAAACCATGTACCTCGCGATCGATTTCGGATCCACCAACCTCGGCACGATCACCCAGGGCGTGGTCGCCGTCGTCCTGTACTTCGCGGTCGGCGTCGTCGTCCTGATCGCCGGCTTCCTGATGGTGGACGTCCTCACCCCCGGCAACCTGCGTCAACTGGTGTTCATCGACAAGCGCCCGAACGCCGTCGTCCTCGCCTCGGCCATGTACATCGCGCTGGCCATCGTCATCATCAGCGCCATCGCCAGCAGCTACAGCCAGCTGGGGCAGGGACTCGTCGGCGTGGCGGTGTACGGGTTGGTGGGAGTCGTGCTGCAGGGCGGGGCGCTGCTGATCCTGCAGATCGCGGTGCCCGGTAAGTTTCGCGAGCACGTCGACGAGCCCGAGCTGCATCCGGCCGCTTTCGCCACGGCCACCATGCTGGTGGCCGTGGGAGGAGTGATCGCCGCCGCCATCTCATGACCTCGACGGAGAGCCGGCCACAGCCGTCGGTCGCCTCGACGCCGCTGCCCGGGCGGTGGCGGGCCGTCCTGCTGGCCGCCGTCGCGGCGTGCGCGGCGTCCGGCATCATCTACGAACTCGCTCTGCTGACGCTGGCGGCGAGCCTGAACGGCGGCGGCATCGTTGCCACCTCGTTGATCGTCGCGGGCTACATCGCCGCGCTCGGCGTGGGCGCCCTAGTGGTCAAGCCGCTCCTGGCGCACGCGGCGATCGCGTTCGTCGCGGTCGAGGTGCTGCTGAGCATCGTCGGCGGCCTGTCCGCCGCGGCGCTCTACACGGTGTTCGCGTTCATCGACGACGAGTCGATGTGGATGCTGGCGCTGGGCACGGCCCTGATCGGTGGGCTGGTCGGAGCCGAGGTGCCGCTGTTGATGACCATGCTGCAACGCGGCCGCAGCGGCGAGGCGCCCGACACCGGCCGGACGCTGGCCAACCTCAACGCGGCCGACTATCTCGGTGCGCTGCTCGGCGGCCTGGTGTGGCCGTTCCTGCTGCTGCCGCAGCTGGGCATGATCCGCGGCGCGGCGGCCACCGGCATCGTCAACCTGCTGGCCGCGGCCGTCGTGGCGATTTTCGTTCTGCGCCGGGTGGTTTCGGCCCGGCAGCTGGCGATGGCGCTGTGCGCGCTCGCCGCGGCGCTCGCGCTGCTGGCCACGCTGCTGGCGCGTTCGGCCGACATCGAGACGACGAGCAGACAACGGCTCTACGCCGACCCGATCATCGCCTACCAGCACTCGGCCTACCAGGAGATCGTGGTCACCCAACGCGGCAACGACATGCGGCTCTACCTGGACGGCGGCCTGCAGTTCTCCACCCGGGACGAGTACCGCTACACCGAAAGCCTGGTCTACCCCGCCCTGGGGGGAGGCGCCCGATCAGTCCTCGTGCTCGGCGGCGGCGACGGGTTGGTGGCCCGCGAACTGCTGCGGCAGCCGGGCATCACCAAGATCGTGCAGGTCGAGCTCGACCCCGCGGTGATCCAACTGGCGCGCACCACCATGCGCAGGGCCAACGGCGGCTCGCTGGACAGCCCGCGCGTCAAGGTGGTGATCGACGACGCGATGCGCTGGCTGCGCTCGCCGCACCCGGACGTCGTACCGCCCGGGGGTTTCGACGCGATCATCGTCGACCTTCCCGACCCGGACACCCCGGTTTTGGGCCGGCTCTATTCGACGGAGTTCTACGCGCTGGTCGGCCACGCGCTCGCCGCCGACGGGCTCATGGTCGTGCAGGCCGGCAGCCCGTTCTCGACGCAGACGGCGTTCTGGCGCACCACCTCGTCGATCCGCACGGCCGGCTATGCCGTGACGCCGTACCACGTCTATGTTCCGACGTTCGGCGACTGGGGATTCACGCTGGCGCGCCGCGGGTCCACGCCGCCGGCACCCACCGTGCCGCCCAACGCTCCCCCGCTGCGCTACCTCAATCAGCACGTGCTGGACGCCGCCACGGTGTTCCCCGACGACACCCGCCCACGCGCTTTGGACCCGTCAACGCTGGACAATCCGCGCATCGTCGAGGACATGCGGCACGGATACGACTAGGCCCGAGGGCGACGACCTGTGCCGGCCGGTCAGTCCTCGTCGAGCGCGGCCAGAACCTCGTCGGACAAGTCGACGTTGGTCCAGACGTTCTGCACGTCGTCGCTGTCCTCCAGGGCGTCGACGAGCTTGAACACCTTCCGGGCGCCGTCGACGTCCACCGGCACGCTGACCGAAGGTTGGAAGCTGGCCTCCGCGGACTCGTAGTCGATGCCGGCATCCTGCAGGGCGGTCCGCACGGCGACCAAATCTGTTGGCTCCGAGATGATTTCGAAGCTCTCACCCAGGTCGTTGACGTCCTCGGCGCCCGCGTCCAGCACGGCGGCCAGCAGGTCGTCCTCGGTCAGGCCGTTCTTCTCCAGCGTGACGACGCCCTTGCGGGTGAAGAGATAGGACACCGAGCCGGGGTCGGCCATCGTGCCGCCGTTGCGGGTCACCGCCACCCGGACCTCGCCGGCCGCGCGGTTCCGGTTGTCGGTCAGGCATTCGATCAGCACCGCCACGCCATTGGGCCCATAGCCCTCGTACATGATCGTCTGGTAGTCGGCGCCGCCGGCTTCCTCGCCGGCGCCGCGCTTGCGGGCGCGCTCGATGTTGTCGTTGGGCACCGACGTCTTCTTCGCCTTCTGGATGGCGTCATACAGCGTCGGGTTGCCCGCCGGGTCCCCGCCGCCGGTACGGGCGGCGACCTCAATGTTCTTGATCAGCCGGGCAAACTCCTTGCCCCGGCGCGCGTCCTTGACGGCCTTTTGGTGCTTGGTGGTGGCCCACTTGGAATGGCCGCTCATCGGTGTCTCTTACCTCTTCTGTGTTCGAAAGTTCGCCAGACGAGTCTACGTGCACGCTTGCTCGCGCCCGACCGGCCGCTGCCCTTGCGGCTCAGCCGCCCCAGCAGTCACAGGAACCCGGGCATATCCGCCTCCGCGAATGTGATATCGCCCGCGCTATCGATTTTTGGGGACCACCTCATCCCCGGGGAACCGCATCGGGTGTGCGCTCACGGCGCCAATCCCGCCGATTTCCCACCCTGGACGCACGCTGAGAGCCCTCGGCGCACACCCGACCCGCAATAGCGGCGACGGCCCGGTGCGTCAGGCGTGCCCGTTGACGACGTCCACGAAGAGCTGGTGGACGCGGCGATCGCCGGTCATCTCGGGGTGAAACGCCGTCGCCAGGTTTCTGCCCTGCCGCACCGCGACCGGGTGCCCCGACGCTTCGGCCAGCACCTGCACGCCCTCCCCGGCCCGCTCGACCCATGGGGCGCGGATGAACACCGCGCGCACCGGGCCGTCCAGACCGGCGAACGGTATGTCGCCCTCGAACGAATCGACCTGGCGGCCAAAAGCGTTGCGCCGCACGGTCATATCGATCGCCCGCAGTGGCAGCGCCTCGCGCCCGCCCGCGCCGGCGTCCAGGATCTCGCTGGCCAGCAGGATCATGCCCGCGCACGCGCCGTAAGCGGGCAGCCCGTCGGCCAGCAGCCCGCGCAGCGGTTCGAGCAGGTCCAGGTCGAGCAGCAGGTGGCTCATCGTGGTGGACTCCCCGCCGGGAATGACCAGGCCGTCGACCTTCTCCAGCTCGGCGCGGCGCCGCACCGGCATCGAATCCGCCCCGGCCTCGCCCAGCGCGGCCAGGTGCTCGCGGGTGTCGCCCTGCAGCGCCAGTACGCCGATGCGCGGCGCGTTCACTGCGCGGTCGGCTGAAACCCGCGCTGGAAGCGAGTCAGCCCCTCCTGCATGACCGCCGCCACCATCTCACCGGATTGGGTGAAGATCTTGCCTTGGCACAGCGAGCGCCCCCCGCTGGCCGACGGAGACGACTGGTCGTAGAGCAGCCACTCGTCGGCCCGGAACGCCCGCATGAACCACATCGCGTGGTCCAGGGACGCGACCTGCAGATGCTCGCGGACGTCGAGGTGGTTGACCTGCGCCGATCCCAGCAAGGTGAGGTCGCTCATGTAGGCCAGCGCGCAGATGTGCAGCACCGGGTCGTCGGGCAGCGGGTCGCGGTGGCGGAACCACACCTGCTGCTGGGAGGCCTTGCCGGGCAACAGCTGCAATTGGTCGCGCGGCACGATGCAGACGTCCCACTCCTCGAACTGCTTGAAGCCGGCGTCGTCGAACACCTTGATCGAGTCCAGGCCGGGCAGCCCGTCGGGAGGCGGCGCGGCCGGCATGACGTCCTGGTGGTGGATGCCCTCCTGGTCGGTCTGGAAGGACGCCCCCATGCTGAAGATGATTTCGCCGTGCTGAATGGCGTTGACGCGCCGGGTGGCGAACGAACCGCCGTCGCGTGTGCGTTCCACGATGAAGACCGTGGGCTCGTTGGCGTCCCCGGGCCGCAGGAAATAGCCGTGCAGCGAGTGCACCTGGTAGCGCGGGTCTACGGTGCGCACCGCCGAGACGAGCGACTGCCCGGCGACGTGGCCGCCGAACGTGCGCTGGAAATATCCCGACTCGGGGCTGAACACCCGGCCGCGGTAGATGTTGACCTCGAGTTGCTCCAGATCAAGGATCTCTTCGATCGCCACCAACAGCCCCCGGCTTACCAGCCGCGTTCGGCCAGCCGATGGGGCTGCGCGATCTGCTCGACGTTGATGCCCACCATGGCCTCGCCCAGCCCGCGCGACACCTTGGCCAGCACGTCCGGGTCGTCGTAGAAGGTGGTCGCCTTGACGATGGCGGCCGCGCGCTGCGCGGGATCCCCGGACTTGAAGATCCCAGAGCCGACGAACACCCCCTCGGCCCCGAGTTGCATCATCATCGCCGCGTCGGCCGGCGTGGCGATGCCGCCGGCGGTGAACAGGGTGACCGGCAGCTTGCCGGCCCGGGCCACCTCGACCACCAGCTCGTAGGGCGCCCGCAATTCCTTTGCGGCGACGAACAATTCGTCTTCCGACATCGAGGTCAGCCGGCGGATCTCGCCGCCGATGGCCCGCATGTGTGTGGTGGCGTTGGAGACGTCCCCGGTGCCGGCCTCGCCCTTGGACCGGATCATCGCCGCGCCCTCGCTGATGCGCCGCAGCGCCTCGCCCAGGTTGGTCGCGCCGCACACGAACGGCACGGTGAACTTCCACTTGTCGATGTGGTGGGTGTAGTCCGCGGGGGTGAGCACCTCGGATTCGTCGACGTAATCCACGCCGAGGCTCTGCAGGATCTGCGCCTCGACGAAGTGGCCGATGCGCGCCTTGGCCATCACCGGGATGGTCACCGCGGCGATGATGCCCTCGATCATGTCGGGGTCGCTCATCCGCGACACCCCGCCCTGGGCGCGGATGTCGGCGGGCACCCGTTCGAGCGCCATCACGGCGACGGCGCCGGCGGCCTCCGCGATGCGGGCCTGCTCCGGGGTGACGACGTCCATGATGACGCCGCCCTTGAGCATCTCGGCCATGCCGCGTTTGACCCGCGCCGTTCCCGTCTGATTGGCCTGGCTGGACTGTCCGCCGCTCTCCACTAGTTCCCGCTCTCCTTGAACCATCGGGCTTCCACTCTAGTGGTGGGAACAAACCGGTTTTGCCGCCGCTTCCATCAGTCACGCCAAGCGCCTGCGACGCGCGTCACATTGTGTTAAAAATTGCGTCAGCTATTTGCACAACCGCTGCTGCTGGTGCGAATCCCTGGGCGGGCAACCAAGGTCCCACCGGCCGAGGCGGTTGGCCGAGAAGAGGTCTCGGGTGTTGCCGGATTACGTGCTGTTGCCGCCGGAAATCAATTCGGCGCGGATGTACGCGGGGCCCCGCTCGGGGACGATGTGGGCGGCGGCGGCCGCCTGGGACGCGTTGTCCGCCCAGCTGGCGTCGGCCGCGAGTTCCTTCGAATTGACGGTCTCGACCCTGACCGGCGGCCCATGGCAGGGCCCCGCGTCGATGACGATGGCCACGGCCGCCGCCCCGTACGTGCAGTGGCTGACCGCGACGTCGGGGCAGGCCGAGCTGGTGGCCAACCAGACCCGGTTGTCGGCCGCGGCGTTCGAGGTGGCGTTCACCGCGACGGTGCCGCCGGAGGTCATTGCGGCCAACCGGGCGCTGCTGATGTCGCTGATCGCGACCAACATCCTGGGCCAGAACACCGCGGCGATCGCGGCGACCGAAGCGCAGTACGCCGAGATGTGGGCCCAGGACGTGGCCGCGATGACCGCCTACGACGCCAGCATCAAGTCGGCCGAGGCGACGTGGACGCCGTTCAGCAGCCCGCCCCTCACCCTGACCAGCCTGCCCACCCCGACGTTCACCTCCTTCGGCCAGGAACTCCTCCAGACGCTCAGCCAGTCGCTGACCCAGCAACTGATGAACCCGATGACGCAGCTGCAGATGCTTTCCACACCCGCCCAGTTCGCGATGGAACCGATGAACACGGTGATGGGCCAGCTGATGTCCAGCACCAATCCGCTGCTGGGCGGCGCCGGCAGTCTCCCCGCGATGGATCCGGTCCTGGCGTCCACGGCAAGTCCGGGCGCCGGCGGCCCCAGCCCCATCGCCGCCCAGCTCGCCGGGCGCCTCGTCTCGGTGAACGCGGGCCGGGCCGGCTCGATCGGGGCGCTGTCCGTGCCGTCGAGCTGGGCCGGCGCCGCGGCGCCGGCGACCGTCCCGACTCCGGCCGCCGTGGCTCCCGGCACCCCGATCACCCCCATTTCGGCGAGCCCGGCCACCGCGCCGCACCTGCCCTCCCCCGGCATTCCCGGGCGGGCGACGGCCGCCGTCACCCAGTCGATCGCCGGACCGCGCGAAAGTATCGCCGCGCGCCCGGCGCTGAGTTAGCAAGGCGGAGCGACCATGTCGTTCGTGATCACCGACCCCGACGCGATGGCGACGGCCGCCGACGAGTTGCAAGGGCTCGGCTCGTCCCTGCAGGCGACGAACGCGGCCGTGGCCGGACCGACGACGTCGGTGCTGCCGCCGGCCACGGATTCGGTGTCGGTGCGCGTGGCGACGATGCTCGACGCGCACGCCCAGCAGTACCAGGCGTTCAGCGCCCAGGCGGAGTTGTTCCACAACCAGTTCGTACAGACGCTGATCACCGCGAAGGACGCCTACGCCGAAACGGAAGCCACCAACGCCGCCGCCATGCAGTCGACGACGGGGACGCAGAAAATCGCGCTGATCATGGGCGGCACCGGGAATCCGTCGCCGGACCTGAAGTACATGACGTCCATCCAGCAGGCGTATCTCGCCACCAATTACTCCGACTACACCCTGGTGAGTTTGCGCACCCCCGAACAGTTTTGGCCGATCACCGGGCTCGGCAGCGAGACCTTCGGCAAGTCGGTCTATCAGGGCGTGGCGACGCTGAACTCCGCGATCCTGACTCAAACCGCGGCCGGCAATCACGTTGTGGTCGTTGGGTATTCGCAGAGCGCGACGATCGCCAGCCTGGAGATGCGGTACCTGCAGGCCCTGCCTGCCGCCCTACGTCCGAGTCAGGATCTGCTGAACTTCGTCCTGCTCGCCGACCCGAACAATCCGATGGGTGGCATTCTGACGCACTTCATTCCGGGCTTCGGCGCGTTCCACTTCGCCACCCCGCTCACCACGTCGTATGCGACGTCCATCTTCACGCTGCAATACGACGCGATCGCCAACTTCCCGGCGAACTGGTTGTGGCTTCCGTCGGACCTCAACGCCCTGTTCGGCTTCTTCGACCTGCACCACACGATGCCCTTCGTGTCCGCAGCGCAGGTCGCCGGCGCCATCCAGCAACACGTCGGCAACATGAGCTTCTACTTCATGCAGACCGCGCAGTTGCCGCTGCTGGATCCCATCCGGTGGGTCCCCATCCTCGGCAATCCGCTGGCTGATCTGCTGCAGCCGTTCATCAAACCGATCGTCGATTTCGGCTACTACGCGCCCGGGATTCTGCCCGGCCCGGTGAGCATCGCCGGATCCGTCGGCCAGGGCGTCACCTCCGGAATCGCCAGCCCGCTGGTGCTGGGGTTCCCCCCGCTGGCCTCCAACGGCTTGGCGAGCGGCTTTTAGCCGGGTCAGCGAATCGACACCAGCGGGCCCGGCGCCCGGCCACCGGCCAGCGCGGCCGCGTCGACGAGCAGCTCGCCCAGCTGCCTCGGATACACCGTCTCCCCGGCGGCGGCCAGCCGGGCGATGTCAGCCGCGTCGCACCAGCGGTGGCCGTGAATGTAGCTGCGTTCCAAGTCGGTTCGGCCCGCACCGGACGGTTCGAACCGGTGGGTGCGGTAGACGAAGTAGAACTCTTCGCTGTCGATCAGCGAGCCGTTGAACTCGAAGACCTCGTCGCGCCGCCAGACCGGGCCCACCAGCTCTCCCGGTGCGGCCCTGAGTCCGGTCTCTTCGGCCAGCTCGCGGGCGGCCGCCTCGGCCAACCGCTCACCCCGCTGCACCTCCCCGCCGACGGTGATCCACCACTTCGGCGCGCTGCCGCGGCCGATCGCCGGATCGGAGCCGCGCAGCAGCAGCACCGCACCCGTCTCGTCGAGCAGCACCACGCGCGCCGACGTGCGGTGGCTGACCACCCCGTTGAAGGAGCCGACGTCGCCGTGGGCCAGCGCGTGGGGACGCTCGACGATCTCGAAATAGCTTGGCAGCGCGGCTGTCCCGCCGAGACGAAGGGTCCGCACCAAGAATCGCTCGCGCAGGGCAAGGGTGTCCCGGACCGCGTCGTTGTGGAAGCGGCGGGCCAGTAGCACCCGGGCCTCGGCATCGGCCGACTCGGCGATCAGCCCGGCCGGCAACGAGGCCGGGTCGACGATCGCCAGCGCGGCCGACAGCTCGTTCTCGCGCGACTCGCGCTCCTGCCGCGGCGCGGCCTCGGCGGCGTCGGCCAGCGCGGCCAACCGCCTGCCCTCCGAGGCACCGCCGTAGGCGTCGATGGCGACCGCACGGGCCACGACCGCGCGGCGCGCCAGAGCCCCGTCGAGCGCCTGCCATGACAGGTCGTAGCGGACGTGCAACCGGTCCAGGCGGTTGGCCGTCTGGTAGGCCCAGGCGCCCAGGACCGCCAGCAGCCCGACCAATACCGCGACGGCGACGGCGAGCCACGTCATCAGCTCGCCACCTGAACTTTGGCGCCGGTCGCCGCGACCGTCTCGTAGACGCGCATGATCTGGCTGGCCACCACCGACCAGTCGTAGCGCTTTACGGCGGCCGAACCGGCCGCCACATAGCGTTCGCGCAGCACATCGTTTTCTAGCACCGAGATGAGGGCGTCCGCCAGCGCAGCGCCGTCGCCGACCGGCACCAGGCACCCGACTTCGCCGTCGCGCAGCACCCGGCGGAAGGCGTCCAGGTCGCTGGCCACCACCGCGGTGCCCGCGGCCATGGCCTCGACCAGGACGATGCCGAAGCTCTCACCCCCCACGTGGGGCGCGCAGTACACATCGGCGCTGCGCATCGCCGACGCCTTCCCGGCGTCGTCGACCTGGCCGAGAAACCTTATGTGTTTCACCAATTCGCCCGCCTGCCCGCGCAATTCGGCCTCGTCGCCGCGGCCGACGATGAGCAGCTGGACGTCCGGAAAGTGCTGCACCACGCCGGGCAGCGCGTCGAGTAGGACCGACATGCCCTTGCGGGACTCGTCGTAGCGCCCCAGGAACAGCACCGTCTTGCCCGGCCGCGGGTAGCCGTCCAGCGGACGCGCCGAGGCGAAGGAGTCGACGTCGACGCCGTTGGGGATCTCGACCGCGTCGGTGCCCAGCGCCTCCATCTGCCAGCGACGGGCCAAGTCCGACACCGCGATCCGGCCGACGATCTTTTCGTGCATCGGTCGCAGGATGCCCTGAAAGACCGTCAGGGTCAGCGATTTGGTGGTCGAGGTGTGGAACGTCGCGACGATCGGCCCCTCGGCGATGTTCAGGGCCAGCATCGACAGGCTCGGCGCGTTGGGCTCGTGCAGGTGCAGCACGTCGAAATCGCCTTCGGCGAGCCATTTTTTGACCTTGCGATGGGTTGCCGGGCCGAACCGCAGCCGGGCCACCGACCCGTTGTAGGGAATCGGGACGGCCTTGCCGGCGGAGACGACGTAGTCGGGCAGGGCCGCGTGCGGCGAGGCCGGCGCGAGGACGCTCACCTGTTGCCCGCGCTGACGCATCACCTCCGCCAGCTGCAAGACGTGCGACTGGACCCCGCCCGGGACGTCGAACGAGTAGGGGCAGACCATCCCGATGCGCATCAGGTCTCCCTGAGCCGCGCCTGCTTGGCTTCGGACAGGTCGGCCAGCCACTGCGGTTGCAGCATGTGCCAGTCCTCGGGGTGCGCGGCGATGTTCGCTGCGAAACGGTCGGCCAGCGCCTGGGTGATGGCGCCGACGTCGCCGCTGCTGCAGTCCAGTGGCGGGAACACGTGAAACCCCCACCCGTCGCCGTCGAACCAGCAGTGCACCGGAAGCAAGGCCGCCCCGGTCGCGACCGCCAGCTTCGCCGGTCCGGCCGGCATCCGGGTGGCCTCGCCGAAGAAGTCGACCTGCACACCGGTGCGGGTGAGGTCGCGATCGGCCATCAGGCAGACCAGTTGGTTCTCTCGCAGCCGATCGCACAGTACATCGAACGGCGGCCGCTCGCCTCCGGACAGCGGCAGCACCTCGAAGCCGAGGCTCTCGCGATAGCGGAGGAAACGCCGGTACAACGACTCCGGTTCCAGTCTCTCCGCGACGGTGATGAAGGTGCCGCGGGTCTGGGTGAACCACACCCCGGCCATGTCCCAGTTCCCGCTGTGCGGCAACGCGCAGATCGCGCCGCGGCCCGCGGCCAGCGCCGCGTCCAGGTTGCCGGCCCCCCGGAACGCGGCATCGAGTTCGCCGGACAGGGCGCGCAGGTCCATCGACGGCAGGCGAAACGCCTCCCTCCAGTAGCGGGCGTAGGAGGCCAGCGACGCCCGCATCAGGTCGTCGGGCACCTCTGCCGGCGCGACGCCGGTGACGCGGGCCAGGTTCTTGCGCAGCTGCGCCGGGCCGCCACGGCGCGCCGCGTAACGCGCCCCGGTCTCGAACACGGAGCGCGCCGCGAATTCCGGCATCGCCCGCACGGCCATCCAGCCGGCCGCGTACGTCCAATCGCTCGCGGTGCCGGACACCAGCCGCCGCGGCGCGGTGATCAAACCCATCCCCGGGATCACGGCATGCGCTCCGTCGCTCCGGGCGAGGTCCACACCGTGCGCAGCCGCTGCACGCAGGTCACCACGCTGGCCACCGCCAGCAGCCACATGGCCACCGGCAGGGCGGGCGGCCAGGCCACGAACGGGAAGTCCGCCACGCCGGCGCCGACCAGGACGATGATCAACCGTTCCGGGCGTTCGATGATGCCGCCGTCTCCGCGCAACCCGCTGGCCTCGGCCCGCGCCTTGATGTACGAGATGACCTGCGAGGTGACCAGGCAGATCATGGTCGCCACCGCGAGCGGCTTGTCGTGCATGCCGAAGGCCACCCACCACAGCAGGCCGCAGAACACCGCGCCGTCGCTGACGCGGTCGCAGGTGGCGTCCAGCACGGCGCCGAACCGGGTGCCGCCACCGCGCTCGCGGGCCATGGCGCCGTCGAGCATGTCGAACAGCACGAAGAACCACACCACGCAGGCACCGGCGAACAACCTGCCCATCGGGAACAGCGCGAGCGCCCCGGCCACGGACCCCGCGGTGCCCAGCACCGTCACCACGTCCGGGGTCAATCCCATCCGCAGGCACGCTTTGGCGGTCGGCGTGGTGAGCCGCGCGAACGCCGCCCGCGAGAGGAACGGCACCTTGCTCATGACTGGTTAGCCCACTCCGCGGCCAGCAGCCGGCGGGTTTCGCGCAGCAGCTGAGGGATCACCTTCGAGCCGCCGATGATGGTGATGAAGTTCGCGTCGCCGCCCCAACGCGGCACGACGTGCACATGCAGGTGCTCGGCCAGCGACCCACCCGCCGACGTGCCGAGGTTGAGGCCGACGTTGAAGCCGTGCGGCCGCGACACGTTCTTGATCACGCGAATGGCCTTCTGCATGAAGGCCATCAACTCCGCGCTCTCCTCGTCGGTGAGGTCCTCGAGCTCGGACACCCGTCGATACGGCACCACCATCAGGTGCCCCGGGTTGTACGGATAGAGGTTGAGGACCGCGTAGACGAGTTCACCGCGCGCGACCACCAGGCCTTCCTCGTCGGAGAGTTGCGGGATGTCGGTGAACGGCTGCTCGGTCTTGCCCGAAGAGTCGGGGTCGCGCTTCATCGGCGCTTCGGCCAGATACGTCATCCGGTAGGGCGTCCACAGCCGCTGCAGGTGGTCACTCTCGCCGACGCCGGTGTCCAGGATGGTGTCCTCGGCGCGTTCCTTGGGCTCACTCACCGCCGGTCACCTTCACCAGTTCGGCTGTGGGGGCGGCATTCTCGCGTTCGGCGATCCAGGCCACGATGGCGTCGACGGCACTCTCGCGGGGCACACCGTTGATCTGCGTGCGGTCGCCGAAGCGGAAGCTCACCGCCTTCGCCTGGACGTCGCGGTCACCCGCCAGCAACATGAACGGCACCTTCTGGCCCGTGTGGTGCACGATCTTCTTGGCCATCCGGTCGTCGCTGCTGTCCACCTCCACCCGCACGCCGTGCGACTTCAGTTGCGCCGCAATACTTTCCAGGTAGGCAACGTGTTCGTCGGCGACGGGAATCCCGACCACCTGAACCGGCGCGAGCCACGCCGGGAACGCCCCCGCGTAGTGCTCGGTGAGGATGCCGAAGAACCGCTCGATCGACCCGAACAGGGCGCGGTGGATCATCACCGGCCGCTGACGGGTCCCGTCCGGGGCCGTGTACTCCAGCTCGAAGCGCTCCGGGAAGTTGAAATCCACCTGGATGGTCGACATCTGCCAGCTGCGGCCCAGCGCGTCGCGGGCCTGCACGGAAATCTTCGGGCCGTAGAACGCCGCGCCGCCCGGGTCGGGAACCAGTTCCAGGCCCGACTCGGCCGCCACCTCCGCCAGTGAGTTGGTGGCCTGCTCCCACATCTCGTCGGAACCGACGAACTTCTCCGGGTCCTTGGTGGACAGTTCCAGATAGAAGTCCTCCAGGCCGTAGTCGCCCAGCAGCTCGAGCACGAACCGCAGCAGCGACGCCAGTTCACCGTGCAACTGGTCGCGCGTGCAGAAGATGTGCGAGTCGTCCATGGTGAATCCGCGCGCCCGGGTCAGCCCGTGCACCACGCCGGACTTCTCATAGCGGTAGACGGTGCCGAACTCGAAGAGCCGCAACGGGAGTTCGCGATACGACCGGCCCCGGGACCGGAAGATCAGCGTGTGCATCGGGCAGTTCATCGGCTTGAGGTAGTAGTCCTGCCCGGGCTTGCGCACCGTTCCGTCGTCGTTCAATTCGGCGTCGAGGTGCATGGGCGGGAACATCCCGTCGGCGTACCAGTCCAGGTGGCCCGAGGTGTGGAACAGCTGCGCCTTGGTGATGTGCGGGGTGTTGACGAATTCGTACCCGGCCTCGATGTGCTTGCGTCGCGAGTACTCCTCCAGCTCCCTGCGCACCACCCCGCCTTTGGGGTGGAAAACCGCCAGCCCCGAACCGATTTCGTCGGGGAAGCTGAACAGATCCAGCTCGGTCCCCAGCTTGCGGTGGTCGCGCCGCTGGGCTTCGGCGAGCAGCTCGAGGTGGCGGTCCAGCGCCTCCTGCGACTCCCACGCGGTGCCGTAGATGCGCTGCAGGCTCGCGTTCTTCTGGTCCCCGCGCCAATACGCGGCGGAGCTGCGGGTCAGCTTGAACGCCGGGATGTGCTTGGTGGTCGGGATGTGCGGCCCCCGGCACAGGTCGCCCCAAACCCGTTCCCGGCTGCGGGGATTGAGGTTGTCATAGGCGGTGAGCTCGTCGCCGCCGACCTCCATGATGTCGGGATCGCCGGACTTGTCGTCGACCAGTTCCAGCTTGTAGGGCTCGTTGGCCAACTCGGAGCGTGCCTGGTCCTTGGACTCGTAGACGCGCCGCTCGAACAGCTGCCCCTCCTTGACGATCTGGCGCATCCGCTTTTCCAGCGCCGCCAGATCCTCCGGCGTGAACGGCTCGGCCACGTCGAAGTCGTAGTAGAAGCCGTCGGTGATGGGCGGCCCGATTCCGAGCTTCGCGTGCGGGAACATGCCCTGAACCGCCTGGGCGAGCACGTGCGCGGCCGAATGCCGGATGACGCTGCGCCCCTCGTCGGTGTCGGCCGCCACCGGCACCACCTCGGTATCGGAGTCGGGCACCCAGCTCAGGTCGCGCAGCTTTCCGTCCGCGTCGCGGACCACGACGATCGCGTCGGGCGCCCCGCGGCCCGGCAGCCCCGCCTCCCGCACCGCGGCCGCGGCGGTGGTCCCGGCGGGCACCCGGATCGGGGCTGCTGGGGACGGGTTTGCGGGGGCGCTCATCGCGTGGGTTCTCCTAGGTCGGTGGGTCGACGACCATGCTATCGGGGCGCCCCGCGGCCAAGCAGGGCCGTCGAGCAGTGCGGCAACGTCGCGCGGCGACGACGCCCGCAGCAAATTGTCGGCAGAATGGGACCGTGGGGGCGCAGACGGCTTTGGCATTGCTGCTCGCCGCCGTCGGCGCCATCGTGGTGATGAACTGGGTCAGCGACCGCACCGGACTCCCCAGCGCGGGCCTGCTCACCCTCGTCGGCATCGGTTACGGGTTGCTGCCCGGGCCGAATGTCGGCCTGCGGCCCGACATCGTGATGACCTGCATATTGCCGCCTTTGCTCTACAACGCGGCGCTGGAGTCGTCGCTGGTCGGGATACGCCGCAACTTGCGCACGGTCATCAGCCTGTCGGTCATCCTCGTTCTGCTGACCGCGGCATCGGTCGGCGCCGCCTTCGCCCTGCTGGTCACCGGTGCGACGCTCGCGGCGGGTGCGGTGCTGGGCGCGGCGGTGGCACCCACCGACCCCGTGGCCGCGCTCGCGGTCGCCCGCAAGGTCGGCCTGCCGCTCAACATCGTCACCCTCATCGAAGGTGAGGGGCTGCTCAACGACGCGACGGCCCTCACCACCTTGTCGGTGGCCATCACCGTGGCCAGGGGTGCGGACTTCTCGTTCCCGTTCGCGATCCGGGAGTTCGCCCTGGCCGCCGTGGGAGGCCTGGCGATCGGGCTGGTGTTCGCTTGGTGCCGCCGCCTGTTGCGGCGGTTGCCGCACGATGTGATGACGGCCAACGCGATCTCGCTGGCCACACCGTTCCTGGCCTATCTGGCGGCCGAGAAGGTGCACGCGTCGGGTGTGCTGGCGGTTGTGGTGTGCGGGTTGGTCGTCGGACACGACTCGCCCCGGTCGGAGTCCGGGGCGAGCCGGTTGCAGACCCGGGCCGTGTGGCGGTTGGCCAACTTCCTCCTCGAGGGCCTCGTTTTCCTGCTGATCGGTCAGCAGTTCCCGGCCATCCTCGACGGCCTGCGCGGCTACCCGGTGTCGACCATCGTCGTGGCGACCACGGTGACCACCGCGGCGGTGCTGCTGGTGCGGCCGCTGTGGCTGATGCTCACGCAGTCACTGCCCCGGTCACTGCACACCAGGCTCGGGAACGTCACGGGGACCGCCGACGATGACGACGACCATGACGAGCCGGCCCAAGCCCCTCCCCGGCGCGACCGCAACGCCGAGAGACTCAGTGGCCGTGAGATTTTCGTACTGAGCTGGGCCGGCACCCGAGGCGTCGTCAGCCTCGCCGCGATCTTCGCCGTGCCCTTCGCGACCGACAGCGGCGCACGGTTTCCCGTCCGGGATCTGTTGCTGTTCTGCACGTTGGTGGTCGTGCTGGTGACGCTGATCGGGCAGGGCAGCACTTTCGGGCCGGTCGTGCGTGCCCTCGGCGTTCACGCGAAGGCCGTGGACGAAGTGCGCCTGCGTAATCGGGCGCGCACGGCCGCCGTCCGCGCCGCCCTCGAGACCCTCGACGAGCTGGGTCACAAAAGCGAAGCGGACGCCAGGGCGATCGACGTTGTGCGAAGGCAGTTGCGTGCCCGGCTCGAGCGGTATCAACGTCGGCTCGATCTGCTGTCGGATTCCGACGACGTACCGAACTATCCCGAATACGAGGCGGCCGTCGCGATCCGGCGGGTGGCCATCGATGCCGAGCGCGACGAACTCGTGCGCTGGCGTGACGCGGGCATGCTGCCCGATCGGAGCCTTCGGGTGCTCGAACGCGAACTCGATCACGAAGAGGTGACGTTGCCGACCACCCGGCTCTGAGACCGGCGGGGCCGATGAAGATCCCAATGCGGTTGCCGCCCAACGGTTATGACGGCGCAAGCCAAACCAGCGCGGCGACCGTCAGCGCCTGGGTCCCGGTGTCGAGGGTGGGCTGGATAACCGGCGCGAACGCGGGCGAATGGTTGACCGGGATGTCCTCGCTGGCGCGACCCGCGCTCACCGCCTGGTGATAGGTGTCGGGATCGGCGCCGCCGATACCCCAATAGCAGTAGGGCGTCCCCAGCGCCGTCGGAATGTCACTGAAGTCCTCGCTCGCGGCCTGCAGCGGCAGCTCGCATGATCGCTCGCGGAAGAAATCGTCGAACGCGGCCCGCACCCGCTCGGTGACCGTGGAATCGTTGACCGTCGCCGGATAGTGATCGAAAAGCTCGAAGTCGGGATCCATCGGGGATCCGGACGCCTGGCATTCGGCGGTCACGATGCGCCGGATCGCATCCAGGACCCTGCCGCGGGTCTGCTCGCTGAAGGCGCGCAGGTTCAGCTCCAGCACGGCGTGGTCGCCGATGATGTTGCTCTTGGTTCCCGCCTCGATCCGGCCGATGGTCAGCACGGCCGAATCGGTCGGCGCGACCTCGCGGGAGACTACGGTCTGCAGCCGGATCACGATCATGGCGGCGAGCACCACCGGATCGACGGTGGCCTGGGGCATCGAGCCGTGGCCGCCGCGGCCATACACGGTGATCCGCATGCTGTCCGCGGTGGAGAGGACGGGCCCGGGTCGTGTGCCCACCCGACCGGCCGGAAAAGGCAGGACGTGCTGGGCGAGGGCGACGTCGACACGGCCGACCAGCGTTACGAGATCGTCGTCGAGCATGGCGCGGGCGCCGTCACCGACCTCCTCGGCGGGCTGGAACAAGGCGATCACGGTGCCCTTCCACTCACCGCGGGCACCGGCCAGCAGCGCGGCCGCCCCGAGCAGGCAGGTCACGTGCACGTCGTGGCCGCAGGCGTGCATCACCGATACCCGGTTGCCGTCCGCATCGGTGGCGGTGGCGTTGCTGGCATACGGGAGGCCGGTGTCTTCCTTGACGGGCAGCGCATCCATGTCGGCCCGCAACAACACGGCCGGGCCGTCGCCATTGCGCAGAATCCCGACGACGCCGGTGCCGCCGATGCCGTCGTGCACGTCGTAGCCGAAGCCACCCAGCCGCCGGGCCACGGCCGCAGCGGTCTCGCGTTCCTGGTGTGACAGCTCCGGGTGTTGGTGCAGATTGCGGTAGAACTCCTCCTGCCAGGCACGGGCGTCACGCAGCCCCGCGAGCACCCGCGTGAACACCGAGTTAGCGGCTGTCCCCATCGTTGAGGCCCTCCTCCGTCTGGTGGTCCCGGGGCGCCGGCGGGCGGGAGCGCCGCCGCGAGAAAAGCGTCGGCGGCGACCAGGCACCCACGGCGGGCAACATCCAGCCACGCCACTGAGCAAGCCAGCACAGCACCGTCCCGGTCAGTGTGCCCACCAACAGCCCGGGGGTTGGGTGGTCGCGGTAGTTGAAGAGCACGAGCACGCCGCTCGCCGCGAGGGCGCAGGTGGCGTACAGGGTGTTTCCGCCGAAGATCCCCGGGACGCGACGCATCACGATGTCCCGCGTCGCTCCGCCGCCGACCGCGGAGATCGTGCCCAGCAGCAGCGCCGCCAGCCAGCCGAGCCCCACGGCCAGCGTCTTGTGCGCACCGGTTGCCGCCCAACATCCCAATGCCAGCGCGTCCACGATCGGCCATACCCAGTTCCACACCCGGCCCTCGACCCGGAAGGCGAACGCGAACGCCGCCCCGGCGAGGGCGGTCAGCAGATAGGCGTAGTCGGTGAGCGCGACCGGGGTGCCACGCTGCAGCAGAGTGTCGCGGAGCATGCCACCCCCCAGACCCGACAACACGGCGAGGGCCGCGAACCCGACGGGGTCCAGCTTCTCCTTCCGCGCGATCACGCCGGCCAGCAGGGCGTTGCCGAACACCCCGGTCAGGTCGACCGCACGGAACAGGTCCGCCATTGTCAGGCCGGCGGGCGTCACACCGAAACCCCTTTCCCCGGCCGGGCCGGGTATCCGCGCAGACCGGGCCGACGCGCCTGGGCGCACGACCACCGGGTCTCACCGAAATTGCTGCGGTGCAACGGTGTTCGATGCAACATCGCGCTAGGGTTGGCCGGGTTTGAGCCGCACGAACAGGGCGTCGGCTTCGGTCAGCAGCGTGTCGCCGTCGGTCAGCCGGCCGGAGACGAAGATCTTGCGCCCGTCCACCCGGTCGACGCCGGCGTCAAACTGCAGCTCCTTTTCGATGGGCACGATGTTGCGGTAGTCGATCTTGAGGTAGGCCGTGCGCTGGCGCCGGCTCCCGGTGAGCAGAACCGCCGTCAGGCCGAGGACGGTGTCGAACAGCATGCCGAGCGAACCGCCGTGCACCGCGCCGTTGCGCCCCAGATGGAACCGGGCGAAACGCGCCCAGCCGTGCACGCGGCCGTCGTCACCCCTGCGGGCGGACATGGGAACCGTCAGGACGTTGCCGCGCATCGGCAGGTCCATGCGGCGGCCCGAGGGCGCCGCCCACTCGTCGGCGTCGTACGGGGCGAGCAACTCCGAGAGCTTCTCCAGCTGGTTCGCCGCCTCGGTGATCACCTGGTCGGGGGCGTCGACGGCGCGAGCGTGGTCCTGCAGCTTGCGCACGGCCTCGATGAACCGGCCGTAGTCGGGACCGCCCTTGGTCGTCGGTTCGGGCGGGTTGAACCCGCCGCCAGAGTGCCTGGCCTGTCCGCTACTCACCCGGACACCGTATCCGGTGGTCAGACGGTGTTCTGACCTCCGGCGGTCGACAGCGCCTCGAACTCGTCGTCGCTCAGCTCGATCTGGGCGGCGGCGACGTTCTCCTCCAGGTGCGCCACCTTGGACGTGCCCGGGATCGGCAGCATCACTGGCGACCGTTTCAGCAGCCAGGCCAGCGCCAGTTGGGACGCGCTCGCGTGGTGCTCGCCGGCGATGCGTTGCAGCGGGCCGTCGGGGGCGGCCAGCGGCCCGGCCGCCAGCGGGAACCACGGGATGAAGCCGATGCCCTGGCTGGTCGCGGCGTCCAGCAGCGGTTCGGCCCCGCGGGCGGACAGGTTGTACATGTTCTGCACCGAGACGATCTCGGTGATCCGCTGGGCCTCGGTGAGCTGATCGACGTTGACCTCGGACAGGCCGATGTGGCGGATCTTGCCCTCGTTCTTCAGCGCCAGCAGCTCGCCCACCTGGTCGGCCAGCGGGAAGTCACGGTCGATGCGGTGCAGCTGGAACAGGTCGATCGTGTCGACGCCCAGGCGGCGCAGGCTCATCTCGCATTCCTGGCGCAGATAGCTCGGGTTGCCCAGTGGGATCCAGACGTCGGGGCCGGTGCGCAGCAGACCCGCCTTGGTCGCGATGACCAAGCCGTCGTAGGGATGCAGCGCCTCGCGAATGATCTCCTCGGCGATGTACGGGCCATACGAGTCGGCGGTGTCGATGAAGTTCACGCCGAGTTCGACGGCGCGCCGCAGCACGCGGACCGCTTCGTCGCGGTCGGCGGGCGGGCCCCAGACGCCCTTGCCGGTCAGGCGCATGGCACCGAAGCCGAGCCGGTTGATGGTCAGGTCGCCGCCGAGTGTGAACGTTCCGGACGCTTGGCTTTTTGGTGCAACGGTTTCGGAGTTTTGTGCGGTCACTTTTACGACCGTACGCCGTAAATGTGGCCCCATCTCGGCGTGGCAAGCTGGACGGGTGGACTTGGGAGCGCTCGAGGAACTGCCGTTGACCTACCCCGAGGTGGGGGCGACCGCATCCGGCAATTTGCCCGCCGGATACGGCCACCTGCACACGGAGAAGCAGATCGGCACCGGGCAGCAGCGCTTCGAACGCGCCGCCGACGCCGTCATGCGCTGGGGCATGCAGCACGGCGCCGGCCTGCGGGTGCGGGCCAGCTCTGAGGTTGCCGAGGTCGGCACGGTCGTGGTGGTGCGCATGGGTTTTCTGCCCGCGCCATGCCGGGTGGTGTACGTCATCGACGAGCCCGACATCCGCGGATTCGCCTACGGCACACTGCCCGGACATCCGGAGTCAGGCGAGGAACGGTTCGTCGTCCGGCGGGACCCCGCGACCTCCGCGGTGTTCGCGGAGGTGACGGCGTTCTCGCGGCCGGCGACCTGGTGGAGCAAGGCCGCCAGGCCCGTGGTGTCGGTGGCTCAGCGCCTCATCGCCAAACGCTATCTGCGCGGGGTCTGAGCCGGCAGCGCCGGCGTCCGCCGCCGAGTGTCACGCGAGCGTGTCTCCCGCCGCCGAGCGTCAGGCCAGCGTGGCTCCCGCCGTCGAGCCGGGGCTCCGCCCGCTTGCGGGGGACACGCCAGCGTCGCGGGTGGACGCTAGGAACCCCAGCGAGCCAGCAAACACTCTGCGCCCGAACACATTTCGTCGATCACCTCGGCCACCGACGCGTCGTCGCGGATCATCCCGACGCCCTGACCGGCGTCCACCGGGGCGACCCGGCGGTCGTCGGCGGCGATCGAGGCCTCGAGTTCGTCGCAGGCCTGCGGGTTGAGCGCGTCCTCCTTGCCGGTCCAGCGCTCGACGAAGTCGTTGGTCAACACCCGCGACGGGAACCGCGCGGGCCACGGCCGCGCCTGGGCGACGTCGAAGGCCCGGGTGACCGCGGTGTCGGTGGCCCGGGCCGCGATCAGCGCACGGCGGCTGCCGTCACCGGAGAGCGCCTCCGGACACGCGGCCAGGCGGGTGCCCACCCACGCCCCGCTCGCCCCGGCGGCCAGCACGGCGGCCAGGCTGCGCGCCGACGCCACGCCGCCCCCCGCGAGGACAGGCACCGAGACGGCGTCCAACACGGTGTCCAGCAACGGCAGCGTCGCCAGCGTCGTCTCACCGTGCCCGCCGCCCTCCGATCCGCGGGCCACCAGGATGTCGACGCCCGCGTCGGCCGCCTGGAGAGCGCCGAGGCCGTCGTAAACCTGTGTGGCGGTGGGGATTCCGGCGTCGTGCGCCTTCGCGACCCACGACCAGTCGGTCCCGAAACTGACCGACAGCAGGGCCGGACGCGCCGCCAGGGCATCCTCGAACAGGCCCGCCTCGGTACGCATCACCCAATCGACCAGGCCGATGCCGAACGTCCCACGCACGTGCTGCAGCTGGGTTTTCAGCAGTTCCCTCGTCGCCACGCTGCCCATGCCGACCATGCCCAGGCCGCCGGCCGCCGTGACCGCCGCGGCCAGCCGGCCCCCGGCGACCCCGCCCATCGGCGCGTTGACGATCGGTACCCGCAGCCCGAATTCCCTTGACCAGGGCGTCGAAAGCATGCGGCTAGTGAGCCGACGGCAGGGTCTTGAGCACCGTCAGCATGACCACCGAATCCTCGACCGCGCGCAGGGCGTGCCGCTCCGCCGGGATCGCGACGTAGTCGCCGGTTTTGCCTTCCCAAGCGTCATCACCGGCGGTCAGGCGCACGTGGCCCTGCAGCACCTGCAGCGTCGCCTCGCCGGGGCTGTCGTGTTCGGAAAGTTCATGCCCGCCAAGCAAAGCCAGCACAGTCTGCCGGAGCTCGTGGGTGTGGCCCCCATGGATGGTGTGGGCGGCCCGGCCGCTGTGGGTTTCCTTGGCCTCGGCCAGCTTTTCGGACGCGAGGCTGGTCAACGAAATCGATTCCATAGCTGAGTCCTTTGTGGTTGAGCGGACGCGATCACCCCGTCAGTAGCAGTATCCCCGCCGCGACAAGCGCGGCCACCTTGACCACCTCGAAGCCGACGTAGCCGTAGTGGGCCCGCGAGCGCGGCCCTTCGGACCCGGCGAGCACGCTGTCGGAGCGGCGCGTCAAACGGGGGCGCACGGCGATCAGCTGCAGGGCAAGCGCTCCCACCGCGACGAAAGCCGCCGCGGCGACACCCGCCGGCGTCGGGCCCGCGACCACGATCGCCGACAGCACAAGCGCGAAACAGACCTCGACGGTATTGAGGGCACGAAACACCAGCCGCCCGATGCCGAGCCCGACCTGCAACGTCACATTCGGTGCGCGGAACTTCAGCGGGGCCTCCAGGAACGAGATCGCCAGCACCATGCCGAGCCACACGAAGGTCACCGCGACGGCCACCGCGTGGCCGGTGCTCACTTGGCGGCCTTCTGCGGCTTCAGGTGCGCCAGGCAGAGATCGGGCTCGACGAACGCCTCGAGCCGGTCGACCGAGACGGGCGCACCCCAGGTCTCCATGGCGCCCTGCATGAGGCCGAGGTGCACCGGACAGACGACGGTCGTCCGGTTCTCGGCCAGTTCCAGGAACGGGCAGTGCCGCAGCCCGACCTGTTGCTCCCCGTCGGCCGCCCGGCGCTCGGGCGCGAAGCCGAGTTCGTCGAGCATGTTGACCAGGTGGTCGATCGCGTCGTCGGCGCTGGGGGAATTCATCGGAACCGACTGCAGGCTGGCATCGAGCTTTCTCCCCCAGGCCCGCCCCGCGGCCACCGCCTTGGCGCCGGCGTCGGGCTCACCGGCGAACGCCGTGGCAAGCACCTCGGCGAGCAGGCGATAGTGCCGCGTCCCGCCGCGGTCCATCTGGCGGACCGCACGGAACATCAACGGTGGGCGGCCCGGCCCCTTGCGGTCCAGCTCGACGTGCTCGACCTGCCCGTCGCCGACAAGGCTGTCCAGGTGGAATCGGACGGTATTGGGGTGCACGCCCAGCACGTCGGCGATAGCGGCGATGCTCATCGGGTCGGGCGACGTCCGCAGCACCCGCAGCACCTCGCGGCGGCGGCTGGCGGACTCCCCGACCGACGTGCGCGGCACATTCACGGGTCCCTCACGCTCCTTCCGCTTGGTCGGCCCTCGGGTGAGCGGCCACCAAAGGCGTGTCTACACCGAGCGGACCCAACTTGGCCGCCCCACCCGGTGACCCGAGGGGGGCGTCTCGCCCCGGCAGCGTTTCGGTGAAGAACGCTTCATTGTCGGCCAGGTGCGGTTTGAGCTCGCCAGGCAGGTCGTCTTCGTAGTAAATGGCGTCCACGGGGCACACCGGCTCGCACGCTCCGCAATCCACGCATTCGTCGGGATGAATGTAGAGCGCCCGGCCACCTTCGTAGATACAGTCAACGGGGCACTCGTCCACACAGGCGCGGTCCAACACATCGATGCACGGGTTTCCGATCACGTACGTCATGCCCGACAGTTTACACAATAGTACTTGTAAAAACGAGGCAATCGGGAGCACCGGCCGGGGCTCATTTGGAAGACCCTGTGCGACAGGCTTTCTGATGGTCAGGCCGCCGACCGTCGCTCGGCTTCCCGCGGCGGACCGCGGCGGCGACCCGGTGGCGCGCATCTGGCCGCGGGCCCGGCCCGGCGAAGGCCACCGGCGCCCATAAACCCCGATGTCGAGCGCCTTCGTTTAAATGCTCTGAGCCGAAGCGGGTTTCGCGCCTTCCGGGTGGGCGAGCCGGTAGACCTCGATGAGCCGGGCCACATCGGTCGGTGTCACGATGCCGACGACCTGGCCGGCGTCGAAAACCAGGGCGCGGCTGCGCGGGCCGGCGGGGGCCATCCGCTCCAGCAGGGTGGTCAGCGGCTCCTGCGGTGCGCCGGAGGGCACCTCCTGCAGCGGCTGCGCGATCTCCGCCACGGTGGCGGTGGCGCGCCGCTCGGGTGCGACATCACGCAACTGCCGCAAGGTGATCAGACCCGAAATGGTCCCGCTCTGGTCGACGACGGGGTACGCGGAGTGCCGGTCGCCGAGCACATAGCGCTGGACGAAATCGTCGACGGTGATCCACCCGGGAGCGGTGTGCGGGCGGGCGGTCATCGCGTCGGCGACGCGCACTCCGGCAAACATCTGCTGGGTCGCAATCCGCGTCTCCTCTTCGCGGCTGGCTGCGAAGATGAACCAGCCGATGAACGCGAGCCAGACCCCACCCACCACACCGCCGAGCAGAAATTCGGCCAGCCCCAGCCCGATCAGGATGAAGGCGACCACCCGCCCGGCGTGGGCGGCGCCGATGCTGGCGCGGACGCTGTCGCCGTGGCGGCGCCAGAGGACGGCCCGCAAAACCCGGCCACCGTCCAACGGTGCGCCGGGCAACAGATTGAACAGGCCCAGCAGCAGGTTGATGCCGGCCAACCAGGAGGCGACGCCGACCGCGATCGGCGCGGCGCCCACCTCCGGCAGGACAGCGACCAGGCCGCCGAAGACGGCGGCCAGCGCGAGGCTGGTGGCCGGCCCGGCGATCGCGATCCGGAACGCCGCCGTCGGCGTCTTCGCCTCACCGCCAAGGGTGGTGACTCCGCCGAACAGCCAGAGCGTCACGCTGCCCACGGGGACCCCCGCGCGGCGGGCGACGACGGCATGCGCGAGCTCGTGCGCCACCAGCGACGCCAACAGCACCAGCGCGCCGCACGCCCCGGCAACCCAGTAGGCGACGGGCGAATACCCTTTGACGCTGCCGGGCAGCATGCTGGCCAGGCTCCAGGTGAACAACCACAGGATCACCAGCACGCTCCAGTGGACCTTCACCGGGAAGCCGGCGATCCGCCCGATTGGGATCGCGTCGCGCACCTCGAACCTCCAAAGTCGTTGAGGGAAGCGGCCCGACTGCCGCCTCGTGTCCGAAGGTAGTGCGACGCGACTGTTACCACTAGGGCCGTTGGACCCCGGCGAACGTCGATCAAGCCGCCGGACGGCGGGGGCGGTGATGACTTTGGGCCCGATCCGCAATCTCCGCGTGACGGACTACCGGCGCCGTGTCACGTAATTTGGCATGCGGTTCCGGCTGAACAAAGGAGCATCGCGGGTATGGGTGGTATCCCACCGTTGTTGTTGACGGACTCTGACGTGGACGCCCTGGCTTGCGAGTTCCTTCAGTCGCGGTATCTCGGCCCGATCTACGCCGACTGGTCCCCCGATCGACGCCTCGACACGTTCCTGCGCCGCCGCGGCCTGTCTCGCGTAGCCGACGACGGCGACCTGTCCAACGCCGTCTTGGAGCGCATCCTGGGCCAGGTCGGTCGGGCCCCCCGGCTGGCGCGCCATTAAACTTGCGGCGCAAGCAAATCGGGACGATTCGGACCACATCGACGCTCCGCCGATTCCCGCCACGACGGTCACACCGTTGCTCCCGCTCACGTCCCGCGGTCAGCCCACCGCGAGAGCGTCCTCCAGCTCGGCCAGGCACTCCTCGGTCAGCGGGATGAAGTTCTCGATGTCGGGTACGACGTCACGACCCGCGGCGTAGCCGAATCCGACCCGGTCGGCGTACAAGCACGTCGTGATGTTGAGTGCGTGACCGTCGTAGACCGTCGACACCGGATACATCTCCTCGATTCGCGCGCCGTTCCAATACATTTCGGCCGCCGGCCCGCGGACATGCGAGATCGGCAGATTGTATCCGGTGCGGATTTTCGGCGTGAACGGGAGCAGCGGACCGATCGCCGTCGCGGCGATGCTCCCCGCGTTGGTGAGAAGTGACGCCGCCGCGCCGCGCTTGCCCACCCAGCGCTTGCCCTCGGACATCGATCGATGGATCGCATCCAGCCGGGCCAGCGGGTCGTCCAGGTTGGTGCCCAACGGGCACATCCAAAGACCAAACTTGTTGCCATGCTGGTCATCTGCCGAATCGTGCTCGTGATCGCGCACCGTGATCGGGCAGGCGGCCACCAGTGGCCGATCGGGCAGTTCCCCGTGATCGCCCAACCACCGCCGCACCACCCCGGCCGCCATCGCGGTCAGCACGTCGTTGCCGGTCACGCCGGCCGCCTGACGCACGGCGTGGATGCGCTCCTTGGCCCAACTGCCGGCGGCGACCGCGCGTTCGGGGCCGGGGCGCCCGTTGAACCGCGTGTAGGGCGCCCCGAGCGGCAACGCGGTGGTGTGCCCCACCAGGGCGTCGAGCACGGTGGCGATCTCGCCGGTGGCCACCTTGCCGATCAGCCCCGCACCCGACGCCGCCGCGCCCGTCAGCGACCGCAGCGGCGCGACCAGGCGGGACACCAGCCCGCCGGACGACGGGGGCGCGGGCTCGGGACGGCAGTCGGCGTAAAACGGTGGCATCGAGCGGCGGCTGGGATCAGCGCTCAGCGCGTCGGTGATCATCTGGAAACCCGCCACCCCGTCGGTCACGGTGTGGTGCACCTTGATGTAGAAGGCGAAGCGGCCGTCGTCGAGGCCGTCGATCAGATAGGACATCCACATCGGCCGGGTCCAGTCCAGCCGCAGGGCGTCCAGTTCCCCGATCAGCCGCCAGAATCCGTCACCGGACACCGTGCGACGCTGGCAATGTTGGCTCACGTCAACGGGATCCATGTGTCGCCACACCCACATGCCGCCGGTGTCCACACCGCGGTGCGGGTACTTGCGCAGCCTGGGATCGATCGGATCGTTGCCCGCGAGCGTCCTCCGATGCAGGTCGTCGACGTAGTCGGGCCCGGCGTCGTCGGGCGGCGACAGGATCAGCACGGCACCGACGTGCATCGGGCTGGACACCCACTCCGCGGTCATCATCGCCGCGTCCAGCGGATCCAGCGGATTCATCTCGGCCTCCGCGACTTAAGCGGGGCGGTCGCGCTCGGTCATGGCCCCATTCAGCAGGCCCGACTGTTGCAGCGCCGCCTCGACGAACCGCTGTACCGGTCGCGCGCGGAAGAATCCGGTGTGACCGCCGCGGTACCAGACGATTTCGGGTTTGCCCCAGTGCTCCCAGAGGCGGACCACCTGCTCGCGCGGGTGCACCACCTGATCGGCGACACCGGCGTAGATGAAACGCCCCGGCTTTCCGACCAGCGGTGCGAGCGACAGCGGCGACGTCATCCGCCCGATGGGCTCCGCGAGTTCGAAGGTCTGACGCCGGGGATCGTCGGGGCCCAGCCCGGAGTGCCGGCTCAGCAAGCCGACCAGGTCGGCGACCGGGACACCGAGGATCGCGCAGGTCAGACCCGCCTCGAGGCTGGCTACCAACGCGGTGATGTAGCCGCCGAGCGACAGCCCGTTCAAGCCGATCTGGGATTCCGGCTCTTGCCGGCGTATCCAGGACAGCAACCGCCGGATGTCCCACACCGCCTGCGCCGTCGCGTGCACGTCGTCGAAGATGTCCTCCCCCGGAAACACCGCCCCCTTCGGCAGGCCCCGGGCCCGGGGCCCGTGCATCGGCAGGACCGGCATGACGACGTTCAGTCCGAGTTCGGCGTGTAACCGCCAGGCCCGGAACAGCGCGAGATCCAATGCGGCCCTGCCCATTTCCGTGCCGTGTATACAGACCAGCCACGGCCGCGGTTGCGGATGGCGGAGCAACAGGGCGTACTCGCGGTTGTTCGCGGTGTAGCTCATCCACCGATCCGCGCCGGGCTCCCCCGGCCGCGGGCGGTACCCGCTGTCGAAAGACATGCGGTAGAAGGATCGCCTGCCCTTCTTGACCTCGTGCACCGTGAGGTCCGAAAGCGGCGGGGGTGCACCGAAGAATCTCTTCGGATGGTCGAGCCATCCGCGCTCGCCGTAGAACGTCAGCCCGGCGACGACCTCGTCCGTGATGCGCGCGAACTCCTCGGGGCGGCTGACCGGGCGTCGCGCCTTGAGGCCCATCAGGACGACTTCGTCGCGAAACGCCTGCGCCGCCAGGGCCAGGGTGGGCCGCGCGATCGGAAGCTCGTCGGGCGCTTGGCCGAGGTAGTCGCGCCACGACTCGGCCAGGTAGCGACCGGTGCTCGTGAACGGCTTGACGGCGCTGCTCAAGCCGACACCGGCGGGTGGGCTCAACGGCAACGCGCCCCCCGAGCGTCGGGAAACGCCGTCGTCGTCGGTCGGTACGGCCATGGTGGCAAACTAGCAGGCGCTGAAATCGGCGGGTTAGGGACTTACGGCCCGGTCGCCCCCGCGAAAGTCCTTGCCCGACAAGCCGACGTTGCGGAACCGGCCCGGGCCCTATGACCAGGCGCGAAGGGTCTTTCGTCACTCGCGCCGCTCGCCGGGCGGTCGTAACGTCGGAGCCGCCACAAGCACCTCAGACGCTCCCTAGGAGTCCGATCATGACCGAGGCACCGCAAAAGACCGAACCGCGCTGGGCCGAACTGTCCGATGACGTGCTGGAATCCGTCGAAACCGGCCGCAAGCAAGCCATCGATGCGGTCCGCAAATTCGTCGACCAGATCAGCCCCGTGCTCCCCGAGCAGTCGCGCCGCAAGACCGTCGTCGACGCCGCCCTGGACCTGGCCGACGAGTTGGTCACCGCCCGCATGGAGTTCTTCCGCAGCGTGGTCCGCAGCGCCGGCCACGCCGTGAGCAAACACGGCGAGTAGACAACCCGCCCAGGCGGGCCGCCCTAGTCGAACGCGTGGATCACCTGGCGGGCCACTTGCCGGATCTGTTGATACACAACGCGATCGAGGGGTAGATCCCGATATCGCGGGATCTCCCCCGTCGTGGTGACCACGCCCGGCTCCTCGTGCGCCCAATGCGCGTTCACCTTGTCCCCCAACGCGCGCGCGGGCGGATTGTCGGACAGCACGCGGGCGTGGAAGCGCTTGATGCCGTCGACGCGCGCCGCGACCGCGAGTGCGCCGAGGAGCAGCGTGCCTATCCCCCGACCCTGGTAGCCGTCCGCCACGGTGAGCGCGACCTCCGCCGAGGCGGGGTCGTCCTGATCCCGGACGAAGCGGGCGTCCGCCACGACCGGGCCTGCGGCGCCGTCGGTGACCACCCAAACGAAGTGGTCGACGTAGTCGACCTCGAAGAGATAGGTCAGGCGCGCATCGGTGGGCGCGCCGCCCTGGTACCGCCGGTACAGCGTCTCCCGGGAGAACGAGCCGCTGCTCTTGAACCGCTCGGCGTCACCGGGCAGGACCGGACGCAGCGAGAGCACCGCGCCGTCCTTGATCGTCACCGGGATCGGGGCGACGTATGCGGCCAGCCGCTGCCGCGCGGTGCGCAGCATGCGGTCGGCGATGACCGGCATCGCCAGCATGCGGTCGAAGGCGGCGCCGTATCCGATGTACCCGCGCACGTCCTGGACCGCCGTCACGGTTGCGGTCCTGGTGGCGTGCCGCAGCAACGCGATCTCCCCGACGATCGTCGCGGAGGACAGCTCGGTGAGCGTGACACGGCCCTTTGATCCGACGTGCCGCACCCCGATGCGGCCGGACGCGATGATCGCGAAAGACTCCGCCCGTTCCCCCTGCCGCATCAGGACCTCGCCGGCTACCGCGTGCAGGGGCTCGAGAAGGTGGGCCAACGCCTTGAGGTCCTCGGCCGGGATATCGGCGAACACGGGCAGCGCCGCGAGTTCTTCGGCGCGGACAGCCCTCACATCGGTCCACCTGTCAGCTCGGATCTCCCGCCCGAATCACACCCCGATTGCGAATCCATTGCTAAAGCGGTCATCTCGCCAATTTCGTAATTTTGCGGTCCCGGAACGGGTAACGTGGCGATGCGTCCTCCCCGATGTACGGTACGCGAGCCGCACCGCCATCGCCGGAGAAGGAAGTAGGTGACCGCTGTGACAAAAGACCCTGTCGGACTGGGACTTCGGCAGATCGGAACCGAGACCAAAGCCTTTCGGTGAACGTGCTCTTGGCCTCTACGGCCGGGCCCTCGAGGCTGGTCGGATGGATCGAGAAGGCGAACGGGGAGGGGAACATGAATACAGCGAAGTGGCGGCAGCATTGGCCACAGCGCCGGCCGGCGGCCCGTATCTATCAGCTGACCGATCGCCTCCACGAGGGACATGTTGCCCGAGTGCCCGCCCACCAGATACCCGCCACCGTGTCCGCTTGGTTGGAGGAGCTCGGTGCGCACAGCCCGCTGGTTGACGACCTCGAGCGCGCGGTTCGAGGGGAAGACTGGTCCGCGGCGCACGCCCTCGGTGAGTGCCTGTCCATCGAGATCGCCCTGGCCGACTGACCGGTCGGATCGGATGTAGCGCGGCGGGGACGTTTGCCGCCCCCCACGTGACTTTCGTCACTACCGCATAGCCGCCACGCTCCGCAGGATCGACGTTATACCGGTGCACCACGTCATCGGTATCCGTTCCGGCAGCAATGGATTCGCGCTATGAATGCACCACTGGCCTCGATGGAGAGGCCCGACTTCCGCAAGATCGAGAACCGCGCACCGTCGGTGGCACAGATGTTTGTCAACCGCGTCGCGGCGACCCCCGACGCGGAGGCCTTCCGCTATCCGCAGGACCACACCTGGGCCAGCGTGACCTGGCAGCAGGTCGGCGAACGGGTCAACAACCTGGCCGCCGGGCTGATCGCGTTGGGAATCGCACCGGAGGACCGGGTCGCGCTCGCCTCCGCGACGCGCTACGAGTGGGTCCTCGCCGACTTCGCGATCATGTGTGCGGGCGCCGCGACCACCACCGTCTACCCCACGACGAACGCCACAGATGTCGCCTACATCGTCGCCAATTCCGGGAGCCGGGTGGTGGTCGCCGAGAACCAGAGCCAGCTCGACAAGCTGATCGAGCATCGGGCCGAACTGCCCGACGTCCGCAAGGTCGTCATGATCGACGGCAACGGCGACGGCGACTGGGTGATCTCCCTCGCCGACCTCGACCTGTTGGGCAAGCAACTGCTCGCGGACACGCCCGATGCCGTCAACGACAGGATCGCGGCCGTCGGTCCCGACCACCTGGCGAGCCTCATCTACACCTCCGGCACCACAGGTCGGCCCAAGGGCGTGCGACTGACGCACGGGGCATGGACGTACACCGCCGCGGCCATCGATTCGCTGGGCATCCTCGGCCCCGACGACCTGAACTTCCTGTGGCTGCCGCTGGCGCACGCGTTCGGCAAGGTGATGCTGGCGCTGCCCTTGCAGATCGGCTTCCCCACCGCCATCGACGGCCGCGTGGAGCGGATCATCGACAATCTCGCGGCCCTGCGACCGACCATCATGGGCGCGGCTCCGCGCATCTTCGAGAAGGCGCATGCCCGCATTCAGGACATGGCCGCCGAACGCGGCAGGCTCAGGAAGATCATCTTCGATTGGGCGATCGGGGTCGGCAAGAAGGTGTCGGAGGCGCGACAGTCCGGGAGGAAGCCTTCGCTGGCGTCGTCACTGGCCTACAGGCTCGCCGACCGGCTGGTGTTCACCACCATCCGCGAACGGTTCGGTGGGCGCTTGCGGTTCTTCGTTTCCGCGGCCGCCGCGCTGGACCGCGACGTCGCGCAGTGGTTCGACGCCGTCGGCATCATCGTGCTGGAGGGCTACGGGCTGACCGAGACCGCTGCCGCGTCATTCATCAACCGCCCCAACGCGTATCGGTTCGGGACGGTCGGCTGGCCGTTCCCCGCCACCGATGTGAAGATCGCCGACGACGGCGAGATCCTGCTCAGGGGTCCGGGTCTGATGACCGCCTACCACGACCTGCCGGACGCCACCGCCGAGGCGCTCGACGGGGACGGGTGGTTCCACACCGGCGACATCGGCGAATTGGATGACGACGGATTCCTGCGGATCACCGACCGCAAGAAGGACATGTTCAAGACCTCGCAAGGCAAATACGTCGCGCCGTCCGCGATCGACGCGCGCTTCAAGGGCTGCTGCCCGTACGTGAGCGAGATCGTGGTCTACGGCGAGGGCAAGCCGTACTGTGTCGCGCTGGTCAGTCTCGACAGCGAGGCGATCACCGACTGGGCCAACAAGAACGGCCTGGCGGGCAAGTCTTTCGCCGACATCGCGCGCGACGACAAGACGCAGCAGCTGATCGCCGGTTACATCGACGCGTTGAACACCGAACTCAATCGCTGGGAACAGATCAAGAAGTTCACGATCGCCGATCGCGAATTCACCGTCGAGTCCGGCGATCTGACGCCGAGCATGAAGCTGAAGCGCAAAGTGGTCATCGACAAATTCGCCGACCGTCTGCAGGCTCTCTACGAATCCTGACGCCCCAATACCGGCCTGTTCGCCTTGCGGTAGAGCGAAGTTTGGGGCGGCGGTCCCGGACGGGGGGATGCCGGGACCGCCGCGGATTCAGTTGGTCTCTTGGTGTTTCACGTCGCCGGTGTGATGAGCCCGTAGTGTCCGTCGTAGCGGTGATACAGCACGTTGCCACGGTCGCGGGCGGTGTCAACGAAGAACAGGAACGGCAGGCCGAGCAACCCCATCCGCTCGATGGCCTGATCGATATCCAGGCGCGGGGCCGGCTGGGGGCTGATGGTCAGCGGCAACCGGAACGGCGCCAAATCGTCCGCGGTCACCGGATTGATCTGTGCCAGGCGGTATTCGGCCGGACCCTCGCGGTATAGCACGCTGTCCTGCCGCGTGGCCTTCTCCGTGAACAGGTGGAAGTCGTAGTCGAGCTGCTCCATCTCCAGCGCGGCCTCCTCCACCGTGCAGGCGGGCAGGCTGTAGGACTTGTGCCGCATGATTCGGCGTTCGCTGTCCGGCCGCGGGAAGTACTTCGGTCGGTGCGTCGGCTCGGTCTCGTGCCGCCATTCGTGCGAGCCGCCCCGTGGCATGCCACCGCGCTTGGCTTCCCAGTGTTCGGCGGCGCGCTCGAGCTGGCGGCGCAGCCGCGCCTCGAGTCGGTCGATCGCTTCCCGCGCGGTGACGCCTTCGACCTGCGCGCGCACCGGCCGGCCGTTGACATCGAGGTTGGCCTGGGCGATCACCCGGCGGGCCACCGCGGGGTCACCGTGCTCGCTCAACTTGACGTGGGCGTACAGCACCGGTTCGTGGGTCAGGTGGCCGAGCTCGCCGATCTTCGTCCGCGCGTACTCGTCGGCCCCGGGCAGCTGACCGCGCGTCGTCACCTGGACGTCGAGGGCAGCCGGGAGATCGGGTCGTTGTCTCATGGTGTCTCCCGGTCAGTGATGCAGGCCCGTGACGGGCTCGTGCGTGCTGGCTTGGATGTCGGTCGATGTCGCGGCGAACAGCTGGTTCGCCAGGTCGGAGAGCGCGCGGGCGATCGCGAGCTCGTCGCCGATCGTGGCCACGGGCTCGTCGGCCGGGTCGAGTCGCGCCAGGCCGACGCCGACCAACGTCTTGCCTTGCCAGGACAGTCGCGCCTTGGCCCGGGTCTTCTCGTCGCGCTCTTCGACCAGCACGTCGATGCGGCACGCCTTGGTGGCGTCGTCGTTCTTCGTCATCACCCGATGCGACCATTGCGCGCCGGGGCGGCAGTAGGGGCGGAAGTCCCGAATCGCGGGGCAGTTCGTCGGCCCGGCCTTGGGCCCCCCACGGCGATGAAAGGGCCAGCAAATGCGCGGACGCCCGCGAAGAAAACGTCGAACTTAATCGACATTATTGCTGGGCTTAATCAACAGTTTCGTTCGCGTATATCGGGGTGCCCAACAGTAGCGGGCGTGTCCAACCTCCCGACACAGACCAAGTACCTGCATGCCTCGCGGGGCCGCCGGTCGTCGCCGCACTCAGGTGACGACCGCGAACAGGCGATACTGGCCACCGCGGAGCGGCTGCTGCAGGAACGTCCGCTCGCCGATTTCTCCGTGGACGACCTAGCAAAAGGCGCCGGGATTTCGCGTCCCACCTTCTACTTCTATTTCCGATCGAAGAACGCGGTGTTGCTGTCGCTGCTGGACCAGATGAACGGAAAGGCGCAGGCGGCCCTCCGGTCGCTCGGGGGAATCTCGTCCGGTGATCCCGCGGAGCTGTGGCGGGCGCGCATCGAGGCGTTCTTCGAGGTATCGGGCTCTCACCCGGCGGTCGCCGTGGCGGGCGCCTCGGCGAAGGCCACCAACCCCGAGGTCCGGCAGTTGTGGTCCACGCTCATGCAGAGGTGGATCTCGCTGACCACGGCCGCCATCAAGGCCGAGCGCGGCCGGGGCGCCGCCCCCGACACCGTCCCGGCCGAGCAGCTCTCGCTCGCCCTCAACATGTTGAGTGAGCGGGTGATGGCCGCGACGTTCACCGCCGAGGACGAGGCGATGCCCGAGGACCGGGCGGTCGACACGCTGCTGCACATCTGGCTGGCCAGCATCTATCAGCGCTGACCGAGCGCCCGCCGGGCCCGGTCCAGGCTCTCGTCGATCAGCCGGTCCACTGCGCCGAAATAAGCGGGCGACGGTGGTTTCCCCGCCAGTTCGGCGATCGCCTCTTGCTCCCCGAAAACGTCTGCGTGGTCGAGGTTTTCGGACATCCGGTCGGCGTGCACGGTCAGTCCGGCCAGCAACTCGCCGCATTGGGAGCCGGCGGCGACGGCCCGCCGGGCCAACGTGCGCAGCGTGTCCCATTCGGCGTGCCAGGCGCCGTCGGGTCGCTCGTCGTTGGCCAGCGCCGCCGCGGTGTGCAGGGTCGACGCCAACGGCGGTGCGGACAGGGCGGTCCGTCGGATCAGGATGGACAGCACGGGATTTCGCTTGTGCGGCATCGACGAGGAGCCCCCGCGGTTCTCGCCGCCGGATTCGGTCAGTTCGCCGATTTCTGGGCGGGCCAGGGTGACGACGTCCGAGGCGATCCGCCCCCAGGAGTCGGTGCAGCCGACGAAGGCATCGGCGGCCGCGGTGACCGGCGCCCGCGCCGTGTGCCACGGCATTCGGATGGCCAATCCCAAAGCCGTTGCGGTGCTGCGCGCCAGGCTTGCGGACACCGCGGCGGGGTCGGCGGAGTCGGTAAGCAGCGCTGCCAGCTCGGTGCTGGCGGCCAATGTGCCTGCGGCCCCGCCGATCTGGATGGGGATGACCAGTGCGGACAGCGCCTCGAAGGCATCGACGACGCCGTTCAGCCAGCCGGCCGCCTTCGCCCCGAACGTCGTGGGCGCCGCGTGCTGGGTCAGGGTGCGCGCGACCATGGGCGTCAAGCGGTGCAGGGTGGCGAGTTCGGACAGCGTCGAGACCTGACCTCTGAGCTGTGCGGCGAGCTCCCCCACGGCCTCGCGCACGCCGAGCATCAGGGCGGTGTCCAGGACGTCCTGGCTGGTGAGACCGCGATGGATCCACGGCGCGACTTTCGGCGCGGCACGCTGCCGCAGCAGGCCGACGAGCCCGATGACGGGGTTGCCGCCGTCCTCGGCGGCAACCGCCACGGATTCGCAATCGTTGGCGGTCAACAGCATTGGCAGGTCCGCCCCCGCGCACTCGGGCGGGGCCAGGCGTTCGGCGACGAGGGCGTCCAGCCAGGCGGCTTCCACCGCGGCCATCGATTCCAGCAGGGCCCGATCCGTCATGTGGTCTCGGGCGCGGTGGTCGCCGGGCCACAACAGGTTGGTCATCGCCCACCGTCTCGGTACGCCAGGAAGACGGTCTCGAGCGGACCCTGCAGGTGGATGTCGAAACGGTAATCCCGGCAATCGCTTTCGGGGACGCACAGCAGGGTGGCGCGACGATCGGCACCCAGACCCGCCAGCAGCGGGTCGGCGCCGAGGTCGCCGTCGGGCAGGTAGGCGCGGGTGAACAATCGGTCCAGCAGTCCGCGCGCGAACACGGTGAGGGCGAAGAACGGCGGCCGCCCGGGGGCGGTGGGACCGGGCGCCACCGTGGTGAAGGCATACCGGCCGCCGGCGTCGGTCGCGCACCGGCCCCAGCCCGTGAACGCGCCGTGGTCGTCTTGCCGGCGGCGCAGCGAACCGGCCTGCCGCGGGACGCGCCCGGCGCCGTCGGGCTGCCACAGCTCGACCAGGGCGTCGGGCACGCCGTCGCCTGCGCCGTCGTACACCGCGCCGTGCAGCCGGACCGCGTGCGCGTGCCGGTCGCCGACCAGCGCGCCGCCACCGGGATAGGGCAACCCGAGGCCCAGGAAGGGGCCCACCGTCTGCCCTGGGGTGCAAGCACATTCAGTCATGGCGGCCCTCGACGGGCGTGCGGCCGCCGCCCGTCAGCACGATGTCCCACCGATATCCGGTGGCATATTCCGGCTCGGTGAGGTCGTGGTCGTAGCGGGCGATCAGCCGTCGGCGCGCGGCGGGGTCGAGGACCGACTGGAAGATCGGGTCCAGGTCGAACAGCGGGTCGCCCGGGAAGTACATCTGGGTGACCAGGCGCTGGCCGAACGCGGTCCCGAACACCGAGAAGTGGATGTGTGCGGGGCGCCAGGCGTTGTGGTGATTGCGCCACGGATACGGGCCCGGCTTGACGGTCAGGAAGCGGTAGGAGCCGTCCGGGCCGGTCAGGCACCGGCCCGCGCCGGTGAAGTTGGGGTCGAGCGGGGCCGGATGCTGGTCGCGCTGATGACGGTAGCGGCCGCCGGCGTTGGCCTGCCAGATCTCGATCAGCTGGCCGGCCGCCGGTCTGCCGGACCCGTCGACCACACGCCCGGCCACGATGACGCGTTCGCCCAGGGGTTCGCCAGGATGCCCGGCCGTCAGGTCGGCGTCGACCGCGTCGACGTCCTGGTGGCCGAAGCATGGCGCCCATAGTTCGACCCCCTCGGGATCGACCGGCACCAGGGCTTGTTTGGGATGCCGCAGTGCGGTGCCGCGGTACGGCGGGTAGTCGAGGCGGGGCTGAGCTTCCGGCCCGCGGTATTCGGCTGCGATGGCGGCGATCTCGGCCGTAATGTCACCCTGAGACGCGAGACACTCGGGCTTCATGAGCCGTGACGCTACTCTCCATGGCCCCGCACACCGCGGAAATCGGCGGCGGCGCCGGAGTTAGAGTGAGCGCACCAGCGCCGCCCGCCCCTTGGTGCGCATCTTGTAGAGCGCGGACCCGCGGTATTGCTCCATTTTCGCCGCCATCTTGTTGCCCAACTCCTCGAGCTCGGCGTCGGTGATCTTGACCTCGGGAGGTGCCGGAATCATGTCGCGCTCCTCCTCGTCGGCGTGGGCCTCAAGCACCGTCTTGAAAGAGTTCCATTCGTCCTCGTAGCCCGGCGCGCTCTGCGGCGTTCTCAGCAGCACCGAGAGCTGGTCGACCACTTGACGGTGCTCGGCGTGGGCGACGGCGATCAGCTTGGTGGCGTCCTTGAGGGCCGGGTAGTACAGGTCGTCCTCGATGCGGAAGTGGATGTCGAGCTCGATCAGCATGTCGTCGAAAAGGGCATGCCGCTCTTCGCTGTTCACCGGGGCCTCGCTGACCTTGCGGCCGAGGCCCTTGATGACGATGTGGTGTTCTTTCAGCACGTCGTAGGCGTTCACTGCGGTCTCCCTTCTCCGCTTCCCACCGCGGCACCGAGCCCGGGCCCGGGTTCGCCGCGAACTTCGACCATTCCGTTGACCAACCTCGCCTCATAGCACGGCAGCGGGGCCGCCGCCGGTCCACGCAGAACGTCGCCCGATTCGGCCGCGAACCATGAACCGTGCCAAGGACATACGAGCCGGCCACGGTCGATCCAGCCGTCGGCCATGGGGGCCGCCAGGTGCGGACACAACTCGCCGAACGCCGCAACCTCCCCGGGCCTGGTCTGGCACACCACCAGGCCCACCCCGTCGACCTCGACCCGCACCGGTTTTCCGTTCAGCGAGCTCGCCGGCAGCACCGGCGTCCATTCCGCTTTGCGCAGCCGCGCGCCCGACTGGTCGATCCCGATGCCGGACTCGAACACCAGCGCCCCGCCGAGGTAGCTGCCGGCGACGGTGATGCCGTAACCCAATGCGGTGAGGGCGATCCCGCGGCCGTGCCGACCCCGCCGGCGATCCCACCACGACCGCGCATACAGCCCGGTGGCCACCAAGTTCACCACGCCGTGCACGGCACCGACCCGGCGATCGGATTCGTGGGTGTGCTGCCAATCGGTGACACCGGTGACGGCCGACCCGATGCTGGCCAGGATCCCCAACCCGAGCGCGCGGGACGCGAACCTCGACGCGTCGCGGACTTCCGTGGCGGGCCGGCCCGGAAGCAGGCTCAGGGCGTCCAGCGCGACGGTGGTACCCAGCGCGCCGCTCGTCAGCGACGCCAGCGGCGGGTGAACCGGGTGGCCGAGCCATACCCCGTGGAGCGCATTGGTGACGCTGTCGCGGGCGCCGCCCAGGCCGTTGAAGGCGAAGCTCAGCAGGTGTTCGAACCGATAGCTCGGGCGATCCAGCCACTCTTGACGCCCGATGGCCGCCACCACGCGCGATCCGAGTTTCTGCAATCGACCGTCCAGTGACCGATCAGCCATTGCACCAGCCCTTCCTCAGATGCGTCGCCAAATTAAGGTAACGCACGCAAAATCCAACCGTTTACCCGTTGATTACCGCACGCTCACATGCGCGGTGGAGCTGACGTGACCACCGTAGCCCGGGCGCCCGGCGACGTGATTGTTCGCCGCCTGTGAGTTACCAGAAAGCATTCTGGTAAACGCCTGGCCGCGGATCGCGCCCGCTAATCGGGCGATTGACCGACGGCGGGTCGATGCGGGATTCTTGAGAGCGGAACATTTCTCTGTCTATCAGATAATCGAAGCGTCGGCCGGGGGTTACCGTGACAGTCCATCGCGACGCCTGCGCCGGCCTCGAGACCGTGTTCGCCGGCGTCCGCGAGGGGATGATTCCGGCCCACATCTACAACGACGCCGATCTGTTCGCGCTGGAGAAGGAGCGGCTGTTTTCACGGGCGTGGACGTTCGTGGCGCACGAGTCCGAGATCCCGCAGGACGGCGACTACGTGGTGCGCCGGGTCCTCGACGATTCCTTCATCATCACCCGCGACTCCTCCGGCGATGTGCGCGCCCTATTCAATATGTGCCTGCATCGCGGCATGCAGGTGTGTCGCGCGGAGATGGGCAACGCCTCCAACTTCCGCTGCCCGTACCACGGCTGGACCTACCGCAACGACGGCAAGCTCACCGGTCTGCCGTTCCACCGGGAGGCGTACGGCGGCGAGGACGGGTTCGCCCGAAGCTCCCAGACCCTGCTCCCCGCACCGAACTTCGCGAGTTACAACGGCCTGCTGTTCATCAACTTGGACCCAGGGGCCGAACCGCTCGAGGACTTCCTCGGCGACTTCAAGTTCTATCTGGACTTCTACACCAAGCAGAGCGCCGGCGGCGTGGAAGTGCGGGGGCCGCAGCGCTGGCGCATCAAGGCGAACTGGAAGATCGGCGCCGAGAATTTCGCCGGCGACATGTACCACACGCCGCACACCCACGCCTCGATCGTGGACATCGGCCTGTTCCGCGAGCCGAAAGCGCAGAAGCGCAAGGACGGCGCGACCTACTGGGCGCACCGGGGCGGCGGCACCACCTACAAACTTCCGCCGGGCGGCTTCGAGGAGCGGATGCGCTACGTCGGCTATCCCGACGACATGATCGGCCGAATCAAAGGCGTGTGGACGCCGCGACAACAGCGACTGGTCGGCGAGGACGGGTTCATGATCTCGGCCGCCACCTGTTTCCCGAACCTGAGCTTCGTGCACAACTGGCCCAAGGTGCGCGACGGCCACGACGACGAAACGCTGCCGTTCATTTCGATCCGGCTGTGGCAGCCGGTCAGCGAGCACGAAACCGAGGTGTGTTCGTGGTTCGCGGTGGACTCGGCGGCTCCCCCTCAGTACAAACAGGATTCGTACAAGGCCTATCTGATGTGCTTCGGTTCGACCGGCATGTTCGAGCAGGACGACGTGGAAAATTGGGTGTCGCTGACCACCACGGCCGGCGGTTCGATGGCCCGTCGGCTGTTGCTGAACAGCCGGATGGGCCTTTTGTCCGACGGCAGCCCCGTCGTCGAACCGCTGGCCGCCGACGCGTTCCACGGGCCGGGCCGCGCGCAGGTCGGCTACAACGAATACAACCAGCGCGCGCTGCTCAACATGTGGGCCGACTACCTGCAGGGAAACGGCTCGTGAGAAAGCCATTGCCGTTCAACGATGTTCGGCACTTGCAGGCGCACCAGTTCCTGGTGGAGGAGGCCTACCTGCTGGACGCCCAGCAGTACGAGGCGTGGCTCGAGACGCTGACCGACGACGTCCGCTACGTGATGCCCGTGCGGGTGACCACCGCGCGCGGCGCGGGGTTCGACGCAGCACCGGCACGGGGGCCCGGCATGGCGCATTTCGACGAGGACAAATACTCGCTGAGTCAGCGGGTCGCGCGGATGGGCACCGAGCATGCCTGGGCCGAGGATCCGCCGTCGCGGCTACGTCATTTCATCACCAACGTGCGCACGTTCGAGGCCGACGACCCGGCGCATCTGGTGGTCGAATCGGCCGAGCTGCTGTTCCGCAGCCGGGGCGACGTGAACGAAAGCGCCTTGTTGTCGTGCGGCCGCCAGGACCTGCTGCGCTGGTGCGGCGGTCCCGAAAGGACACTGAAGCTGGCCCGGCGCAATATCATCGCCGACGAGTCGGTGTTACGGATGCAGAATCTGGCGGTGTTCCTGTGAATGACGAACTGCAGCGGCTGCTGGACGGGGCGGTCGGCGAACCCCTTGTCGTGGCAAACGAATTCACCGAGGTGGTGGTGCGCCGGGTCGACACCCGAAACGGCTCGCGGTTGCTGATCAGCGCGCCGCGGTCCGGGCAATGGATCACCCTGGACGCCCTCGAGGTCGAGGCCCTGACTTGGCAGAACGGCCGCACCCTGGCCGCGATGGTGGGCAATTCCCACGCGCCGCTGCTGCCCGATGAGGCCGGGGAGGGCGATGACCGGCTGGCTTGAGGGTAAGCGCGCCCTGGTCGTCGGCGCCGGATCGGGCATCGGCCGGGCGGTGATCGACGCATTTCTCGCCGAGGGCGCGAAAGTTGCCGCGCTGGAACGTGATCAGCGCAAGTGCGCGGCCCTGAGCCGGCAGTTGCCCGGCGTTCCGGTCGTCGAGGGCGACGCGATCACTCGCGACGCCAACGAACGAGCGGTCGACGCCGCCGTGGACGCCTTCGGCGGGCTGGACACGCTGGTCAACTGCGTCGGAATCTTCGACTTTTACCGGGGCATCGCCGACATCGACGCCGATGCCCTTCCCGACGCGTTCGACGAGACGTTCCACACCAACGTGCTGAGCCACCTGCAGTCCGTCAAGGCCGCCCTCCCCCGGTTGCGGGCCGGGGCGGGACCCTCGATCGTCCTGACCGAGTCCGCGTCGTCGTTCTACCCCGGGCGCGGCGGTGCCCTGTACGTGTCGTCGAAGTTCGCCGTCCGCGGCTTGGTGGCCGCCCTGGCTCATGAGCTGGCGCCGCGGATCCGGGTCAACGGGGTGGCGCCGGGCGGCACGCTCGGCACCGATCTGCGCGGGCTCGCCAGCCTGGGACTGGACGGCGTCCGCCTCGACGACACCCCGGACCGGGCGCAGGAGTTGGCCGCGCGCACGCCGCTGAACGTCGCCCTGTCCGGCGAGGACCACGCGTGGAGCTTCGTGTTCCTGGCCTCCGACCGCGCCCGCGGCATCACCGGCGAAACCGTCCGCCCCGACGGCGGATTCGGGCTGGGCGCACCGCATTGACCCCCCTCGACGAGCAACGCGCGCTGGTGGCACAGGGCTGCCGGGTGGCCGCCGCCCGCGGCCTGGTCGACGGCATCCTCGGCCACCTGAGCCTGCGAGTGGACGACGAGCGGCTGCTCATCCGCTGTCGAAGCGACGCCGACACCGGGGTGGCGTTCACCCGGCCCAGCGACATTCGGCTGATCACCTTCGACGGCGGCGCCGGCGCCGAAGGTGAACTCGGCGGCTATCGCGTGCCCAACGAGCTGCCGATCCACGTGGAGACCATGCTGGCCGATCCGGGGCACCGCGCCGTCGCGCATCTGCACCCACCCGCAGTCGTCGCCGCCGACCTGGCCGGCATCGCGATCCGCCCGATCTACGGGGCATTCGACATTCCCGGCGCGTGGCTCGCGCGCGGCGGCGTGCCCGTCTACGAGCGCGCCGTGCTGATCCGCACCCCGGCGCTGGGCAAGGAGATGGTGGCCGCCATGCGCGGCCGGCCGGTCGTGATCTGCCGCGGGCACGGGATCACCAGCGCCGCCGCCACGGTGCAGGAGGCGGTGCTGCAGGCGATCAGCCTCGACGCGCTGGCCCGAATGTCGTTGCGGGTGAGAGCCACCGGCGGCGCCCTGCGCGATATCGACGACGCGGACTGGGACGACCTGCCGGACCTGGGGTCGTCTTTCACCGCGGAGGCCGCCTGGCGTCATGAAGTGGCTCGATTACCGGCCTGCTGAGGTTAACGACGCGCCGATCTTCCCGACCGTCATCGGGCCCCACATTTATGCTGGCCACGATGGCGAAAAACAGCCTTGATCCCACCACGCCGTTGTGGCGTGCGGCGCAGGTGTTCCGGCTGCTGAGCTGCGTC
Source organism: Mycobacterium sp. E183 (assembly GCF_001667735.1). Taxonomy (GTDB): domain Bacteria; phylum Actinomycetota; class Actinomycetes; order Mycobacteriales; family Mycobacteriaceae; genus Mycobacterium. Next base: position 44,729 of record NZ_LZJN01000035.1, read on the forward strand.
TACGCGACCGGGTTCCAAATCGCCATCAACCCGGATCTGCGCCGCCCCGCGCTGGGCTGGGTGCTGTTCGCGGTGCTCATCGGCTGGAGCGCGGCCTGCGCGGTGGCTTACCTGCGCGGCTTGGGCCGCCGACCGGCATGGGTGCTCGCCGAGATCGTGATCGTCGTGCTGCTCATGTCGTCGAATCCCCTCGTGACCGACCCACACTGGGCGGCTGACAATCAGACCTGGCCGACGACGCTGTGGGCCAGCAACCCCACCATCTCGGCGGCCATCCAGTTCGGCCCCGCCGGCGGCATGCTCACGGGCCTGGTGGTGATGGCCACCAATTTCACGGTCAAGAACTATTTCGCCCTCAACCTGGGGCATAACGCGACCGCCATCATCGAGCTTGCGATCGGCATGGCGATCGGCATGGCCGCCCAAACCGCGCGCCGCGCCCACGATGAGCTTCAACGGGCGGCCCGGTTGACGGCCGCGGTGCAAGAACGGGAACGCCTGTCCCGCCAGGTCCATGACGGAGCCATCCAGGTGCTGGCGCTGGTGGCCAAGAGGGGCCACGAAATCGGTGGCGCCACAGCAGAACTCGCCGACCTGGCCAGCGAGCAGGAACGCGCGCTGCGGCGATGGCTGGCCAGCACGGACGCCGACCACGACGCCGACGGGGCCACCGTCGACCTGCGCACCCTGCTGCGGTGCAGGGAATCCGACCGAGTGTCCCTCAGCCTGCCCCCGGCACCGGTGCCCCTGGGCCGCCGGGTGGGCACCGAGCTCGACGCCGCGGTGGGCAACGCTTTGGACAACGTGGGCGCGCACGCCGGACCCGGCGCCCACGCCTTCGTGCTCGTCGAAGACCTCGGCGATTCCGTCCTCGTGAGCATCCGCGACGACGGCGTCGGAATCGCCGCCGGCCGGCTCGAGGAGGCGGTCAGGCAGGGCCGCCTGGGCATCTCCCAGTCGATCGTCGGGCGGCTGGCTTCGCTGGGCGGCAGCGCCCACCTGCGCAGCGAACCCGGCGAAGGCGCCGAGTGGGAATTGTGCGTGCCACGCGGAGAGGCGTTCCATGACCGATGAGACCCCCACGACGGTGATGGTCGTTGACGACCATCCCATCTGGCGCGACGCGGTCGCCCGCGACCTGGCCGACGACGGGTTCACCGTGGTCGCCACCGCCGACAGCGTCGCCGCGGCGCGGCGCCGCGCGGCCGTGGTCAAGCCCGACGTGGTGGTGATGGATATGCAACTGCCCGACGGCGACGGGACGCAGGCGACCGCGGCAGTGCTCGCGGTCTCCCCCTCGTCTCGGGTACTGGTGCTCTCGGCGTCCGACGAGCGCGACGACGTGTTGGAAGCCGTCAAAGCCGGCGCGATCGGCTATCTGGTCAAGAGCGCATCCAAATCCGAACTGGCGCAAGCCGTGACGGCCACGGCCGAGGGCCGCGCCGTGTTCACCCCGAGCCTGGCCGGGTTGGTGCTGGGCGAATACCGCCGCATGGCACAGAGCAAGGACGACGGTCCCGCCCGGCCGAGCCTCACCGAACGCGAAACCGAGGTGCTGCGCTACGTGGCAAAGGGCTTGTCCGCCAAACAGATCGCTCAGAAGCTGTCACTGAGCCACCGCACCGTGGAGAATCACGTGCAGGCGACCTTTCGCAAACTTCAGGTCGCCAATCGGGTGGAGTTGGCGCGCTACGCCATCGAGCACGGCCTCGACGAGGAGCCGTGACCCGCGGCGCAGCCGACCGACCGCGCCGCGGGTCGTGGAATCATCGAGCTACCTGCGCGCCGCGGTGAGGCGCTTCGCCGGTGCGGTGGCCATGACGCGGGCGCCGACCAACGCGGTGACCATCACCGCCATGCACACCAGGCCGTCGTCCTTGAGTCCCCACCTGATGGCGGCCAGGATCGCCACGCCCGCAACACACAACAGGCTGCCGACGGCCGCTCCCCGACCGGGCCCCGTCACCGTCGGGGCGCCGTCCCAGCCCGGCAGCGGGTTGTTCTCCAGCGGGCGCAACGCGACGAAAAGCACGGCCATGGCGCCGATCACGATGAGCAGTTGCGCGAGGCTGACGGCGAGGAAGTCCCGCGCGCCCGGGTACCGGGGGCAGCCGAGGTAGTCGAAGACCAGGTGCGCGCCCAGCAGCACGGGCATGTGCCACAAGTACAGGGTCATGGCCCCGGAGTTACCGATCGCCGTCCACCACCACACCCGAGGCCGCCAGGCCCAGCGCGCGATCGCCGGCGCGGCGGCGATCGCCAACGCGCTCAGGACGATTGCGTGGCCGGCCAGCAGCAGCGAGGGCGGGCTGGTGTTGGACAGGCGGTGATCACCGGTGCCGACCATGCTGATCTGATACGGACCCCAGGCCACCAGTGCGACGTCGACGGCGAACGCGGTCGCCGCGACGGCCAGTGCGGCACGCCCGGTGAGCAGCCGGCGACGGTAGGCGATGCCGAACATGGCGGGGATGAGCCAGACGGCCAGGTTGAGGTAACCCAGGGGCATCATGGCCGGCCAGTGCAGCCTGATGGCGTCGATCACCGCGATGGTCCCATAGACGCAGGCCACAGCGGCGGCGAGACGCCCCGCGGTGGTGATGCGGTACAGCACCGGCATGGCGGCCAGCACCAGCACGTAGGCCCCCAAGAACCACAGCAGCTGCGTGCTGACACCGGCCACCGGCTCGTAAATGTGTTGCGGCAGAGCTCGATACAGCACCGTCAGCACCACAACCCAAAACGCCAGGTAGTAGAACACCGGCCGGAACAGTCTGGTGCAGCGTTTCATCAGCCAGTCACCCCAGTTCGTGCCGGCGGACCACGACGACAGGCAGGCCGCGGCGCCGGCGAAGAAGAACAGCGGCATGATCTGCAGGAGCCAGGTCGCAGCCTGGAACACCGCCGAGGTGGTCAGCAGGTTGTCCCAGATCAACACGTGGTTTTTGATGATGCTGATGGCCATCACGGTGTGGCCGAGCACCACACCGATCAGCGACGTGATGCGGATGACGTCCAGGACGCGGTCGCGGTCGGCGGGAGTGGCCGCCGCCACCTCGGCGACGCCGGGGAATCTCGTGAGAGTTGCCATGGGATGTTATCGGACCTTTCGGGAAAGCTGTTGCGGGATAACGTGATTAGGCGATACGACTTAGGTGAAGTGCTGTCTCGGATGCCATGGACCAAGCATTGCCGGTCGGGCGGGCCCGCGCCCGCGCAGTTCTACGCGTCGGGCCTGAGTAGTACTACTCAGTTCGCGGCGGCGTTGAGCGGGTCGTAGTCGGCCAGCAGTCTCTCGATGCGCGCTTCGTCAAGGCGCACCCGCACCGTCGCGGCCTCCTGCTGGTCGCGAATCACCTTGGCCAGGGTGAACGCGCTCGACACCAAGAACAGGAAGGTGATGCCGAGGAAGCCTCGCTGCCACGCGTCGAGCGGAAGCAGGTAGATCCCGCCCAGCGCGGTCACGAAGCTGATCGCGAACGCGGCGGCGGCCTGAACGAAAAACGCGGCGGTGGTCTTGGACATGCTGTTGGGAACGGTCATGCCAAACAGCCTGCGGCAGAGCGCTGCCCGCCGGATCCGTAAGACTACTCAAGTTTGTGGTTGCCGGTTGACTGAGCTTGCGTCACAGGTTCGTATCGGTCGGCGGACACTCGCCTTACCTGGCCGGACCCAACTACCTGTGCACCTAGTCTGTCCCGCGAGCTGACCCGAATTTCGCGGTGCCCGAAAGGCGCCGACGGCCGAGGAGTATGGACGTGGCCGAACTGGACCGGCGCCGGTTCCTGGCCGCGCTGGCCGCGACGGTGGCCGTCGCCGCCGGCGGGCCTGACGAGTGCGTGGCGCTGGGTGATGTTGCCGGACCCGCGCCGTTGTCGCCCCCGCCGGACCCTCGATCGCGCGTCGCGCTACCCGGTGGCGGTGTGCTGAACAGGCTTCCGGGCAACGGCAACCTCCTGGCCTGGACGGTCGACGACGGCGCCGACACCGACGTGGTGCGGCTGTACACGCAATTCGCCCGGGACACCGGGGTGCGGCTCACGTATTTCGTTACCGGCGCCTACCACTCGTGGACCGACAACGCGGGCCTGCTTCGACCCCTGGTCGACTCCGGGCAGATCCAGCTGGCCAATCACACGTGGACACATCCCGACCTGACTCGGCTCTCGAAGGCCCAAATCGCCGACGAACTCGCTCGCACCGACGCGTTCCTGCGGAACACGTACGGCGTTGACGCCACCCCGTACTTCCGGCCCCCGTACGGCCATCACGACGCCGCGGTCGCCGCCGTGGCCGCCGGGCTGGGCTATGAGGTGACCACCTTGTGGTCCGGCGACTTACGGGATTCCGCGCTGGTTTCCGAGGACCAGATCGTCCGGATGGCCTACCAGTCGTTCCTCCCGCAGAACATCGTGATCGGCCACCTCAACCATCCACCGGCCACCCATGTGTACGGGCAGCTCGTCGATATCATCCGAGCCCGCGGGCTGCGCACGGTGACGCTCGACGATGTGTTCCTGCGACCGGGGCACCGGCGGTAACCGGAGGCGGACTCAGCCGAGCTGGTCGCCAATCTCCTTGGCCGCCTTGACAAGTGCGGCGGCGACCGTGGCATAGCGGGCGGCGTCGAGCCGGTTCTGGGGTGCGGCGGCATTGAGCGCCAGCCGCAGGCCCGGCGCCCGGGTGGGTATCGGCACCGCGACCGAAGCGACGCCTTCCTCGCTCTCCTCCCGGTTGATGGCGTAGCCGCGCTCGCGGATGGCGGCGAGCTCGGCCTCCAGTTCGGTCCGGCTGCCGATCGACGACGAGGTGATGCGCTGCAACCGTTCTCGCGGCAGCAGCTGACGCAACTCCGCCTCGGGCAGCTGCGCCAGCATGACCTTGCCCGTCGAGGTGCAATGCGCCGGCATGCTGCGGCCCAGCCGGGACGCCACCCGGACCGCGGCCGGGCCCTCGACAGCGGCGACGAACCGGACGTTGGCCCCGTCCAACATCCCGACGTGAATCGTCTCGCGCAGCTGTTCGCCGAGGCTGCGCATGACCGGGGTGGCCGCTCGCTGGATGTCGATGCGGCCGAAGATGGCGAACGCGACGCCGGTCAGCGACGGGCCGGGCAGGTAGGCCCTGGACACCGGGTCCTGCCGGACGAACCCGCGATAGGCCAGCATCGCCAGCAACCGATGCGCGGTGGACGACGCCACGCCCAGGTAGCGGGTGGCTTCGCTCAACCGGATCTGGGGTTGCTCGCCCAGCAGCAGAAGCAGCTTGAGCGCGTTGTCGACCGACTCGATCGGATACTGCGGCGCAAGCGAATCGGCGGCCGGGGCTTCGGCGGCCCGCTCGCCCTTTCTCGCCATGACAGTGAAGGTACTCGCGCCGGTTGCGAGTCACAGCAAGCTGAGCACCACAGCGCCGAGGATTCCCGCAGCGACAACGATGCCGGTCGCGGTCGCGGTGGCCTTCCACCCGAAGCTGCGGGCGACCATCGCCGCGCCCGGAACGCTCACCGCCGGCAGGGTGATCAGCAGCGCACCGATCGTCCCCGACGACGCGCCCAGCAGGGCCAGCCCTTGCAGGATCGGGATCTCCCCCGCCGTCGGGATGACCATGAGCGTGCCGGCGATCGCGACGACCACGACGAGCAGCAGGCCCAGCAGCAGCCCGCGGTGCGCCGGTTGCCCCAACGTGAGCAGGAGACCGCGGAACGCCCCGACCACGAGCACCAGGACCGCGTACTCGGGCAGCAAAAACAGCACCAACCACAGCAGCGCCCGCACGAACAGGCGCGGCCTGCCCCCGCTCTCGTCGTCGGCCGAAGGCGCGGCCGCGCGCGCCGGCGCCGGGACTCCGCCGTCCGGCCGGGACAGCAATCCCACCGCGGCCCCGACCCCGAGCACCGTCGCGATGCCGACGACCACGCGCGTCAGGCTCCATTGCCAGGGAGCGACGAAGAGCAGGAAAACGAGCACCGCCGGGTTGAGCAGCGGGTTCCCCAGCCAGTAGGCGATGGCCGCCGCCGGTGTGACGCCGTTGCGCCGCAGGGTGACGGCGACCGGGGCGGCGCAACACGTGCACATCATCGACGGCATGCCGGCGACCCCGCCGGCCAGCGCACTGGACAGCGGAGCGCGACGGTTCAGCACGCGCGGCAGCCACGGGCGCGGGAGCAACGCCTGCACCGAGGCGCTGATCAGCAGCGCGGCCACCAACGCCGGCCAGATCGACGCCACGTAGGCGTGGAAGAAGGTCGCCGCGGCGTGCCAGGCCGGTCGATCGCCGGGGTGGACGCCGCCCACCGTGAGAACGCTCGATCCCGACCAGTGGTGGGTGCGACGGGCCGTGGCGGCCTTACCGGCGTAAGGCAGCCACTTCGCCCACAGCAGCCCCGCCACGAACAGGGCCACGGCGACGAGAACACCGATCGCGACGTTTCCCCGCCGACCCGCGTGAATTGCATTGCCCTTCAAAGGCATCGCCATGCCCACCGACGCTAGTCGACGGGCGGTGACCCGCGTCGGGCGCGTGGGTGGCCGCGCTTCCCGCACCGGGGATGCGATGGCTATTATTCTCGGCTTCGTGTACGGGGCTATGCCTTGCGGATATCGCCGTTACGTCGCCATCGGGGACAGCCAGACCGAGGGTTTATGGGACGGCGACGACGTCGTGGGTCTCCTCGGCTTTGCCGACCGGCTCGCCGCCATGGTGGATGCGCACTACCCCGGCCTGCATTACGCCAACCTGGCGATCCGCGGCAAGCGGATCGCCGACGTCTTGGACGAGCAGGTTCCGCAGGCCCTGGCGATGCAGCCGGACCTGATCACGGTGTGCGCCGGGATGAACGACGTCATCCAGCCGGGCCGGTCGTTCGGCCCGGCCCTGGCCGACCTCGAACACGTCTACGCCGCGCTGGCCGGGTCCGGGGCCACGGTGGTGACGACGACCTTCCCGAACGTCGCGCAATTCCTCCCACTCGGACGGCTGGTGTCGGGCCGTCTCGCCCGCATCAACGCGGCGATCACGGCGGCCGCCGACCGCTACGGGTTCGGGCTCGTCGACCTGTACAACGCGCCGTCGATGCGCGAGCTGGACACCTGGGCCATCGACCGGGTGCACGCCTCCAGCAAAGGACACATGCTGTTCGCCGCGGCGGCCGCCGAGGCACTGAATCTGCCTGGCAGCAACCATGATTGGGCCCACGCAACTCCCGACGCCCGGCGCCGCTCGCGCACCACCGGCGCGTACGAGCAGCTGCGCTGGACGCAGGACAGCTTCTTCCCGTGGATCTGGCGCCGGCTGCGCGGCCTGTCGTCGGCCGACGGTCGGGAGCCCAAGCGCCCACAGCTGGAGAGCCTCGGCACGCCGAGCAGGCCGGCCGACGCGAACCGGAGGGTTTAGGGCGCGTATCGCCGGACGGTCAGGCATCCTGGACGCATGGACGTCGAGGCTTTGCTGCACGCGATCCCACCGCTCGCGATCTACCTGGTGGTCGGCGGTGTGGTCGGGCTCGAAAGCCTGGGCATCCCCCTTCCCGGCGAGATCATCCTGGTCAGCGCGGCCCTGATGTCCTCGCACGACGACCTGCCCGTCAACCCGATCGGCGTGGGCGTCGCCGCGGTGATCGGCGCCGTGGTCGGCGACTCGATCGGTTACACGATCGGACGCAAATTCGGCATGCCGCTCTTCGACCGCCTGGGCCGGCGGTTCCCCAAACATTTCGGTCCCGGACACGTCGCGTTGGCCGAAAAGTTGTTCAACCGCTGGGGAGTTCGGGCGGTTTTCTTCGGCCGCTTCATCGCGCTCTTGCGGATTTTCGCCGGGCCACTCGCCGGGGCGCTGAAGATGCACTACCCGCGCTTCCTGGCGGCCAACGTCTCGGGCGCCATCTGCTGGGCCGGCGGCACCACCGCGGTGGTGTACTTCGCCGGGATGGCCGCCGAGCGCTGGCTGGAGCGGTTCTCCTGGATCGCACTCGTCATCGCTATCGTCTGCGGCTTGATCGCCGCCTTCGCGCTGCGGGAACGCACCTCGCGGGCCATCGCGGAACTCGAGGAAGAGCACTACCGCAAGGCCGAGAACACCGCGGCCTGACCCCAGCGGCTCAGCTGGCCGCCTCGCCGAGATCCCCGGGCACCACCGGCCGGTGCTCTTCGATCAGACCGACCGCCATCCGGCGGGCGCGCAGAGCCGCGTCGGTGTCGCCGACGGCCGCCAACACGATGGCGCCCTTCATCAGGATGTGCCAGGACGAGGCGAAGTCCTCGACGTCGATCAGCCCCGCCGCGACGGCGCGCTGGCGCACGATGTCGCGGACGTGGTCGATGTGGACGATGCAGGCCTGCCCGGCCGGGGAGTCGGGACCGAGCTCCAGCAGCACGTTGATGAACGAGCAGCCCTCGTAGCCGTCGCGCAGCTGGATCCAGTCGTGCATGACGTCGAAGATCGCGAGCAACTGCTCCTCGGGCGTGTCGGCGCGCTGGCGGGACTGCTCCTCGATCAGGCCGTGGGTCCACACCTCCTCGCGCCGCTGCAGCACGGCCAGCACGAGGTCGTTTTTGGTGGCGAAATGGCGGTACAGCGTGGCCTTGGCGACGCCGGCCCTCTCGATCACCTCCTCCGTGCCGACAGCACGGATTCCACGGCGGCTGAACAGGTCATATGCGGCGGTCAAGATGCGTTGACGAGCCGACGCGGGAGGCGTTCCGACATCGGAAGTTGTCATAACAACGCACAACATACTCTTAGCCAGGACATGTAGACAGACCGACCTGTCTTGTTATAGAAATGAGATTCGCACTCCGCGAATAGTCTGTCTTCAGACGGCAGGACGGGCATCCATCGCAGCGTCGCGAGACGCGAGTCGATTAGGAGGCCACGATGAGCTCGGCCATTGCAGAACCTATGACAACTACCCACCTCATGCTGAGCACCAAGCTGGTCTATGAGTTGGGCGATCCGAACAGCACGCTGCGCGCGACAGCCGATCGCAGCGGACCGGCGGTGCTGATCTACGCGGGCGGGGAGGTCGACGCCTGCAATGAGCACACCTGGCGCCAGCTGATCAGCGAGGTCGCCGGCATCGTCGCCGCGCCGGGGCCCTTGGTCATTGACGTCACGGGGCTCGAATTCATGGGCTGCTGCGCCTTCGCGGTGCTGGCCGACGAGGCGAAGCGCTGCAAGAACCGCGGCGTCGAGCTGCGCCTGGTCAGCCGCGAGCCGATCGTCGCCCGCATCGTCGACGCGTGCGGTCTGTCCGCGTTGCTGCCCATCTATCCGACCGCTGACTCCGCGCTGGCGTCCGCGGCCCGTTGGTGACGGGGCAGCGCCGCCACTGATCGGCCCGCCCCCGACGGGATGAGCGTCCCTCCCACCTTCGGAGCGGAAGAGGAATTTCTCCTCGTCGACCCGCGAACGGGCGAACCGGCTCCGCGAAACGGCGATGTGGCCGCCGCGGCCCAACGCCGGGGCGTCGAGTTGCAGCTGGAACTGAGCAGCTGCCAGGTGGAGACCACCTCCAGTGTCGTGGCGACCAGCTCGGAACTCGGCGAGGAACTGTCCCGGTTGCGGCGCACGGCCGCCGAGGCGGCCGAGTCGGTGGGGCTGCGGCTGCTCGCGGCCGGGCTTCCGCCCGCCACGCCCCACGAGTTTCCCGTCACCGACACCCCGCGTTATCGGCGGATCGGCGCCGAGTACGGGATGGTCGCCCACGAGCAAGGCATCTGCGGCTGCCATGTGCACGTGCAGGTTCCCGATCGTGCAGCCGCCATTCACGTCAGTAACTGGCTGCGGCCGTGGCTGCCGTCATTGCTTGCGCTGTCGGCGAATTCGGCGATCTACCGCAGCGCCGACAGCGGCTACGCCAGCTGGCGCAGCGTACTGTGGCGACGCTGGCCGGTGGCCGGGCCCCCGCCCTTCTTCCCCTCCCCCGACGACTACGACCGCACGGTGCGGATGCTGATCGACAGCGAGGTCATCCTGGACCGCAAGATGGTCTATTGGGACGTGCGCCCGTCGGAGAATTTCCCGACGATCGAGGTGCGGGTCGCCGACGTGCCGGCGACGGTTGCCGAGACGGTGTTGCTCGCGACGCTGGTCCGGGCCGCGGTGATGACGGCACTCGAGGACGACCAGCCCGGGCGGCTTCCCCCGGCGGCCCTGCGCGCGGCCTACTGGAAGGCCGCCCACGACGGCCTCGCCGGACGCACGCTCGACCTGGTCCACGGCCGCGGAGCCGTGTCCGCGCGCGATCAGTTGGGCGCCCTCGTGCAACGCGTGCGGCCGGCGCTGGAATCGCTCGGCGAATATGACCGCGTCACGGGCGAACTCGACCGCGTCGCAGCCCAGGGCAACGGGGCGATGCGCCAGCGGCGGGCGTGGCGCAAGCGCGGCGAGGTGAGGGACGTCATCGACGAGGTGGCCGCCGCCACGCTGGACTGAACCGGTTGCCGCGCCTCTGTTCACTTGCGCGTGCGCCCAGGGCGGCGACACGCCGGGCGGGCCCTCCCTGGGCGCACACTCAAAGCCGTGAACGCACAGCCGATGCGGCCCGCGCCTCGGTCACGCCACGGCGACCAGTCGGTACAGCCCGATCAGGCCGACCACCACGATCGTCGCCCGCAGCGCGTTGCCCGACAGCCGCCGCCCGTACCGCGCCCCGATCAGTCCGCCGACCAGTGAGCCCGCCGCGATCAGCCCGGCGGCCGGCCAGCTGATCCGGTCGAACGCCACCCACGTATAGGCCACGGCGGCAACCACATTCACCACCAGCGTGAGCAGGTTCTTGGCGGCGTTCATGCGCTGCACCGACTCCGGCAGCAGCGCGCCCATCACCCCGACCAGCAGGATGCCCTGGGCGGCGGTGAAATAGCCGCCGTAGACGCCGACGGCGAACGTGCCGAGCACCAGGACCGCCATGCGGCCGGGGGTGATGTGTTCGGGTGAGCGGCCGGCTACCTCGGCGCGCCGGCCGGTCCACGCCTGGATCCGTGGGCCCACGACCACCAGCACCAAAGCCAGCACCAGCAGCACCGGCACCACCTCGGCGAAGACTTTCTCCGGCAGGTGCAGCAACAGGAAGGCGCCCACCACCGCGCCGGCCAACGAGGCGGGCAGCTGCCAGCGCAGGCGATTCCATTGACCGCGCAACTCGGCGCGGTAGCCCCAGGTGCCCGACACGCTGCCGGCGACCAGGCCGATGGCGTTCGACATGGTGGCGGTGACCGGCGGGAAGCCGAGGGCGACCAAAGTCGGGAACGTGATCAAGGTGCCGGACCCGACGAGCGCGTTGATGGCGCCCGCGCCGAGCCCGGCCAAACAGATCAAGAGCATGTGGGAAGGCGACACTGAAGAAAAACCTTAGCCTGCCGCCGGTTTCGGCCCGCGGGCGAGTGCGGGCGGGGGTTTCCCGGTCAGGCGGGCGGCGCCTCGGCCCCGCGGTCGACGCCGGTGCGTAGCTTGACCGACGCCGAATACGCGAGCGTCCGGAAGTGCAGGACCGGGTCGTCGGAGGGTTCGATGCCGTCGGTCACCCGCATCGGGTCGAACACGACGATGTCGCCGCCGTGTTCGCGTTGGGTCTCCAGGCCGGTGATCTCGATGGTGCCGACGGTCGCGATCTGAGTGCTCTGCCATGCCGCGGACGGGTCGACCGTGGAGTCGGCGGGACCGGCGATCTGCACGCGATATTCGAACCGCACCGGCCCGCTGTCCAGGCGCGCATTCAGCTCGTCGGTGAGGAAGTCCGCACCCTCGCCGTGGGCGGCCGACGCGGACAGGTAGTTCTGCGCGGCAGCCGGAACCAGATGGTAGCGAACGAATCTGGCGCTGCCGTCGGCGGCGACCCAGCGGAATGCGTGCAAGCCGTGGTATTCGGTGGTCGCGTAGCTGGCCGGGATCTTGTTGGCGTCGCGCACCACCGGCAGCGCGCCGAGCAGCCGCGGATGGGTGAGGAAGTATTTGGCCATGCGCAGCGGCGTGGTCAGGCCGGGCCGCATCGCCTTGAGCAGATCGACGAATCCGTCGGGCGTGCTCGAGACGAACAGCCGGGCGGTCTGCGTCGACACGTCGGTGGTGGAGCCGTCGGGCAGCGTGAACTTCACCGCCATGCCGCGGATCCCCGGCACATTGTCGCGCTGCTTGGGATTGCCCGCGCCATTGGAGAATCGGATCAGCGCCGGGACCGTCGAGCCGTCGAGATGCTTTGCGCGCGAAAGCATGACCGCGTCCGGGGTCGCGGTGAACGTGCCGCGGTAGAGCGTGCCTTTGGCGTGCAGCGCGCGACAACCCGGCTGGGCACCGCCGGTGCCTCGGATCGCCTCGATCGCCTCGTCGGGAGTGACCATGCGCGAATCTTAAAGCGCTATTCGGGAAAGCCGAAGAGTTTCACGACACCGTGATCGCGGCCTGCGGTGTAGCCGCCGTCGACGGCGATTGCCTGGCCGCTGACGAAGGAGGCGTCGGGCGACAGCAGGAACGCCGCCATGGCCGCGACCTCCTCCGGCTGCCCCAGCCGTTGCAGGGCGTGTTCTTCGGTGATGGAGTGCAGCGGGCCCTCCATGCCCGGCAGGCCGAACACGCTTTGCGCCATCGGCGTTTCGATGAAGCCGGGGCAGATGGCGTTGGCACGGATGCCGCTCGGTCCGTAGTCGAGCGCGATGTTCTTGGTGAGCAGGACGACGCCGCCCTTCGCCGCGTTGTACGAGCTGCCACCCGCCGTGCCTTCCAGGCCCTCGACGCTGGCGACGGTCACCAGCGAACCCCGTTCGCCGTCGACCCGGGGTTGCTCGATCATCCGGGCCAGCGCCGCCTTGGCGACCAGGAACGTGCCGGTCAGGTTGATCCCGATGACCCGGTCCCACTCGGCCCTGTCGAGCAGGTGGACCGGGCCGCCGCCGGCGACCCCGGCGGCGTGCAGCACGCCGTCCAGGCGGTCGGGCACGGCGGCGAGCACCGCAGCGATCGCCGCCTCGTCGGTGACGTCGGCGGCGACGAACGTGAACCCCGGCCCCAGGTCGGGCGCGGCGGTCAGGTCGGCGCCGATCACCGTGCCCCCTTCGCCCAGTAGGCGCCGCGCGGTCGCCAGGCCGATTCCGGACGCGGCGCCCGTCACGACGAAGGTGCGGGAGCGGGCACGGTCAGGGTTCGCCACGTCTGGTCCCCTCGGTCGAAGGTCGGTTGGGCCGCAGACATGTTGACACACCGGTCCGCCACCGAAGCCGGTTTCGATAGAGGAGAGCTATCACCAAATAGTGCCGCGGTCTTGGACACCGGCCCGCTTGCGGGGAGATCGTTAGAACCGGCGGGCGAATCCCCCCGTTCGCCCAGAGCCTGAGCAGGAGCCACACATGTCGACCCCCCAGCCAATACGCCCGCGGCGGGCAGCCGCCGGCCTGGCCGTCGCCACCGCCGTGACGGCGGCGGTCGTCCTCTTCCCCACCACCCATGCGGCGCCGGTGCGGCTCGTTTCGGCCGATCCGGTCGATGTTGCCGACGGCGTCTCGATCGTCCCCGCGCCCGGCTGGACGCTCGGGCACCGCGGGCCGAATTGGGTGGCGCTCAGCAACGCCGACGGCAGTGCGCAGCTGCGGGTCGCGGTCAAGCCCGCCGGCGCGACGGATGTCGGTGCGGTGTTGCAGGCCGACATGAGCGAGTACGCGTCATCTTCCGGCCTGGGCGACATGAAGACTTTGACCGCGCCGGACACCCGGCCGCTGCAGAGCGCGAACTTTCAACAGCAGGCGTCCATCGACTACACGGCCGACGTGCCGGCCCCGGAGGGCCCGATTCCCGTCCTGGGCACGTTCACCGAGCTGCTGAACACGTCCAACCAGCGGTCGGCGTTCATCGACTTCCGGCAGAACAACAACGCGACCCCGCAGGCCGTGGACGACGGCGGGATGATGATCCGCTCGATGGAATGAGGGATGCGAACTGGTTCAGGCGAATCAGCAAGGCGTGCAGTACTATTCGCCGTCCCCCTCGCGTCCCGGAACCGACGCATCGAACGCGTTGAGGGTGACGGCCACCATCGAGAAGCAGCCGACAAGAAAAACGATTTCGGCGAGGCCTTGCTCACCGAACGTACGTCGCGCCGCCTGGTACGTCGTCTCGGCCAGCGCCCCGCCACGGTTCAGCGCCGCCGCCATGTCGTAGGCGACCGCCTGGTCACTGCTGAGGTCGCTGGGCCGCTCGCCGGCGGCGATGGTCGCGATCGTCCGGTCGGGCAGCCCCGCGCGTCGGGCGAAGTACTCGTGGCCATAGATCTCGTAGCGAGCACCGAACTTGGCGGCGGTCACCAGGATCACCAGCTGGTGGACCGTGGCGGGCAGCACGCTGTGCTCCCATAGCGCCTTGTTGAAGGCCCAGGCCGGCTTCCCGAAATTCGGGAAATGCAGCCAGCCGTTGAAGGGGCCGATAAGGGCACCGTCCTCGCGGCGGGCGATGAGTTCCCCGAAGTGGTCTTCGATCATCGCCGCCATGTCGTCATAGAGCTCCCGTTGATCAGCGCTCAACGTGGCCGGTGGCAGTGGTGGCAGACGCGTCCTTGCTGGCATGGCTCGATCGTGCGACCGCGGCGACCGTTGCGCCAGGACTTGTTGGTGACCAGTGGTAGGCGGAACCTCCCAGCGGACCGGGCAGGCCGCCCGCACGTCCTGGCATGATCGCTATCGCAGAATGGAGCAAACCGACCTCGGAGGGGCCTCATGCCACCAGCCGACACCACGGCGCACACCACGGAGACGCTGGCGGGATTCGTCGATCGGCACGCACAGCAGCGGCCCGACGCCGTCGCGATCCGCTACGGCGAATTGGAGTGGTCCTGGGCCGACTGGGCCGCGCGAATCCGCCGTGCGGCCGGCGCGCTGCGCGCCGCCGGTGTGCGGCGCGGTCAGAGCGTCGCGTTCCTGGACAAGAACCACCCCGCCTGCCTCGAGGTGCTGTTCGCCGCGGCGTCGATCGGGGCCGTGACCACCGTCGTCAACTGGCGCGCGATGGGCGACGAACTCGTGCACGTGCTCGACGACAGCGGGGCGCGGCTGCTCTTCGTCGGCGCCGAGCTGCGGGCCGCGGCCGAGGCGGCCGCCGCACGCGCGCCGGGGGTGGAGCGCATCGTCGTGGTGGGTGACGAGTACGAATCCCTGCTGGCGGCCGCGTCTCCCACGGAGCGCGACATCGACGTTCACGAGAGCGAAACCGCGCTGGTGATCTACAGCTCGGGCACCACGGGGCGCCCGAAGGGCGTGTTGCTGAGCCAGCGGGCGCTGGTCAACCACGCGGCGAACCTGGCGCCGGCCTTCCCCTTCGACGACGGGGACGCGAACCTCGTCGCCATGCCGCTGTTCCATGTCGGCGGAATCGGCTACGCGCTGTTCGGGATTCGGGCCGGTGTGCCCACCATCATGACCCGCGAACCCGACGCCGCCGCCCTCACGGGCGCCGTGCGGGCCGGCGCCACCCACGCCTTCTTCGTCCCGCCGGTGATCGCCCGGTTCCTCGACGCCGGCGAGGCGGCGCACGCCACGATCGCCGGCCTGCGCTACATCGTCTACGGGGCCGCGCCGATGCCGCTGCCGCTGCTGCACCGGGCGCTGTCGACCTGGCCCGACACCCGTTTCGTGCAGGTGTACGGCCAGACGGAGCTGTGCGGGGCGGTCACCGCGCTCAGCGACGACGACCACCGCGATTCCGCGCGCCCACACCTGCAGCTGGCGGCCGGAAAGGCGGTGCTGGGCACCGAGATTCGGGTGGTGGATCCCGAGACGGGCGCCGCGGTGGCCGCCGGCGAGGCGGGCGAGATCTGGGTGCGGAGCAACCAGAACATGACCGGCTACCTGAACCGGCCGGAGGCGACCGCCGAGACGATCACCGACGAGGACTGGGTGCGCACCGGCGACGTGGGGCGCCTGGACGCCGACGGCTACGTCTACATCGAAGACCGCCTGAGGGACATGATCATCACCGGCGGCGAGAACGTGTACGGGCCCGAGGTGGAAAGCGTGCTCATCGAGCACCCCGCGATCACCGACGCCGCGGTGATCGGTGTACCCGACGACTTCTGGGGTGAATCGGTGAAGGCGATCGTCGTGGCCGACACCGAGACCGACGCGCAAGACGTCATCGACTTCTGCCGTCAGCACCTCGCCGGCTACAAGTGCCCGAGGACGGTGGACTTCGTGGAATCGCTGCCCCGCAACGCGAGCGGGAAGATCCTGAAAGCCGCTCTGCGCGAACCGTATTGGCGCGAGCGGGGACGGGGCATATGAGCGCCGCGGTCGACGCGCAACGGCGCGACCGTGCGATCAGTGTGCTGGGCGGACCGACCACGGTGGTCGACATCGCCGGCCGGCGGATCGTGATGGACCCGACGTTCGACCCGCCCGGTGTGCACGCCTACCTGACGAAGCTCGCCGGGCCTGCGGTGAACGCCGACGCGCTCGGCCCGGTGGACGCGGTGCTGATCAGCCATGACTAGCACCCGGACAACCTCGACGACGACGGTCGCCGCATGGCCCTGGCCGCGCCGCTGGTGCTCACCCACCCCGGTGGCGCCGCCCGGCTGGGACCACCCGCGGTGGGGGTCGCGCCCTGGCAGACCTACGAGCTGTCCGGATCGCTTGCGGTGCAAGCGGTTCCGGCGGTTCACGGGCCGGCCGACGGGCAGCGCGACGCCAGCGGGCACGTCAACTGCGAGGTGACCGGCTTCGTGCTGTCCGGGCCCGGCCTGCCCACCGTGTACCTCAGCGGCGACAACGCCTCGATGGCGGCGGTCAAGGAAGTGGCCGACCGGGTGGGCGTCATCGACGTCGCGGTGCTGTTCGCGGGCGCGGCGAGCGTGCCGGCCAAGGAGCGCGGCCGGCCGCTGACGCTGACCTCGGCGCGCGCGGCCGCCGCCGCCGAGATCCTGGGCGCCCGCGTCGTCATACCCGCCCACGTCGACGGCTGGGCGCACTTCAGCGAGGGCGCCGGCGAATTCGCGGCGGCCTTCGACCAGGCCGGGATCGGCGACCGGCTGCGGGTCGCCCCGCACGGAGAGTGGATCGACCTATAGCCGTCCCTCGACCCGCAGATCGGGGTGCACCCAGTCGGGTGAACGGCGCTCCTTGAACGCGCGGAAACCCTCGCGGGCCTCGGCGTCGCTGAGGCTGCTGGTCATGCCGATGCGGTCATAGAGACCCAGGTAGCTGTCGATGCTCGACTTGATCACGCCGCGGGCCCGCGGCGCGGTCCGACAACACTGCGCGAGCAGCTCTTTCGCGGTGTCCAGCAGGTCGTCGTGCGGCACGACGCGGGTGACCAGGCCCCAGTCCAGGGCCTCCGCGGCAGTCAGCACCCGCCCGGTGAACATCAGGTCGCGGGTGCGCACCGGCCCGATGACGCGGGTGAGCATCTGGCTGTAGTAGGTGTCGGCGTAGCCGCGGAACAGCTCGGGGACGCGGAAGGTGGCCCGTTCGCTGACGATCGACAGGTCGCTGCACAGCGCGATCTGGAACCCGCCGCCCTGGCACAGGCCGTTGACCGCGGAGACGACGGGTTTGGCCGAGGTGCGCACCGTGTCAAACGGCGTGACGTCCATGCCCAGCGCGCCGCCGAAGGTGATCCAGTTGTCGGTGGCTCCCCCGCCGCCCATGTCACCACCGGGCGCGAAGACATCCCCGGTCCCGGTGATCAGCAGCCCGGCCAGGTCCGGGTCCTCCGCGACACGTCCGACGGCGTAACGGATCCCGAAGTACATCGCGGGGGTCAGGGCGTTGCGCGCTTCGGGGCGGTCGATGGTGCACACCGCGATCGACCCGTGCCGCTCGAGGGTGAGATACGGCGTGCCGAGCCAATCCCCCTCCGGCGGGCGGGGGGTGTCGTGCTGGGCCGGGGGAACCTGGGCCACGGGATTCCTCTCATCGGTCGCTACTGTCGCTCTTACAGTAGCCGCCACGACCTACAGGTACGGCAGCGTGGCCGTCGCGCTGGCCGCGGACGCGTCGTCGATCAGGGTGGCCAGTTGGTTCTGCAGCGCGGTCGTGGCCTCGCCCACCGGCTTGTCGCAGAACCGGCATCGAGCGGTGAACCTGGGCTGGTCGTCTTCGTCCGGCCAGAAGCGGCGGGGCCCCACTTGGGCGCCCGGGTCGAAGGCGACCGCCTGATGGGGGGCCTCCTTGAGCAGCCTCCCGACGGGATGGCCTTGTGGGCACTCGAGTTTCAGGATTGCGATGCCTTCTTGGTTGCCTACCATGCTCCACCGTCCTTTGTGTGTGTTGTCTGCCGTCAGCCGAGGCCGGCGTCGATGAGCAGCCGCGGCAATCCGTGTTGGGCGCACTGGGCACGCACCAGCGCGAGGTCGTCGTCGGCGGGACGTCCGGCGGCGGTGAGGGTTTCGACCAGCAGCACGCGGGCCTGCAGGTTCGCCAGCGGCCGGGCGGCCGCGTCGATGCCGGCCAGCAGCGCGACGGCGTTCCGGCATGCCCGGTCGCGGTCGTCTCGGGCGCGGCTTCGGGCGAGCAGCCGGATGCCGGAGGCCGCGTCGAGCTCGGCGGTGACGGTGGCGATCCCGTTCCCGTCCCGGGGCACGTCGCCGGCGGCCCGCAGCCGGTCGGCCTCCGAGGGTTCGAGTTTCAGCCCCAGCCTGACCCGCTCGTGGTTGATGGCGGCCGCCAGGCGCGGCAGCCGCAGCTTCTCTGCCACCGCCATCCCGGCGTCGAGGCGGCCGATCGCCTCGTCGCGATCGCCCTGCGCGGCTTTGACTTTGGCGCCGACGACGTAGCGAGCAGCCAGGTAGTCCACCCCGCCGCCTTCCGGACCGAGGTGATAGCTCTCCTCCAGCAGCGCGGCCGACTCGTCCAATTCGCCTGTCTCGTAGAGCAATTCGCCGAGCACCGCGCCGGCGATGCGGGCCGCGTAGGAGTGCGAGCCCACGGCCGAACCGATCTCGAAACCCTCGCGGAACTTGCGCAGCGCAAGCGGGATGTCGAGCCGCTGGCGGGCTGCGATGCCGGCCCAGCTGCACGAGTAGACGGCGCCCACCGCGCCGACCTGCTCGTTGAAGGGCTCCGCCCACGCCAGGAGTCGTTGCGCGGCCGGCAGATCGAAGCGGTAGATCGCCGCGAACGCCAACGCGGTGGCGGCGGCCTGCGGCAGCACGGGACGCAGCTCGTCCGCGCGGGACACGACGTCGGCCAACAGTTCCTCCAGCCCGTCGGTCCGGTCGGCATAGATCTCGGCCACCGCCCGCACCACGCTGGCTTCCAGGGCCAGGTCCGCGCGCCTCGCCTCGGGCAGGTCCGCCCTGGCCAGCGCGACGGTGAAGCGCTCCAGCGCGGCCTCGGTGGCCTCGCTGCGGTGCAGCAGGATGTTGGCCCACGCCGACGCGAGCTGCAACAGCGGCCGGGAGACCACGAGCTGCGGGGGTAGCTTCTCGACGAGGCCCAGAAAGGTCGTCATGCGGGACTGGTTGATCAGCGCCCTGGTTTCCAGGCGCTCGACCAGGTCGACCGCGTGCGCGGTCTCACCCGCGGCCAGCGCGTGGTCGACGGCCTCGCTGATGTGGTCGTGCTCGGCGAACCACTCCGAGGCCGTGTGGTGCAGCTCGGCAAGACGATCGGGATCGTCGCGCTCGAGCCGGCGCCGCAAGAACCCCGCGAACATCTGGTGGTAGCGAAACCATTGCGGGGCATGATCAATGCGGCGCAGGAACAGGCCGCGCCGCTCGATGTCCTCGAGAATGGCGTGCCCGCCGCCGACTTCGGCCAGCACCGATGCCAGCTCACCGCAGATTCGTTCGGTGATCGAGGTCGCCATCATGAACTCGACCAGCTCGGGCTCCAGGGTGTCCAGGACATTCTCGGCGAGGAATTCTTCGACCGCCTCGTCGTCGCCGGCCATGCGGCTGACCAGGTCGCCTGCGTCGCCGCCGCCCCGCAGGGACAGCGTCGCCAGTTGCAGGGCGGCGACCCAGCCGTCCGTCGAAGCGGTCAGCGCCGCCACGTCCTCTCCGGCCAGCTGCAGCCCCGCGACGTCATTGAGCAGGGACCGCGCCTCGTCATTGTCGAAACGCAGCTTCTCGCAATCGATTTCGACCAGCTCGTCGCGGACTCGCAGCTTGCTCAACGTCACGGCGGGGCGCGACCAGCTGGTCACGACGATCTGCAGGTGATCACCCCCGTGCTCGATCAGGAAGCGCAGGGCGTCGATCGCTTGGGGGTCGGACACCCGCTGCCAGTCGTCGACGACCAGGGTGATCGGTTCGCCGAGGTCGTCGATCGCGTCGATCAGCGAGGTCAACACGAAGCGGGTCGCCTCGTCGCCGCGCTGTTCGAGCATCTGCTCGAGCGGTTCGGCGAGGGCGGGACGCACCCGCCGGATCGCGGCGAGCAGGTGGGCGAGGAACCACACCACGTTGTTGTCGTCGTCGTCCACCGTCAGCCAGGCCACCGTCACGCCGGCGGCGGTCAGTTCGGCGCGCCACTGGGCCACCAGGGTGGTCTTGCCGTATCCCGACGGCGCGTGCAGGAGGATCAGCCGCCGGCGCCCGGCCTCGCGGAGCAGCGCCATCAAGCGGTCGCGCGGGACGAGCGATCGAGTCGAGGCGGGGGGACGGAATTTCGTCGCCGGCGCCGGCGGCGTCGACGCGGTTTCGCGAGCGCGGTACGCGGCCGCCGGGACTGTCGATCCCGCCAGGTCGACCGGCACGACCATGGTGTCGACGGGGATCCGGTGACGGCGTTGCGCCTCGCGCAGTTGCTCGCCGTATTCGAGCGCGGTGACCGGCCGGCGCGTGGGGTCGCGCGTCATGCCGGTCTCGATCACGGCGACGACGTCGCCGGGCACGCCCCGTTCGGTGAGCATTTCGGTAACCGACCGGCCCATCGGCGGGTGGCCGGTGAGCGCGCAGAACAGCGTCGCGGCCAGCGAGTAGACGTCGGAACCGGTTGTCGGCGTGGCGCCTTCGAGTAGCTCGGGCGCGATGAACGCGGGGGAACCGATGACCACCCCGGCGCGGGTCTCGAACCCGCCGGCGATCCGCGCGAGGCCGAAGTCGGTCAGCTGCGGCTCGCCGTAGTCGGTCAGCAGGACGTTTCCCGGCTTCACGTCGCGGTGCAGAATGCCGGAGCGGTGCGCGGCCTCCAGCGCCCCGGCGAGCTTGACGCCGATGCTGAGCACCTCGGGCCAGGGCAGGGGACCCTGGCCGCTGACCAGGCCCCACAGCGACCCCTTGTCGTGGTAGGGCATGACGATGAACGGCCGGCCGCTGCGGGTGGTGCCGGCCTGCAGGACCGTGACGATGTGCGGGTGACCGGAGAGCCGGCCCATCGCGCGCTGCTCGCGCAGGAAGCGGTCGAGGTTGTCGGGGTCAAGGTCGTTGGTGAGTACCTTGACCGCCACCCGGCGGTCGAGCTCAGGCTGGGCGCAACGGTAGACGACCCCGAATCCCCCGCGCCCGATCTCCTCGACACCCTCGAAGTCGAGTTCCGCGGCGACCCCGGCGATCAGATCCTGCTGGATCGCCTCTGCGTCCACGTCGGCCATCGACGATCTCTGTCCTCGCGAGTAAGGCCGGTGCGCCTTGCACTGGTCGTGTCACCATATCGCGGAATGACCTGGGGCGATGGCGGGAAAATTTGGGCTCCAACAGCCAACTTGTGGTGGTCCCGGCTGGGATCGAACCAGCGACCTTCCGCGTGTGAAGCGGACGCTCTCCCACTGAGCCACGGGACCGGCGCCGAGAGGCGAACGACGTCGAAGACTAGCACGGACCGGCTCCCCAGTATGGGCCGCGTGCGCCTCTCGGGGTCTGCGCTAGCCTGGACGCGGCTCGTACCGAGAAATTTGTATGTGCCCGCTCACGTCGACTATCGTCGTGCTTCGCAACGGGCGACGATCTCGTCCGAGGCGCGCGGATGTAGCGCAGTTGGTAGCGCATCACCTTGCCAAGGTGAGGGTCGCGGGTTCGAATCCCGTCATCCGCTCGAAGGTGCAAGTGGCATCAACCCCAGCGGTGGAGTGGCCGAGTGGTGAGGCAACGGCCTGCAAAGCCGTGCACACGGGTTCGATTCCCGTCTCCACCTCCAGCTTTTGATCCCGGCGCGATTAGCTCAGCGGGAGAGCGCTTCCCTGACACGGAAGAGGTCACTGGTTCAATCCCAGTATCGCGCACCAGAGTTATTGCAGTTCACACGCTGTCCTTAGTTGAGCTTAGCAAGAAGCATGTAATACTCATGCAATAGCGCAAGCAGACAGCCATGGACGTCACACGCGCCGGGGTCAATGTCCACGACTGTCGTAGAGTGCGGCGCACCGTGGGCGGGCCGCGAACACCCGCAGCGATATCTCCGAGAACTCGCCGAGGCTGCAACCAATTCACCTGTCGTGGCGAATCAACTGCGTCTCGCTTTCCGAACCCTGCGCCTATTCTCGGTCCGCAGTAACCGATGCCTCGATATTGCTCGAACCATCAACAGTATCGTGTTGGGCCTTTGGCGCTTGAGCGTCCGAGAAGAATTTGGTGATGATGGTTTCAATTCGCCGTGTTGCTGAATCCCAACCAAAGCCAGACAGAAAGCCGACGGCCAAGTAGCCCAGGTTGGTTACCAAACCTGTATCGCTACTTGGCTTTCCGGAGAAGATGAGAAGTCCGCTCTGCAACAACGCGAACACAACCAGACCAAGCACACCGCCGAGCACAGGAGCAAACAAATACCCCCACGTGTGGCGTACATCGAATGAATTACGGACCGATACCCAGCGGTGGAATTTCACCATCCCGAGCACCCCAGCGCCGAGGATGCCGCCGAGCATGGCATGGAGCAGTCCGATCAGTCCGGCTGGTGGAGCCGAGCATGAAACGCCAAGTACAGTGCAGTCGGTGGAAGTAGTCCGTGTCAGTAGCGTAATCACCGCGCGAACCGCGAAGACGGTGTAGAGCAGCATCCAGGCAGCAAGTAATAGCTTTACTGCAAAGAGACCTACGAGACGAATTGCCGACAGCCTCCTGGCGCATCTGGGATCTCGGAGCTCCTGCATCGGCGCCCCCTCACTGCCGGCAACCGCTCGGTCCGACATAGAGCCCTCCCCTGCAGCCAAAGTTCCATGTGCGCTCGCACATTAGTCCACCCCTCAGGTTGGCGGACAGATGCCACGCCAGCGCTTCGCCAGGAGGCGTGGCAGCCGGATCCGGGCCATAACCTGTGGGGAAGCTCGCCCGGCTCCAAGCTCTCCGCCGAGACACGGTGGGGCACAGTCGCCGTATTACGTACCGATGCCACGGCGACACGCACTTCAGCGTCAGTCTCACATCCCTAGGGGCTGGTAGGCATGCTAGAAGTTGTATCTGGATCCAGCTAATCTCCGAATAGCCGAGGTCCTAGGCGCACGGGGAGGAAACTGATGGCTCGTATCACCAACATCAGCATCGTAGGCCTCCTGGACTACTTTGCGCATTCGATCGAGTTTCCGTCCGATTGGCGCTACATCCTTCTCTACGGCCCGAATGGTGTTGGCAAGACTCGGCTTTTAGAGATACTTCATGCGCTCTACTCCCGCGACTTCGACGCGCTTTACGAAGCACCTTTCGACAGTCTTAGTGTCACTCATGACGACAACTCTAAGCTTCTAATAACGCGCAGCGAACCCGAAGAAGGTAGCGGCATCGACGGCGGCCTATCGTTTACACTGACTTTCACATCCTCGGATAAGGTTTATACCGGCCATTACGAAGCCGGGGGGGACGAGCGATTGCGACGTTATCTGCTTGAGAACACCAGTTGGGAGCCAATTAGCGGCGGGCAGTGGAGAGACAGCCTTGATGGCGAGATCACCGACTTTCGCGACTTGTATTTCCGTTATGGACCTTCATCGGACATGCCAAGCGCGCGTATGGAGCGGGCTGCGAGAATGGATGAGCGTATAAACCAGCTAATTGAGGAAACGCCGGTTCATTTTATCGAGACGCAACGTCTTCTATATGACGATTTGCCGAATTTTCGCCCAGCCCGCCACAGAGAGGTAGCCCGCAGGCGTACGATTGATGCATATGCAGAGGACATAAAACAACAGATGGCGACGGCCCTCGCCGAAAACTCGCGTCGCACGCAACAACTAGATCGGTCCTTTCCGCGAAGATTGCTCGAGGATCCGCTAGCGCCTGTGGAAGACGCCAATATCATCCGAGAGCGGTACGAAGAGCAGAGTGCAAAACGGAGCCGTTTAGCCGAGTTGGGCCTCATTAATTCGGCTGTAGACGTGCCACTACCCGTTCGCAAGCTTAATGACTGGGAATTGAGAGTTCTCAATACATACTTAGACGACACGGACGACAAGCTGGAGACCTTCGACCACGTGGCGGCCAGAGTATCCCTGCTTGAAGAAATTGTTCATCGCAGATTTTTCAACAAAACGCTTCGCGTAAATATCCGCGAGGGAATCGTGGTGACACGGGATTCTGACGGAAGGATCATTCCCCCATCCAAGCTTTCATCGGGCGAACAGCATGAGCTCGTGTTAATGTACGACCTGCTGTTCAACGTCCCGCAAGGCGCTCTTGTCTTGGTCGACGAACCGGAAATATCGCTGCATGTCGCCTGGCAGAAAAGTTTTATACAAGATATCGACCGAATCGCTCAATTAGCAGACCTTCGCTTTATGATCGCAACACATTCTCCGCAGATCATTAACAAATCGTGGGACCGGACCGCAGAGTTGGGACCGCAGATAGCGGGTCACTACGAATGAGGGAGTCGCTCGACGGCGATACTGTTTTCGCCGGAATCAAGATGATGCGGCAGGTAGATCAACGCGCCATCGTGCTGGTCGAAGGCCAAGAAGATACCGCGTTGATTGATCCGCACCTAAATCAAGAAGCGTGCCGGTCGGAGATAGCTTTCGGCAAGCAAGCGGTGCTTAGAGCCGCTCACCTCGCGGAACTCAGCGGGTATTCAACTGTATATGCGGTTGTAGACCGAGACTTCGACTCCGAAACCGACCTTCAAGAATACGGTGGCCATATCTCAGTATCTGAATACTACGACATGCAAGTGGATATCTTTAGGCATTGTCCGGGCATTCTTCAGCGCCTGCTCGCCGCGCACGCTGATCGCGAGAAGCTGCGTAGTCACATGCACAGACTAGCAACCCGGGCGGATGATTTGCTTGTTCAGATAGCCGGCCGCGTTGGGGCATTGCGACTTCTATCGGTCAAGAAGACGCTGGGCATTCTGTTGAAGGACTTTCCTATGGCCCCGCTTATCGAGGCGCACGAAAACGGCGAACTTGTCGAGAAGATTTCCGTTATTGCCATAGGCCGTACAAAAGCCGTCGACAAGCCGACGGCGGCGGACCTTCAGTCCATGCTTGAGGCGACAATAGCAGAACATAATTTAGCATTGCTATGCGCAGGACACGACCTGGTTAATCTATTATCGGCACTCGCGAGCGGTCGTTGGGGAGGGCCATCTGGGTCCGACGCGATGGGTCGCGCCTACCGAAGCACGACTGATTGGGAGTGTTTCGCGAAGCTTCGAGTTTGCGCGGATTTGCGCACTTGGGGCGAGGAATCCGGCCTTGTAATCTGGGAAAGAGACCTAGTGTCGTAGTGTGTCCTGCCAGGAATTCAAGCCCGGCTAATCCCGGCCGACGATGCACCGTTATGGTCTCGACGCAAGCAGGCAAATCGCGCAAGGGCGTCCGAGCCTTCGGGTTGGAACTAAGGTACGAAAACGCGGACTCCAGGCCGTCGCCCGCCACTCTCGGTTGTCCGAAGCTGATCAGGCTGACCCATCGGGCCGATTCCGGGTCGCGGTCATCGCGGGACGCCTTAGTTCTGAAACTTTCCAGCGCCTACAGGCCTGGCGACGGCGGCTTCGCAATGGGATCGACTTGAGGAATGAACGCTAGCCCCCCTTGATAGGGCTTGTAACTTTGTCCGATGCCGTAAAAATTGGGTAGGTCCGTAGGATCCTCTAAGATCGAGTTGGTGGCATGACCATATAGTCTGGCTACTAAGGTCCCGAGCGGCGATTCCTCGGAGTGGCCACTCGACTCGATAAGCATCAATGGTTCGACGCGATCGTCGGGTCCCATGAACTTCGCGATTTGCGCTTGGGTGGACCCTTCTGGGACCCAGCCCCAAAAGAAGCACGCCTCGCCGAGTACGCACAGACAGTGAACCATCTGGTCTCGATCTGGGTGAAGCCGCTGGTTGATCTTGATAAATCGGGCTACCAATTCGTTCAGGCTGTCATCCGCTAGGCGTATCCCCACAACTGCTGTAAACAACGGATTGGTTAGGTCGACGTTCCCAGGCAGGCCATCAATCCGTCTATTCTCCGTCACCTGGCTTCGTGGAACGACAGGCCGGCGGAGCCTACTGCAAGTAACCAGCTTCGCCATCGCCGCGTCAAGGACCGAAATGCTTAACGATTGCTTGACCTCAAGAACCGCGTACGCGCCTTCGACCGGCATAACCCGCTGGCGATCAGTCGTCGTAGGCGGCGGCTTGATAAGAGGGAACCAAGTGTCATTGAAGATGACGACATCGCAATCACCGGCAGTATTGCCATCCCGGTCCGACACGGCCCCACAAGTTACTTCGTATCGACGAGGGAGGATCTTTGCGAGCTCTTCGCGAAAGATGGCCTCAATTGGCAGCCCTGCCGAAAAGTTGTACTGGCCCATCTTGATCTCGGCAAGCGCCCGGACACCGAGCATCAGTTCCACCCATTTGCAACGCTCGTAGAAGGCTCGCTGCATACGTTCAGTCGATGGCTTCGGCTGTGCGCCATTCAGGAGTATGTCGATGTCGTCTGGCGGGTTAGTCATGTTCTATTAATCCTCACGGTGAACTACGAAACTTGAGTGTTGCTACCAGTGGCGTTACCGCTACGCCTGACACAACCGTAATACTCGCATCTGGCACTCTTCTAACGCGGAATGCGCATAAGAAGCCCACGCCACGCCGACTCCGCGCGGACTGGACAGTAATTGGCAGCGACCAGTCGACCCTTCGCACCTGCTGCCATATTTGAGACGCCCGGAGCGTTCGGTCTCAGGACTCTGAGCGCACTCATCAGAGTGCGAGTAGGCGGATTCACCTGGCGGGGGCTAGTACCGGGTCGGTTGCTGTGATGACGTCGATTACTCGCCTCATCCCAGGTGGCTCATAACTGGCATCAACCATTTGGTCCACGATGACATTGCGGAACCCCTCGTAGCTGCCCACACCGGACAGCTCCCGAGCGGCGAAGCGCTGCAAGATGGATCGGCCAGGAAGTTCTTTTACCCACGTCCCATTATCGAGGGATGCGATAAACCCATCTTTGATCGCTGCCGCTTGCTGCTCAAGGAACGCATAGTCGATAGTATCTCGGGCATTGTTTAGGCGGTCAAATGTTGCGCTGACGGAGGCAATGAGCGCATCTGCTGCGTTGCGCTTGCTAGGGTCGCCTCCGAGATGCACAGAGGATACAATCCTATCGTTCACGATTTTCCTAAGGGCATCGACGACTAGTCTAGGCAACACTTCCTTTGCTGCGTTTCTTAGCGCTTCTACAACCTGGTCGTCGCTATCGAATTTTGGACGGCCCAAGAGAACGCCGACAGCTTCACGGATGAAGCGTGGTTCCAATAGATAGTTTTCGATGTGGTAGGCGTCCCAGCTCAGTTGATGGGTGCCTTGCGGAGGCAATTCCGACGGTGCGGAATCCCTATCGGTAACTGCGAAGAATCTCCTCGCCATACCAACCCGCTCAGCGGTGTGTGCGAGAACTTCATAAAGGTCCTTGACGCGACGTTTAGAGCCGCCGCTGACAAGGTTTGTATTCTTTGCAAAATCTGGAAAGAGCTTTTCAGTAATCCGTACATCGGTGTCCGTATCGCCACCACCCTCAAACAGTACAACCTTGCCCTGCGGACGGTACATTGCGAGGTCTCCAACGAGATCTATTGTTGCGCGTTCTAATTCGTCGCGGGCAAGAATTGGTACAGCTTGATTGTCTGTGAACTCCTCGGCGTCCGCTGCCGTCATGTGGAATACGCTGTAATTGGGGTTCCCAACAGCTTGGCGGAGCAAGGCGTCTGAGTGTGTAACCAGCCACAACTGGTTATTACGAGCCTTACCCAAATGCTTATGGTAAAAGTCGGGGAATCCGCGCAGTAGGCCAGGATTTAGATGTAACTCCGGTTCGTCCAGCAGAATCATCGAATTTCGAGGTGTCGTATTTCGTAGCCAGAGATAACCATAAAGTACTTCTTTTTCGCCTGAGCTTAGTTCGTTGATGTCGTGCACCTGTCCGCCCTTGGTGCGGACTGGGAACCTCAGGCCGCCGTTGGGGTCAGGCTCAACGCCAAGGTATTGCTTGTCGGGGAAGAACGTTTGAAACAGTTCCTTCAACGTTTCGTTCAGATCAGACTGACCGGATGGCACTCCTGACTCGCGTGAAATCAGGTCACGAATATATGTAGTGGCCAATTGAGTCTTAACATTCGCGTATTTCTGCTGCCAGTTGTATAACGCCTGTTGTCTACGTTGCGAGTCGATTTGCTTAGCATCCAGATTGACTCCACCGATAATTTCTCGCTGGTAGGCGCGGGAAGCACTATGATACTCGATTACGCCCAGGTGATCCGGAACGTACGTTTGAAAGATCATTTCCACAATAAAGTTCGGAGTATGTGAAAGCTCCAAGTTAGAGCCGATGGTGAAAGCTAGCTGATAGGCAGGTTCCGTAAGCGCTTGACGGAGCATTGACGCAAGAACTTGAATGTTCTTCTGCGCAGCTTCACCATGCTGGCGGAATTGAGTTGCGAAAGCCGGCGAGAACGACGAGTGTGGTATTGGCTGTCCGATTGCCATGGCCCACGCGGCAGGTTCTACGACTCGCTCTGCGTTCGTATTCAGGTAGTCTTTTTCGGAGGAGTGCAGTTCAATTGTGGCAGCAATACTTATGGGCCTGCTTTGGTCGCGAAAGAGTCGTTTGAACTGCTCGCGGTCGTTCATATCAATTTGGAACTCACCAAACCACTGCATCCACTCGGCACCTTCATATCCACCGTAGATAGACTTGAGGAGTCGAATGGCATCGAATACGCAAGACTTCCCGCACCCGTTGGGTCCTGCGATCAAGATAAAATCTGTTAAGCTCTCAATCCTGAGGCGACGAATTGCCTTGAAATTTTCTATTAACAGGTCACGGAATCTCATAAACCCTAACTCCGGGTAGATGCGCATGATAGTCGACGACGCGTCAAGGATATGCGAAGCGAAGCATGGACCGGGGTTGCTGTCGGCACGCCGACGTCGATTGGTCGGTCCAGCTAGCCGCTCCCGGCTGGCAGGTGGCCACTGGTGCAGGGTGGTGACGGTGGTCAGCACCTAAAGGCATGCAGGGTCGTGTTCCTCCATATCGCGCCGTGCTGACGCACGATGGTGTGTGTACATCACCATGAGTTGAACCATACGAACATTTGGGAATACCCCGCGGAGTAGCCGTTTGGGTGCACCGTCCGCGCGGCTAGCGGCCCCGTAACTGAGTCACCAAATAGCGCTTGGATCCACCTCTTTGGCTCTACACATCCGCTCGAAGTGCTCGGGATCTGCGAAACCTGAAGAATCCCATGCACCGAAGGATGTGAATCACCCGAGCATCCAACACGTCGACGCTTTACCCACCTTCGCGGGGGAAGCAGCGATTGCGGGTGCTTAGAGTTCGGTCGCCAGCATCTGTTGGGTGGCCGCCCACGACGCTAGTAGCGCTAGACCATCCGCGGTCGGCGTACCCGCGGCAGCGGTGTATACGTTGAGGCGCAGGTTGGGTTCGTCGGGCAGTTCCAAAGACTCGACGTCCAAGTCGAGTTGACCCACGACTGGATGGTGCAAACGCTTGCGGCCCGACCGGTGCAGCCGCACGTCCTGAGATGCCCACCGTTGCCGGAATAGCTCACTGCGCGTTGACAGTTCGCCGACTAGGGCGATCAGCTCCTCGTCGTGCGGATTGCGGCCAGCTTCCATGCGCAGCTTCGCGGCCGCGTCCCTGACGATCTGGTCGTAGTCGACAAAAAATTCTCGGGCCGCCTCGGGGTGCAGATAGACGAACCGCGCTGTGTTCGCTGGCCGTCGCGGATCGGCCAGCACCGGTGAGAACAGCGCGCGGGCTAGTTGATTCATGGCGAGCATGTCATAACGGCCGTTGTGGATACAGGCTGGCGCATCGGAGATGGCGTCGAGCACCTGCTGCAGTGTCGAGCGCACCGTCACGGCCGGCTTGTGCCGGCGTGGGCGGCTTGGCCCACCGGATTGGCGTGCGAGGTGGAACAGGTGGTCACGCTCGGCCTCGTCGAGTTGCAGGGCAGAGGCCAACGCGTCGAGCACGCCGTCGGAGGCGCCGGCGAGGCTGCCGCGTTCCATGCGCACGTAGTAGTCGACAGATACGCCCGCCAGTAGCGCTACCTCTTCGCGACGCAGACCTTTGACCCGACGATTGCCGCCGTAGGCGGTCAGGCCCGCCTGCTCGGGTGCGATGCGGGCGCGACGCGAGCTGAGAAACTCCCGGATCTCGGCGCGTAGATCCATCGTGGCCATCCCCTTACCGTAGGCCCGCTCTGCAATCTGAGGGAGGCACTGCGAGTGCCCCGATGACTGCGTTGAGACCTGGCTTACAGGTGTGCACGAGGGACCGCTGGAAAGCCTGGCGCCGGCGCCTAAGTACCCGACGCGGTCGTCGCGATGCCGCCGTCTACCGGGATGATGGTGCCCGTGAGGTAGGACCCGGCCCGGCTAGCGAGAAACACGGCGACACCCGCCATGTCGTCGTCGCGGCCGAGGCGACGCAGCGGGGCCGCCGCCGCAATCGCGTCACCGATGGCATCGAGCGTCGACGCCATCATCTGCGACGGGAAGGGGCCCGGCGCTATTGCGTTCACCGTGATGTGCTGCGGGCCGAGTTCCCTGGCAAGCACTCTGGTGAGTTGATGAAGTGCCGCTTTGCTGCTGGCGTACGAATAGTTGGGCGACTGGGCGACGTGGATGGCGGCGATGCTGCCGATGTTGATGACCCGAGCGGGATCATCGGCGGTGCCCGATCTGCGAAGTGCGGGCAGCAGCGCTTGCACCAGCCAGAACGGCGACTTGAGGTTGATGTCGATCACGGTGTCCCAGGCTTCCTCTGGGAACGTTGCCAGCGGTTCGCGCCACATCGCTCCCGCGTTGTTGACCAAAATGTTCAGGCGTTCCGAGTTCAACGTCACGAGACTGGCGAGGCGCTGACACTCCTCGTAGCTTGACAGGTCGGCGGGGATCGCTTGAATGTCACCAAATTTCGACAACTCCTGCCGCGCCCCCGCGCACGCGTCTGCATTGCGTGAGCTGATGACGACGCGGGCGCCCGCCTGCAGAAGGCCGCGCGCTATCATCAGCCCGATACCCCTGGTGCCACCAGTGACCAGTGCGTACTTTCCACTGAGATCGAAAAGTCTTGTGCGCGATGCTACTTGATTTTCCGTCATCTAAACCAGGTTGACAGGCATGTCGGGCCCTGGGGAGACCCTGGCGATACAGGTACCGAAAGTGCCACCCTTGGATCGGCGAAAGTGTCCCCTTCGGTGCTCCTGGTAGCTCCAAGTCGATGAACGCAGCCCGAACGACGGGCCGCGACGACCTACAGGAGATCACCATGAAGAACACCGCCCGCAGATCGATTCGTTTCCGCTACGCCGCCACGCTGTTCGGCGCGCTGGCCATTGTCGCGGTGGCGCCTGCCACCGCTTTCGCCGAGCCCAACGGGCCCACCGGCGGGGGCGGCGGATGCCACTACACCGACCCGGACGGCTACGACATCCCGATCGACGAGGGCCAGGGCGTCATCGTCGCCGGAAAGCTCGTCACGTGCACCAACGGTAAGACGGTCGTCACCGACGCACCGGCGCGCACGCACCCCCATCCGCCGGCCTCACCGCCCAACCACCTGCCGGTGCTGACCCGGAAGGCGTAGGCCGCGCGATCACACTGACACCACCGGGCCGCCACCGTGAAACGCGGTGGTGGCCCACGTGTGGGTCACCCCAATGAGTCGTGCCGGCCTACGGGCGTTCCTGAATTACGCACTCCACAATCCGATTGGCCAACCGCGGGTCGAACCCCATGTGCGACACCCGCTGCGCTTCGGCAGCCGGAGAAACACCGGAGTTGAGATCCTGCTCAATGACCCCGAGGAGCTGCTGGTTCTGGTAATCGCGTTCCGACAGCGGGATTTGCGTAATGCTTCCCACGCAATTTCCGTAACCGCTCAAATCGGCACGAGCGGGCGCCGCCGCCATCATCGCGACGGTTACTCCGACTGCAGCGGCAACGGGAACGAAGCGCACGGGGATAAGGGTACCCAGCCGCAACGCCGAAAAACCAGCAGACGGTTTACGCCCGGTCGGCAGAGGGGAGCATCCCGGCGCCGACAGCAGTCAGAAGTCGAGCCCGTATCCGCCGCGCAAGTCCCTGTGCGCCGCCTCGAGGGTGCGGTCGCACAACTCCACAAGTGCCTCGAGGTCGAGATCCGAGTCCCGGCCCAACCGGTCCAGCCACCCCATCTCCACCCTCCTCAGCTCCGACCATTTGAGTTCGCCCTCGTAGTACACGGTGACGTCCTCCTGCGGGGCGGGGCAGGCCGTCGTCTGCGCCAATTGTCGCTTGCACGAATCCAATTGGGTCAGCGAATACCCATGCTCCCGGAACTGACGGTCCCACTCGTCGAGCAGAAGACTTACCGCGTCGCGCACCGGTGGCGCGGCGTAGACCATCAGCTCGGCCACCCCGTCGTCGAGGCCGAGACGCATGCGGAAGTCGTAGAGCTCTCGGATGGCCTCGGCGCGGCGCTGGCTGGCGACCTCCTCGGCGGTGCCGGACCCCTCGTATTGAGCCGCCCGTTTGACGTAGATGGTCGCCGAAATCAGCGACTTCAACACGGCCTTCTTGTCGTCGGCCGCCCGCTTCTCGAAGTCGAGGACGCGTTCGTGGCGGCGGTCTTCCTCCTTGTTCCTGGCGTCGATGCGCTTCGTCCAAATCGCGACGGTGGCGCTCGAAATCACCGACGCGAGAGGTACGAGCGCGTTGGTCAGCAGCGTCGCCCAGTTCATTGGTCGACCCTTACCCGCAGTACCCCGGGGGCGGCGCCGGGGCGCCGCGCGGGACCACGGTTTGGTTGCAGAGCCCCGATTCCGAATGCGGATTTTGAGCAGCGGTGGGGTTTGGGCTGGGGGTGTCTGGCGGCGCGGGATCGGCGTTGGCCGTGGCCGCGGTCAGCCCCATAACGGCCATCGCCAATCCGCCGGCGAGAGCCGCGCCGGCGGCCACTCTTGTCAGTCTTGGGTGGGTGGGGCGGTCGGGTGTGGTCATGATCTTCCTTTGCGGTCGCATTCCCCGGTGGGTGCGCCCTGCAGGTGGACCATCCCCGCCGATTGGACAGTTTTCGATATCTCTTCCGGAGACCGTTACAAGAGAGCCGGAGTGGGTTGCGCCCAAACCTAGATCGAGGCTATTCGGGCGGCCAAAGGGTGTCTCGGGTTTGCGGAATTTGAGCCGTCGCGGTGTCGGGGTTAATTCAGACGCGTTCAGCCTTCATGTCCATGTCGATCGTGCCTTGGCAGGCGCCGCTCAAAATGTCGGTGTGCATCAGACCGTCGAGCGATCCGTCGGGTTGGGGCGTGTAGGTGACCGTGGCTCGCGCCGGATTCCATTGGATCGACGTGTCGGGCATCATGCAGTCCCACTGGAAATCGTTGGTTTGCGACCACGACTTTCCGTCCCAGGTGAACTGGACGGGCTGCGGAACCGTCGGGTTGGTCGGTGGAGGGCCGCTGACGATCGTGGCGACGCACTTGCCGTTCGTGCAGCTCGAGCGCAAACCGTAGATCTCGGTGTGCTGCACCTCGGGATTGCCCACCGCCATGCTGGTGCCCGCCTTGGGACCAACCATGAACGTGATGGCGTACTGGCCGTTCCACGACGGATTGTCGGCGAGGGCGGTAGCGGGAAATGACAGCGTGATCGGCAGCAACGCGGCGCATACACCGACGAAATTTTTCCAACGGTGCGATGCCATTGTTTCTCCTCTGCGGCCGTACCTCTTCAATAGTCATCCGCCGATACATCGCGGGCAAGGTTCTGGCCGATTGTCGGCATCCGCGAGAAGATTCGCTCCCCTCAGCTCTCCACCAAATCGGGAATCGGCTCCGCGTCCGTCAGCCAGTGGCGTCCGGTCCGGCGGGCCGCCCCCCACTTCGGGATGCTGACGGCGTCGTCCTGACCCAGGTCCTCCGGCGTCGGGCCGATGCGCCGGGCCAGCCCGGAGAGGGCACCCAGATCGAAGTTGTAGAGCTCCGCCGCCGCCAGACCGAGCATCTGGCGGGTCTCCTCGATCGGGATGTCCCAGAAGGAGCGGCGCAGCCAGTCGAGGGTGTGCGGCCACGTCCCCTCCGGATGGGGGAAGTCGTTGCCCCACAATAGGTTCGAAACGCCGATTTCGTAGCGCCGCGCCAGCTCCCGGCGCTCGGTGGTGGTGGCGCCGATGAAGCAGTTCCGGTCGAAGTAGGCCGAGGGCGGCATCGTCAGGTCGCCCTCCATCTGATGGCTCATCTTCTTGGCCGAATGCTCACGGAGGTACCGCGTGTCCATCAGCCAGAGCAGATCGTTGGCCCAGAACGCGCCGCACTCCGTGACGCCCCAGCGCAGCCGGGGGAATCGCTCGAACACTCCCGACCACAACGCGAACCACATCGGGCGGGCCCCCCACCAGCGCACCTCGGTGACATAGATCCCCAGGTGCCCGCCGTACTCCTCCTGGGGGGCCGGACCGGAGTGGGTGTGCACCGGCATCTGCAGGTCCTGGCAGGCGGCCCAGACCTTGTCGTAGCGGCGGTCGTGATACGGCGGATAGCCGACCCAGCGCGCGGGGATCAGGATCCCGCCCCGCAGCCCGGACTCGGCCGCGCGAGTGATCTCGGCGACGGCCGCGTCGACGTCCGCCAGAATCGGCACCACCGCGACCCCGGCCCGACGTTCGGGGCTGTGGCTGCACAGCTCGGCCAACCAGCGATTGTGGGCCCGCGCCCCGGCCATGGCGCGCCCGGGGTCCAGGTCGCCCGACTGGCCCAGGCCGGCCCCGAACGGCGCGCCGGCGACCCCGGTCACGGCGTCGGCGTCGGGGAAGATGACCTCGCCGACCACCCCGTCGCCGTCGAGCTCCTTGTCGCGCAGCGCCACATCCCATCCCCCCGCGATGCCCTCCCCGTTCTCGGAGAACCACTCCTGCGCGAACTGCTCGTCGATGAATCCACCGGCCTGCGCCGCGGCGGTCTTCTCGGCCAGGTAGGTCTCGAAGTCGTCCCGGTATTCGGGGTCGACGTATTCGCGGTATCGCTCGGTCGGGAGCTCGGCGTGGGTGTCGGCGGAGATGATGACGTACGGGTCCACGGTGGGCGTCCTTTCGCTACCAGGTACGGATCGGGTCGGGCTCGAAGGCGGTGCTGCTCGCGCCGGCGGGCACGGCGGTCAGAGGCTCGGCGACCTCGGCCACGGTCGGGCCGATTCGGTCGGCCAGCGGCGCGAGCGCCTCGAGGTCGAAGCCGTAGACTGCCGCCGCGGTGCCGCCCACGATGGCCGCCACCTCGTCGGCCGGGACGCAGGAGAAGGTGTGCCGCAGCGCTTCTCGGCTGTGGGGGAAGGTCCCCTCGTAATGCGGGTAGTCACTCCCCCACATGATTCGGTCGACGCCGATTGCCTGGCGCTCGGCACATTCGACTGGACGCATGAAACTGGCGCCCACGTAACACTGGCGGGCCCAGTACTCGCTGGGCTTGAGACGCAGCGAACCGGCGGTGGGCCCGGCGAACCGGGCGATCGCCGAGCTCGCACGCCCGTAGCGCGCCGCCGCGACGTCGAGCGAAGCGAGGGTTGCCGGTATCCAGCCGGCGCCCTGCTCGGTGAAGACCACGGTGAGGTCCGGGTGGCGATCCAGTGCGCCGCTGAGGATCAGGTGCCACAGCGCCCGGTGCGCCCACCAGTGCGTCTCGTACACCCACACCGCGAACGAGCTGCCCCACCCGTCCGTGGGGCTGGGGCCGGCGTTGCCGCCGTGGTGGTTGAGCACCAGGCCCGCCTCCGCGCACGCCGCCCACAGCGGTTCCCAATGCTCGGCGTAGAGCGGGGGAAGGCCGGTGCCCGGGGCGATTCCGGGCAGCAACACCCCGCCGCGCAGGCCGAGATTGGCGATGTGCGCCAGCTCGGCGATGGCTTCGTCGAGATCCCCGAGCAGGATCTGGCCGACGCCGGCCCGCCGCTCGGGTGACAACGAGCAGAAGTCGGACAGCCAGCGATTGTGCGCGCGCAGGCCCGCCCAGCGCAGCTCGAGCTCCCGCGCGGTCTCCGGCGGAGGGGCGGCCAGGCTCGCGTGCGGGAAGAACGGCGGCACGGTGTTGGGGAAGATGACCTCCCCCGCGATGCCGTCGGAGTCCAGCTCCGAGTTCCGCCGGTCGCTGTTCCAGTTGTGCTCGGCGTCGGGCTCGCTGAGGTCGCCGAACGGGTTGACGTATGTCCTTGCCCAGCCGTCGAATTCATCCCGATAGTGCGGATCGAGGTAGTCGCGGTAGTCGAGCAGGTCAGCGCCGGCGTGGCAATCGGCCGAGATGACCGTGTACCGGTCCATGCGCCTACACCCGCGCCGGCTCGGGCCCGGGGGCGGCGAGCAGGGCCACGTCGTCGTAGCGCTGGTGCACGTACGGCAGCAGCCATTCCTGCGGCACGCGGGCCGCGATCCGGCCCACCTGGATGGTGCGCCGACGGCACCAGGTGATCGACCGGATTTCGCGAATCACGATGTCGGCCACCGGGTCAAGAGGCGACTCCCCCAACTCGAGGGTGCCGTCGATGTTCTCCAACAGCTCGTAGTGCCGATGGTATTCGCCGTAGACCAGGTGGGGGTCGGTGATACCGCCGCCGTCGGGGGCGCGCAGGAACTTGAAGTAGAACTCGGTGTTCACCTGGTCGGGCGGCAGCTCCGCCGGGCCGGCGACCTGCCCGACCACCCTGATGAGCTGATAGCCCAAGCGGTCAACGGCGGCGGTGACGCGATCACCGTCGCGCTCCACCTCGATGTGGGCCAGTTTCTTTGGTTCGCCGAATGTTTCACGCCCGCCCGTGACCGACTGTTCGCTGGACTGGGGCATGAAGAGGGGATAGTCGCCCTCGCGTTCGCCATGCCGGGCGGCCACCGAGAACACCGCCGACCCGAACGGCGGCCTGCCCTCGATGCGCACGCGCTGAAGCTGAACCCGCACCAGCGGTTCGGCCCCCGGCTGCAGCGGCTTGGGCAGCACGGCCGCGACGATGTCCGGATCGGTGAGGTAGGTGACCGTCACCGCCTCGGTGGCGATGGGCGCCTTGGTGGCGTCGATCTCGTGGTCGACCTGCGCCTCCGGTGCGCGAGGACCATAGCGGATTTCCTTGTTGCTCAACGCTTTTCTCCTTCCGTCTCATCAGCCCGCTCGGCGCTTCGGCCGAGGACGTCGACCAGGTAATCGGGTGTGCCGCGATTCAGGATCGAGGCCGCCTTTCGGCTCACGACCTGGTCGGCCGGTGTGGGTGGCCCCATCATCCAAAAGCGCTCCGCGCGAATGCCGTCCACCACCAGGTCGGCGACCGTCTCGAGCGGAGTGAACTCGACATGCGCACCGGCGGCCTCGAAGCGGGCCACCACCTTCGCCAAGGTCTGATCGGGTGTCTGACGCTGCTGCGTCGCGGCGTAGCGCCGCGGTCGGTGTCGCCACGATTCCCAGATGCCGGTGTTCAAGAAGCCGCCGGGGAACAGGACGTGCGCCCGCACCCCCGTCCCCGTCATCTCCAGGTGGGTGTAGAGGCTCTCCGTCAGACAGAGCACCGCGGCCTTGGTCATCGGGTAGACCGCCGTGGCCGGTCCGCCCATGGCCCCGCGAGCGATCGGCGCGAACCCGCCATTGCCCGAGCAGGTGTTGACCACGTGCCCTTCGCCCCGTTCGAGCAGGAGGGGCACGAAGGCCTTGATGCCATGGATGACGCCCAACACGTTGACATCGATCCCCCAGCGCCAATCGGCCAGATCGTGCTCCCACATGTAACCCTCGGAGACCCCGCCGGTGCCGGCGTTGTTGCACACCACGTGCACGCCGCCAAAGCGAGAAATCGTCTCCTTGGCGAGCGACTCGACCGAGGAATAGTCGGTGACGTCGGTGACCACGCCGGCCACCTCGATGCCCTCGTCCGCGAGCGCCCGGGTCGCCTGGTCCAGCGGCTCGGCGAGGACGTCGGCCAGCACCACCTTCATGCCCTCTTGGCCGAACCGCCTGCCCATGGCCCGGCCGATGCCCCCGGCTCCGCCGGTTATCACCGCCACCTTGCCCGGTAGGTCATTCATTGTGGCGATCGTCACATAGTCGCTTATCACATCGCAAGCAGTCGCACTATGCGACCATTGCGCCCATGGCGCCGCGTCCCTCCCCGCAAACCGAGCGGGTAGTGGCCCTATTCGAGCAGCTCGCGGGCGACGCGAGCCGGGGCATGACGCTGGCCGAGGTGTCGCGCCGGTTGAGCGTCCATAAGGCCAGTTGCCATTCGATGCTGTCCGAGTTGCTGCGAGCCGGCTGGCTGCTGCGCGACCCGGTTCGCAAGACCTATCACCTGGGTCCCGCCCTGGTTCGCCTCGGCCGGGAGGCGGCGGGGCGCTATCCGGCGCTGGTGCTGGCCCGCTCCGCGATGGCCGAACTGTCGGCCGCGACGGGCGCGCACTGCGTGGCGTTCTCGGTGAGCGAGGACCGCTCGACGGTGGTCGATCAGGTTCGTAGCCGCCGCGGCGGCGGGCATCCGATGCCCACCGGCACCCAGTTCCCCCATCGCCCGCCCTACGGCGCCTCGACCGTTGCCTTTGCCGGGGCCGAGGCGCGGGAGCGCTGGCTGGCCGCGCTGCCCGAGGACGTGCGGGACCGCTACGGGCGGGCCATCGCGGCAGCACAGCAGCGCGGCTACGCGGTCGGTCTTCACCTCCTGCCCGACCTGCGCCTGCAGGAGCTGGCGCTGATCGTGCGCAGCGCCGAGGTCCGTTCCTCGCGGCTCAGCCAGCTGGCGCAGCAACTGACCGACGAGCTGATCCACCAGGAGGACTGGTTCCCGGTCAGCCTGGAGCCGGACCGCACCTACGAGGTGAGCCACATCGACTCCCCGATCCTGGGACCCGATTCCCGCATCGCCCTGATGCTCAGCCTGGTCCCCAGCGCGGAGCCGATGAGCGGCGCGGCGGTAACCCGCATGGGGGCGCAGCTCGCTTCCGCGACCCGCAACCTGAGCGCGACCCTGCCCGAAGAGTCGGTGGCCGAAACTCGTTGAGAGACAACGGCTGCCGGGCGACGAAGTGGCCCGCGGCTTGAGTGGACTCAGTCCGACGACTTCTCGGAGTCTTTGGAATCCTCGTCGTCGTCCTCGTCGTCCTTTGAGTCCTCGTCGTCCTCGTCGTCCTCGTCGTCCTTTGAGTCCTCGTCGTCCTCGTCCTCGGAGTCCTTGTCGTCCTTGGACTTGTCCTTCTTGGACTTGTCGTCCTTCGAGTCCTTGTCGTCCTTCTTGCCCTTGCCCTCGTCCTTCTTGTTGTTGTCCTTGCCCTTGGACTTTTCGGAGTCCGATTTGTCGGAGTTGTCGAGCTTGTCCGCGAATTTCGTCAACAGCTCGGCTAGTTTGCGGGCCTCATCGGAGTCCAGCGAATCGAGAAACAATTGCTCGTCGGCGTCCGAGACACGCTGAACGAAAACTGCGTCGTCCTTGATGCCGACGTCCCACCGGCCCCCCTCGTCACGAGCCATCTGATGCCGCCTTTCAACTAGTGAGCTGTTTGCACAACCGACGCGCCCGGCGCGTTACTGCGTTGTTTACCCACTTGTGCCGGCGACGCCTCACTGATGTGTCCCGCGCCCCGGGTTCAGGGCGCAATCGGCCGCTTGAAGAAACATGCGACGGAAAAGGCTCCGCGGTGGTCGGCGTCCAGCCCGACCATCTCCCACCCCAGCCGACCGAGCTCATCGGCCCTCAGCTTCATCTCGTCCATCGCGGTGTCCCCCTCGCGGTAATCCCAGGTGTACTCCCATTGCTGCGGGTACCACTTGCCGTCTGACGCCAGCCACCATCCCGGGCCCGGTGAAGGATTGTCCATGTCGTCGTGAGTACCACAGGCGGTGCCGGCCGTCGCAGCTACGGCGCGTAC
Organism: Mycobacterium sp. E183; assembly: GCF_001667735.1. Classification (GTDB taxonomy): domain Bacteria; phylum Actinomycetota; class Actinomycetes; order Mycobacteriales; family Mycobacteriaceae; genus Mycobacterium. The sequence goes on from NZ_LZJN01000035.1 coordinate 84,967, forward strand.
GCCCAACCGAGAAAGATGTTTTGCGTGTCGTTCGGGCTCGGTCTTATTTCCCGGATGTGCGGCGGGGTGAAGTAATTGGCGGTCAGGTACTGCCCGTTGCCCTCGCTGAGCATCACGTGTCCGGTGCCGTGGTCGAACCCGGGATTGCTCGTAAAAACGAGCGCCCCCTCCGGGATGCCGTCGGGGCTGGTATGGATCTGCCCGTTGCGATTGAGGTCGTTGAACGCATCCATCGCCGAGGGGTAGCGGAACGCGTGGTTGTAGGCCTGTTCGACGAACGCCTCGCACTGCACGGTGTTGTTCGGGTCGCTGGCCATCTGGTCGCGCGCCCACGCGAGGGCGTGCGCCGCCTTGTCCTCGCCGGCGTTGGAGGTAGGCGCCGCCGCGCCGCCGGCGCAGTCCGGCCCGAGCGCGTCGAGAGTGCGCGTGTCGATGTCGACATCGGCGACGTAATGACCGTCAGTTGTCTTGTACCAGAGGCTGTCCCAACCGCCGTTGGAGATCTGGTAGCTGAAGAAGCCCTTCACGGGCTCGCCCGCGGTATGGCAAACGAGGGTCAGGACCTGGCCGGCGTTGTAGACGCCCTCCTGGCCTGCCTTCGAGGTGGGGCCGGTCATGCGATTGGTGGTCGGCGCTTTGACCGTGCCGGTCGTTTCAGCCTGAGCGGGCGCGGCGGCGCTCAGACCGAAGGCAAAAACGGCTGCCGTCGCGGCCGCGATTGCTGATCTCATCGCCTGGTCTTTCTGCCACGCCCCATATGAAATTGATCGGGACGCTACACCGGGACCAAAGGCCACGTCCTTGAAATGGACGCAAGAACTCGATGGGCAATTCGTAAAGGATCCCGCGGCTTCCTTATCGACCCATTACCGAAACCCGCCGCAGGGGCTCGCCAATTTCAGCAGTGGTCTGTCCAACACCGCTGCAAGGGGCAGTACGTCGAATGCGCGAGGGCCACCATGGAATGCACGTCTCCGAACGTCACGTTCCGTTGATCCAGGTTGGCGTGGATGCTCTGAGCGATCTGGTCATACGTCCAACCCCAGCCCAGGTCGTCACAGATGAGGCGCCCCATTCCCGTGAGGGCGGCGTCGTGTTCCGGCGGCCAATTGAAACCCTGGGCCCGCAGCTGGGCCAGGTAGGCGTCGTCGAGGGGATCGGCGGCCGCGATGCCGGCGCTGGCGAGAAGAGCGGCGCCAGCCGTGACGGGAACGGCCAACCGGGTTAGCCAGCGACGTAAGGGCATTCGATGCGTTTCCTTTCCTCGCGCCGGTGGCGACGCCGCCGTCAGTCGACGGTCGCAAACGCGGCAAGAAAACGAAGAATAGGAAAGGCAGGGAAATTGCAGCTTATGAAAAGCTGAATAGTCGGCATCGCTCAAGGCTTCAGTGTCAGCCCGCGGGCGGCGGTGGCGGCGGCGGAGTCCATCTCCGCCCGTCCGTGGTCCACCCGCACGGCAGCCAGTTCAGCTGGGGGCCGTCGAACGTCAGGCATTTCGGCGTGCCCGGCGGCGGCGTCGGGCCGGGAGACGGCGAGTCAGCGTGAGCGGTCGCTCCGCTGAGCATCACAGTCCCAACGGCGACAAATATCGCTGCCGACTTCCTCATCGCGATTCCGGTGCTTGGGGAACCACCAGAGCGAGTCGCTAGCCTTCGGCCCGCGCGTTCACGATTCGAATGCTAATTGTCCGAACTGCTGAAGGCCTGGAGAATTCCTGACAATCGGCCGTGCGGCCGGCCTGCGGACAACATGCGGCGCCCCCAGACCGCGCTCGGGGTGAAGCGTGTAAGAGGGCGTTCGATAGTAAAGTTCACCGACATGGGAGGCGGTGACGCCGCAAAACAGCAGGCGGTGCGATGCAGCTCCGGTACATAAGCGTCCCGGCGCTGATCGCCGAAGCGGGGGGCGATCCCTGGGCGATCAACCAGAGCCTGCAAGCCGGTAGCCCGTTTCAGATTTCGAATCTCGCCGAGGCTTTCCACCAGGCGGGCCGCTGCACCCAGGAAGCGAACGAGAGTTTCGAACAAGCCCGCAAACGCTTCGACGCCGCCTGGAACCACCAGAACGGCGACCATCCGATCAACGGCTCGGCCGAAGTGCAGCGCGTGATCAAAGCGCTGGGAGCCCAGTCCCTCCAGCTGCCCAAGATCGGCGCCGACTTGGAGAACATCGCGGCCGCCCTGGCCGAGGCGCAAAAGGCCGGGGCCGGCGAGATCGCCACGCTGGAAGGCGAGCTGCAGAAGCTCGACGACCTGATCGGGCAGGCGGTCGACATGGAAAAGGACAGCCACCTCAGCGCGGCCGACCGGCAGGCGCTCGACGCCCTCATCCACGCGTGCGAAGACGACGCCATCAGCGACACCAAGGCCGCGCTGGCGCAGCTGCAGGCGCTGCGCAACGGCTACTCGGCCACGTTGCAGAAGTCGCTGGGCAATCTGCGTGCCGACGGATACGACCCCGAGTCGCTGCGCCCAGTCGACGCCGACACGCAGATTCCGGCGCCGGACACCAACCCCGAGGACGTGCATCGCTGGTGGACGTCACTGACACCCGAGCAACGGCAGCGCTTCATCGCCGAAAACCCGGACCAGATCGGCAATCTCAACGGCGTCCCGGTCCTGGCCCGAAGCGACGCCAACATCGCCGTGATGACCCGTGACCTCAACCGGGTGCGCGACATCGCCTCCCGCAGCGGCGTATCCGTCGACGACGTGCTGCACGACCCCGCCAAATACGGCCTCTCGCCGACCGACATCACCCGCTACCAGAACGCCAACGAGACCAAGCAAGGGCTCGACCACGACGCGGGCAACGATCCGCGGCACCCCAATCCGACCTACCTGTTCGCCTACGACCCGTTGGCGTTCGGCGGCAAGGGCCGCGCGGCGATCGCCATAGGCAACCCGGACACCGCGAAGAACACGGCGGTGATCGTGCCGGGCACCAGCAGCAGCGTGAAGGGCGGATGGCTGCACGACGGTCACAACGACGCCATCAACCTCTTCGCTCAAGCCAACGCGGCCGACCCCACCAACCCGACGGCCGTGATCGCCTGGATGGGGTACGACGCCCCCAACGACTTCTCCGACGTGCAGCGCATCTCCACACCCGAACTCGCACGGACCGGCAGCGCGGCGCTGGCGCAGGACGTCAACGGACTGTGGGCGACACATCTCGGCGGCGGACAACACGTCACGGTGCTGGGCCACTCCTACGGTTCGACGACCGTGGCCGACGCCTTCGCCATGCACGGCATGCACGCCAATGACGCTGTGCTGCTCGGCTGTCCGGGCACCGACGCCGCCAAAAGCGCCGCCGATTTCCACCTGGACGGCGGTCATGTGTTCGTCGGGGACGCCTCCACCGACCCGGTCGGAATGCTCGGCCAGCTGAATGGCTTGAGCAAGCACTTCTTCGGCGACGACATCGTCGGGCAGGTGATGGGCAGCGACCCCGGCCTGGGCGCCGATCCCGCCGTCGACGGCTTCGGATCGACGCGGTTCCGCGCCGAGGTGCCCGGCGCGAACGGCATTAACCCCCACGACCATTCGCACTACTACTATCCCGGAAGCGAGGCGCTGCACAGCATGGCCGACATCGTCTCGGGCCACGGAGACGCGTTGGAAGCCGACGGCCTGACGGCCGGACATCGTCACCAGATAGGCGGCGTCCAAATCAGGATTCCCGGGCTCCCCCCGGTCACCGTCGGACCACATACCCCGGCGGTCGTCGACCCGGAGTGGAACCGCCCGCCGGGTTCTGTCACCGACAATCACTTCTTCGATGGCCAGCACCACCATTGAGCGCCGGCGCAAGCGGTCGCGGCAGGCAGCGCTTGCCGCGCTGGCGGCCGTCGTCACGCTGTTGATAGGAGGATGCGGTTCCATGTCGCCCAAACAACATTCCCCCGGTTCCTCTCATCCGGTGGATGATTCCGCGCATCCCCTGACCGACGACCAGGCCATGGCTCAGGTTGTCGATCCGGCGAAACAGATTGCGGCCGTGGCGAATTTGCGGGGACTCAGCGGGGGTTTCTCGTTCGCCTCCTGCAACGACCAGGGAGATCCGCCCTACATGGGCACCGTCACCATGAGTTTCCTGTTGCAGGGCGACCCCGACGCGTACTTCCAGCAGGTGCACGCCGCGATGGTGGCTCATGGCTGGAACGACGGCGCCCCTCCCGGACAGCATTACTTCGGCACCACGCTGAACAAGGATGGGGTGACGGCGAATATGAGCTACTCCCCCTCCGACCACAGTTACGGGCAGATCATGCTGTACGGACAATGCCGCAACACCACCGATCACCACCACGACGGCAAGACGAACACCACGGACATCACCAGCCAGCTGAACGCCCGCTGACGTGATCCAGGGAAATCATTCGGCCCCGCAATGACTTTCGTCAGAAGGGTAGAGTCGCGGGCATGAATTTGGTCGAGTGGCTGAAAAGCCCGCATCACCTGCGCACGCGTTTGATGATGGAGCGACAACCGATCCGGAACATCGAGATAGAGACCGTGTTCCTCGAACTCTCCCACCGCGACGCGCGACTACGGTTCCCGGTGATGTTCATGCTGCTGCCGAGGCGTTTTGGCTCGTCGCCCGACGGCACCATTCGCCCAGACCAGAAGAAGTTACCGCGGAACCCCGATTAGCTCTGCGTGGCTTTGCTGACGTACTGCGGGCAGTACGACTGCGTTGCCGCGCCGATGAAGTAACCCGAATTGTTGTCAGATAACTGCAGCGCACTCTTTACGTCGGCCAATGTCTGTGCCAGCGTCGCGCCATTGGTCCAGTCCTGGCAAACGCCATGTCCGGCATTGACGACCGTCTGATTCGACAGGTTGGGGAATGTGATTCCCTGCTGTCCGAGCGCCTGCAGGAAAACGTCATCCGTCGCGTCCGCATTCGCCAAGGGCGCGGCGATGACAGCCATGCTCGCCAAACCCACGGCAACTGGGCCGGTCAAGCGTGCGATGTTCTTCATGGTGGCTCCTCAGGGTGGGATCAACTTCTAGCCGTCGGTATTTGTGTACGCGCCGATCGGTTAATGGTTCGGCCACTCGATACTTTTACACACGCGCCGGTTCGGCGCTCGGCAATCGGCAAACTTCCTGTCCGGTGACGGCCGCGCGAAACTCCGCCATAATTAACGGAAACGGCATTTATGCCGAGTTATCGCCCCGACCGCAGCAACGGTTGCCGAAACACGCGACGGCGCCCGCCGCGCCCCGAGGCCCACCCCCGAGCGGGTCGCGGAAACGCCGGCCCAGCGGGGTGGGGCGCCGGCGCGCGTTCGGGCATGCTTGCCGTATGCACCTCGTCAACGGCGTCCGCGACCCCGCGGCAAGTTTTCCCCTCGACACCGTCACCGATGATGCGGCCGAGCGTCGGCAGGCCAACCGGGCCGTCGCCGTCAGCGCGATCGGACTGGCGCTGACCGGGCTCGTCGAATTGGCGATCGCACTGCTGTCCGGCTCGGTGGCGTTGCTCGGGGACGCGTTGCACAATCTGTCGGACGTCTCCACCAGCGCGCTGGTGTTCGTCGGGTTCCGGGCGTCACGCAAAGTTCCCACCGAGCGCTATCCCTACGGCTACGAGCGCGCCGAAGATCTCGCCGGAATCGGTGTCGCACTGGTGATCTGGGGCAGCGCCGCCGTGGCCGCCTTCGAAAGCGTCAACAAGCTGCTCCGGCACGGCGGCACCGGATACGTGGGCTGGGGCATCGCGGCGGCGCTGGTCGGAATCGTCGGCAACCAGCTGGTGGCCCGCTATAAGTTGGTGGTGGGCAAGCGGATTCGTTCGGCGACCATGGTGGCCGACGCCAAACACTCCTGGCTGGACGCGTTGTCGTCCGCGGGGGCGATGCTCGGGCTGATCGGCGTGGCGCTCGGCTGGGGATGGGCCGACGCGGTGGCCGGGATCGTCGTCACGGGGTTCATCTGCCACGTCGGCTGGGAGGTGACCTCGGAGATCGCTCACCGCCTGCTCGACGGCGTCGACCCCGAAATCATCACCACCGCCGAGGCCGTCGCCGCCACGGTGCCGGGCGTCACGCACGCCCACGCCCGGGCCCGATGGACCGGGCGGACGTTGCGGGTGGAAGTGGAAGGCTTTCTCGACCCGGACACCCCGTTGGCGGCCGCCGATCGAATCGGGCGCCTCGTCGCCGCCGCGCTCGCGCCGCGGATCCCCGAGATGCACAACTTCACGTGGACGGCGCGAGCCGCGTAGCGCGCACCCACGCGCTCCAGGCGGTCAGTTGCCGGGGGCACCGTCCGGCTTCGGGCCGCGGTCCTCGCCGGTGACGTACTTCGGGCAGTAGTGGGCCGCCGCGAGGTACGTGAACTTGGCCGCGCTGGCCCCCTGGAATGCCGGGTTCTGGTTGCGCAGCTGGGTCACGATCTCCGCGGTGGACTGGCCGTCGTCGAGCAGGTCGCACACCGACTTGCCGATCGTGACGGCGTTGCCGCCGTCCTGGTAGGTGAGGCCGGCGTCGCGCAGGTCGGTCAGAAAGTCCTGATCGTTGTTCACATCGGCGTACGTGGGCGCCGCCAGGCCGATCGCGGCGGCCACGCCGGCCAGAACCAGTAGAAATCGCATAACGCAGCGATTCTCGCAGACCTGCCGGCGAATGGCACCTCGCCGGGGAAACGGCGGGTGAACTCTGGCGGCCGGTTAGGCCGCCGGCGCGCGAGAGGGTCGCAGCGCCGGGCGGTGCAGCGTCAACGACTCGGGCAGCGCGCCGACCTGCCGGCGCTCCGCGCGCTCCCAGATGTCGCCGTCCAGGACGCCGGGCAGGCCGGCCTCGCTGGCGATGAACACCGGCGCCTCGCCTTGCGCGAACTGCCGGTGGTAATCCTTGAGGGCCGCGAACGCCCACTTGCCCAGCAGGCAGATGGTGAGCAGGTTCGCGATGGCCATCACCGCCATGGTCAAGTCGGCGAGCGCCCACACCAGGGTCAGCTTGGCCAGCGCCCCGAAGATGATGGACGCCAGGGTGACCGCCTTCAGAACGTTGGCCGCCAACCGCCGTCCGCCCAGGTAGAACAGATTGGCCTCGGCGACCACGTAGTTGCTCAGCACCGATGCGAACGCGAAGACGAACACCACCGAGGTCATCAAGACCGTGGTCCACGACCCGAGATCCGCGGCGATCGCGGATTCGGTCAGGCTGGCCCCGGCGAGCGAGCCCAGGCGAGAGGGATTGTAGGTTTCCGGACCGGACAGCAGCACGATGAACGCCGTCGCCGTGCAGATCACCATCGTGTCGACGAACACCGCGAGCGACTGAATCAGGCCCTGCTCCACCGGATGTGCCACGGTCGCGGCGCCGGCGATGTTGGGCGAACTGCCCATCCCCGCCTCGCAGGCGAACAGGCCCCGCTTGACGCCGGTGAACATCGCGGCGAGCGCTCCGCCCGCGAAACCGCCTGCCATTTGGCGGATTCCGAACGCACCGCCGATGATCTCCCTGATCACCGTCGGCAGCTCGGTGATGTTGACGGCCACGATCCCCAGCGCGAGCAACGTGTACACCAGCGCCACCACCGGAAGGACCGATCCGGCGAATTGGGCGACGCGCCGCACGCCACCGAAAAGCACGGGCGCCGCCAGCACCGCCAAAACGACTGTGGTCCAACCGACCCCGATGCCGTGCGACGACTGCAACACCCCGCTGATCGCGTTCGTCTCCACCATGTTGAACGCTGTGGAGAACGTGACCACCAGCAGCATGGCGAAGATGACGCCGCCCGCGCGTGACCGCAGGCCCCGTTGTATGTAAAACGCGGGACCGCCGCGGAAGGCTCCGTCGTCCGAGCGGACCTTGAAGATCTGGGCCAGGGTGGCCTCGATCACCGCGGTGGCCATGCCGACCGCGGCCACCACCCACATCCAGAAGACGGCGCCGGGCCCCCCGACCGTCAGGGCGATTGCGACGCCGGCGATGTTCCCGGTACCCACGCGCGACGCGAGGCCCACGCAGAACGCCTGGAACGACGAGATCCCACCGTCCTGGCGATGGGCCCTACGAAGCTGGCGAAGCATGCGCCCGAAGTAGCGGACCTGAATGAATCGGGTGCGCACGGTGAAATAGATGCCGCCGCCGATCAGCAAATAGATCAGGACATGCGTATTGAGGATGTTGCTAAGGGGCTCGACCAACTGCTGCTGAAGGAAGTCCAAGCCCATGCTTCCTTTCGGCTACGACCACTGTCCGTCGCCGAAATGGTATGGGCGAATTGTTGATTACAGGTTTCGTTAACCTGCCGTCAATGGTCGGCCGTGTAACAACCGCATCACATTCGTCGTAACGGCCCACCGCCGCCACCGCTAGGAGGCGGCGTCGGGCTTCGAGAGCGCTTGGGGGCAATACGAGTTGGCGGCGATTGCCGCAAACCGGGTGGCGTCGTCCCCCTGCAGCCCACGATTGAGCATTTGGAGCATCCGGACGACGTCGGTCAGGTTCGAGCCCTCGCTGACCAGCTTGCACACCGACTTGCCGGAGGTGATCGCCTGCTCGGGATCCGAATAGGTCAGGCCGGCCGCGTGAACGGTCGCCAGGAAGGTGTCGTCACTGCCGTCGGCGTGCGCCGGGCCGGCCAGACCGATCGCGGCCGCAAGGCCGAGCGACATCAGAAATAGCCTCACGGCTCACTGATCGTTCCAGAGCTGCGGCCGCCCCGCATCTCGTGGCGCGAATCGGCCGGTTACGAGCTGGCGGTCGTGGTCGTCGGGCTGGACGACGAGAGCGCGTCCGGGCAGTAGGCGTTGGCCGCTATCGCGGTGAACTTTGCGGCCTTGTCGGCGCTCAATGCGCTGTCGCCCTTTTGCACCGCCGTCGCGATGTCAGCGATCGCGGTGCCGCCACTGGCCGCCGAGCACACGTAGTGGGCCGCCTGTATGGCCTGTCCCGGGTCCGTATAGGTGAATCCGGCCGCATCCAGCGATGCGAGAAACGCACCGTCGGTGTCGTCGGCGTATGCCGGCGCGGCCAGGCCGATCATGACAGCAACGCTGGAAATTGTCAGAACAAGCTTCATAAATTTGAAATCGTTCCAGACCTGCGCGGAGTACGCGGATGACGAAACAATAATTAACAATCGTCAACCCCGGGTTGACATCTCCAAGCGCGTCAACCTATCGTTGACGGCATGGCCGACCCGACCCGCATCGCCTACCCCGTCCGGCTCGACGAGCTGATCAATGCCATCAAATCGGTGCACACCGACGCGCTCGATCAGCTGGCCGACGCGGTGCTGGCGGCCGAGCACCTGGGCGAGGTCGCCGACCACCTGATCGGGCACTTCGTGGATCAAGCCCGGCGGTCCGGGGCGTCGTGGACCGACATCGGCAAGAGCATGGGCGTCACCAAACAAGCGGCCCAGAAGCGGTTCGTGCCGCGCGCCGAGGCCGCCACCCTGGATCCCGAACAGGGCTTCGGCCGCTTTACGCCGCGGGCGCGCGGCGCGGTGGTGGCGGCCCAGAACGCCGCGCACGAGGCCGCCAACGACGAGATCACGCCCGGCCACCTGTTGCTCGGCGTGCTCAGCGATCCGGCCGCGCTGGCCACGGTGTTGCTGCGCCTGCAGCAGGTCGACACCGAGTCGCTGCGCGCGGCCGTCGAGCTGCCCCCGGCCGGGGGCGCAACCCCCGACCTCATCCCGTTCAGCGGCCCCGCGCGCAAAGCCCTGGAGCTGACCTTCCGGGAGGCACTTCGGCTGGGGCACAACTACATTGGGACCGAGCATCTGCTGTTGGCGCTGCTCGAGCTGGAGGACGCCTCCTCCGACGAAGGACCGCTGCGCCGGTGCGGCGTCGACAAGGGCCGTGTCGAGGCGGATCTGATCAAGGCTCTGGAGTCGCTCGGCGGCGGCACGGGCGCCCGCGCCGAGGGCTGATCCGGGGTGGTCGACCCCTCCCCGACGCATCACCGCATGTGCGATCATTCGAAGGTTCCCTTCCCGGGTTGCCTAGGAGGCGAAGACATGGCGAAGACGCACCGCTGGCTGGTCGTCCTGTCCGCGTTCGTCGTCGCCGCGGCGAGCGTCACCGCGATCGCCGCGCTCCCCGCCCCCCGCGCCTGGGCCGGTGACGCCCCCATCGGCCACATCGGCGACACGCTGCGGGTGGACACCGGCACCTACGTCGCGGACGTGACCGTCACCGGCGTGGCGCCCTGCGACCCGCCGCCGGGCTTCGGCTACACGCGCGAGGGCACCTTTCGGGGTTTCCCGGGCAGCTCGGTCGAGCGGGCCGACGTCGTCGTTCGCGCGGTCCGGGTGCCCAACCCGTTCGTCATGGCGACCACCTTCAGCTTCGACGGCGTGACCCAGTTCGCCGACGCCTACAAGCCGCGCGCCTCCGACGCCCCCGATGCGCTGGACAACGTGCTCACCAACGCGCCGAACGGGGCGATCGTGCGGGGCGAAGTGTATTGGGACGCCTACCGTGATCCCGTCTCCACCGTGGTCCTGCTGGACAAGAAGACGGGCTACCACCTCGCGCAGTGGAATCTCTGACCCGCGCCGTACGCGTCGTCACGACGGATTCCGTTGACGTTCAACAGCTTGCCGACGTCGCCGCGCGTACCTTCCCGCTGGCGTGTCCGGCCTCGATGGCAGCCGAGAACGTCGCCGCGTTCGTCGACGCCAACCTGACGGCCGCCCGCTTCGCCGAATACCTGGCCGATCCGCAGCGCGCGATCCTGACCGCCACACAGCACGACCGAATCGTCGGTTACGCCATGCTGATTCGCGACGGCGACACCGCCGAGCTGTCCAAGATGTATGTCACGCCGGAGCACCACGGCACCGGGGTCGCGACCGCACTGATGGACCTGGCGCTGACCACCGCCGGCGAGTGGAAAGTGGGGCGCGTGTGGCTCGGCGTCAACCAGGCCAACGAACGCGCGCAACGCTTCTACGCCAAGAGCGGCTTCCAGGTCAGCGGCACCCGGACCTTCCAGGTCGGCGCCGGACGCGAGGACGACTTCGTCATGACCCGCCCGCTTCGTTGACCGTCAGCGCCAGGAGCCGAGACATGGCCCGCAGGTACTTCTTTCGGTAGCCGCCCGCCAGCATCTCGGCGCTGAAGATGGTGTCCAGCTTCTCGCCCGAGGCGACCACCGGAATGCCGGCGTCATACAGCCGGTCGGTCAACGCCACCAGTCGCAGGGCGACGTTCTGGTCGTCGATGCCATGCACACCGGTCAGGCACACGGTGGTCACCCCCTCGATGAGGGTCAGATATCGCGACGGGTGCATGGTGGCCAGGTGCGCGCACAACGCGTCGAAATCGTCGAGCGTCGCCCCGTCGACCCGCGCGGCGCGCGCGGCCACCTCTTCGTCCGAGAGGGGTTGCGGCGCCGGCGGCAGGCCGCGGTGCCGGTAGTCGGGCCCCTCGATCCGCACGGTGGTGAAAATGCTTGCCAGCGTGTTGATTTCGCGGAGGAAGTCCTGGGCGGCGAACCGGCCCTCGCCCAGTTGCTCGGGCAGGGTGTTGGAGGTCGCGGCCACCGACACCCCCCGCTCCACGAGCGACGAGAGCAGCCTGGATATCAGCGTGGTGTTGCCCGGGTCGTCGAGCTCGAACTCGTCGATGCACACCGCCGTGTAGCCGGCCAGCAGGTCGACGCATTCGCGGAATCCGAACACGCCGGCCAGCTGGGTCAACTCCCCAAACGTCGCGAACGCCTTGGGAGTTGACGATTCCGGGCCGTCACCGGGCAACGCGTAGTACGCCGACGCCAGCAGGTGGGTCTTGCCCACGCCGAACCCGCCGTCCAGATACAGGCCCACCCCGGGCAGCACCGCTCGCCGGCCCAACAACTTTCGCCGGCCCGCTCGTCGCTCCACCGCCTGACGACAGAACTGCCGGCACGCCACGACGGCGGCGGCCTGCGTCGGCTCGGCCGCGTCGGGCTGATACGTCGCGAAGCTCACGTCGGCGAACGTTGGGGGCGGCCGCAATTGAGCGATCAGTCGCTCCGGCGACACACTCGGATGCCGATCCACCAGGTGCGCCACTCCCCCGGAAGTGGACCCGTGCATCCCAGAACTCTAGCGGCGTGCTGCAATCAACCCCATGGCCCTGCCCGAGACGCCGCTGTCGCTGCTCGGATCGGTGCGCGAACTCGGCGACGCCGAACTCCCCCGCCTCTACGGCTACCCGGAACGCGACGGGACGTGGGTGCGGGCCAACTTCATCGCGAGTGTGGACGGCGGCGCCACCTCCGGCGGCAGCAGCGGGACGATGGGGGGTCCCGGCGACCGGTTCGTGTTCAACCTGCTGCGGGAGCTCGCCGACGTCATCGTCGTCGGCGCGGGCACCGTCCGGGTCGAGGGCTATTCGGGGGCGCAGCTGAGCGTCGCCCAGCGCCAGCAGCGCCAGGCCCGCGGGCAGAGCGAGATCCCGCAACTGGCGATCGTCACCAAGTCGGGCCGGCTGGACCGCGACATGGGGGTGTTCACCCGGACCGAGGTGCCGCCACTGGTGCTCACCTGCGCGGCGGCGGCGGCCCCGGCGCGCCGGATGCTCACCGACCTGTGCGAGGTGATCGACTGCTCCGGCGACGACCCCGGCGAGGTCGACGAGGCCGTGATGCTGGGGGCCCTCGCCGCCCGCGGGATGCGCCGCATCCTGACGGAGGGCGGGCCGATGCTGCTCGATTCGCTGATCCAGCGCGACATGCTCGACGAGCTCTGCCTGACCATCGCGCCCTACCTCGTCGGCGGGCTGGCCCGCCGCATCGCGACGGGGCCCAGCCAGCTGCTCACGCGGATGCGCTGCGCCCACGTTCTGACCGACGACGCCGGTTACCTGTACACCCGCTACGTCAAGGCCTAGCTTTGCGGCGACCCGTCCCCCAGCTTCGCGGGGGTTCCCCCAGCGCCCGGCTTCGCCGCGCTTGCGATCGCCGCTAGCTACTGTGGTCGACATGAGTCGGCAGATCACGCTCGCCACGGTCTTGCTTGCGGTGACCGCAGTGGTCGCCGGCTGCGTCCCGGGCCTGGCCGCCGACCCGCGATTCGCGACCAACTCCGGGGCCCGGCCCCAAGGCGCGACCACCGCCAAGCCACCGCCCAGCGGCCCGCCGCCCATCGCGGCGCCCAAGAACGACCTGCCCTGGCACGACTGCACGTCGCGGGTGTTCGGCGACGCTCACGGTGCCGGTCCCGCCGCCGTTCGGGTCCAGGTCCGCGTCGTAGTTCGCGCAGTCCAGCTGGACCCCGGCGGCGGGGGGGACCGCGGCGTCGCCGAACACCCGCGACGTGCAGTCGTGCCAGGGCAGGTCGTTCTTGGGCGCCGCGATGGGCGGCGGGGGTGT
>NZ_LZJN01000036.1 GCF_001667735.1 Mycobacterium sp. E183
GACACGCCCTGGCGCAAGCTGCCGGCCAAGGCGCGCAAGGCGATTCTCGAGGGCTCCGACCACCAGGTTCACCGGCGGGGAGTGGATCGACGCGGTGCGCCAGCGGGCCGGTTCGGACCTGACCGCGGGGCTGATCAGCGAGCTCGGAGTGGAGGCCGTCCAGGTCGACGACGAGAAGCTGCCGCGCTACATCGCCGGCGTGCTGGCCCGCTTGCAGGAGGTCTGGATGGGTCGGCAGATCGCCGAGGTGAAGTCCAAGCTGCAGCGCATGTCGCCGATCGAGCAGGGCGACGAGTACCACGCGCTGTTCGGCGACCTGGTCGCGATGGAGGCCTATCGGCGCAGCCTGCTGGAACAGGCTAGCGGCGACGATCTGACGATGTGAGGGCCTCGTCGGCCGCCCGTTCGTCGGCCGCCCGCTCCATGATGGCCGTTTGGTCGTCAAGCTCGGCGACGGTCACGAAGCCGGAGTCCGGGGAGATCCGGTTCGCGACCTTGCGGCGGCCCCCTTCGATCATCGACTTGGCCACGGGACTGCTGGTCAGCGCGCGATAGGTGCCGACGATCTGCTCGTAGCGGCGGCGCCCGGCCTTCGAGCCCAGCACGTAACCCAGCCCCAGCACCACGACATACCGGATCAAAAGCGTTCCTCCCGACTAGCGACCGTTCCATCCTGCCTCACCCGGCCCGGTGCGTGCGCGCCCGATCCGTCCTTATGCAGTTGGGCGCGGATATGCCAGTACGCTAGAGTCGTCCCGCGATCGTGTTGATCCCCTGTAGCTCAATTGGCAGAGCGTTCGGCTGTTAACCGATAGGTTCCTGGTTCGAGTCCAGGCGGGGGAGCAAGGCTCCGACTCAGTGTCCGGCGCTCTGGCCGCCGTCTCTCCGGTGCAAGGGCCTCCGGCTCCGAACTCCTCAACCAAGGCGCCAAAGGCCACCATCCGCCCGGGCGTCAGTTGGCCACGGCAGCGTCCGCGACAAGCGGTGACCGGTTCTCCCACCTTTCAGCGTCGAGCCTGTAAATCTGCAGCCAAAGCGCGAGTGCGGGCCTGCAGGGTTACAGCCTCGGCGAGCGGCGCGCATGCGCTGCGAGGCGTCTCATCGGAAAGCCGCTCACTCGTACGCCGGGGTCCATACCGCGTCGAGGACGGCCTGCCGCGGGTCGGCGTGCGTCCGCGTCGCCACCTGGTCGTCGACCGCGGCGTGATAGACGGCCTCGGCGACCGCCGTCGAGATGGCGCGCAAGTCCTTGACGTCCGGCAGCAACGAGTCCCCGCGAGCCGACGGACTTGCCTGTCGCACAACGGCTTTCGCTGCGGCCTGCAGCATTCCCTTGGTGAGCAGCCGGGCCCCCGCCACGATGATGCCCAGCCCGATTCCGGGGAACACCAGCACGTTGTTGGCCTGCCCGATCGTGTAGGTGGTGCCGTCGTATTCGATCGGTGCGACGGGGGTGCCGGTGGTGATCAGCGCCTTGCCGTCGGACCACTGCAGCACGTCGGCCGGCATGGCTTCCATTCGCGAGGTCGGGTTGGACAGCGGGAAGATCATCGGGCGCTCGCACGACGCGGTCATGGCCTGTACGACCTTCTCGGTGAAGGCGCCGAAAACGGTCGAGGAGCCCAGCAGGATCGTGGGGGAGGCGAGCTTGATGGCTTCCACCAAGCCGACCCGGTTCCCGGGAGTCACACCGAGCTGGGCACGGTTCTTCGCATAGGGCACTTGGAAATCCCGCAGATCGTCCATGTCGTCGAACAGCAGGCCCTGCCTGTCGATGGGCCAGATCTGTGCCGTCGCCTGTTCGAGGGTGGCGCCGTCGGACACCATGGCGTCACGGATCTGATCGGCCACCCCGATCCCGGCGGTTCCGGCCCCGAAGACGATGACCCGCTGGTCGCGCATCGGCACACCCGTGAGATGGCAGCCGCCGTACACGGCCGCCACGACCACCGCGCCGGTTCCCTGGATGTCGTCGTTGAACACGCAGTACTTCTCGCCGTAGTCGCGCAGGATCCGTCGCGCGTTCAACGGCCCGAAGTCCTCGAAATGCAGGATGGCCTTGGGGAACAGCCGGTGTGCGACCTCGATGTAGCGGTTGACGAACTCGTCGTACTCCTCGCCGCGGGCTCGCGCGTGCCGATTGCCCAAATAGAACGGATCCTGCAGCAGCTGCTCGTTATTGGTGCCGACGTCGAGGGAGACCGCGATGCAGCGGCGCGGGTCGATGCCGCCGCCGGCGGTGTACAGCGCCAACTTGCCCACCGCGATCTGGATGCCGCCCACCCCCCAGTCGCCGATGCCCAGGATGGCTTCGGCGTCCGTGCACACGATCAGGTCCACGTCGTCGGGCTCCAGCCCGAAGGTTTCGAACGCCGCCTCGATGTCGTCGGGCTCGTCGATGCTCAGAAAGAGCCCGCGCTGTCCGCGGTACTCGTCGGAAAACCGTTGAATGGCCTCTCCGACCGTGGGTGTGTAGACCACCGGCATCAGCTCGGGCAGGTGGTCTTCCAGCACCTTGTAGTAGAGCAGCTCGTGGCGGTAGTGCAACTGCTCCAGTAACAGGTTGCGGCCCAGATCTGTTGCCAGGCTTTGCAATTGATGCCAGACCCGGTCGGCCTGCTCGTCGAGCGTCAGCACCGCCGACGGAAGCCGTCCGGTCAGCCCGAGCTGCCGCCGCTGCTCGTGCGTGAAGCCGACTCCCCGGTTGAGGCTCGGCGCGGCGAGTGCCGGCGGGATCCGCGGTGCGTGTGCGTCGTACATCGCAATCTCACTTCCGGTGACTCGGCCCTGTAGGGCAACCGTAGCGTCGATCGCGGTGAACGCATCTTGAAGAGCGTTTGAAGCGCCGGCAGGGGCCGTCAGCCGCCCACCGCGACGCCCACGCGGCCAGTCGACCAGCCCGGCACCGGCGGCAGGCCCAGATGTTCGCGCAGCGTTGCGCCACGATATGCGGCGCGGAAGCTACCGCGTTCCTGCAACAGCGGTACCACTTTGTCGACGAACTCGTCGAGGCCGCGTGGCGTCAGATGGGGCACCAGGATGAAGCCGTCGCAGGCGTCCAACTGCACATGGCGATCGATCTCGTCGGCAACCTGCGCCGGTGTCCCGACGAACTGCTGGCGACTCGTCACCTCGATGATCAGTTGCCGGATCGACAAGTTCTCGGCCTGCGCGCGGGCCCGCCACGTCGCCGCGACGGTCTTCGGGTCGCCGTGGCGGACGCGTCCCCGGGTGATGTCGGGATTCTCGACGGGGTCGACGTCGGGCAGCGGCCCGTCGGGATCGTAGGCGGAGAGATCGATTCCCCAGACCTGCTCGAGGAAGGCGATCGCCGTCGGGCCGCTGACCTGCTGCTCACGGATGTGACGCGCGTGATCCTCCGCCTCCTCCGGGGTGTCACCCAGCGCGAACGTCGCGCCGGGCAGGACCTTCAGCTGGTCGGGGGCCCGCCCGTAGGCGACGGCGCGGTTCTTGACGTCGGCGTAGTAGCGCTGACCCGCCTCCAGCGATCCGTGCAGCGTGAATAGCGCATCGGCGTGCCGGGCGCCGAAGTCTCGGCCATCGCTGGAGTCACCGGCCTGCAGCAACACCGGATGGCCCTGCGGGCCGGCGGGGAGAGAGGCCACGCCGCGGACGTCGAACTGGGCACCGTGGTGTTCGACGATGTGGATCCGGGCGGGGTCGGCGTAGATGCCGGCATCGACGTCGGTAACCACCGCATCAGGCGCCCAACCGTCCCAGAACCGCCGGGCGACGGTGATGAATTCCTCGGCCCGTTTGTACCGGTCGGCGTGGTCGAGGAACCCGCCGCGGCGGAAGTTCTCCCCGGTGAACGCGTCGGACGAGGTGACCATGTTCCACGCCGCGCGGCCGTCGGAGAGGTGATCCAAGGTCGCGAATTGCCTTGCCACCTCGTAAGGTTCGTTGAAGGTGGTGTTGATGGTGCCGGCCAGGCCGAGCCGATCGGTGACGGCGGCGAGTGCGGCGAGCACCGTGAAGGTGTCGGGCCTGCCCACTACGTCGAGGTCGTGGATCTTGCCGCGGTGTTCGCGCAGCCGCAGCCCCTCGGCCAGGAAGAAGAAGTCGAACAGACCGCGCTCGGCGGTTCGGGCCAGGTGCACGAAAGATTCGAACGCGATCTGGCTGCCGGCGTCCGGATCGGACCACACGGTGGTGTTGTTCACCCCGGGAAAATGCGCGCCGAGAATTATCTGCTTGCGGCGCTTGATCGTTCGCGCGCTCATCCGGTCAGCCCCCATCGTTTGGCGATCAGCTCGTGCGAGCGCAGTCGATCGGTGTGCCGGTGCGTCACGGATGTGATCACGAGTTCGTCGGCCCCGCTCACCCGGCGCAGCAGTTCCAGCCGATCGGCGACCTCGTCGGGATTACCGACGAATTGCGTTGCGGTGCGGTCGGCCACCAGCTCGAGTTCGTCGTCGGTGAGGGGTTCGCAGAGGTCGGGATCGGGGTAGGGGATCGCGCCCTGCCCGCTACGGATGGAGTGGACCCAGCGGCCGTAGCCGGCCGCCAGGTGCCGCGCGGTGGCGCTGTCCTCGGCGACGACGACATCGGCGGAGACCACCACGTAGGGCCTGTCCAGCCGGGCGGACGGCCGGAAGGCGTCGCGGTAGGCGGCGATCGCGTCAAGGGCGGTGCCCGGCGTGATGTGGTAGCTCGCGACGAACGGCAGCCCGCGGGCACCGGCGACATCCGCGCTCTGGCCGCGGGTGCTGCCGAATATCCAGGGTGTCAGCTGCGCGCGTTCGCCTGGGACGGCGTGCAATTCGTGACCGTCGACGCTGTAGGTGCCGTCGAGCAGCGCTTCGATGGCGTCGATCTGCTCACCGAAGTCGGCGGGTTGCGCGCACGGCTGGGCGAGCACCGAGGCCTGGGCCCGCATCCGGTCGCTCTTCATCAGCGCCGTGGGGTCGAACGGCGCGGGGATGACGATGCCCTCGACGTCGGTCCACGGCCGAGGCGCCGACGGGGACGCCGCCGGCGGCGACGCGGCGGCCTCCGTGCGTCGCTGCCCGGATCGGCCCAGGCCCATGTCGATGCGATCCGGGTACAGCGCATCGAGAATGCCGAAGCTCTCCACGACCGCGATCGGTGTCGTGTGGCCGATCTGCACCGCGGCCGAGCCGACGCGGATGTGGTCGGTGGCCGCGGCGATCTGGCCGATCAGCACCGCCGGCGACGAGCTGGCCACCGCGACGAAGTGGTGTTCGGCGAGCCAGTAGCGCTTGTAGCCCCATCGTTCGGCGTGCTGGGCGAGGTCGATGGTGTTGCGCAGCGCCGTCGCGGGGTCGCACCCGGCGGTGATCGGGGACAGGTCGAGGATCGACAGCGGGGTCACAGTCACGGCGCCACCGCCGCGTAGCGGTTGGGTGCGGGAGCCAATTCGAGGCGTTCGCGCAGTGTTTCGCCGTCGCGGTAGGCGGTGCGGAACACTCCGGCACGCTGGAGCAGCGGCACCAGCTCATCGACGATCGCGGGCAGGTCGATCGCGTTGACCGCGGGCCGCAGTCGCACCCCGTCGACGCCGGCGTCCCGCCAGCGCAGGAGCAGATCGGCCAAATCGCTTGCGCTGCCAGCGAACACGTGCGCGTCGGAGGAGATGGCGGCGGGGGGCGTCAATGGGTCTTCCCCCAGCGAGACGACGAGATCGGCGTACACCTTCAGCGCACGCCCCGCCGAGCGCTCCGCTTGGGCGACCTCGTGCAAGATCGAGCGCAGCGAGTCGTCGTCGTGCGGGGTGATCAGCACGACGTCGGAGCCTGCGGCGGCGAAATCGTAGGCGCGCGACGCGTGCGCCAGCGCCAGCACCACCGGCTGGCCCTGCGGCGGCCGCGGGGTGATGGACGGGCCTTTGACGGAGAAGTATTTGCCGGCGAAGTCGATGTAGTGCAGCTTGTCGCGGTCGATGTAACGCCCGGTGGCCACGTCACGGATGACGGCATCGTCTTCCCAGCTGTCCCAGAGCCGCCGCGCCACCTCCAGGGCGTCGGCGGCCTCGTCGAACAGCTCGTCGGTGCCGGTTCGGGTGCCCCGCCCGACCAACGCGGCCTCGTGCGCGGTGGCGCTCACCCGCACCTGCCAGCCCGCCCGGCCGTGCGAGATGTGGTCCAGCGTCGCAATGGCTTTGGACACGTGAAACGGTTCGGTGTGGGTGACGGTCGCGACGGGCACCAAACCGATATGGGTGGTGACCGGCGCGATGCGCGCGGCGACCAGGACGGCATCCGCGCGGCCCGCCAACCGGCGGGGCGATATCTCGGGCCGCCGCCCCGGCTGAACATCGAAGGAGTCGTCGATGGTCAGGAAATCGAGCAGGCCCCGCTCCGCGACCTCGGCCAAGGCTGCCCAGTAGCGACCGCTGAGGTGTCCGCCGCGGGTGGCGTTGTGCGCGAAGGCGGACCGCCACGCGTGTGGGTGCCAGCCGTAGCCGTCCAGCGCAACGGCCAGATGTAGCTCGGTCATGGCACGCCTTCCGATTCGTTACTAACCCACTCTGCAACGCTCGGGGCGACAACGCATTCCATGCCCGCATTAAGTTCACCGTGAGTAATACTTCGCCGAGCTCACACCCGATGCACGTGCGGAAAGGCGTTCGACGACTTGATGATTCGAGGGCTAGGCGACTAGCGGCTGCAACACGGCCCGTAGGTCGCCCGCCTTCGGCACCCCGGCGCTCCGGTAGCGCTGACGACCCTCGGCGTCGAAGATCAATGTGGTCGGCAGCGACAACACCGACAGCCGCTTGGCGGCGGCGGGATTGGCGTCGATATCGATCTCCACGTGCGACACGTCAGGAAGATCGGCACAGACTTGGTCGACCACGCGGCGCACTGACGCGCATGGGCCACACCACACGGCGCTGAAGTGCACCACCGTCGGGCCCGTTTGTGCCAAGCCCAGGTCGGACGTGTCCGGCGGGGAATCGGGGCTGACTTCGCGCAGCACCCCGGAGCGCCGATTGAACATCGCGCCCGCCACGCTGGCGACACCCAGCGCCGCGACCAGCGCCGTCCCCGCGATGACGAGAGTGCTCACGTGGTCCTCAGATGGAGAAGTCTTCGCCGTGCCATACGCCGGCTTCCGGCGGCCTGATGACACGCTCGGACTGTTGTTGTCCGTCGTTGGCTGCCTCCAGCTTGGCTACCCGGGTGAGGAGCGACTGGAGACTGACGCCCACGAGGTCGGGCATCATCGAGTCGTCCGGGCTGCTTCGCCCGTGGCGGCTGATGACCTGTCCGGGTACCCCGGTGACCACGGCGCTCGACGGAACCTCTTTGACGACGACGGCGTTGGCGCCGATCCGGCTGTCGTCGCCGATCTTGATCGCGCCGAGCACCTTGGCGCCGGCGCCGATGATCACCCTGTCGCCGATGGTCGGGTGGCGCTTGCCGGTGTCCCGTCCGCTGCCGCCGAGGGTGACGCCGTGGTAGATGGTCACGTCCTCGCCCACCTCGGCAGTCTCGCCGATCACCACGCCGGTCGCGTGGTCGATGAACAACCCGGAGCCAAGGACCGCGCCCGGGTGGATCTCGACTCCGGTGAGAATGCGGACGACCTCCGCAAACGTCCGCGCGGCGAGCCTGGCGCCGCGATTCCACAGCCAGTGGTTGATCCGGTGCCCCCAGATCGCGTGCACGCCCGGATAGGCGAAGATCACCTGCAGCGTGGTCGGCCGGGCCGGGTCGCGCTCCCTGGCGGCCCGGATGTCACGTCGAATGTCCGCGAACATGGCTAATCCGCCAGGTCGGCGAAGAGCGGGGTGCTCAGATACCGCTCGCCGAAGCTCGGCAGCACCACCACGACCAGCTTGCCGGCGTTCTCCGGACGGCGGGCGACCTGCAGCGCCGCGACCACGGCCGCGCCCGATGAGATGCCGACCAGCAGTCCCTCCTCCCGGGCCAACCGACGTGCCATGTCCAGCGATTCTTCGTTGCCGACCTTGATGACCTCGTCCACCAGGTCCATCTCGAGTACCGGTGGGACGAATCCGGCACCGATGCCCTGAATCGGGTGCGGCCCCTTCTGGCCACCGGAGAGGACCGGTGACGCGGCGGGCTCCACGGCCACGAATTTCGCCGACGCCTTGCGCTCCTTGATGACCTGAGCGACGCCGGTGAGCGTGCCCCCGGTGCCCACCCCGGCAACGAAGAAGTCGATCTTGCCGTCGGTGTCTCGCCAGACCTCCTCAGCGGTGGTCTTGCGGTGGATCGCGGGGTTCGCGGGGTTCTCGAACTGTTGCGGGATGAAATACCGTTGGTCGTTCTTGGCCAGCTCTTCGGCTTTGGCGATGGCTCCGGCCATGCCTTCGGCGCCGGGCGTCAGCACGATCTCTGCGCCGAAGGCCCGCAACAACATTCGGCGTTCGGTGCTCATCGTGTCCGGCATCGTCAGCACGCACCGGTAGCCGCGCGCCGCGCACACCATCGCGAGGGCGATGCCGGTGTTTCCGCTCGTCGGCTCCAGGATGATCGTGTCGGGCTTGATCAGCCCCGCCTGCTCGGCCGCATCCAGCATGGCGACACCGATGCGGTCCTTGACGCTGTTCGCGGGGTTGAAGAATTCCAGCTTGGCGACGACGTCGGCGACCGCCCCTTCGGTGACCCGGTTCAGCCGGACCAGCGGCGTGTTCCCGATCAGTTGTGTGACGTTATCTGCGATGCTCATCTGTCTTCCTCAGGCGATGTCGGTACATGACTCGTCGGTCTGCCAGCTGATGTCGAATTCGATGGCCACGGCCGTGGGGACGGTCAAAGCAATGGGTGTGAATCGATGTGCCACTCCCTCCAGCGCGACGCCGGTCAGCACCCGTCCGGGGAGGCTTTCCGGTGCTGTCGCCGTGACCGTCGTTGTGGACGTACCCGGTGCGGGCCGGAGGTAAAAGTCCGCGCCCGCCTGCACAATGCCGACGATCGTCTCACCGTCGGAATCGACGAGCGTGTGTCCGTCGCCGACGTTGAGCGTCAACGGGATTGGCACTTGAAACGGTCCTATGAGCTCCGAATTGGCGGTTGCTTCGGTATCGACTAGTTGTGGTTCCACCGTATCGCGCGAGGCTTTGCGCGCCCCAGTGATCAGATAATTGTAGAGGTGCACAATTCGATCGGCATTGCGGTAGTGGCGGGAGCCGGTCAGCCAGAAGCGAACATGGTCGATTTTCGGATTGGCCGCGTCGGTCGTCGCGATCAAGCGGTAATGGCGATAGCCACGCCCGCCGCTGCCGTGGCTGCTGGCCGACAGCGTGCTGCCCACCCCGAGCGTGCGTCGATGACGGCCCCTGCCCGCGCCCACCGTCAGCTGCGAGCGCGAAATGTCTTGCCAGGCAACGCCGTCGGTGGACTTCTGTAGTTTCAAGCCGACCGCAGCATCGGCGTCCACCCACACCGAGTAACCGCCGAGTTGGGGTTCGCCGTCGAATTCGAAGGTCAACACGCGTCCGGCCGCCCGGCGTACCTTGACGGGTGCGTTAAGGGGCCGAGTATCCAGGGTCAAACCGTTGGTGAAATGCCAAACCGCGGCCTGGGTGGCGGCGATCGCCTCGTGTTCGCTGATGTGGGCCCGTCCCACGGGGTCGCCCGCGGCCCGAAGTTGCTCGCTCAATTCGGCCGTCGTGCGCATCGGGAAAGAGTTGCGCAGGATCCAGTCGACCTCGGCTTCGTAGTCGCGGCTGCGCAGGTGGGGCAGCGCCGACCAGCTGCCCAGACGGTAGCGGGATGGCTGATGAGGCGCGATGCCGAAGAAGTCCAAGGAATACGCGTGGAGGTTGGGATTGACCCTGATCAGGTCGGTGCGGGCAGAGCTACCATCGTCGAACACGACCGTGTCCACGGTATGGGAGTATGTGCCCCCGCGGTAGCGCGTCATCCGCGCGACTTCGGTTGCCGGCCTGACGAGGACCCGGTGGCGGGTCTCTACCGGCGCGGAGGCGCGGGTGGGTAGTGACATCACTGTCATGGATGGTTTTCTTCCTGAAAGTTTTTGCTGGCGAACGCGCGTCTGGGCCGGGGCGGTGGTAGCCCCATCGGTGGGCAGGGCGCGGGATTTCTACTGCGTCTTCAGAGCGTCAGGAAATCAACAACAGCGACAACAACAGCAGGCGGCGGTGCGCGAAGGAACGAAGCGCGGCTGAACGGCCTGTTGCATGGCCCCCACTATAGGCCCAGACGAATATCACTGTCAGATTGCGGTCGCTTTACGGCCCTTTAATTCAGCGCGGGAGTAATGCTTTGCGCCGCTCCGACAGTCTCCTAGGCTCGGCGCGCGAACCCGGTCACGGCGGGTGATCATGGACCTGCCGCACCACGCTGCAGCACTCGATCGAGCATGGAAGGACCACGATGACGTCGGCTCAAAGCGAGTCTCAGGCACTCGGCGATCTTGCAGCTAGACAGCTTGCCAACGCGACCAAGACCGTCCCGCAGCTTTCCACCATTACGCCCCGCTGGTTGCTGCACCTGCTCAGCTGGGTCCCGGTGGAAGCGGGCCTTTACCGGGTCAATCGGGTGGTCAACCCCGAAGGGGTCGCCATCAAGACCGAAGCGGGCGCCGGCACCGAAGAACCGCTGCCCGAGACATATGTCGACTACGAGACCAGCCCGCGCGAATACACGCTGCGAAGCATCTCGACCCTGGTTGACATCCACACCCGAGTCTCCGACTTGTACTCGAGTCCGCACGATCAGATAGCGCAGCAGCTGCGGCTGACCATCGAGACGATCAAGGAGCGTCAGGAGTTCGAGTTGGTCAACAGCCCCGAATACGGGCTGCTGGCCCAGGCGACTCCGGAGCAGACCATCCAGACGCTGGCTGGCGCTCCGGCACCCGATGACCTGGACGCGCTGATCACCAAGGTGTGGAAGACGCCCAGCTTCTTCCTGACTCACCCGCTCGGAATCGCCGCATTCGGCCGCGAGGCCACCTATCGGGGTGTGCCGCCGCCCGTGGTCAGCCTGTTCGGCGCGCAGTTCATCACCTGGCGCGGCATCCCGCTGATCCCGTCGGACAAGGTGCCGGTGGAGGACGGCAAGACCAAGTTCATCCTGGTGCGCACCGGCGAGGAGCGGCAGGGTGTGGTCGGCCTGTTCCAGCCGGGCCTGGTTGGCGAGCAGGCGCCGGGTCTGTCGGTGCGGTTCACCGGCATCAACCAGTCGGCAATCGCGACGTACCTGGTGACGCTCTACACGTCACTGGCCGTTCTCACCGACGACGCGCTCGCCGTGCTCGACGACGTCGCCGTGGACCAGTTCCATGAGTACAAGTGAGTATCGAGCGGTAGACGCCGAAAGCGACCTGCCCATCAGCGCCGCGGAACTCGCCGCGCTGGCAAGCCAGCTGTATGCGGCCAGCATCCGGCCGGGTCCCGACAGCCCGCCGCAGGCGGCGCCGGTCGCCCCGCGGGGCAGCGTGCCGGACGCCACGGCCGCGACGTCGGCCGGTCAGGCGGCCATCGGGGCCGCCGACGTGTATTCGGCGCCGGTCCCGGCGCTCGGTGTCACCGACATCTACCTTCCGGCTCCGACGTCGCGCGAACCCGAAACCCCGCCGCAGGCGGCGCCGGTCGCCCCGCGGGGCGGCGTGCCGGACGCCACGGCCGCGACGTCAGCCGGTCAGGCGGCCGCCGGGGCCGCCGACGTGTATCCGGCGCCGATTCCGGCGCTGGGTGTCACCGACATCTACCTTCCGGCTCCGGCGACACCGGAACCGAACGCCCCGCCGCAGACGGTTCCCGCCGCGCCCCGTGGCGGCCTGCCGGATACGACCGCCGTGCTCGGCGACTTCGTCGGTTTTGGCGTGCCGGGCCAGGGCGTCGTGCCGACCGTGCCCGGGGCGGTGGCCGGGGCGCCCACGGCGGTCCCCGCGGCTGCGCGTGGGGCGTCGCCGTACTCGGTGCCCTCCTGGGGGTCCGACGCGCCCCCGGTCCCCGACCTGGGCTGGTCGGACGGCGCCGCGCCAACGCCGGTGACGGCCGGAGGTGACGAGCACAATTACTCCTTCCTGAGCGTCGCCGATACGGTGCCGCGGCTGCCCGATGAGCACGAGGTGTTCGACGTCAACGCGATCCGGGCCGACTTCCCGATCCTGAAGGAGGTCGTCAACGGAAAGCCGTTGATCTGGTTCGACAACGCGGCGACCACCCAGAAGCCACAGGTGGTGATCGACCGGCTGTCGCATTTCTACATCCACGAGAACTCCAACATCCACCGCGCCGCACACGAATTGGCGGCCCGGGCCACCGACGCGTACGAAGAGGCCCGCGACACCGTGGCCGATTTCATCGGCGCGCCAAGCTCTGAGAACGTCGTGTTTGTGCGCGGGACCACGGAGGCCATCAACCTGGTGGCGCACGCGTGGGGTGGAAAGCATCTGCAGCCCGGTGACGAGATCGTCATCACTCATCTCGAGCATCACGCGAACATCGTTCCCTGGCAACTCATTTCGCAGAAAACCGGAGCGATCCTAAAGGTTGCGCCGATCGATGATGCCGGTAATCTATTGCTGAGCGAATTCGAGGAACTGCTCGGTCCTCGGACGAAGCTGGTGGCCGCCAGTCAGGTGTCCAACGCGCTGGGGACGGTGGTCCCGGTGGACGAGATCGTGGAATTGGGCCATCGCTATGGGGCTCGGGTGCTTATCGACGCCGCCCAATCGATTCAGCATCTGCCCGTTGATGTTTCCGAGCTCGGCGCCGATTTCCTGGTGTTTTCCGGACATAAGATCTACGGCCCCACCGGTATTGGCGCGCTCTACGGTACCGAGGAGGCGCTGACGGAGACGCCGCCGTGGCAGGGCGGCGGTCACATGATCGCCGACGTCACGATCGAACGCTCGCTATATCAGGGGCCGCCGACCAAGTTCGAGGCCGGCACCGGCAACATCGCCGACGCGGTCGGGCTGACCGAGGCGCTGCGCTATGTGCAGCGGTTGGGCATCGAACGCATCGCGGCCTACGAGCACTCGTTGCTCGAGTACGCGACGCCGCGCCTCGCCGACATTCCCGGTGTCCGTCTGGTGGGCACCGCGACCGAGAAGGCCAGCGTGCTGTCCTTCGTGCTGGCGGGACACGAGCCGCTCGAGGTGGGCAAGGCGCTCAACGCGGAGGGTATCGCGGTCCGCGCCGGGCATCATTGCGCACAACCCGCGCTCCGGCGCCTGGGACTGGAGGCCACCGTTCGCCCGTCGTTCGCGTTCTACAACACCTTCGAGGAGATCGACGTCTTCCTCCGGGCGGTGCGCAGGATCGCCGAGGGCGGCACCAACGTCGGCT
The DNA here is from genome assembly GCF_001667735.1 of Mycobacterium sp. E183. GTDB lineage: Bacteria > Actinomycetota > Actinomycetes > Mycobacteriales > Mycobacteriaceae > Mycobacterium. The sequence continues at coordinate 13,280 of NZ_LZJN01000036.1, forward strand.
GACGGCTCTCGCATGCGGCTAAGTGCCTGTGTACCAACCCAACACGCGCGATGTCAGCAACACGATGCCCAGCGAGACCGCGGCGACAACGGTGAGGCCGATGACCGCGACCACCAGCGGTCGCCATCCGGTGCGTGCGATCTGACGGATGTCGGTGTTGAGTCCCACGCCGGCGAAGGTCAGCAGGAACGCCCATTTCGACACGTTGGCGAGGTTGGCGGTCTGGCCCTTGGTCAGCCAGCCCGCGGTCGCGATCGCGGAGACCACCAGGAAGCCGAGCACGAACTTCGGGAACTTCTCCCAGACGAACGCGGCCTTGGCCTTTGCGCCGGGTGCGACCTCGTCGGCCTGGCCCCGAGCGGCCCAGTAGAGGGCGAAGCCCAGGACCACGAATCCGATCAGCGCGTTACGGGTCGACTTCACCAGTACCGCGATCTTGCCGGCATGGTCGGAGTACAGGTAACCGGTGGCCGTGGTCTCGGCGGTGTTGTCCACCGAAAGGCCTGCCCACAGGCCGAATTCGTGATCGTTGAGCCCGATCGCGTGGCCCAGCGGCGGCAGCACGAACAGCGACACCGCGCCCAAGGCCAGGATGGCCGCGATCGCGTAGCTGACATCGGAGTTGCGGGCCCGAATCGCGCCCTTGGCCGCCACGGTGGCCGAGACCCCGCAGATGGACGTTCCGATCGCCAGCAGTGAGCCGAGCTTGCCCGACAGCCCGAACGCGCGCGCCGCGCCGATGATGATCGTTCCGGCGATCGTCATGTCCACCAGAATCTGCACCAGGCTGGCGCCACCGAGCTTGGCGATATCGCCGAGTACGAAGCGCGAACCCAGCGCGACAATTCCGACCTTGAGCCAGAATTCGTAGGTGAGCACGCCGGGCCGGAAGATGGGGTGCAGGCCGATGGTGTTGGTGATCAGCAGCCCGATCACGATGGCCCACAACACGTATTCGATGTCGGGCACGGTCCAGTGGTGATGTTTGGCCAGCGCGTTCCACCACACCTGGGCATACTTACCCAGCACCCCGACCCCGATAAGGAGCAGGATGCCCGGCACGTAGTCGAGCGGGCGGGTGCTGGTGAAAGTGGCCTCGGCCGACGTCTCGTCGGGCTCGGCGCGAAGGGTGCTCATCCGGGTCACCATGGGATCTTCGGAAGCGCGTTGGCCACAGCCAGCGCGACGATCACGCCGGCCACCGCGGTCGCCCACCAGTCCACCGATACCGATCGAACCCGTCTGGGCCGGCCGGTCCGTTGCCCGGTCTTTTCCTCGCGTCCGTCATTCGGACCGCTTTCACCCACAATGACCGCTCCTCGTTCGCCTTTGGCGGCCTAGGTGCCGCACGGCCGCTGACGGAATGGTGGCGTGTCGGGTGGCCCGGACCAAGTGATTAGCTCGCCCTGAATTTTGGGCGCGCCGCCGGCAGTGATCTCGGGCCGCGGTCAGGTTGGCAGGCCGAGCTTCTCGGCGTCCGCACGGTAGCGGTCCACCCACTCATCGGAGCGCTGGTCGGCCTGGCGTTCCAATACCGGTTCGGGGGCCAGCCGCGGGTCGAGGCCGAGCGCCTCCAGAATGGAGGCCACGACCTGAGTCAGGTTGCGCCACAACACCGGGTATGGGATCTCCATCGGGTTGACGCCTTCGTCGGCGAACCAATTCCGCCAGCCCTCGTTTTGGGCGCGCAGCATGGTGACGACGTGCGCGATCGCGCCGGCGTGATAGGTGGCGCGCGCATCGCGAGCCGGGTCCGGCCTGCCTCGCCACACCCGCGTCTGCACCGCTCGCCAGAACGACACCGCCTGCGAAATCACATCGGGCCGATGCACGTAGATGAAGAGCGGCTCTTCGCCCACCACGTCGGTGATGGCGGCCAGGAGACCGTCGCCGCTGCGATTCGGGAGATTCTTCGCACGGTTCAGCAAGAGTGGCGTCTGGTTCCACATCAGCTTGCCGCCCCAAATGCCGTTCGGCGTCCTCCCGACCGTGCGGATGTAGTCGCGCCAGATCTCGGGCGGCGCGAGGTCCGGTGTCCCGGCGTCGAGTGGGTCAAGCAGGCTCAGGATCGATTCGTCCTCCACGCCGGCGAACCACTCGCGCGGCTGGGGCGCCTGGCTGGTGGCGGGCAGGTATTGAAAGAACTCTTGCGGCTCGCCGGCGACGCCGGTCGCGCGCAGCGACTCGACCAGCAGCGTGCTGCCGCTCCGCTGGGACGCCAACACCAGGTAGGAGGACGGGGTATCGGTCACCCGAGTAAGCGTATCCGGGCGCAAATGCTGTTGCTATCGGTGCTTTTAGCCTCATCCTGAACGCAACCCTTGTTTTGAACACCGATAATCCGAACCGTGTCGCTTGGCGGCGATAGCCGAACGGGACGGTGGCCGTGGACGCTCAACTGGGTTGTTGGCAACGGAAGACTCGTCAAGCGACGAGTGGCCATTTAGCGTCTGCGCTGCCGAGGCGTTCCGCGAAATTTGTGACATTCACCGCATGCTGGCCCGCCCGGCTTCGCGCCCCGCCGGCCGGGCACCCGGCGGTCTGACATCTGTCGCCAAGCGAACGGGTGTCATTCTGGGGTTTTAGCTGTTCTCGTGTGCCGCGTATGCAGACGGCACGGGTCCTCTGCCGAGTCTTACTCGCCCTGGCCAATTTTGCTTCGTGTTGATTCCAACCCTGACGCGGTATTGGGTTTGCCCGTAAATTCCTCGCGTGATCTAGGCGCGCAAACGGACATCGCGGTCGGCGTGTAACAACAACCGGTGCTTTCGCGCTGGCTAATTGCCGGCGCATTAATTGCATTACGAGAATGGAACACGGGATTGGGCCACATGGACGGCGGTCGGGCGGAGCGAGCCTTGTGAACGGCTCCACCATCGCGAAGCCCATGAATGCGTTGGGCGAGTTCTTCCTACTCAGCGCCCAGGCGTTGGTCGCCGCGGTGCGGGGGCCGTGGGCGTGGCGGGAATTGCTGGAGCAGATCTGGTTCGTCGCGCGGGTGTCGATCTTTCCGACGATCATGCTGTCGATCCCGTACACGGTCCTCATCGTCTTCGTCCTGAACATCCTGCTGGTCGAGATCGGGGCCGGTGATCTGTCCGGCGCCGGCGCGGGCCTGGCGTCGGTGACGCAGGTCGGGCCCGTCGTCACGGCGATGGTTGTTTCCGGCGCCGGGTCTACCGCGATGTGCGCTGACCTGGGCGCGCGCACCATCCGCGAGGAAATCGACGCGATGAAAGTGATCGGCGTCGATCCGATTCAGGCACTGGTGGTTCCGCGCATCATCGCCGCCACGTTCGTCGCGGTCCTGCTCTACTCGGTGGTCGCGGTCACCGGGTTGACGGGGAGCTACGTTTTCGTGGTCTTCGTTCAGCACGTCACCCCCGGCGCTTTCGTCGCGGGAATGACCCTTGTCACGGGGCTTCCCCAGGTAGTGACTTCGCTGATCAAGGCCACGCTGTTCGGGTTGTCGGCGGGCCTGATCGCCTGCTACAAGGGCCTCTCGGTGGGCGGCGGTCCCACCGGTGTTGGCAACGCCGTCAACGAGACCGTCGTCTTTTCCTTCATGGCGCTGTTCTTCATCAACATCGTGCTCACCGCGCTCGGCGTGAAGGTCACCGCGAAATGACCGACGCAGCGCGGGAACCGTCGTGGATCATCAGCCTTGGCCCCAGGGCCACCGATTACGCCCGCAAGCTCGGTGAACAGACGGCGTTTTACGGCCAATCCCTGGCCAACATCGCCGACGCGGTACGCCGCTATCCGGGCGAGCTGCTTCGGCTGATCGCCGAGATGGGCATGGGCACAGGAGCTTTGGCAGTGATCGGCGGCACCGTAGGCATCATCGGCTTCCTCACCCTGACCACCGGCGCCCTGGTCGCCGTCCAGGGCTACGACACGCTGTCCAACGTCGGAGTCGAGGCGCTGACCGGATTTCTGTCGGCCTTCCTGAATGTTCGGATGATCGCGCCGTGCACCGCCGGCCTGGCCCTGGCGGCCACGATCGGTGCCGGCGCGACCGCGCAACTGGGCGCCATGCGGATCAATGAGGAGATCGACGCGCTGGAGGTGATGGGCATCCGCGCCATCACGTATCTGTCGTCGACGCGGATCATCGCCGGGATCCTGGTCGTCATTCCGCTCTACGCCGTCGCGGTGCTGATGTCCTTCATCGCGGCCAAGTTCCTGACGATTTACAGCTACGGCCAATCGCGCGGGGTATACGAGCACTACTTCTCCACGTTCCTGCGCCCCACCGACTTGTTCTGGTCGTTTCTGGCGGCCCTGACCATGGCGACGGGCGTGATGGTTGTGCACACGTACTACGGTTTCACCGCGACAGGTGGTCCCGCCGGGGTGGGGGAGGCCGTCGGGCGTTCGGTGCGGTCATCGATGATCGTCACGGCGTTTGTCTGCCTGGCGATTTCGTTGTCCGTCTACGGGCAGTCCGGCAACTTCAACCTGTCGGGATGACTGCATGAGCAATCACAGGGAGAGCGGCCCCGGGCAACGGAATCGTGTCCGCCGCAGCAGAATCGACCCGATCTGGTGGGCTCCGACTCTGTTCATCCTCATCGGGGCAATCATCGCGGTGACCGCGGGGGCGTTCTCCGGCAAATTCCAGGAAACGATCCCGCTGACGCTGGTGTCGGACCGGGCCGGACTCGTGATGGAGCAGGGCGCCAAGGTCAAGCTCCGCGGCGTGCAGGTCGGCCAGGTGGGCTCGATCGGCACCGACGTGAAAGCCGCTCAGCTGCAACTCAAGATGCAGCCCGGCCCGTTCAAGTATCTGCCGAGCAACCTCGAGGCGGAGATCAAGTCGACCACGGCCTTCGGATCGAAGTATGTCGACCTGATCGTGCCCGAAAACCCCAGCGCGACCCCGCTCAAGCCCGGCGCGGTGCTGCACTCGCGCAACGTGACGGTCGAAGTCAACACCGTCTTCGAAAACCTCCAATCGGTGGTCCATGCGATCGACCCGGCGAAGCTGAACGCGATCTTGTCGGCCTTCTCGGAAGCGTTGCGCGGCAAGGGCGAGCGGCTCGGCCAGGCCATCACCGGGGCGAACGACGTGCTGCTGACCGTCAACCCCCGCATGGACACCATCGACAAGGACTGGAGGCTGTTCGGCAAGACGACGGCGATCTACTCCGATGCCGCCCAGAACATTTTGTCGATTCTCGATTCGGCGGCGACGACCAGCAACACCCTGACCGAAAACCAGCGGTCGCTGGACACGCTGTTGTTGTCGGCGGTTGGCCTGAGCCAGACCGGCATCAACGTCATCGGCAGGAACGAATCCAACATCGTCCGATCGATCAACCTGCTCGATCCGACCACGGCACTGCTGAACAAATACTCGCCGACCTTCACCTGCTTGTTCCAGGGCGCGCAGTGGTACGTCGACCACGGGGGCCGAGACGCGTTGGGCGGCAACGGCTATTCGGTGATCTTGGACGCCGGGCTGCTGTTCGGTGACGATCCGTACCGGTACCCCAAGCACCTACCGAAAACCAATGCCACCGGCGGCCCGGGGGGCAAGCCCAGCTGCGGGTCGCTGCCCGACCCGAGTGCCAACTTCCCGGTACGTGCGCTGGTCACCGACACCGGATGGGGTGCCGCCCCGAACGAAATCCGCACCAACATGGCCACCGGTAACCCGTGGTGGGCGAACTGGTTCCCGACCACGAAGAACCCGCCCGAAGCGCCGCGCTACTTCTACCGTGGGGGACAACCGCCGCCGTGAAAAGACGAAAGATGTCCGCCATCATCGTGCGCATCGTGGCCTTTACCGCGGTGTGCGCGGTGTTCACATTCACGCTCGTCGCCGTCTTCGGCCAGTTTCGGTTCGAAGACCGCACCGGCTACCACGCGGTCTTCACGAACATCTCCGGCCTGAAGTCCGGCAACTTCGTCCGCATCGCGGGGGTAGAGGTCGGCAAGGTCGGGGACCTGCACCTGCAGCGCGACGGCACCGTCACCATCGGCTTCTCGGTGGACAAAGGCGTGCGCCTCACCGAGGGGACCAAAGTCGCTGTGCGCTATGAGAACTTGATCGGCGATCGCTACCTCGCGCTCGAAGAGGGGCCAGGCTCGCACCGGCTGCCGCCGGGCGCGACGATCCCGTTGGCGCGGACGTCGCCGGCGCTGGACATCGATGCGCTGATCGGCGGGTTCCGGCCGTTGTTCCGGGCGTTGGACCCCGATCAGGTCAACGCCCTGTCCGGTCAACTACTCCGGATCTTTCAGGGGCAAGGCGGAACCGTCGCTTCGGTGCTGGCCCAGACCTCGATGCTCACTTCGACGTTGGCCGGGCGCAGCGAGCTGATCACCGAGCTGATCACGAACCTGAACACCGTGCTGCACACCTTTGCCGTCCGCGACCGCGAGTTCTCCGACGGCCTGGACAAGCTGTCCCAGTTCGTCAACGGCTTGGCTCAGCGCAAGGATGAGATCTCCACCGGGCTCGCCTACGTCAACGCGGCGGCCGGGTCCGTCGCCAACCTGCTCGTCCAGGCCCGCCAGCCCATCAAGGACGTCGTGCACGAGACGGATCGCATGTCCGCGCAGGTGCTCTCCGACCGCGACTACGTCGACAACCTGCTCAAGCAACTTCCCGACATCTATCAGGTTTTGGCCCGGCAAGGCCTCAACGGCGACTACTTCGGCTTCTACTTCTGCGAGGTCCTGATGAAAGTCAACGGGAAGGGGGGCAACCCGATCTTCATCAAGCTGTTCGGCCAGCCGAGCGGGCGGTGCACGCCCCAATGACCAAGTCCAAAACCAAAGCCGGCGGGCGAAGCCCTTGGAAGATCGGCGCGATGGGTGTCTTCATCTTGGTGTGCGTGACGATCGCGGCCTTCAACTACGACAAGCTGCCATTTGTCAAGAACACCAACGACTACGCGGCCTACTTCTCGGAGGCCGGCGGCATCCGGGCGGGTAACTCGGTGCGGGTTTCCGGCATGGGCGTCGGAAGGGTCACCGGCATCAAATTAGAAGGCACAAAGGTCCGGGTGAGCTTCACCGTCCGTAACTTCATCACGTTGGGCGATCGCACGGAAGCCGCGATCAAGACCGAAACCATACTCGGCGCCAAGATGCTCGAGCTCACGTCACGTGGAGAAGGGAAGCTCTCGGGCACCATCCCGCTGGAACGCACCCATTCGCCCTACGACCTTCCGGATGCGCTCGGGGACCTGACGACCGAGATCAGCGGGCTGGACACCGCTCAGTTGTCTTCTGCGTTGACCACTTTGGCGGACACCTTCAGGGAAACGCCTTCGGAGGTCAGGCCGGCGCTGGAAGGCGTGGCCCGGTTCTCCGAGACACTGAACAACCGCGACGCCCAATTGCGCAGCCTACTGGGGAACGCGAACAAGGTCTCGACGGTGCTGGGCCGACGCAGCCAACAGATCGCGGCTCTGGTGGCGGACTCGAATGCGCTGCTGGCCGCGCTGTTGGACGAACGCGACTCCATCGACGCGCTGATGAACAATCTCACCGCGGTGTCACACCAGGTTTCGGGCCTCGTCGATGACAACAGGACTCAGCTGAAGCCCGCTCTCGACAAGCTCAACGGCGTGCTCGAGGTCCTCGACAATCGCAAACAGGACATTCAGGCGAGCCTGCCCAAGTTCAAACGCTACGCGATGTCGTTCGGCGAATGCCTGGGCTCTGGACCGTTTTTCAAGGCCTACGTGGCGAACCTGATCCCCGGCCAGATCAGCGGGCCGACGATCGACGCCCGCATGTACAACCGGTTCCTGGACCCCGAGCAGAAGCTGCCGTCGGAGTCGGTGGACCCGCCGACCGGGACGCCGCCCGTGCCGCCGGAGCAAGTGCCGCACCCGATCTGGTCTCAGCCCCCCTCGCCGGGTCCGGCGCCGGGCCCGCCGCCTGAGCCCGAGCAGCCGCCCGCGAACGGCCAACTGGGGGGACAGTGAAGATAAGCCGCCGCACTCTGCAACGACTGACCGCCGTCAGCCTGGTCGGTACCCTCGCCGTGGCTTCGTTCCTGGTCGGCTCGAAGCTGTGGAAGGAGGTCGAAAGGAACACCTACACGGCGTATTTCACGGAAGCCAACGGCTTGTTCGTCGGCGACGACGTGCGCATCCTCGGGGTCACGGTCGGGGTGATCGACAAGATCGAACCGCAACCCGGTAGCTCCAAGGTGACCTTCTCCGTCGACAAGCAATACGCCATCCCCGCCGACGCCCGCGCGGCGATCCTGTCCCCGTCGCTGGTGACTCCACGGGCCGTCCAACTCGTCCCCGCCTACTCGGGCGGCCCCAGACTGAGTCCCGGCGCGTCGATCCCGCTCGGCCGCACCGCCGTCCCGGTCGAATGGGATGACTTTCGCACGCAGCTGGAAAAACTGACCGACGCGTTGCAGCCCACCTCCCCGGACGGGGTGAATTCCCTCGGTGAGTTCATCAACTCCACCGCCGACAACGTGCGCGGCCAGGGCGACACCGCCCGCGACACCGTGATCAAGCTGTCCGCCGCGATCTCCGCACTCGGCGATCACGCCGACGACATCTTCAGCACCGTGCGCAACCTGCAGCTGCTGGTTTCGGCGCTGTCGTCCAGCAGTGACCTGCTGGCCTCGTTCAACCAAAACCTGGCCACCGTCACGACGCTGCTGACGAACACACCCAACGAAATCGCCAACGCGGTCAAGGGACTCGACGGCGCGCTGACCGATTTGCGCGACTTTCTGGCAGAAAACCGGGAAGCCATGGGCGTTACGTTCGACCGGCTGGCTTCCGTCACCACCGCCTTGAACGACAGCCGCATGGACATCAAGCAGATCCTGCACATCGCCCCGACGGTGTTCCAGAACTTCCTGAACATCTACCAGCCGGCGCAGAGCGCGATGACCGGCATCATCGCGCTGAACAACTTCGCCGACATCCCGCAGTGGATCTGCAGCTCGATCGAGGCGGCGTCCCGGGCCCGGCTCGACCGGGTCTCCAAACTGTGCTTGCAGTACATCAACCCGATCATCAAAAACCGTCTGTACAACTACATTCCGGCGGGGCTCAACCCGTTCGTCGGCACCCAGGCCCGCCCGAGTGAGATCACCTACAGCGAGGACTGGCTCCGGCCCGGGTATACGCCTCCCGCACCACCGCCCGATACACCCCCGCCGCCGCCGGCCGCCGAAGCAGCACCCGCGGAAGCGCCGCCGCCGCCGGCGCCGAGCGGCACGGTCAACTCGACGCAGGTGTTGCGGGACCTGATGCTCCCGGCGGGGGTCTCATGAAGCGGGCACTGATGGCGGTGCTGTGCCTCGTCTGCGCCACAACGCTTTCCAGCTGTGGTGGTTGGAAGGGGCTGAACTCGTTCACCCTTCCCGGGACTTCCGGCAACGGGCCCGGTGCGTACACGATTCAGGCCCAAATGCCCGATGTCGTCACCATTCAGGAAAACACCCGCGTTCGGGTTGACGACGTCAACGTCGGCAATGTGACCAAGATCGAGCTGCAGGACTGGCACGCGCTTGTGACCATGCGCATCAACGGCGATGTCCACCTGCCCGCCAACGCGACGGCCAAGCTGGGACAGACCAGCCTGCTCGGCTCGATGCATATCGAGCTCGCGGCGCCCAAGGACGAGCCGCCGGTCGGGCAACTGAAAGACGGTTCACTCATCCCGCTCTCGCGCGCGAGCATGTACCCAACCACCGAACAAACCCTGGCTTCGGTCTCAATCCTGCTCAACGGCGGCGGAATCGGTCAGCTGCAGGAGATCACGCGGGCGATCGCCAAGGCATTCGCCGGACGCGAGAACGAGATGCGCAGCCTGCTGCACCAACTGGACGAGTTCATCGCACGGACCAACGACCAGACCGACGACATCATCGCCGCAGCCGAGAATCTCAACTCGCTGGTCGGCCAGTTCGCGGACAAGGACGCGGTGGTCGACAAGGCTTTGACGACCGTGCCGAAAGCGCTGAAGGTGCTGGCCGACGAGCGCACCAAGATCGCCGACGCGATCGACCAGCTCGGCCAGTTCAGTGCCATCGCGGCCGACACCGTGCGCCAGAGCAAAGACTCTCTGGTCAACAACCTGCGTAATATCGCGCCGGTGCTGCGGTCGCTCGCCGATGCGGGACCGTCGCTGACCAAAGGGCTGGATGGCTTGGTGGCCTACCCGTGGCCGGCGTCGACGGCGAGGAATTGGTTCCGCGGTGACTACGCCAACCTCACCCTGATCGTCGATCTCACGTTGAGCCGCCTCGACACCGGGTTCTTCACCGGTTCACGGTGGGAGGGCAACCTCACCCAGCTCGAGCTGCTGTGGGGACGGACGATCGGGATGCAGCCCAGCCCCGCTACCGCGGGCAACCCCCTGACCTATCCATATCACTTCGGGGGGTACTGAATGCTGCGTCTGAATCGTCGAACCTGGATACAGCTGGCGATCCTGTCGTTGGTGACGGTCCTGTCTTGTGGCGCAATGGCTTTCAATTACATGAAGCTGCCCGAAACGCTTTTCGGGATCGGGGAGTACGTCGTCACCGTCGACCTACCCGAGTCGGGCGGGCTCTACCAGACGTCTGTGGTCACCTACCGTGGCACTGACGTCGGTCAGGTCAAGTCGGTCGATGTGACCGCGACCGGGGTTCGCGCGGTGCTCGCGATCAGGTCCGGCGTCAAGGTGCCCGCCGACGTCCAGGCGTCGGTGCACAGCCGCTCGGCCGTCGGCGAGCAATACATCGAGCTCACCCCCCAGCCCGGCAAGGACGGCGATCACGGTCGGGCGCTGCGAGCAGGTGATGTCATTCCCGCAGGCCGAGTCGACGTTCCCGTCGACATCGGACACCTGCTCGACGTGACCAACCGTGCGCTGCAGGCGATTCCGCGCGACAACCTGCGCACCGTGGTTGACGAGACGGATCGCGCGGTCGGTGGTCTCGGGCCCGAGCTGTCCAGGATCGTCGACGGGTCGGCGGCCCTGGCCATTGCCGGGGGGCAGACCGTCGGGCCGCTTGCCGCGTTGATCGACCAGACGCCTCCGGTTCTCGACTCTCAGATCCAAACGTCGGATTCGATTGCCCGGTGGGCGAGTCGAACCGCGGCGATCACCGCCCAGTTCAAGGCGCAGGACGCCGCCTTTCGGGACCTGTTGACGCAGGGGACCAACGGGGTGGAGGAAAGTCGCGCGCTGCTCGATCGGCTGTCGCCTGCGCTGCCGGTGCTGTTTGCGAACCTGGTCAGCCTGGGCGACATCGCCGTTGTCTACCGGCATGACATCGAACAACTGTTGGTGCTGTTCCCCCAGGGCATCGCGGCGATGGCCGCAATCGTCGTGCCCAGCTCGAACACCAAACAGGAGTACCGGGGTGCGCAGCTGGACTTCAACCTCAACATCAATCTGCCACCCCCCTGCACGACGGGATATCTGCCGCCGACTCAGCGCCGGTCGCCGGCCAACGTGGACGCGCCCGACCGGCCCGCCGCGGATCTGTTCTGCCGCGTGCCGCAGGATTCGGAGTTCAACGTTCGCGGGGTGCGCAACATCCCGTGTGAGAGCAAGCCGTGGAAACGGGCGCCCACGGTCGAATTGTGCGAAAGCGACGAAGAATACGTGCCGCTCAACGACGGCTACAACTGGAAGGGCGACCCGAACGCCACCTACACCGGGCAGGGCGTACCGATGTACCCGCCGGGACAAGACCCGCGGCTTCCACCGCCGCGGGGCACCGCGCAGCCGGCGCCTGCGCCGCCGCCGCTCGCCGTCGCCACGTACGACCCGGCCAACGGCGACTACATAGGCCCGGACGGGCGCCGCTACACCGAATTCGACCTGGCCCATCCGCGTGCCAAGAACTGGCAGTCACTTCTAGTGCCGCCGGCCTAAGTAAGGAGCAAGATGGCAAGACAGACCGATGAGCGGGTGACCGCCGCGGACGACAGTGAGCTGGCCGTCACCGCGGCAGCCGTCGACGAAGCAGGCGGCGAAAACGTCGACGATCAGGCTGACGAGATCGCCGGGGAGACAACCGAGTCGAGGGGCCGGCTGACCCGCTTACGGCACCGGATTATCCCGCGGCTATCGCACACCGGGCAGGCGTTGTTGGCCGGTGCCCTCGTCGTGGCTGTGCTGGCGGGATTGACCGGTTGGCTTGGCTTCCGGGCCTACCAGAAGCACGAGGCACAAGCACAGCGCGATCTGTTCGTGCAGGTGGCGCGTCAGGGCGCGGTGAACCTCACCACCATCAACTACACGGAGGTCGATGCCGACGTGCAGCGCATCATCGATCTGGCCACCGGAGCCTTCCGTGAGGACTTCGAGCAGCGAGCCAAGCCGTTCATCGAGGTCGTCAAGGCGGCGCAATCGAAATCGGAAGGCACCGTGACCGATGCCGGCCTGGAGTCGCAGCGCGGCGACGCCGCGCAGGTGCTGGTGGCGGTCGCGGTGAAGTCGCGGACCGCCGCCGGTGAGGAGGCGCCACGAGAGTGGCGCATGCGGATCGAGGTCCGGACGGTCGGTGACGATGCCAAAGTGTCGAACGTGGTGTTCGTGCCATGACGACGTTGAGTGAAACCCCCACGCACGATGAGGAACTGGTCGACGCCGACGACGCGAAGACGCCGGAGGACTCCGATGCAGTCGACATCGAGGAGGGCTCCGACGGCGAGACCGGCAGCACGCGGGCAAGGGCGCCGATCGCATGGTCCCGCGTTGTCGCGTACGCGGTGCTACCCGCCTTGGCGTTGCTGCTGGCGCTCGGCGCGGGCTACCTCAAGTGGGTGGTGGCCTCGTCCGATGACCTCGCGCGAGTGCGAGCGGAATCGGTGCGGGCCGCGAGCGAAGACGCCGTCGCCCTGCTTTCGTATAAGGCCGATTCGGTGGAGAAGGATCTGGCCGCCGCCCGCGAGCGGCTGACCGGCGATTTCAAGGACGCCTACACGGAACTGACCCGCCAGGTGGTCATTCCGGGCGCCAAGGAAAAGCACATCACCGCGGTCGCCAAAGTCAGCGCCGCGGCGCCCGTTTCGGTGACGGCGAACCACGCCGTGGTCCTGCTGTATGTGAATCAGACCGTCACCATCGGGGAGGGCGCTCCCACCGACACGCAGCCGGTCATCCGCGTGGCATTGGAGAAGGTCAACGGCCGATGGTTGGTTTCGCACTTCGACCCGGTGTGAGGGGAACGGCCATGAGATGGTTACGCGCGCTACCCGCGGCCGTGCTTCTCGCCGCGGCGGCGCTGCTGGCGCCCGCAAGCGCGCATGCCGACAACAAGCGGCTCAACAGCGCCGTCGTCTCCGCGGTCTACACCTTGCAACACCAGGCGGGCTGCACCAACGACGTCATCAGGGACAACGCGCTGACGCTGGCCGCCCAGTGGCACGCTGACGACATGATGAACAACCGAAACATCAATGACGACATCGGATCCGACGGGTCGACGCCGCAGGACCGGGCCAACGCCGCCGGGTTCCGTGGCAAAGCGTCCGAAACGATCGCGATCAACCCGGCCATCGCCATCAGCAGCCTGGAGCTGGTCAACCAGTGGTATTACAACCCCGACGACATGGCGATCATCCGCGACTGCGCCAACAGCTCCATGGGGGTGTGGTCCGTGAACAGCATGGACCGCACCGTGGTGGTCGCGATGTACGGGCAACCGGGCCCGCGCAATCGATGACAGGTCTAAAAGATTCCTGATGATCTTCGAACCGCCGGGCACGGAGTTGGTCGAGACTTCGCCACGCTTGACCATCGGCCAGCTGGCCGAATTGCGCGGCCTGGACCCGCAATTGCAACTGCTGGATGTTCGCGACTCCGACGAGACGATGCAGGGCATCATCCCCGGCGCGCGGGAGATTCCGCTGCAGAACCTGACGAACTCGCTTTCGGACTTGGATCCCACGGCGCCCGTGGTGGTCTACTGCGCCAGCGGCCGGCGCTCCATGGTGGCCGTTAGCGGGCTTCGGGCTTCGGGGTTCGACGACGTTGCGGACCTGGTCGGTGGCTTTGAAGCCTGGCAGGCTGCCGGGTTCCCGATCGCCATCGGCGATGAGATCGTTTCGGACACACCGCAGGTCGGCCCGCGGGCGGCCAAAGCGTTGGTCGACGCGGGCGCACTGCTGCTCGATGTGCGGGAGCAGGACGAATGGTGTACCGAGCACGCGCCGGCTGCGATGCTTCTCCCGGTCGGGCGCGTGCGCACTCGAGAGGATGAACTGCCTCGTGACCGCCGCATTGTCGTGGTGTGCCGCTCGGGGGGACGGTCGGCGGCGGTGACAGCGTTGTTGCGCCGCTCCGGTTTCGACGCGGTCAACCTGGCGGGTGGCATGTGCGCGTGGGCCGCCGCCGGGTTGCCGATCGTGAGTCACGGCGGCGACACCGGGCTGGTTGTCCAAAGGGAGGATCCCCTCAACTGCGAGACCTCGCTTCAGCAACTGATCGGGGGCGTCGTGACGCCCTCCGCCCACTTCTACGTTCGCAATCATTTCCCAACCCCGGTGCTCGATCCGCAGCTGTATCAACTCGCGGTCACCGGTTTGGTTGAGCGGCGCCTCTGCCTTTCCCTGGACGACCTATACCAGCTGCCGAAACAGTCGCTGGTCACCACGCTGGAATGCGCCGGCAACGGACGGCTTCACTTCGACCCGCCGGTCGACGGCGAGCAATGGGATCTCGGGGCGGCGAGCACTGCCGAATGGACCGGCGTCCGGCTGGTCGACATTTTGGACCGGGCGGGACTGTCCGCTGGCGCCCACGATGTCGTGTTCCGCGGCGCCGACTCGGGTCCGGTCGACGGCGCGAGCGGGCCGGTGCGTTTCGAGCGCGCCCTATCGGTTCGGGATGCCCGCGACGCCGGTGCGCTCGTCGCATATGCGATGAACGGCGAACCGCTCCCACTGCAGCACGGTCGTCCCGTCCGGTTGATCGTGCCGGGCTGGTATTCCGTCGCATCGGTCAAATGGCTGACCGAGATCGCCGTGGTGGACCGCCCATTCGAGGGCTTCTTTCAAACCAACCGGTATCACTACGAATGGGAGCGCGACGGCGATGTCGTGCGGGAGCAGGTTCGCCTGCAGCGGGTCCGCGCCCTGATCGCCCAGCCCCTCGACGGTGCCTCTGTAGCCGCCGGGGAAATCGTCGTGCGAGGAGTCGCCTGGTCGGGGGCGGCGATCATCGACCGCGTCGACGTCTGCGTTGGCGAGGACTCCTGGCAGCCGGCCCGTCTGATCGGCGAACCCCGCCGACACAGCTGGCAGTGGTGGGAGTTGTTCGCGCGCTGTGATCTTCGCGGGTCCACGACGGTGCGGGCACGGGCGACCGACGCGGCGGGCAACACGCAACCCGAACGACCCGAATGGAATCGGTTTGGCTACGGCGGCAACGCGATTCAGACGATCTCCATCGAGGTGCGATGAAACACGCGGGTCGAGATCAGCCCGACAGTTCCGACAAGACCTTGTTGACGTCGGAGGTCGCACCGCGGTTGTAGGGCAGTTTGGACAGCGCGGTGGCCATGGCGCAGGTGTTGGACAGCGCGGCGTAGGTCAGTCCACCCCCGATCAGGGCGGCCACCCACTTCAGCCGCGGCACCGCGACGCTGCCCAGAACGGACGTCAGGACCACCGATCCGGCGACGAGTCGGACCTGTCGCTCGAGTTCCCACCGCTGTGCGCCGCGGTTCACCTCGAAACCTTGGCCCTCCCAATCGGTGATCCCCTTTTCGAGGACCCGCCCGCTGGTCAATCCGGCGTTGCGCAACAGCGTCTGCGCCTGGGTCGAGCGTTGCCCGGAACGGCACACCAGCACGACGTCGTCTTCTTGCCCGAGCCGCCGAGCGATTTCCTCGCCGTGCTGATCCAGTACGTCGAGGGGAACGTTGAGGGACCCGGCGATGTGCGCGGTCTCGAACTCGGCGGGGGTCCGGACGTCGACGACCCATGGAGCTTTGGGTGATTCGATCAGCCTGCGCAGCTCGATCGAGGTTATCGGGTCGGTGGTCGGTGTGTTCATGATTGCTCCCGGTGCAGATTGGTGAGTTAGGGGGTTGTTATCCCGAGCTTTTCGGCGTTGTCGTACTCGTCATCGATGAGTACGACGTCCCGACCTTGACGGTCGAGCAGTGCGGCGGCGATCGATGCGCGGTAGCCGCTGGCGCAATGGATCCATAATTCGCGGTCCTCGGGAAGCTCGCCAAGTCGTTGGGGCAGTTCGTGCAACGCCACGTTGACCGCGTCGCGCACGTGGCCGCCGTCGAACTCGCCGGCTTGGCGGACATCAAGGACCAGGACACGCGCATCGTCGAGCGCCTCGACGACATCCTCGAAGCTCGCGACCCGATAGCTCCGCAGCTCAGATCCGGCAGTGAGCTCGCGGATGTTGCCGGTGGCGCTGCCGGTCAGCCGGTCGACGCCGATGCGGGCGAGCTCGCGCTGGGCCTCGGCGACCTGGTCGGCATCTTCTCCGATCAGGGTTAGTGGCGCGCCCCACGCGTAAAGCCAGCCAACATAATTGACGAACGAGCCGGAGAACTCGAAGCCATATGTGCCGGCCAAATGTCCTGCCGCGAACGCGGTCCGGTTGCGCAAGTCGACGACCCATTCGCCGGCGTCGATTCGCGCTCGAAGCTCCTCCGGGCGCACGGGCGCGACGGGGGAGAGGTCCGGTGCTTCTGGCCCCTTCCTGTTGATCACGCCCATGTGCGCGTAGTAGGCGGGGTATGCGGAAAGCTCGGCCAGCAGTTGTTCGACGTAATCCTGTTCGTCCTGGGTGAGTGCCGGATTGGTCTGGCGTTCGTCGCCGATCGTCGACTCGTCGCTGTCGGTGGGGGCGGCCGAACAGAAGCTGCCGAATCCGTGCGTGGGATAGACGGGTGTGCTCGCGGGCAACTCGTCCGCGAGCCGACGAACCGAGCGATACTGCAGCCGGGACAATTCGGCGGCGTGCTCTTCGCCTGCCAGGTCGGTCCTTCCGGTGCTGCCGAACAGCATCGATCCGCCGGTGAACACCCCGACCGTCTGGCCACCTCCGTCGCGGAGCACGTAGCTGACGTGGTGGTGCGTGTGCCCGGGCGTGGACAGCGCTTCGAGGTGGAGCCCGCCCGTGTCGATCCGGTCGCCGTCGCCGACGGGCCGGTGCGGGAACTCAACGTCTTCCCCGGCGGGAAGAAGGTATTCCGCGCCGGTGGCTCGGGCGAGCGCCAGGCCGCCGGTCACGTAGTCGTTGTGAATATGAGTCTCGAGCACGTGGGTGATGCGCAGGGCTGCGGCCAACTCCAGCACACGGTCGATGTCACGCTGCGGGTCGATGACGACCGCGACCTCGCCGTCGCTCACCAGGTAACTGCGGTCGCCCAATCCCGAGGTTTCGATAACCGAGACGTCCACCATCGTTGTTCCAAGCTGTTCGATTTGCTCACGACCGACCCCTCAAAAGCTAGCGGCCAGCAAACCGGACGGCGCTGGGGTTCCGTCGCGTGCTGCGGGGGCGGTTGACAATCGTGATCCCCTGGTGTGGGCGTTGATAGCGCGCAGGCAACGCTCAAGGTGCCATTGCGACCGCGTCGGGTGCGATTAGATCCCGCAAATTGGTTGGGTGCGCAGGCCGACGCCACTTTGAACCCCGGTGATTTCTTCTCCGCCCGATCGGACGAGAGCAGCGGGATGGCTAGCGACTGGACATCGAGTCGGCGTCGCCCGGGTAGACGCGTCGGCCGTCGGGCGCAAAGTCGCAAGCGCACCGTTGGCCCCGGTCCTGTGGCCGCCGAAGCTGTGTGCCGCGCTTGCGCATCAGGTGCTGTTTGTACACCTTGTCGCGCTGCTGGGGCGAGAACGCGAAGTCCAGATTGATCGGTAGCCCCGCCCAGTCGACCTGGTCGCCGGGTTGGTCGTCGCCGGCCGCGCGCCGCAGCCGGCACTGCAGCGGGCACACGGCCCGCACGGTGTCCTCGAGGGGCCCGTCAAAATCCAGAGCCACTACGTCCCTCCTCGGCGCGACCAATGAGTGAATGGTGCAGCGAGGTTGTTTCAGTGGCAGGTGCGTGACGTTTCCGTCGTATTACGAGTCGGGTGGAGGCGCGGCGCCTAGTAGACGTCGCGGTGGTAGCGCTTGCCGGCGCTCAACGACCTGACGTACTCCTTTGCCGCGTCGGGGTCGAGGCTGCCGTGTTCGGCGGCGACCTCGCACAGCGCGCGGTCGACGTCCTTGGCCATCGGGTCCGCGGTCCCGCAGACGTAGAGTTGCGCCCCGTCCTGCAGCCAGCGCCACAGCTCCGCCCCACGGCTGCGCATCAGGTGCTGCACGTAGATCTTGTCGCGCTGGTCCCTCGAGAACGCCAGGTCCAGCTCGGTGAGCAACCCGTCGGCGTGCATCTGCTCGATCTCGTCGCGGTAGTAGTAGTCGGTGGCGGCGTGCTGCTCGCCGAAGAACAGCCAATTGGGACCGGTGTGCCCGAGCGCGCGTCGTTCCTGCAGGAACCCGCGGAACGGCGCGATGCCGGTGCCCGGACCGATCATGATCATCGGCGTATCCGGGTCGCCGGGGGGCCGGAAATTGCTCGATGGCTGCAGATAGACGGCGACGCGATCGCCGGGGGAGCGGTCGGCAAGGTAGGTCGAACAGACTCCGCGCCGCGGGACTCCCTGGAAGTTGTAGCGCACCGGCGAGACCGTCAGGTGGACCTCTTGGGGGCATTCCTTCGGGCTCGACGAGATCGAATACAGGCGCGGCTGAAGGCGTTTCAGCACCCTCAGCCACTCGTGGGCCGAGGCGGAGACCGGGTGCTGCGCCAGCAGGTCGATCGACTGGCGACCCCACGTCCAATCGGTCAGCGCGGCTTTGTTTTCCGGCTTCAGCAGCTCGGCGAGTTTCCGGTCGCCGGTGCGCTCCTGCACGAACCGCACCAGGTCCCGGCTGATGTGGGCGATCTCGATTCGCTCCGTGAGCGCCGAGCGCAACGACATCAGACCGTGCTCGCCGACCTCGACCGGGGTCTGCCCGTCCAGGCCCGTGACGGTCAGCCATTCATCGACTAGCTGGTCGCTGTTGCGCGGCCACACCCCGAGCGCATCGCCGGCCTCGTAGCTGATCGTGCCCTCGGGCACTCGAAACACCAACTGCCGCACGTCCTTTGCCGATTCCGGCCGGCCCAGCTTGATGTTCTGGGCCATGTCGGTGATCAGCGGATGCTTCTTGGTGTACCCGGCCGTTCTGGACCCGTCGGCCGGTCGGGGCGGCGCGGCGACCGTCGAGGTGGCCACGGCCGGCGCAACCCCGTCGTGGCCCACCGGTGCGGGCGTGCGGGACAGCGCATCGATGACACCGTCAAGCCACCTGGCCGCGGCGTCGTCGTAGTCGGGTTCGCAGTCGACCCGCTCGATGATGCGCGTCGCGCCGAGCTGGGCCAGCCGCTCATCGAGCTTGCGCCCATGACCGCAGAAGTCGTCGTAGTTGGAGTCGCCCAGCGCCAGCACCGCGTAGCGGGTGGCGGTGAACCGTGGTGCGGCGTCTGACGTCAACGCTCGCCAGAGCCCGGCGCCGTTGTCGGGCGGCTCTCCGTCGCCGGTGGTGCTGGTGACCAGCAGCAGCTGCCGCGTCGTCGGCAGTTCGCTCACCGGGAAGTCGTCCATGCTGTGCAGCGCGACGGGCAGCTGTTTCTCGCCCAGCCGCGCCGCGATGTCGGCGGCGAGTTCCTCCGCGTTGCCGGTCTGCGATGCCCAGAGCACGACGACGGGCGCGCGTTCTGCGGGTTTGGCTCCGGGCGGCTCGGTGGTCGGTGGCTTGACCGTGGGGGCCGGCGTTGCCCGCGTCGTGTCGTTGCGCGAGAACAGGCCCGCCAGCAGGCCATCCACCCACAGCCGGGTGCCCGAGTCGAAGGGAGCGCTCAGGGGCAGCGTTGGCACGCCGGACGCGCATCGACCGGCATCCGACCGAAGGGCGGTCAGCATTCCGGCGAGATAGGAGCGGCCGAGCTCATCGAATTCCGGCACGGGCCTTGTTGCCACACCGAGCAAGGCGGCGAGGGCATCGACCTGCGACACGCTGATTTTCGGTAGCTCCGTGGGCGCGGGTGCTGGTGCGTCGGCATCCACCGATGGCTGAGGTTCAGTGCCCCGATTCGCCACCGGGACGGCGACTTTAGCCAATGCGACGGCGCAGGCTTTGAATTCCGGCTGGTTCGAGATCGGGTCCACCGCGTCGTTGGTGACCGCGTTGATCGCGAGGTATTCGCCGAACAGGTCGTTCCAGTGGAACGGTGCGAAGCAGTTGCCGGGCCGCACCCGGTCGCTGATCGCGGCGGGCAGCACGGCGCGACCGCGGCGCGAAGCGATTTCGATCGCGTCACCCTCGGCGACGTGCAGCCGTGCCGCGTCGTCGGGGTGGATTTCGACGAAAGGCCGGGGATTGAGCTTGTTGAGCTTGGCGACCTTGCCCGTCTTGGTCAAGGTGTGCCACTGATGCGCCAAGCGACCGGTGTTCAACAGGAACGGGTAGTCGTCGTCGGGCATTTCCTCGGGCGGCAGGTGCGGGCGGGCGAAGAACGCCGCGCGGCCGTTCTCGGTGGGGAAGGCCAGCCGGGGAGTGCTGCCGTCCTCGCGGACCAGCCGGGCCTGACTGACACCGTCGTTGAGGTAGCGAATGGGGCTGCGGTCGCCGGCGCCCCCGGGTGCGCACGGCCACTGCAGTGGGCCCCGGCGCAGCCGCTCGTAGCTGACCCCCCGCAGGTCGTAACCGGTCTTCGGATTCGAGAACCGTTTGATCTCTTCGAAGACTTCCTCGGCCGAGTTGTAGCTGAAAGCGTCCGAGAATCCCATCTCGCAAGCGACCCGGGCGATGATCTGCCAGTCGGGCATCGCATCTCCCGGCGCCCTGACCGCCGGCTGGAACAGCGTCATGTTGCGCTCGGAGTTGACCATCACGCCCTCGGCTTCCGACCACAGGGCCGCCGGCAGGAGGACGTCGGCGTATTCGTTGGTTTCCGTTTCTCCGAAGGCGTCCTGCGCGATGACCAGCTCGGCGCGCTCCAGGCCGGCCAGCACGGTCCGCCGATTGGCCACGGAGGCAACGGGGTTCGTGCAGACAATCCAGCACGCCTTGATGTCGCCGCGGGCCATCCGGGAGAACATGTCGATGGTGCCGGTGCCCACGTCCGTGCGGAGCGTTCCCCGTGGGATGCCCCACTGGTCTTCGGTGAAGGCGCGGTCGACCGCGGACAGGACCGAGCGCTGTCCGGGCAATCCCGGTCCCATGTAACCCATTTCGCGGCCGCCCATCGCGTTGGGCTGCCCGGTGAGGGAGAAGGGACCGCTGCCGGGTTTGCAGATCGCGCCGGTGGCCAGGTGCAGGTTGCAGATGGCGTTGGTGTTCCAGGTGCCGTGGGTGCTCTGGTTGAGGCCCATGGTCCAGCAGCTCATGAAGTTGTTGGCTTCGCCGATCATGCGGGCCGCCGCGCGAATGTCGTCCTCGGGAATCCCGGTGATGTCGCTGACCGCGTCGGGGGTGTACTGCTCCAGGAAGCTGGGCATCACCTCCCACCCCTCGGTGAACTCGGCGATGAATTCGGGATCGGTGTGCCCGTTCTCGACGATCAGGTGCAGCAACCCGTTCAGCAGCGCGAGATCGGAACCGGGGGCGATTTGGAGGAACAGGTCGGCCTTGTCCGCGGTCGCCGTACGCCGCGGATCGACCACGATCAGCCTGGCGCCTGCCTTGACGCGCTCCATCATCCGCAAGAAGAGGATGGGATGGCAGTCGGCCATGTTCGCGCCGATTACGAAGAAGACGTCGGCGTGGTCGAAGTCTTGGTACGAGCCGGGCGGCCCGTCGGCGCCCAGCGAGAGTTTGTAACCGGCACCGGCACTGGCCATGCACAGCCGCGAGTTCGACTCGATTTGGTTGGTGCCGATGAAGCCCTTGGTCAGTTTGTTCGCCAGGTACTGCGCCTCGATGGACATCTGGCCCGACACATACATGGCAAAGGAATCCGGGCCGTGCGCGTCGATGATCGCGCTTAAACGGTGCGCGGACTGGGCAATTGCCCGCTCGATGTCGACGGGCTCGAGTGGCTCGCCACGGTCGGCGCGCAGATGCGCCGATTCGATTCGTCCAGGCGCCCCGAGCAAGTCGGACGTGGTGGCGCCCTTGGTGCACAACCGGCCGAAGTTGGCCGGATGTTGTTTGTTTCCAATAGACTTCCAGATGTGGCGCCGGCCGCTCTCGGGGTCGGTTGTGACCTGCAACACCATTCCGCAGCCCACGCCGCAGTATGCGCACACGGTGTTCACGGCATCTTTGTCGGACGCCATGGACTCGGTGGCCACGCCTACCTTCCCTCCATTGAGCACAATGGGCTTACGTGAATGGTGCGACGAGGATGTTTCGGCACCGGGTATCGGGAGTTTCCCCCGTTTTACGGCTTCCTCTCACCGGCCTAAGCGCGTCCGTGAACTTTCGGGAATGCCGCATAACCCCAGGTCAAGACGGGTCATCATCGACCCGCCGACCCCGGTCAAGGCTACCCGCGGGGCCCGATGCCTGAGCTATCAGAACGGGGTCTCGGACCAAACAAACGGGACATTCACAGCCTTCGCTAAGCTCACCGAGTGCGTCAGCTGATTGTGATCCTGTTGATCCTGCTGGCCTCCGGTTGCGGCGGGCACCAAGCCAGTTCGCCGCCAACCCCATCCGAGACGTGCAAGGACTCCGACGGGCCGGCGCCCGCGACGGTGCAGCGGGCCATCGCGTCGGTGCCGATCACCATCCCCGGTAGCAGCTGGGTGGAAATCGCTCGGGGACATGCCAAGAAGTGCCGTCTGTATTGGGTGCAGATCATTCCGACCATCGCCAGCGAGTCCACCGGACAGCAGCTGCTCTTCTTCGACCACAACACGCCGCTGGGCCCGGCCACCCCGAATCCCAAGCCGTACATCACCGTCTTACCGCCGGCCGATGACACCGTTGCCGTTCAATACCAATGGTTGAAGGGCAACGATCAGCCGTGCTGTCCCACCGGCAGCGGGACGGTGAAGTTCGGGATCGGCCCGGACGGCAGGCTGAAGGCGCTCGGCCCGATCCCGAATCAATAGTGTTGTGTCACAACATGAGGGAGCGGCGACTCAGTTCGCGGCGACGTCGGCGAGGTTCTCCGGGTGCAGCATCTCGGCGTAGCGCAATTGCTCGGGGATTCCGAAACCGTCGACGAGCGTCTCCGCGTGCGGTCGCAGCGCGCGGCATCGATCGTTGATGCCCCGGGTAACTGCCTTGGCCCGCTCGGTGGACAGGTACCGATGCTCGATGTACCACGCCTTGTCGTCTTCGATGACCGAAAGCGCGTACAGATCGCAGAGGATGCCGAGCAGTTCGCGGGTTTCCTCGTGCGGGCAGGCATTGATGCCGGCGACGAACGCCTCGAGCACCACCCGGTCGATGTGTGCGGACGCCGCGTGTAAAACGTGGTCCTGTACCGCGTTGAACGCGTCGAACTCCGACATCTCCTTGGATTTTGCCTGCAGCCGACGGGCCACGGACGCCAGCAGATATTCCTCGCGGTCCTCGAACATCTTGATCTGCGTGCCGCGGTTGAAGAGGCTGCCCTCTTCCTCGCTGTCCTGCCGGGCATCCACGATCGTTTGGATAATCGTCTCTGCCGCAGTCCGTTTGACGACGCGCTCGCCGACGGTGTTGGCGGCGAAGCGCACCCATTCGACGGGGCTCATGCTGCGGATGTCATCGGCGTAGGCCGTCAGCAGCTCCTTGGCCACCAACTGCGTCAGTACGTGGTTGTCGCCCTCGAACGTGGTGAAGACGTCGGTGTCGCCGCGCAGCGCGACCAACCGGTTCTCGGCCATGTAACCCGCGCCACCGCAGGCCTCGCGCGCCTCCTGAATCGCCCGCGATGCGTGCCAGGTGTTGGCCGCTTTCAGCCCGGCGGCGCGGGCCTCCAGCTCGCGCTGCTCGTCGGCGTCCACCGCGTCCGCGGTCTGGATGTCGTGACACTTGCTGACCAGCTCGTTCTGGGCGAACTGCAACGCGTATGACTTCGCAATCAAGGGGAACAGCCGGCGCTGGTGCACCAGGTAGTCCATGATGAGCACTTCGGACTCGTCATCGGGCGCGCTGAACTGCTTGCGCTGCAACGCATATCGCGTGGCAATGTCCAGCGCGACGCGGGCGGCGGCGCCGGCGCTGCCGCCCACCGTGATCCGTCCGCGCACCAATGTGCCCAGCATGGTGAAGAACCGGCGGTTGGTGTTCTCGATCGGCGAGGTGTAGGTGCCGTCCGGCGCCACGTCGCCGTATTTGTTGAGCAGGTTCACCCGCGGGACCCGGACGTGGTCGAACACGATGCGACCGTTGTCCACGCCGGGGAGGCCGCCCTTGTACTCGCAGTCCGACGTCGTCACGCCGGGCAGGTCGTTGCCCTCCGCGTCGCGAATCGGCACCAGCACGCAGTGCACGCCGTGGTTGACCGGTTCGCCGTCCTCCGTCGTGATCAGCTGGGCGAATACCGCTGCCATGGTGGCCGTTTCGGCCGCCCCGCCGATGTAGTCCTTACGGGCGGTGGGCGTCGGAGAGTCGATGATGAATTCCTCCGTGGCCGGGTCGTAGGTCGCGGTGGTCTCCAACGACTGAACGTCGCTGCCGTGTCCGGTCTCGGTCATCGCAAAGCAGCCCCGCAATTCGAGGCTGATGATCTTCTTCACGTACGCCTCGTGGTGGCGCTCGGTGCCCAGATTTTCGACGGCACCGCCGAACAACCCCCACTGGACGCCGGCCTTCACCATCAGCGACAGATCCGACATGGCGAGCATCTCGATCATCGTGATCGCCGCACCGATGTCGCCGGTGCCGCCGTGCTCCTTGCGGAAGTTGTCGGCGGCGGCACCGAAGGCGGCCATGATCCTCATCTGCTCGGCCACCTTGGTGCGCGCAATCACGGTGTTCGGGGTGTAGTGCGGCCGGAAGAGGTCCTCGCTCATGGTGGACCGCAGCTGGTTCCTCGTGTCGCGCCAACGCCCGTCGAGGGCGTTGCGCAGCTGGTCGGCAATGGTGGTGGTCTCTGGCGCCATAACCCGACCGTATCCTGCGGTTCGCGCTGCGGGAATAACAACCCGACCCGTTTTCGCCGACGACACATCCGGGGCCGGGCCGTGCCCCGTTTTCACCCAGCCGACCGGATCGGCGATACCTTCTCCGGTATGGCACATCGGGTCCGCGCGGCGTGCGCGTTGCTCGCCCTGGCGCTCGCCGGCTGCGCGCCGGCGCACCCGCACGCCCCGGCGGCCCCGCCGCGGCCGATGTTGGCCTATCTCGGTCAGGCGCAGGTTCCGTTCAATGCGAGCTTCGACGGGACGGTCATCGGCGGTTTGTCGGCGCTGAGCTATGACGCGGGCCGTCAGCTCTATTACGTCATCAGCGACGACCGCTCGAAGAAGAACCCGGCCCGGTTCTACACCGTGCAGTTGTCCCTGTCGGACAGGGGAATTGACAGGGTCACCTTCACCGGCACCCATCCGCTGCTGGACCGTACCGGTCAGCCCTTCCGGCCGCTCACCCTGGATGTCACGCCACCGGTCGTCCCGCCGGACCCCGAGGGCATCGCGTTCGACCCCGCCCGGCAGCGGCTGTACTGGTCCTCCGAGGGCGAACGGATCACCTCCGGGCCGGTGTTGCTCGACCCCTGGATCCGGACCGCCGCGCTCGACGGCGCCTACCTCGGCGAGTTCACCCTGCCGGCCAATCTGGCGATGTCCACGCAGAACGTGGGCCCTCGCCGGGATAAGGCTTTGGAGGGTCTGGCGCTGACACCCGACGGCCGGACGCTATACGCCGCGATGGAGGACCCCGGTTACAACGACGGCCCGACCGGCGGCGACGGTCACCGTGTGCTCACCCGGATCACCAAATTCGACGTCGCCACCGGGGTACCGACCGCCCAGTACGCCTACCCGATGGAGCCGCCCGTCCCGGTAGATCCGCACGGTCGGCGGGGTGGCGGCGGCCCGTTCGATCACCAGAAACGTCGTGTCCGACAGCGCGACCAGGTCGGAGACGCCGTTGAGTTGGGCGGGGACGAACCAGGAGATCTGTTGCAGGCCCCACTTGCTCACCAGCTGAACGAGGCAAGCGTTGAACAGCGCG
>NZ_LZJN01000037.1 GCF_001667735.1 Mycobacterium sp. E183
CCAGTCCGACGAGGCTGATCTTGACCGCCCGGATGCCGATCGCGCTGGATTCCAGGGCGGTGTCCACGCTGTCGGCGATCGTCGCCGGCTACGAGGCCGTCCTGCGGCTGATTCACCCCGTCGCCATCGGCCACGTGGGTTGGGTCGCCGCCGCCGGGCTCATCGGCTTCGCGGGCAACGAGGTCGTCGCCGTCTACCGGATCCGCACCGGCCGCCGGATCGGCTCGGCCGCCCTCGTCGCCGACGGCCTGCACGCTCGCACCGACGGATTCACCTCGCTCGCAGTGCTTTTCGGGGCGGCCGGCGTCGCGCTCGGCTACCCGCTGGCCGACCCGATCGTCGGCCTGATCATCACGGTGGCGATCCTGGCGGTGCTGCGCGGTGCCGTGCGCGACATCTTCCGCCGGCTCATGGACGCGGTGGACCCCGCGCTCGTCGACACGGCGGAAGCGACGCTGGCCGCCCGCCCCGGCGTCCGCAGCGTGCGCAGCATCCGGATGCGCTGGATCGGGCACCGCCTGCACGCCGACGCCGAACTCGACATCGACCCCGGCATCAGCCTCCAGGACGCGCACCGCATCGCCCACGACGCCGAGCACCAGCTGACCCACGCCGTGCCGCGGCTCGACAGCGCCCTGGTGCACGCCTACCCGGCGCACCACCCCTAGGCGTCGATCACCAGGCGACCGCCGTTGGCCCGCGAGACGCAGACCAGCATTTCGCCGTCGCCCTCCGCGGCGCGGCCGCGGCGATCGACCTCCCCGGCAAGCACTTTCACCTTGCAGGTGCCGCAGAAGCCTTGCTGGCAGGAGTACGCGGTCGTCGGGTCGCCGTCCAGCATGACGTCCAGCGCCGACCGGTTCGCAGGCACGCTCAGCACGCGCCGTGAACGGGCAAGCTCCAGCTCGAAGGGGACGCCGTCGACGACGGGCGGCGGCCCGAACCGCTCGTAATGCAGTGGCGCGTCGGCGTGTTGGTCGCGCATCGTGCGCACCGACTCCAGCATCGCGGTCGGGCCGCACACGTAGACGGCCGTCGACGGCCCGGCATCGGCGAGCAGCTCGGAGGCGTCGGGAATGCGGCCACGCTCGTCGTCGGCCCACACGCTGACCCGGTCGGGCGCCACCGCCAATACCTCGTCGAGCAGCGGCATGTACTCCCGGCTGCGGCCGGCATACACGGCACGCCAATCGATTCCGCGCTGCTGGGCGAGTGAGATCATGGGCAGGATCGGAGTCACGCCGATGCCGCCGATCACGAACAGCACCTCGCGCTCGTCGGTGACCAGATAGAACGCGTTGCGGGGCCCCTCGAATTCGATCGTGTCGCCCACGTCGAAGGTGTCGTGCATTTCGATCGAGCCCCCGCCACCGTCGGCGATCCGGCGTACCGCGATCCGGTAGTCGGTGCGCCGCCCGGGCGGACCGCACAGTGAGTACTGGCGGCGGCGGCCCGACGCCAGCCGAATGTCGATGTGCGCGCCGGGAGTCCACGACGGCAGCAATCCACCCTGCGCGTCGCCCAGCGTCAGCGCGACGACGTCGGGCGTGAGGAGTTCGCGCTTGGTGACCACCGCGGTGGTGGTCCGCCGCACCGGCACCACCCGCGAGGGGTCCCAGCGCGACGCCGACGCCAAGCCCCCGAAGAGGGTGCCCACTCCCCACAACGCCGTGTAGAGGCGGTCGCGCTTGCGACGACCGTACAAGTCGGCGGGTCTGCTGCCCCAAATCGTCTGTGCCACAACAAGTCCTACGTCTGACCAATGGTGCTCTGATCGACCCATTCGCTCGTGAGCCGGGCGATGACCTCGGGATGGGAGGACACCACCCAGTGCCCGCCCTCGATGTCGACGACCCTGCCGTTGGGCGGTATCGAGCCGGTGAACCGCTGCAGGGGCGGCGAGACGAAGTAGTCCCAGCGCGCCACCAAGACCTGCACGGGGACCTTGGTCTGCGGCAGCTCCTTCCCGGGCGCCAGGAACGGCCCGGGCATGTTGGCGCGGTACAGGTTCAGCCCGTTGACGTAGTCGCGGGTCGACCGGGTGGTCGCCGCGCGCCGCCGACCGGCCCGGCGTGGCCGGCCGATCAGTTCGACCGCCGCGAAGACCGCAACGGTCGCCCGGGACCAGATCGCCAACTCCGGCACGCCCGGGCACAGAAAGAACCAGATGTAGGTGGAGGCGAGCGCCTGTTTGAGGACGTCGAACACGCCGCGGGGTGAGCGGGCGGACCGCAGGAACTTGCCCGCGTAGTTCAGGTGCGGACCGGAGATCGACGTGAACGAGGCGACCTTGCCCATCACCGACTCGTCGGTGACCGCGGCCCAGGCCTGGATGGAACCCCAGTCGTGGGCGATCAGGTGGACCTCGTTCACCCCGAGGCTGTCGATCACCGCGCCGATGTCCGAAATCAGTTGCGGCAGGCGGTATGCCGCGCGCTTCGCCGGCTTGGACGAATCGCCGGCGCCCCGGACGTCGAAGGCCACGAAGTTGTAGCGCCCACCCAGGGCGTCGGCGACGCCGTCCCACACGTGGTGGTTGTCGGGGTAGCCATGGATCGCCAGAATCGTCGGGCGCCCCGGGTCGATCGGCGAGTGGGCGTGGACGGCCAGCGACACGCCGTCGGACGCGATCACGGTGTTGGACTGAGTCATTCGTGTGCCCCCGACGTTCAGTGCGCCGCGCGGGCCGCGGGCGAGCGGGCCAGGTAGTCGACCGCGCGGCCCACCCCGCCGAGCTTGGACGGGTGGAAACTCGGCGTGTAATAGGCGCCGATGACCCGCAGGAACTGGAACGGCCCGGGCACCAGGCCGCGGCGCGCCGCGCTGAAGTAGTCGCGCCAGCGGGGTTTGGTGCCCGGCGGCAGGTACGGGTCGACCGAGTACATGAACCGCACGCCGCGGACGAACAGCCACAGCAGCGCCGGCGTGATCAGCAGCTGGGTGCGCACCTGGCGCCAGTAGCCGCCGCGCAGGTGCTTCATGGTGTCGAACGCGACCGCCTTGTGTTCGACCTCTTCGGCCCCGTGCCAGCGCAGCAGGTCGAGCATCACCGGGTCGGTGCCGAAGGCGTCGTGCTGCGGGGTGTCCAGGATCCACTCGCCCAGGATGGCGGTGTAGTGCTCGAGCGCGGCCACCATCGACACCCGCTCGAGCAGCCAGCTCTGCCGTCGCCGCCAACCCCACCCGGGCCGGTCCCCGATGAGCTGGGAGAAGAGCCAGGCCATCTGGTCGGTGAACGGCGTGACGTCGACGCCCTTGGCCGCGAAGTGATCCAGCACCCCGGAATGAGCCTGGGAGTGCATGGCCTCCTGGCTGATGAAGCCCTGCACGTCCAGCCGCAGCTGGTCGTCCTTGATCAGCGGCAACGCGTTCTTGAACGCGTCGACGATGAACTCCTCGCCTGCGGGCAGCAGCAGGTGCAGCACGTTGCAGAAATGGGTGGTGAAGGGCTCGTTGGGCACGTAGTAGAACGGCAGCGTCGCCCAGTCGAACTCGACGTCGCGCGCCTGCAGGACGATCCGCTCGTGGTCGAGCGAGGCGTCATGCGGGCCCGTCGCCTGGTCGTCGACGGTGAACATGGAAGAACCCCCTTGGGAAACTAGGCGCTGCGTTGCGCCTCGGCCTCAGCCTCGGTGATCAGGCGCTCACTGCGCAAGAACCGGACGAGATTCTCGACCGTGTCGGTGAGCGACGGCTCACGCAGGCCGACCGAGGCCAGCGCACGCGCACTCCGGTATTGGGAGTTGCCGTAGCGCTTGTCCCGCATCGCCGCGATCTTGTCGGCCGACCGGGTGAGGAAGTCGACCAGCGGGTAGATCGGGTCCCGCGTCGTGCAGCGGCGGTTCATCTCGGCGGCGAATGCCGGGATGTCGTGGTAGTCGAAGCGATAGCCGTAGCGCTCGGAGAGGACGCGGGTGATGTCCATCAGGTTGTAGTAGTCGTCCGCGGTCATGTTGAACACGGTGCCCTCGTCTGCCGGCAGGTCCATCAGCGCGACGATGTGGTCGGCGATCAGGTCCGCAGGCAGCAGGCTGAGCTGGTTGAGCGCGTTGGCGGCGATGCCGTGTTCGATCATGAACGCCACGGTGCGCACCAGGATGTCGTCGCCGCTGCCGAAGCCCGCGCTGGTCGGCGAGATCAGCGAGGGCCGGAAGATGCGCACGTCGAGCCCCTGCCGCTGGGCGGCGAAGGCCAGCTGCTCGGCCACCCACTTGGTCTGCGAGTAGCCGAAGTCCAGGGCGTTCATCTCCAGGTTGGCGTCGGACTCCCCGACCACCGGCTTGACGCTCCACCCGTAGATGAAGGTGCTCGAGACCAGGTGGAAGGTCTTGCGGTGCGCCGTCATCGCCAGCCGCAGCAGCTCGTGCGTCCCGATCACATTGGCCGGGCGCAGGGCGTCGTAGGTCCGAAC
This sequence comes from Mycobacterium sp. E183, assembly GCF_001667735.1. Lineage (GTDB taxonomy): Bacteria > Actinomycetota > Actinomycetes > Mycobacteriales > Mycobacteriaceae > Mycobacterium. The sequence continues at coordinate 4,412 of NZ_LZJN01000037.1, forward strand.
GTAGTTGACCAGGGCGCCGTTGTGCAGGATGGCGTCGACGCTCTCGGCCAGGCGCCGGAACCCCTCCTCGCCGATGCCGAGCTGCGGCTCGGCGAGGTCGCCGCAGACCACGCGCACCCGCGCCCGGACCTCGGCTTCGAGGGCCGGCGTCCACAGCCGGGCCCGGCGCAGGGACGCGACGATCCGGTCCAGCCCGTGCGCGGGATCCGTGGCGCGGATCAGCGCGTGGACCGTGAGGGACGTCCGGCCGAGCAGGCTGGCGACCAGGAACGGCCCCAGGAAGCCGGTCGCGCCCGTCAGCAGGATGTCGCCGGGGGCCCCCGACCGCGCCGGCGGCAACGCCGGCAGGGGCAGCTGGGCGTCGGCCCGCATCCGCGCGACCTCGTAGGCCTCGTACTCGGTCGAAATCTGGTCCAGCGCCTGACGCAGCGCATCGAGCGGCTGGCCGGACCCCTCGCCGAATTGCCGCATCAGGCGGAAGAATTCGGCCACCGTGAGCCGCTGGAGCAGGCGCGTGTTGACCTCCTCGACCAGCTCCCCCGCGCCATGCTCTTCCAGCAGGGCCTGCAGGTCGGCGCGCAGCTCGGCGAGCGCCAGCGAGTCGATGCCGAGGTCCGCGAAGGAGCAGTCCTCTTCGCCGGTGAGGTCGTAGCTCTCGATCAGGTTGCGGAACCGGTCCAGCGGGCCCGGGTCGGTCTGCGCCCATTCGTGGGCCTGGTGCGTGTAGCTCGCCAGGACGGGCAGCTCGCCGTCCAGCCAAAGCTGACGCGTCGAGGACCGCCGGATCTTGCCCGAGGTGGTCTTGGGGATGCTGTGCGGCGGCACGAACACGATGGTGTGCGGGTCGATGTGGCCATGCCGGCGGATGGCCCGCGCCAGCGCCTTGCCGTCCGGCAGCGCTCCCGCGTCACGGACCTCGGCCACCACGGCCAGCACCTCCTGGTCGTCGCGCTCCACCGCGAACGCGGCCACGCAGCCGCCGCGCACCTGCGGGGCAGACCGCTCCACGATGCCCTCGATGTCGGAGGGGTAGCAGTTGACGCCGCGCACGATGATCAGGTCCTTGCTGCGGCCGCAGACGAACAGCTCGCCCTCGTAGAGGAAGCCGAGGTCGCCGGTTCGCAGGTAGGTGCGCTCGGTGTCGCCGGCGATGCGGGCCGCGAACGCCTCCGCGGTGACGTCGGGGCGGTTCCAGTAGCCGCCGCCCTTGGACGGGCCATCCAGCCAGACCTCGCCGACCCGGCCCTCCCCGAGGGCCTCGCCGGCCTCGGGGTCGACGATGCGGACCACGTTGCCGTCGATCGGCTTGCCGCAGCTGACCACCGGGGCCTGGTTGCTGTTCTCCGGCTGGGCCTTCTCGACCCGCGCGAGGTTCCTCTCCAGCGCACGCTTGTTCAGCGCCAGCGTCTGGCGGCCGCGAAGCGAAACGATCAGGGTGTTCTCGGCCATGCCGTACGCGCCGGTAAGGGCGTTGGGTTCCAGGCCGTAGGGCGCGAACCGCTGCCGGAAGCGCGCAAACGTGCTGGCGCGCAACGGTTCCGCGCCGACGACGATGTTCTCCAGGCTGCTCAGGTCGATCCCGGCGAGCTCGGATGTGGGCAGCTTGTCCTCGCGCAGGCACAACTCGAGGGCGAAGTTGGGCACCGGCGTGTGGGTCGCGCGCACGTCACTGATGAGCCGCAGCCACGACGACGGCCGCTTGAGGAAGTCCAGCGGTGACATGGCGTGCGTGGTGCCGCCGACCAGCAGGATGAACAAGTAGGCGGAGATCAGGCCCATGTCATGGTGCTGTGGGAGCCAGCTGACCAGCACCTCGCCACCCGCGAAGGCCGAGGCGTTGGCGATGACGTTGGCGTGGCTGACCACCACGCCCTTCGGGTCGCTGGTGGATCCGGAGGTGTACTGCAGGAAGAGCACCGGCTCCGGGGTGTCGGGAACGTGGGCGCCGCCGAACTCCTGCGTGCCGTCGGTGCCGAACCAGGGCAGCTCCGGGGGCCGCTGGGCCTCCGCCCACGGCGAGCCGCCGTCAAGGTGGTTGAGCAGCATGCGGTAGTCGTACTCGAACTGTTTGGTCGACAGCACCGCCTTGGCCTGGCAGTCGCGGGCGATGAAGCTGAGCTTGGCCAGACCCGACTCGAACGACATCGGCAGCGGCGGGCTGACCGGCACGGCGATCACCCCGATCCGAGCGCAGGCGTAGAACGCCGCGACCATCTCCAGGCCGGGCGGGTAGACGAGCAACGCTCGATCGCCCGGCCGCAGCCCGGCTTCGGTCGACAGGTACGCGGCCAGCTCGCGCGTCCGCTCGGAGAAGCTCCGATAGGTGTAGTGCTCCAGCTCGCGGCCTTCGTCGTCGACGAAGCGGAAGAGGGTCTTGTCGGGTGTTTGGGCTTCGCGCATGTGCAGATGGTCAATGAGCGTCTCCATCGCAGGAGCCACCCCCTTCCGGGTCAACTATGAGCGATAAGAACTTTTCGGATCAATTGATAACGCCCAATGTAACGCCGTTGATGGATGTTGAGCAAAGCGTGCAAGGCATTTCCGGAGACCGCACATTAATCTCACAGGATGGACTTAACTACCGGCACCCGTCGACAATCATGGGATCCGCATCTACGGACTTCAGTATTCACGTTTATGGGTTGAACAGCGCATTTATCGCCCGGGCCTTGTCGCATCCGTGCGGATACTGAGGTACGTATTTCTCAGCATCATGATTTCTCCTGAGATGACTTCGGCCGAATCCGGGGTGCATTTCGTATTCGCACCGCAAAGGCCATAGCAACCCCAATATCGAGCTTCGCATTCCCGGCGGCGAGTGAGATGCGCCACGGGAGCCGTCTCGCCGCTGCTGACCTACTGAGCTACGGAGTCAGCTCGGCTGGGCAACCCGGATGCGGGGGCCGGCCCGGGCCACCAACCGGGTGATCCCGACGAAGCGTTCGCCGTCGATGATCGGCGAGAGCGGCTCCCCCTCGGCCTCGATGGTCATTTCGCGGCCGTTCACGTCGCGAACCCCGGGACCCCGCAGCGTGCCATTGGTGAGTGCCGCGGGCAGCTGGACCACGATCCGCGAGGGCCGTATCTCGCCGGCCTGGAAATGCAGCGCGCCGGGATTCTCGGCCTTCGGGAAGAGCCGGAACGGTCCCCCGATCCGCAGGTCGATCGCTCCCGCGTGCAGCACGCGGTGCGTCCGCGACGGGACCTCCTCGCCGTCGATGACGACCCGGGCACGCGTTGGGGTGAACAGCACCGACGAGTAACTGGACGCCCGCGAACGGCCGACCTTGGACGCGAGGTAATCGCGGAACGAACGGCCGATCACCCGGGCGACCTCTGTACGGCCGTGGTCGGGCTTTCCGTAATACATGTCGTAGAACCGGTTGCCGACGCCGCCGGCGGCGAGTCCGAAACACAGGCGATGAAACGCCGCGCCGTCCGCGGTCTCGCCGTCGAGTTGCAGGGTGTCCAAACGCATTTCGGGCGGGGGCCGGTTCGCCTCGGCGGCTGCCACCAGGGCGCGGACGATGGCGTCGGGCCGCCCGCGCACCCGCGCCTTGCGCGCGACGGCGTTGACGCTGCCGCCGTTGGACGGCACGAACGTCGGCCAGCGTTCCGGATCGGCTTCGCAGCGCTCGATTTCGTTGATCAACCAGTGCAGCGCGCCGTCGCCGCCGTCGCCCACGAGGTGCGTGACCCGCGGGTGGAGCCCGTCCAGGGTCTTGCCCAGCTCCTCGGTCGAGGCGGTTTCGTGGACCTCGCCCCACGGACCGACGATGCGGCGCAGCTCGGCGACGCGGTCACCGCGCGCGCCGCGATTCCTGCGCGCGAGCGGATTGACGATGACCCCTAAATACATCCGCGGCGTCGGAGTTCCACCGGCCATCCCACGCACGATACCTGCGGCGTTCGGGTGGGAGGCATCACGTAGTTAGGGTGGGCTGCATGCCTGGTTGGACCGCAGCAGACCTGCCCTCCTTCGCCGGACGCACCGTCGTGATCACCGGCGCCAACGCCGGACTGGGGGAAGTGACCGCCCGCGAATTGGCCCGGGCCGGCGCCCGCGTCGTGCTGGCCGTTCGCGACACCGAGAAGGGCAAGGCCGCCGCGGATCGGATGCGCGGTGACGTCGACGTCCGCCACCTCGACCTGCAGGACCTGGGCTCGGTGCGGCGCTTCGCCGACGAGATGACGGCGGTGGACGTGCTGGTCAACAACGCCGGCATCATGGCCACCAAACACGCGGTGACCGCCGACGGCTTCGAGGGCCAGATCGGCACCAACCACCTCGGCCATTTCGCGCTGACCAACCTGTTGCTGCCCAAGCTGACCGACCGGGTGGTGACGGTGTCCTCGCTGATGCACCACTTCGGCTACGTCAGCCTCAAGGACCTGAACTGGCGCTCCCGCCCGTATTCGGCGTGGCTGGCCTACAGCCAGTCGAAGCTGGCCAACCTGCTGTTCACCAAGGAGCTGCAGCGGCGCCTGGACGCCGTCGGTTCTCCACTGCGCGCGCTGGCCGCCCACCCCGGCTGGTCGCACACCAACCTGCAGGGCAACTCCGGACGCAAGCTGGGCGACGCGGCGGTGTTGGCCGTCGACCGCATCGTGTCCACCGACGCCGATTTCGGGGCCAGGCAGACGCTGTACGCGGTCTCGCAGGATCTGCCCGGCGACACCTTCGTCGGCCCGCGCTTCGGTCTGTATGGCCGCACCCAGCCGACCTGGCGTAACTGGCCGGCCAAGCGGGCGGGCACCGCCGCGGCGCTGTGGGACCTTTCCGAGCAGCTCACCGGCACCGCTTTCCCGCTATGAGAATGCTCGACGGGCGGTTTGCCGCAGCCCGACTAGATTGGTGGCATGTCGAGGGCTGATATTGCGGCGATCCTTGCCCTCCTTGCCGCGCTGGCGTCGGCGATCGGCAACGTGGTCCGCCAGCGATCCGCGCAGGAGGTCACCGACAAACCCGTCGGCCACCTCGCGCTGTTCGGCATGCTGTTGCGCGACAGGCGTTGGTGGATGGGCGGTCTCGGCGACATCGCCAGCTACGTGTTGCTGGCCGCCGCCCTGGACAAGGGCTCCGTGCTGTTGGTGATGTCGCTTCAGGTGACGTCGCTGCTGTTCGCGCTGCCGATCTATGCGCGGATGAGCCGACACCCGGTCACGCGCGGGGAGTGGACGTGGGCGGTGTTGCTGACCGCGGCGTTGGTGGTCGTCATCGCGGTCGGCCAGCCGGCGGGCGGCCAGGAGCGCGCCGCGGCCCACGTATGGCTGATCGTGGCCCTGGCCATGGCCCCGCCCCTGCTGTTGGCGATGGCCGGCGCCCGGGTCTGGTCGGACCGCCCGGTGGCGGCGTTGTTGCTCGCGGCGGTCGCCGGTTCGTTGCTGGCCGTCTTCGCGGTGTTGATGAAAGGCGTCGTCGACATCCTCGAACACAACCCCGACCAGTTGTGGACCAGGCCCGAGGTGTACGGCTGGGTGTTCTGCGGGGCGGCCGGGATGGTGATCCACCAGTCGGCGTACCGCGCCGGCGCCTTGACCGCGTCGTTGCCGACGATCATCGCCGCCAAGCCCATCGTGGGTGCGGTCCTCGGGATCACCGTGCTCGGTGAGACGTTGGACGCGCACGGTTTCGACTGGGTCGTGTTGGCGGTGGCCGCGGCGCTGGTGATCATCGCAACGGTGGGCCTGGCTCGCGGCGAGGCCGCCACGGTGTCGGCGGGCGCCGGGCGCGACGTGCGGATCGAGGACGAGCCGAAAGCCGTGAAGCCCGCGCTCTGATGAGGTATCCCGATCGACAACCTGTTATGCGGGAGTCTGGAACCTCGACGGCTGCAGCTGCATACCAAGCTGGGGCAGTTCAAATCGTGACGGTTTGATTAGCTGATGGCCATGCCCGACATTCACGATTTTGCTACCCTCTTCCGCGGCAACGTCCGCGCTCAGCTCAATTGGGCTCGACTCTTGGAGCTTGGGTCTCCCGTTACTCAGATTGTTACGGCAGATCGAAGCATGCTCGGCGGCCTGCGCACCGTCTGGTACTTCAACTCGTTGGGTGACCCTGTCGATTGGTTCACCGAGGGAGCACACCGGAAATCGGTCTATCAAGTAATCGAGTTGCAAGCACAGTGGCCGCAGGAACGCCTTCAGCGGATCGCCTACTTCCGCCAACGTATACGCGAGGCGGTCGATCCGCATGTTGTGCTTCTACCTACCTACAGGTTGCGCGATGGGTTACTCCTACTCGATGCTACGCACCGCGTAGTTGCGGGTCTTCTTGAGTCTGCAGATATTCGGGCGCTGATCATGACGGTAGAGGGGCCCCTCTCGTCAGACTTGCTGCCAGATCTCCACCTTAGTTAGATCACGGTGTGACAACACAAGGGCCGGGCCAGGGCGACAACATCTGCCCCGCAGACGCTAGCGATTGGATCGGGCCTTCCGATCTGTTCCAAGCCTTCGCGGACCGTTTGAAATTCGAGCACGATATCATAGGCCATCGTATGGGGTGGCTGATGACGCTAAACGGATTTTTAGTCGGTGCGGCCGCACTTGTCTTGAGTAATCACACCAACGTGCATGAACCGGCGCTAACCGCTACCCTGCTTTCAATCTGCCTCGCCGGAGCGGTGAGCAATATCTCCTGTTGCTACTCGAATTACTGGTCGGACGTCACAATTAGAGAGGCCGCCTCGGGCCTCGACGAAGCGCTACGGATGGTTAATCGAAGAAATGGTGATCTGACAGATCGAGTAACAGAAGTCAGCCTCGAAGCATACGGCCGTATCTTTGGACGCGACCCCGCAGCATTTCGCCGGAAGAATCGGTTTCACTATTGGGATCTTTTACATCCTTGGTTTCTTCTTCCGCTTCTCTTCGTTGTAGCTTTCTGCATTGCAGCTACCTTTATGGAAAAGATTACCGGCGCAAGTTTCCGCTGGTGGTATCTGGCGCTGCCCGATTTTGTCACAGCGCTATTCATCGCACTCGGTACCCTCGCCGTTACTCGCTACGAGGCGGATAAGAAGAAGCATGCATCCCACGCATAGTCTATCGAGTGCACAGACTACGCCGTTGGTCGCCAACGCGGACTCGCTGTCGACGGAGAGACCGCTTTAGGGCGACTCGAACCCAGCGGGCATCAAATTTGGAGTTCGATCCCGCATTGTTAAAGGGAAGAGCCGAGAAAGACTGTCTTCAGGTCATGCTCCAGGTACAACTTGCAGATCCGTGCTCCCGACCAAGACCATCCTGCTGTGTTTTGAATTGTGCCTCACACAGCTGACAATCAGGTTCCATCTGTGAGTGCCTACCCGAGCTAGGCAACGTTCACTACGTTGGCCGACCGGCAGGAGCCGCCAATACGCACTGCCGGTTGGGTGGTTCGACAGGCTCAACGTAGGCAAAGCTCTGCGGGGGCACTCCGGATGGCAGAAGCTCTTGGAGGGGCATTGGCACCTCAAGGCGAACCACATTTCCAATACGTATTCCGGACCCAACGCTGCTGCCCGCGTAGTACCGGTCAAAGTCAGCGCGGTCTATGCCACCGACGCTGGCGAACTGGCGCCATAGGTCGCGTGGCGGCGCAGTAATAGTTGCGTCTATCTCGAAGCAGCCGACTATTCGTTGAACTGGCGCTGTGGCATACACCCAGACGACGGACACGTCGCAAGCCAGCGGTCGCTTACGAAACTCGACTCTCTTCCGGCCATCCATAATGCCCTCCGCATATCGCGGGTGGACAGACATAACTACCTGTCTGCCAGTTGCTGGTGAACCCATTGTGTGCCAGCCTCCTTCACCTTCTGTACGGTTTGCGGCGGTGCCTTCAACACGTGGTTGGACATTAGCTCGGCCAGTGTCCACGGTGGATCGATCACCCGATCCTGGCGGAACAAGATAACGAGTACCTGCGATCGGTGTCCGGCGAGGGCCTCAATATCGCTCGCACTGTAGACCGTCCGGCCTCCGACCAGGTTCATCACTTCATCGGGTTCAGATGTGCGGTGGGTGTCCTCCGCAACTCCGATCACCTCGACAGTCTGAAACCCAGACCGGTAGAAGAGGATTACGTCTCCTTGGTTCATCTGCTTTGTTGATGCGTTACATAGGTAAGCCTTTCGTAGGGCGTTTCCCCAGGGACGAGTCATCTGACCCGTAATGCCGGGTAGTGCAAGCTGCCCACCAACTCCGGTGGAAGCGCACTCAGGGAACAGTTGGTTGTGCCAATGGTCCTGGATCGGTATGACAAATACCGATGCCGCGGTCGAGACCGCTGGCGGTCCATAGTGGACGTGGAAATCAAGTGGGCTAAGTGAGGCATCTTGCGGCCGGAGAACCTTGACAAGCACGACTTCACCTTTCGGTGATCGACCGCCGTCGAAGTACCCAAACAGGCCGAGGAAATCGATCAATCGTTGGTGACGACCCCAAACCTCCACGTAGGCACTCGCCACTCTGTGATCGTGGTGCGATTGCAGGACAGCCTTGAGGAGAAGCTCACCATAATGGTTACCTGAATATGCTGGTGCCACTTTGAATGTCGAGATCTTGGTGACCGGTCGGATGAAGTTGTAGGCGCAGTCGTGTTCGGTGATCTTCAAAAGAGCGATGGCCGCGTAGGTTCCGTCTTGTTCCTCGACGACGTAACATTCGCGGTTCGTTGAGTCCGCTTGCACCTTGGCAATCCAATCGCCGAACTCTGGATAATCGTCTCGGATACTCTCAAAAATTTCTTGGTCCAGATCCAGTGCGTAGGATGGCACTTCCCTAACCCGAGGCGGAGGAGGGGCAACAGCCGGCGGCTCGAAGCCTTCGAGCATTGCCGCAGCATCCGCAAGCGTTAAGACCCGGTCACCAACGCCAATACGCTTGGCCCTTCGCCGGAGGCGGCCATCGTCACTTACGAGAAAATTGACAGCGTTCGAGTACAGCGCCGCTAAGATCCGGCGATCGCGATGATCGTTGCTGTCCGGCACGACCGCGCCAAGCTCGGTGTCGATATGCGAATTGATCGGGGATTCGGCCAGCACCTCAAACTTGTTTAGTTCCGCCATCCGCTGTTGGACACGGGCGCCGTCCTGGCCTTCTGCCAGTTCGTCTCGACTCGCGGGATGGACGAAGATGCGGTGGCCCTGCTTCATAGCCAGGCGCATGAAGGTGGAGGCAGGAGCCATGCCCGCTTCCAATTGGCCAGCGAATGGCTCTAACGCGATGAAAGCATTCGTATCCAATAGAAAGCGCGTCGGCGAGGCCGTACTACCTGCACCACCCCCATCCGCCACGTTCGGAATTATCGCCTTTTAATTGGCCCCTTCACATGCTGACACGGTCCATAGTCGTGGAGTTTTTGCCGATACTGAGAAAAGCGAGCTTTGCCTGCCGATTCCCGATCCCGACCATCGTAGGCTGCTGTCGCGGCTGAGCCCTGCCGGACTACTGGTATGCAGATCCTCAGCGACTTCGGTGGCCTTCGCCAGCGCCGGTGGTTGATCAGACATGGCCCGCGATCATATCGAGCCTGCGTCGAGATCCTGTCGGGGCTGAATCCGCGGGACGGTGCAGAGGAGGCCCAGCCCGAACAACCGCTCTATCACCGGAGGTTCATGGTCGAAGACCACCGGAGTTGTCTTCGACGTGCCTGCGAGAGACCACCCAGCTCTGTCGTTACGGTTCAGCATGTGAGTGAGCCCACCGAGCCGGAGCCAGGACAAGGACAAGGACAAGGACAAGGACAAGGACAAGGACAAGGACAAGGACAAGGACACACAGCGAGCGCGACGCTGAGCGTCAACGTCAGCTTCAGCGCGTCGGTTTCGGTACGTGACTACATGTCCGCCCAGCATCTATGGAACGCGCGGCGAGAAGCGTGGTTATGCCGGAAACGCGAAGACACGCTGCTGAGTCAGGTCGGCGCAGACCGGCCCCACCGATCACACGCCGTGACGACTGTGCTGTCGTCAGTCGCGTTCTTGGAGGCGGTTGCAAATGAAGTTTGGCAGGACGCCGCTGACAGCAAGCCCGGCGAGCACACGCCTTATACCGAAGGCATCCCCGAGAAGGCCCTCGCGACGATGCGCGAGCTTTGGAACGGCAAGGAGAATGCCGAACGTATGCTGTCGATATTGAGCAAATTCCAGGTGGCGTTGGTGTGCGGCGGACACACCAGAATGGACAAAGGCGCCGAGCCGTTCCAAAGCGCCGACGTGTTAATCGGACTGCGAAACACCTTGGTGCATTTCAAACCTCGCTGGTGGCACGATGACAACAGCGGTGAGGGCAAATTCTTCACCAGCCTGCGGGACAAACTTGCTGGGCGGGAGAATCGTCAGCCACCGACTCAGCCATGGTTCCCGAACCGAGTTCTCGGAGCCGGGTGCGCCGATTGGGCCTGTGAATCGGTTATCGCCTTTGCGCGGGAGTGGCACGGTCGGATGGGCTTGGCATTCGACTTTGACGAGCGCTATCTGATGCCCTCAGACCCATTCGAGGTCCCGTAAAAATGTCAATGTCCAGTGCCCGCCAGCAGGAAGGAACCAGGTCCTTAGGAATGTCAATCGCGCCTGGCTTAGAAAGCGAGGCAAGTCACCGAGGCCTTCGGGGCGTCTTGGATGTGAAACCTACCTGCGCGTGAATTGCTTTGCTGGTCAACGGCCGCCAGAAGCCACTTTGGCTACTACTTTTAAGTCTTGGCCTTACCGACGGCGTTTCAGTACTCTAATACCCTTTGAGTTCTATCGGGCTGACAGGGTTTGAACCTGCGTCACTGCTGCCGAAGCCCCCCCGCGACGAGCCTCACGCTCGCGGACCATAGGACCATAGGTAGGCATGGCGCTAGACAGGTCACACCGTCAGACTAGACGGCTTACAGCGGCTCTCAGGCGTTTGTTTTCGAAAAGCCTGGCACGCGATGCGCTTGCATTCCCTGAAACACATCTCGCCTTATGGCACTTACGGTTTGGGGCAGCAGACTCGAAATCCGATACCTGAGCACTGAGTCATTTGTCTCAGTGGTCGTTCGCTGAACATGCCCGTAACACACTGGCCCCCAACGGTATTGACACGCACTGGTAGATTAGCTTCGTCAACTAAAAACCCTACCGGGTCACAGCGGTCCTGTGTCGTGAAAGGACCGCATGATGAGAGAGTTCCTCAGCCTCGACAACGCAGCCAATGAACTTGGCGTATCCAAACGCACGGTGCGGCGCATGATTTCGAGCGGACAGCTGCCGGCGTACCGGATCGGCAACAGCACACTGGTGCGCGTCAAGCGGTCAGACGTGCTCAACGTCATCAAACCCGTTGTGCCCAGCGGAAGAGTGGGCTGACTGATGAGCAGAAGTAATGTCAACATGCCAGCAGCGCGTGGCCGAATTCCAGGCTTATTCCACGAAGATATCCGAGTCGAATTCTACGTCTTCGACCGCAGCGCCGAACTCGACGTGCCCGATAATGATATTGACCTATGCCTAGCACACTCAGGTGATGTCGTGCGACTAAGCCCGAGTCAGGCGAAGCGTCTGGCGCACAGCCTAATTAAGGCAGCGGACCTGACGACCGGTATGGATCTCCACCGTTGCAGGCTCTCCACTAAGCCGATCCCTTGACTCGCTTGATTTTGCTGTCGGCGACCACCTTGTCCAACTCTTCCAGCTTCTTTTGCATGGCCTTTTTGTGCTCTTCTGTGGTCGCTGGGTTTTTGAGAGCCTCGTTGATTGTCTTGCGTGCGTCGTTGATAGCTGACTCAACACGTCTCCGCTGCCCCCACGACAGGATTAGATCAATCAATTCGCCGAACATGATCCCAATTAGAGGAGCGCCGTACAGCAGGAGGAAACCTGGCCACGTATTGGTGCCGAGGTGCTGCGCAAAGGCGATGAGGGCAGTTCCACCGCCGCCGCCCCCGACACCAGCCGTGACCTTGCTACCGGCGTTCTGCAAAGCCACGTTTCACTCGCTCGCCGCCGGATCTCCGGCCCCGTCGCCACGATGGGGCCTCTTGGGCACTACCTGTGCTTCGGCGCTGAGATTTCCCCGGGCGCTGAGGTCTGCGGCGATCTGGATGATCTCTTCGGCGTCTTGAAGCTTGTTGGGGTCTAACCTGACAGTCGCATCTCCCCGCCGAATGACGATCTCGGTTTTAGCATTCCTGCTAAGGAACCAACTGGTCATCGCCTTCACCAGTGCTGAAACAGCCACGGTGCCACCTACGATGGCCGCCGCCAATTCGATGTTCGCCACCTGTTCAGGATAGGCGGACCTGGCCTCCCGCCGCGCGGGCCGGGGTCGGGGTCGGCACCGATGATCACCAGCCAGAACAGGAGGCTGTCAGGCGGGTGCCAACCGGTGACACGCCTGGGCAAACGGGGAAATTCACAGGTTCCGGCCAGGCCGCCCACCAGCGAATGGAAAACCATAGGATGCGGGAGGGATGCAGGCAACCCACGACGGCACTAAACCATACCCTGAGCTGCTGTTATGGTGGTGGCAGGTACAGGATTCGAACCTGTGAAGCTTTCGCGACGGATTTACAGTCCGCTCCCATTGGCCGCTCGGGCAACCTGCCGCCAGACAGGTTACAACGAGGGGGTAGACAAAGCACAAACGGCCATCACCGGATGAAGGGACGGATCGAATGGCGGACTCATCGTTCGACATTGTCAGCAAAGTCGAGCGCCAGGAGGTCGACAACGCGCTCAACCAGGCCGCCAAGGAGCTGGCCACTCGCTTCGACTTCCGCGGAACCGACACCACGATCGCGTGGAAGGGCGAAGAGGCAATCGAGCTGACGTCGTCCACCGAAGAACGCGTCAAGGCGGCTGTCGACGTCTTCAAGGAGAAGCTGATCCGCCGCGACATCTCGATGAAGGCGTTCGACGCCGGTGAACCGCAGTCCTCCGGCAAGACCTACAAGGTCAGCGGCACCATCAAGCAGGGCATCAGCAGCGAGAACGCCAAGAAGATCACCAAGCTGATCCGCGACGAGGGCCCCAAGAGCGTCAAGACGCAGATCCAGGGCGACGAGATCCGCGTCACCAGCAAGAAGCGCGACGACCTGCAGGCCGTCCAGGCGCTGCTCAAGCAGGCCGACCTGGACGTCGCGCTGCAGTTCGTGAACTACCGGTAGCCCACGGCCGTAAGCGAGGTTCTCAATGGCGATGACCCCTACCGAGGCCGACTACTCCGACGTCATCATCGTCGGTGCCGGCATCTCCGGCATAGATGCGGCCTACCGGATCACCGAGCGCAACCCCCAGCTGACCTACACCATCCTGGAGCGGCGCGCGCAGATCGGCGGCACGTGGGACCTGTTCCGCTACCCCGGGGTGCGCTCGGACAGCAGCATTTTCACGCTGTCGTTCCCGTTCGAGCCGTGGACCCGTAAGGAGGGCGTGGCCGACGGTGTGCACATCCGCGAGTACCTGGCCGCCACGGCGCACAAATACGGGATCGATCGCCACATCCGATTCGACAGTCATGTCCGCTCAGCCGACTGGGATTCGTCCACCGACACCTGGACGGTCACCGTCGAGCAGGACGGCGCGCCGAAGCGCTACCGCGGCCGGTTCCTCTTCTTCGGCAGCGGCTACTACAACTACGACGAGGGGTACACCCCCGACTTCCCGGGCATCGAAACGTTCGGCGGGACCGTGGTGCATCCCCAGCACTGGCCGGAGGACCTCGATTACACCGGCAAGAAGGTCGTGGTGATCGGCAGCGGGGCCACCGCGGTCACCCTGCTGCCGTCGCTGTCGGATCGGGCCGCGAAGGTCACCATGCTGCAGCGCTCGCCCACCTATCTGATCTCGGCGTCGAAATACGGCAGGGTCGCCGCCGTCGCGCGGAAGGTGCTGCCGCGCAAGCCCGCCCATCTGGTTGTCCGGATGTACAGCGCGCTGACCGAGGCGGTGTTCTTCGCGTTGTCCCGCAAGGCTCCCGGGTTGGTGCGGTGGCTGCTGCGGCGCAAGGCGGTCGCCAGCCTGCCCCCCGGCTACGACGTCGACACCCACTTCAAACCGCGGTACGACCCGTGGGACCAGCGGATGTGCCTGATCCCCGACGCCGACCTGTACGGGGCCATCAGCGCCGGCCGCGCCGAGGTGGTCACCGACCACATCGACCATTTCGACGCGACGGGCATCGCGCTCGAATCCGGTGGGCACCTCGACGCCGACATCATCGTCACCGCCACCGGGTTGCAGCTGCAGGCCTTGGGCGGCACCGCGATCAGCCTGGACGGCAACGAGATCAAGACCAACGACCGCTTCGTCTACAAGGCACACATGCTCGAGGACGTGCCCAACCTGTTCTGGTGCGTCGGCTACACCAACGCATCGTGGACGCTGCGCGCGGACATCACCGCCCGGGCGACGGCAAAGCTGCTGGCGCACATGGCCGCCCACGGCTACACGCACGCCTACCCGCACCGCGGCAACGAGCCGATGACCGAGAAGCCCTCGTGGGACATCAACGCCGGCTACGTGCTGCGCTCGGTGCACGCGCTGCCGAAGTCGGGAACCAGGCGGCCGTGGAACGTGCGGCAGAACTACCTGGCCGACGCCATCGATTACCGGTTCGACCGCATCGAGGAGGCGATGGTGTTCGGCCGGGCGTCCGACCGGGCACTCGCCGGGTGAACTGCTTCTAAATCTTCGATGTCGGCAATACGCTGATCGCCATGGCAGCAGAGATGCGTGAACCCAAGGTCGTTGTCCTCGGTGGCGGTTCCTGGGGGACCACGGTTGCCTCCATCTGCGCGCGACGAGGACCGACGCTGCAGTGGGTGCGCTCGGAGGAGACCGCGAAGGACATCAACGAAAACCACCGCAACAGCCGCTACCTCGGCGACGAGGCGGTGCTGAGCGACACCCTGCGCGCCACCACCGACTTCGCCGAGGCGGCCAACTGCGCCGACGTCGTGGTCATGGGCGTGCCCTCACACGGGTTCCGCGGGGTGCTGACCGAGCTGGCGAAGGAACTGCGGCCCTGGGTACCGGTGGTGTCCCTGGTCAAGGGGCTCGAGCAGGGCACCAACATGCGGATGTCGCAGATCATCGAGGAGGTCCTGCCCGGTCATCCGGCCGGCATCCTGGCGGGGCCCAACATCGCCCGCGAGGTCGGCGAGGGTTACGCCGCCGCGGCGGTGCTGGCCATGCCCGACCAGCACCTGGCGACCCGGCTTTCCGGGCTGTTCCGCACCCGGCGTTTCCGGGTGTACACCACCGACGACGTCATCGGGGTGGAGATGGCCGGGGCGCTGAAGAACGTCTATGCCATCTCGGTGGGAATGGGCTACTCGCTGGGCATCGGTGAGAACACCCGCGCGCTGGTGATCGCGCGCGCGCTGCGGGAGATGACCAAGCTCGGCGTGGCCCTGGGCGGCAACCCCGAGACCTTCCCGGGCCTGGCCGGCCTGGGTGACCTGATCGTCACCTGCACCAGCCAGCGCAGCCGCAACCGCCACGTCGGTGAACAACTCGGCGCGGGCAAGCCGATCGACGAGATCATCGCCTCGATGAACCAGGTCGCCGAAGGCGTCAAGGCCGCCAGCGTGATCATGGAATTCGCCAATGAGTTCGGCCTGAACATGCCGATCGCCCGCGAGGTCGACGCGGTGATCAACCACGGTGCGACGGTCGAGGACGCCTACCGCGGCCTGATGGTCGAGGTACCCGGGCACGAGGTGCACGGCTCGGGCTTCTGACGGGCCGTCCGACACCGGTCGAATTCAAATCTTTGCATTCCATATGGGCCGGGCCCGTCCGCTTGACCCTCGGTTCGCCAGCAAAATACCGTCGATGCAGCAGCCAGGGATTCCCGGCCGTGCCAGTGTGGGTCCGGCCGGGTCGTAACCGTTTGTGCGCCAAGAGTTTACGCCGACGTAATACAGCGCCATATGGGGCGGACATCGGAACATCCCCCGCAAACATCTAACGAGGGAAGCGACCGATGCAACACATCGAACAGCTCGGCAACCAACCTCACGACCAGACCGCCAGCCCGCGCAAAGACCGCGTGCGGTCGATCATCCGGCACGACCTCCCTTCGTCGCTCGTCGTTTTCCTGGTCGCGCTCCCGTTGTCCCTGGGGATCGCGATCGCATCCAACGCCCCGGTGCTGGCCGGCCTGATCGCCGCCATCGTCGGCGGCATCGTGGTCGGCGCCATCGGCGGGTCGCCGCTACAGGTCAGCGGCCCAGCGGCCGGGCTGACGGTGGTGGTAGCCGACTTGGTATCCGACTTCGGTTGGGGCGTAACGTGTTTCATCACCGTGGCCGCCGGCGCCCTGCAGGTGCTGTTGGGGCTCAGCCGCGTCGCGCGGGCGGCGCTGGCGATCTCGCCGGTGGTCGTGCACGCCATGCTGGCCGGCATCGGCATCACGATCGCGCTGCAACAGGCGCACGTTCTGCTGGGCGGAAAATCCAAGAGCACGGCCTGGCACAACGTCATCGAGCTGCCGGGGCAGATCATCGGCGCGCACCGGCCGGGGGTCATCTTGGGCGCATTGGTGATCGCCATCCTCGTCTGCTGGCGGTGGGTTCCCACCAAGTTGCGCCGCGTTCCCGGCCCGTTGGTCGCGATCGTGGTCGTGACGGTGGTGTCGGTCGTCTTTCCGTTCCACGTGCGCCGCATCGACCTCGAGGGCTCGCCGTTGGACGCGTTGCAGCTGCCCGACATTCCGCACGACGGCTGGGGCGCGGTCGCGATCGGCGTGATCACCGTCGCGCTCATCGCCAGCGTCGAAAGCCTGCTGTCGGCGGTGTCGGTCGACCGGATGCACAACGGGCCACGCACCGACTTCGACCGGGAATTGGTCGGGCAGGGCGCCGCCAACATGGTGTCGGGCACGATCGGCGGGCTGCCGGTCACCGGCGTCATCGTCCGCAGCTCGACCAACGTCAACGCGGGCGCCAAGTCGCGCGCCTCGGCGTTCCTGCACGGCGTGTGGATCCTGCTGTTCACCATCCCGTTCGCCGGGCTGGTCGACGAAATCCCCACCGCCGCGCTCGCCGGGCTGCTCATCGTCATCGGCATCCAGTTGCTCAAGCCGGCCCATATCGAAACCGCGATGAAGCACGGCGATCTCGCCGTGTACGTCGTGACCGCCGTCAGTGTGGTGTTCCTCAACCTGCTGCACGGGGTGATGATCGGCCTCGCGCTGGCCATCGCGCTGACCGGTTGGCGGGTGATTCGGGCCAAGGTCGACGCCACGTCCGTCGACGGCGACTGGCAGGTGCAGATCGAGGGCGCCGCGTGCACGTTCCTGGCGCTCCCGCGACTCACCCGGGTCCTGGCCTCGATTCCCACCGGAACCGTTGTCACCGTGGATGTTTCGGTGCACTACCTGGACCACGCGGCGCATCAGACGATCAGCGACTGGCAGCGCCAGCACGAAGCCAACGGCGGCACGGTGAACATCCGCGGGAGGTTCGAGACCGGCCATGCCGCTGGCAAAAATGCGAGTGAGGTCGTCGAGCCCGAAAGGCCCGAGGCCGCTGCCTGATTGGCGTGCTCAATCCCACCCGGAAAGCCCGAAGGTGCCGCTCGGCGCCCTCCCGCTGAGCTTCTGGACGATCCACTAATTCATCGGCACACCCTGCTCGGTGGCCTCCAGCGCGAGGCGGGCATGCAACTCCGGCGAGGTTCTCACCAGGAATCGCCCGCCGTAGTGGCGCCGCGACAGCGGTTCGGGAACTTCGTCGCCGCAGGCGCGCAGGACCTCCACATGCTCGGTGACGGCGTCCTCGATGGCGGCCACCGCTTGGGGCGCGGTGGGCGCTTGGCGCCTCAGGTACGGCAATTCGACGCATACGCCAAGGTATTCGTCGTAGTCGGGCAACCACTGCGCTCGGTAGGTGTAGTGGTCCACGCGCAATGTGATAGCACGGGTGATATCAAATCCGGGAGTCACTCATCCCCAGGGACGGGCCTCTCCGCACCATATGGCTCTCGCCGGATTTGATAGCGCGGGCGATATCAAATCCCGCGACGGACTCATGCTCGGCTAGCCGCGCGCCATCGCCTCCAGCCGGCGGATGCGGTCCTCGATCGGCGGGTGCGTCGAGAACAGCGACCCGATCCGCTCGCCCGCGCGGAACGGGTTGGCGATCATCAGGTGGGCCTGGCTGGCCAGCTGCGGCTCCGGCGGCAGCGGGGCCGCCTGGACGCCGCCCGAGATCTTGCGCAGCGCCGACGCCAAGGCCAGGGGGTCGCCCGTCAGCACCGCACCCGATTCATCCGCCTGGTACTCGCGCGACCGCGACACCGCCAGCCGCACCACGGTGGCGGCGATCGGACCCAGCAGCGAAACCAACAGCAGCGCAAAGGGATTGCCCTCGTCGTCGCGGTTGCCGCCGAAGAACATCGCCATGTAGGACAGGGCGGTGATGATCGACGCCATCGCTCCGGCGATGCAGGAGATGAGGATGTCGCGGTTGTAGACGTGGGACAGCTCGTGCCCCAGGACCGCCCGCAGCTCGCGTTCGCTGAGGATTCCCAAAATGCCGGTGGTGCAACACACGGCGGCGTTGCGCGGGTTACGGCCGGTCGCGAACGCGTTGGGCGCGTTGGTGTCGCTGATGTACAGCCGGGGCATCGGCTGGTGCGCGGCGGTGGCGAGTTCGCGCACGATCCGGTACATCGCCGGCGCCTGCAGCTCGGACACCGGCTGCGCGTGCATCGCCCGCAGCGCCAGCTTGTCGCTGTTGTAGTAGGTGTAGACGTTCATGCCGATGGCGAACAGCACCGACAGGAACATCGCGGTCCTGCCGAACAGCGAGCCCACGAACACGATCAACGCGGACATACCGACCAACAGGGCGAAGGTCTTCAGCCTGTTGGCATGGGGATGCCAGGTCATCGGGTCCTCCTTGGAGCGTCGACTATCGCTCATTGAACGCCTGAAAAGGCGCCAAAGGTTCCCTCGACGCGCTAACCGTGCCGGCTGATGGTGTAGTCGACCAGCGTCTGCAGCGCCTGCCGGCCGGGGACATCGGGCAGCAGGGCCAGCTCGTCGCGCGCCTGCCCCGCGTATTCGGCCAGCGTCTGCTTGGCCTTGGCCATCCCGGGGGACGCCCGCAACAGCGCCAGCGCCTCGGCCACCGCCGCGTCGTCGTCGATGGGCCCGGCCAGCAGCTCACGCAGCCGCACCGCGTCGGCCCCGGGTTCGCGCAGCGCGTAGAGCATCGGCAGCGTGTGCACGCCCTCACGCACGTCGGTGCCGGGCAGCTTGCCGGACTCATGCGAGTCGCTGTCGATGTCGATGATGTCGTCGGAGATCTGGAAGGCGGTGCCCACGATGCCGCCGAGCCGGCTGAGCCGCTCGACCTGCTCGGCGTCGGCGCCGGAGAACATGGCGCCGAACCGGCCCGCCGCGGCGATCAGGCAGGCGGTCTTCTCGTACACCACCTTCAGGTAGTGCTCGATCGGATCGGCCCCCTCGGCCGGGCCCGTCAGGCCGCGCGTCTCCCGCATCTGCCCGGTCACCAGCTGGGCGAACGTCTCGGCGATCAGGCGCACCGCCTCGGGTCCGAGCCGCGACACCAGCCGCGACGCCGTGGCGAACAGGTAGTCCCCCGCCAGGATCGCGACGTTGTTCCCCCAGCGGACGTTCGCGGTGGGCGCGCCCCGGCGCACCTCCGCCTCGTCCATCACGTCGTCGTGATAGAGGGTGGCCAGGTGCACCAGCTCGATGACCGAGCCGGCGATCGTCACCTCGTGCGCGTCGGGGTTCGGCCCGATCTGGGCGGACAGGACGGTGAACAACGGCCGGAATCGCTTGCCGCCGGCCTTGAATAGGTGGGTCAGCGAGTCGGTCATCACGTCGTCGGCGCTGCGCAGCTCGGTGTCCATGAGCCGTTCGATCCGCCCGACGCCGTCGCGCACCGTGGCGGCGAAGGCGGGGTCGCCGAAGTCGATGCCCGCCACCACCGTCGCCGGAGTACTCACCCGACCAACATACTGGTGAGCGTGGAGACCAAAGCCGACCTGGTGGTCGTGGGCGCCGGACCCGCGGGTTCGGCGGCGGCCGCGTGGGCCGCGCGCGCGGGCCACGACGTGCTGGTCATCGACTCCGCCAGCTTCCCCCGGGACAAGGCGTGCGGTGATGGGCTGACGCCGCGCGCGGTCGCCGAGTGCGAGCGCCTCGGGCTGGGCGACTGGCTGGACACCCGCATCCGGCATCGCGGCCTGCGGATGAGCGGTTTCGGCGGCGAGGTCCAGGTCGACTGGCCGGGCCCGTCGTTTCCGTCGACCGGTAGCGCCGTGGCCCGACTCGAGTTGGACGACCGGATCCGCAAGGTCGCCGAGGATTCCGGCGCGCGAATGATGTTGGGAACGAAAGCCGTTGCGGTGCATCATGACTCGTCGAGGCGGGTGGCATCGCTGACCTTGGCCGACGGCACGGAGGTGGCTTGCCGGCAGCTGATCGTAGCCGACGGGGCCCGCTCTTCGCTGGGTCGCAAACTAGGCCGGCGTTGGCACCAGGAGACGGTGTACGGCGTCGCCGCCCGCGGGTATCTGGCCACCCCGCGCGCCGACGACCCGTGGCTGACGTCGCACCTGGAGCTTCGTTCGCCGGACGGCGCGGTGCTACCCGGCTACGGCTGGATCTTCCCGCTCGGCAATGGCGAGGTGAACATCGGCGTCGGGGCCTTGTCGACGTCGAAACGGCCGGCCGACCTGGCGCTGCGCCCGCTGATCGACTACTACACCGACCTGCGGCGCGACGAATGGGGCTTCGAAGGCCCGCCGCGGGCGGTGGCGTCGGCGCTCCTGCCGATGGGCGGCGCGGTGTCCGGGGTGGCCGGGCCCAACTGGATGCTGATCGGCGACGCCGCGGCCTGCGTCAACCCGTTGAACGGGGAGGGCATCGACTACGGGATGGAGACGGGACGGTTGGCCGCCGAGCTGCTGGACTGCCGCGAACTGTCTCAAGACCTGTCGCGGGTGTGGCCGTCGCTGCTGCAGCAGCACTACGGCCGGGGCTTCTCGGTCGCGCGCCGGCTGGCGCTGTTGCTGACCTTTCAGCGCTTCCTGCCCGCGACCGGACCGATCGCGATGCGCTCGCCGCGGCTGATGACGATCGCCGTGCGGGTGATGGCCAACCTGGTCACCGACGACGACGCGGACTGGGTCGCGCGGGCCTGGCGGGGCGGCGGCCGGCTGTCGCGGCTGATCGATCGCCGGGTGCCGTTCACCTGAGCCGACTGACCTGCGCAAACGGTCATCCGGCCGGATCGGGGCAGTGGACATTTTTCCGCGCGCTTCAGATGAGCGGTGTATAGTCCGGCTAATGAAGGGAACGAAGCTGGCTACTATCGGCGGCCTGGCCGCCGCCGCCATCGCGCTGGCCGCGCCGGCGCTGGCCTCGCCGCCGCCGTCGAACGATTACGACGCCCCGTTCAAGAACACCGTCAACGGCTTCGGTATCTACCAGCCGCAGGACCAGCTCGCGTGGCTGGGCAAGATCACCTGCGACCGGATCGGCCGGGGCGTGGACGGCGACCCGTACAAGTCGGCCAACTTCATCCAGCACAACCTGCCGCGCGGCACCACCCAGGGCCAGGCGTTCCAGTTCCTCGGGGCCGCTGTGGACCACTACTGCCCCGACCAGGTCGGCTTCGTTCAGCGGGCCGGCACCCACTAGCCCGTTTTCAGCGCAGCGGCTTGTAGGCCGCATGCAGCGCCACGATGCCGCCGGTCAGGTTGCGCCACCGCACCGCCGCCCATCCGGCCCGCGAAATCTCGTGCGCCAATTTGGTCTGGTCCGGCCACGCCCTGATCGACTCCGCGAGGTAGACGTAGGCGTCGGGATTGCTGGACACCGCGCGGGCCACCCGCGGCAGCGCCCGCATCAGGTACTCCTTGTAGACGGTGGCGAACAGCCCGTTGGTCGGCGTGGAGAATTCGCACACCACCAACCGGCCCCCCGGGCGAGTGACGCGGGCCATCTCGCGCAGCGCCGCCTGCGGGTCGACGACGTTGCGCAACCCGAAACTGATTGTGACCGCGTCGAATACGTCGTCCCCAAACGGCAGCCGGGTGGCGTCGGCGGCGACCTTCGGGACGTTGCGCGCGGCACCCGCGGCGAGCATCCCGACCGAGAAGTCGGCCGCCACGCACCATGCCCCGGATTTCCTGAGCTCGACAGTGGACACCGCGGTGCCGGCGGCCAGGTCCAACACCTTCTGGTCGGGTCCGATCGCCAGTGCCGACCGGGTGGCGGCCCGCCAATACCGGTCCTGCCCCAGCGACAGCACGGTGTTGGTCAGGTCGTAGCGGCGGGCGACGCCGTCGAACATCGACGCGACGTCCCGGGGGTCCTTGTCCAACGCCGCACGACTCACGAGGGAAACGCTACCGTCCGGGAATTACGCGGTGACGGCGGCGTTGCAACACTGCGTGACTGAAAAAGTTTGGTTTATCACCGGTACATCGCGAGGCTTCGGGCGCGCGTGGGCGATCGCGGCGCTCGAGCGCGGCGACAAGGTCGCCGCCACCGCCCGCAACACGGCATCGCTCGACGACCTGGCCGAGAAGTACGGCGACGCGCTGTTGCCGATCCGATTGGACGTCACCGATCGGGACGCCGACTTCGCCGCGGTCAAGCAGGCGCACGACCACTTCTGGCGGCTGGACATCGTGGTCAACAACGCCGGTTACGGGCAGTTCGGGTTCGTCGAGGAGTTGTCCGAACAAGACGCACGGGATCAGATCGAGACCAACGTCTTTGGGGCGCTGTGGATCACCCAGGCGGCGTTGCCGTACCTGCGCGACCAGCGCAGCGGCCACATCATTCAGGTGTCCTCGATCGGGGGCATCACCGCTTTCCCATTGGTCGGCATGTACCACGCGTCCAAGTGGGCCCTGGAAGGCTTTTCGCAGGCGCTGGCCCAAGAGGTCGCCCCGTTCGGTGTGCACGTCACGTTGATCGAGCCGGGCGGCTTCGACACCGACTGGGCCGGGGATTCGGCCAGGCACGCCGATCCGCTGCCGGCGTACGACGATGTTCGTGCCGCCGTGCAGGCCGAGCGCAGCAAGCGCTGGGCCAGCCCGGGCAGTCCGGAGGCGTCCGCCACGGCGCTGCTGAAGGTGGTCGACGCCGAAAAGCCGCCGCTGCGAGTCTTTTTCGGCGCTTCACCGCTGGCGACGGCCAAGGCCGACTACGAGAGCCGGCTGCGCACCTGGGAGGAATGGCAGCCGGTCGCCGAGTTGGCCCAGGGGTAGCGAGCCGCGGACGTCGGCGCCTACCAGTGAGGTAGTCGATTACGCATGTCGGCAGCCCGGTGCGGACCCATAATTGTGGGCATCTGCGAGGAAAGGCGGTCCGATGTCCGCACCCCAGTCCGCGCCGGTGGCAACCAGCGACGTGTGCATCGTCGGCGCCGGCATCGCCGGGTTGAATGCCTCGTTCGCCGCCAGCCGATACCTATCGCGTGAGCAGACGGTGGTCCTGATCGACCGCCGTAGACGCGTCGGCGGCATGTGGGTCGACGTCTACCCCTATGTCCGCCTGCACCAGCCGCACCCCATGTTCACGGCGGGCAACATCGAGTGGACGCTCGCCAAGGAGCGCAGTTATCTGGCGACCAAGGGCGAGGTGCTCGCCCACTTCGAGCACTGCGTCGACGTGATCAGGCAGCGGGTCGGAGTCGAGGAGTATCTCGGCTGGGACTTCGAGGCCGCAGAAGAGACGAACGGCATCGTGCGGGTCACCTGCAGGGCCCCCGACGGGCGGCAGCTCGTCGTCGAGACCACGCGTTTGATCAAGGCCTTCGGCCTCGGGATCACCCCGAACGAACCGCTGGCCATCTCGAGCAAGCGCGTCCATTCGGTGTCGCCCGACTACTGCGACGTGCGGGCCGGCGACATCAGGGAGAGCGACGCGCCCGTGTGGGTCGTCGGCGGCGGAAAAACCGCGATGGACACCGCGCACGCGCTGATCACGAGCTACCCCGGCCGCGAGGTCAACATGGTCGCCGGCCGCGGCACGTTCTTCTCCTGCCGCGACGACCTGCTGCCGAGCGGCGCCCGGCGCTGGTGGGCGGGCACGCCGCCGAGCGCGGTCGCCACCCAGTTGAGTCACCGGTACGACGGCACGAACGAATCAGAGGTGCAGGCTTGGTATCGCGCCACGCACGGCACCTTCCTGACCCCCCAGGCGGACAACTTCGTGTTGGGAGTGTTGTCCGAGGCCGAGAACCGCACGATCTCCGCCGGGCTGAACGACGTCGTGATGGACTATTTCGAGGATGCGGTCGATCGCAACGGCACGACCGAGTTGGTGTTCCGGAGCGGATCGACGAAGACGATCGAACCGGGTAGCTGGATAATCAACTGCACCGGATACGTCAAGTTCCCAGACGAATACCCGTATGAGCCGTACGTTTCACCCAGCGGCGCAGTCGTTTCCATCAATGTGCGGTCGGCCATGCTGCACTTGCCTGCGTTCATGGGGTACTTCCTGGGCCACCTGATGTTCCTGGGCAAGCTCACGGATATTCCGCTCTACGAAATAGATTGGATGAATCTGAGGCAGAAGGCGCCGCTGGCGTTTCCCTACGTGCTCTTCGCCCTCGTTCAGCACAATCTCAGCCTGATCTACGACGACGTCCCCCGTCGCGTATTCACCGACAACAACCTCGATTTCGATAAGTGGTACCCGTTGCCGCGACGGGTGCCGGGCATGGCGCGGTTCATGCTCACGCACCGCCGGGAGTGCGAGCGCCAACGCCGGGTTCTCGACACGGTGCGGGAGCGTCTCGAAATCCGTTGCGGCCCGCTCAGCGGGTAAGGCACATACCGGGGGAACGGCTTCCGTCATCCGGCACCGCCACTCCCGGCGCACGGGCGCGACCGGCTTCACACCGCCTGGTGAGCCCAACCACTTCGCGAAAGTACCGGTACCGCAAGACAGGTAGTCGACTACGCGTGTGGGGTGGTCTAGCGCAAACAAGACTTGGTGGCGAAACCACTCAACCGACGCCCTTGGGGAGCACCACCATGACACTCACGGTTGACACGTCGGCCTGCCCGAGCGTCTTCGATGCCGGCCTGCCGACGATTGATTACGAGCACTGCCAGAGCCCCGAAGAGGCTCACCTGATTCTCCACGAGGCGCGCCGCCGGGCACCGATTGCGATCGGCCCGCATGGGCCGGAAGTGCTGACCTACGAACTGGTCCGAAGTGTGCTGCGCGACCCGCGCTTCCGCGTGCCCCAGGGGATGTTCCTTGCCTCCCAGGGCATCACGACCGGCCCATTGTGGGAGCGCGTCGCCACCAACCTGATCAGCCTCGACGGGGCCGAGCACCACCGGCTGCGCCGCCTGGTGTCCAAGGCGTTCACACCGCGCGCCACCGCGCGGCTGGGCGCAACGATCGACGGGGTGATCAACGGACTGCTGGACCACCACACCGCAATTGGGCGCTGCGACGTGGTCGCCGACATCGCCCGGCAATACCCGATCCCGATCATCTGTGCGCTGTTGGGCGCCCCGGCCGAAGATTGGAAGCTGTTCTCCGAGTGGACCGACGACATCTTCAAGGCCTTCAGCTGGGAGGTCGCCGCTCATCAGAACAACATCTTGGCCGCATGGGACGAGCTCGACGCCTACATCGACGACATGGTCGCGCAGCGACGCCACCGGCTGACCGACGACCTCATCTCCGACCTGATCCGCGCCGAGGACGACGGCGACCACCTGAGCGCCGACGAGCTACGCATGCTGGCCGCGGGCCTGCTGATGGCCGGCACCGACACCACCCGCAACCAGCTGGCCGCCTCCGTGCACGTGCTGTGCGACCGTCCCGGGCAGTGGCGGTTGCTGGGCGAGCACCCAGAAGTCGCGAACAGTGCGGTTGAAGAGACGATGCGGCATTCGCCCATCGCCGCCGCGACGTTGCGCATCGCTCTCGAGGACGTCGAAGTCGCCGGGGTGGTGATCCCCGCGGGCACCGTGGTCATCGCAAACACCGCCGCAGCCAACCGCGACCCCGCCGTCTACGACGACCCCGACCGACTCGACATCACCCGAGTGGGGGCCCCGCCGATTCAGACGTTCGGCGCCGGCATGCACTACTGCCTGGGCGCGAACCTGGCCCGACTCGAGCTCGCCGAAGCCCTGGCGACCATGGCGCGGCGCATGCCCGACGCGCGCCGCACCGGACCCGCGCCGTGGAAGCCGCTGACCGGGCTGAGCGGACCCGCCACGCTGCCAGTCGAATTCACGCCCGAGATCGATGTCGCCGCGACTAGCGCACGGTGCGGATGACGAAGGCGTCGATGTTCTCGTCGTAATCGACCGATTCGTCCACGAAGAGTTCGCCCACCGGGTGACCGTCCTTGGCGACGGCAATGAAGGTCGATTCCTCGGGGTTGTACGTCACCGCGCCTTCAACGAACATCGCCGCGACCTCGTGCCCGTCGGCCCCGAACACGACGAGCTTCAATCCTCCGGCATCCTTGACGTATTCCGCTGCCTCAGCACGCGTCGTGACCATCCTTGCGAGTCCTTTCTCTGTTGCCGAGCCGTCAGGGCGTGGGCTGGGAAACCCTTGTCTGTACGAGGAATTCGTGTAGGACATCCGCCATCCGCGCCCGCACCGGTGCGCCCGAGATGACCACGTCGACCATCGGCACCGATAGGTGGGTGTGACCGCGGGCGCCGACATGCTCGGTCGGCACCCCCGCCGCCTGCAGCGCGGCGGCGTAGGCCTCGCCGACATCGCGCAGGGGATCGAACTCGGCGGTCACCACGAGGGCCGGCGGCAGCCCGGACAGGTCGGCGGCATTCAAGGGGGCGAATCGGGGGTCTTCTCGATCCGCAGCGTCGATGTAATGGTCGTAGCACCACCGAAGTAGCGGCGTCGTCAGACCGTAGCCATCGGCGTTCTCGGTGAACGACGCGCGCGTCATCTCGCCGGACGTCAAGGGCGTCAACAACACCTGGCCCACGATGGTCGGGCCGCCCATGTCCCTCGCCAGCCGGCACACCACCGCCGCGAGTCCCCCGCCCGCGCTCCAGCCGCACACCGCCAACCGACCCGGGATGCCGCCGAGCGCCTCGGCGTTGTCGGCGACCCACCGCACCGCGGCCATCGCGTCATCGACGGCCGCAGGAAAGCGGTTCTCGGGCGAATGGCGGTAGTCAGCTGAGACCACCATGGCGCCGCTCCGCACGCAAAGATCCCGGCACAGCGGATCATCCGCGACGGCGTCGCCGAGAACGTAGCCGCCGCCATGGAAATACACGACCACCGGATGCGGACCCGGGGTGGCAGGCCGATAAAGCCGGTACGCCAAATCGCTGGCGGGGCCGGGCAGCACGCCGTCGACGATCTCGCCGACATCCGGTCCCGGCGGCCGCGCCATCGACATCTGCGCGTACAACGCGCGAGCCTCCTGGACGCCCATCGATTCCATCGGCGGCAGATTCAGCGCCGCCACCTCGTTGAGGACCATCTCGACGTCCGGCTGCAACCGGCGCACCACTCCGTCGTTGCAGCGTGAGCCGGCGGGGCCAGATCTCCTGTAGCCCAGGTAATCGCGGGCGACCACCTCGTCGCAGCCGGCACGGTAGAAGTCGAAGCCCGCGCAGTACGGCAGGAAAACCCGGGATTTGCCGGGCACATTGGCGCCCATGTACCACGAGTTCGCCTGGGGGTAGAGGGTGATGTCGGCGCAGTCGTTGACGTGCTGCATCCACCCGGCCTCCGCCAGTTCGGTGGGCTCGATGACCTCGAAGCCGTCCGCGCTCAGTTGGCCGAGGCAGTCGAGCACCCAATCCGCATGCTGTTCGATCGACACGACCATGTTGGTCAACACCGAGGGGCTGCCGGGACCGGTGATGAAGAACAAGTTGGGAAAACCGGCCGTGGTCAAGCCGAGGTAGGTCCGCGGTCCGTCGGCCCATTTGCCCTTGAGCGCCAGACCATTACGGCCCCTGATGTCGACCGCCGTGATCGCGCCCGTCACCGCATCGAAACCGGTCGCGAAGACGATCGCATCGAAAGCGAACGACTCGCCGGTGGTGTCGATCCCCGTCGCCGTGATTTCCCGGATGGGATGTTTGCGGACGTTGACCAGGCGCACGTGCGGCAGGTTGTAGGTGGCGTAGTAGTTCGTGTCCAGGCACGGCCGTTTCGTCGCCAGCGGGTGATCAGTGGGGCAGAGTTCGGCGGCGGTGTCGGGATCGTCGACGATCGAGCGGATCTTGTTGCGGAAGAACTCGGCATATTCGTGATTGGCGGCGGGATTGCTCAGCACGTCGGCGAAGACGTTGATGGCCTCGAACAGCAAGCCGTCAGCCCAGGCGCGCTCGTAGCGGCGTTGGCGTTCGGCCTCCGAAACGCCGAAGGTGGGAGTGATGTCGCGCTCCATCGGGATGCCGCCGAACGAAAGCTTCGCGGCCGCACGGTATTCCGCCTCATTCGTCAGTTGCGCGACCTTCGAGGGCGGCACCGGACCATTGTGCGCCGGGATCGAGAAGTTCGGCGTCCGCTGGAACACCACCAGCTGCGCCGCCTCCCGTGCGATCACCGGAATCGATTGCACCCCGGAGGAACCCGTGCCGATGACGGCCACCCGCTTGCCGGTGAAATCGACCGGCTCGTGCGGCCAGGCGCTGGTGAAGTAGATTTCGCCGGCGAACCGCTCGAGCCCCCGGACCTCGGCCTGCTTGGGCATGGACAGGCAGCCGGTGGCCATCACGACGAAACGACTGGTGAGTTCGTCCCCGCGGTCGGTGCCCACCCGCCATAGCGAGGCATCGTCGTCCCAGCCTGCGCGCTGCACCCGCGTCGAGAAGGTGAGGTGGCGGCGCAGGTCGTGCTTGTCCGCGACGTGATTGAGATAGCGCAGGATCTCCGGCTGGGTGGCGTACTTCTCCGACCACCGCCAGTCGCGGTGCCAGTCGGGATCAAAGCTGTACATGTAGTCGACGCTGGGCACGTCAACCCGGGCGCCCGGGTAGCGGTTCCAGTACCACGTGCCGCCGAGGTCGTCGCCCGCCTCGAAGACGCGGAACCGGTATCCGGCGCGGCTTAGCCGGTAGGCGAGGTACAGGCCCGCGATACCCGCGCCCACCACGACGACGTCGACGTCCGGCAGCGGCCGGTCTGTGCTGGCTGCATGGGTCATCGTCTGATGATCCCGCCGCGCCCACCGGCTGTCTTGAGTACGGCGATACTCGATTTGCTGACGACCGGCCGCGGCCCGGCATGCCCGGGCCTTACCAAATGGGTAGGAAACCCTTCCCTTCCGAGAGAAGAAAGTGGCCCCCACGGTAATTACCTGATCGCCGATAATCCCCGAGCATTTCGGTCATGACTTCCACGACCACACTGCCGAACCGCAGCATCCTCAGCGACGCAG
This sequence comes from Mycobacterium sp. E183, assembly GCF_001667735.1. Taxonomy (GTDB): domain Bacteria; phylum Actinomycetota; class Actinomycetes; order Mycobacteriales; family Mycobacteriaceae; genus Mycobacterium. The sequence continues at coordinate 33,783 of NZ_LZJN01000037.1, forward strand.
ACCTCGCCCGGGCCGCGGCGGCCGGTGATCGCGCGGCGCTGGCCGATATCTACCACCGCTACGCGGGCCCACTGCACGCCTACTGCGTCGGCATGCTGCGTGATCGCCACGCCGCCTCGGACTGCGTGCAGGATGTCTTCTGCACCGCCACCACACAGTTGCCGAAGCTGCGTGACGCGGACAAGCTGAGGCCGTGGCTCTACGCCATCGCCCGCCGCAGCGCGCTGCGGGCCTTGTCCGAACGCCGCCGCGAGGCCGCCTGCGACGAGCTGCCCGACGATGCGGCGACCGATCCCGGGCCGTTCACGCTGACCGCCCAGAACGAACTCCGTCAACTGATCAACCAGGCGGCCGACGGATTGTGCGAGCGCGACCGGCGGGTGCTGGAGCTTGCCTACCGCCACGGCGCGACCGGAACCGAGCTCGCGCAAGCGTTGGGCATCAGCTACGACTCCACCAAGAAGGTCCTGCAGCGGCTGCGCGACACCATCGAACGCTCACTGGGCGCCCTGTTGGTGGCCCGCCGCGCGACCCAACACGGCTGCCCGCGGCTCGCCGCGGACCTGACCGGCTGGGACCATCAATTCACCGTCCTGATGCGGAAACGCATTGCGCGCCACATCGAGTCGTGCCCCACATGCGACGGGTACCGCCGCAGCGCCCTCAATGCCGTTGCCCTGCTTGGCGGCGGGGTACTCGACGAGCTGGCCAAGCCACACGGCGGGTAACGAAATATCCGCGGGCTCACTTCTGCTGGGTGCGACGGTCACGCAGCATGGAGCGGTTGACGGCCCCGAGCCGGATGGCCGCGTTGGCCAGCCGGACCCGGCGATCCCCCTCGGCCGTGATGCCGAACTTGTCGTACAGGTGCTGCAGGTGTTGCTTGACGGCCGCCTCCGTGACGAAGAGTTCCTGGGCCATCCGGCGGACCGATGCGGGCTCGGGGAACGGGTCGTCGGCGACGAACGGGCGGCACAGAACCTTGAGGACATCGAGTTCGCGCGCGGTCATGCGGGGCGGCCGCAGGATGGACTTGCCGGTTTCGGTCTCTTGGTCGCCCGGCGCTTCGCCAGCCCCTTTTGTCATCCAGAACACCAACCGCGAACTGCCGAGCCGCAATTCGTCTCCCGACCGCAGGATCCGTTCCGCCGCGATCCTTTCCCCGTTGACGTAGGTGCCGTTGCGGCTTCCCAAATCACGCACGGACCAGGCTTGCCCGAAATTCTCCAGGACGGCGTGTACCCGCGACACGGTCGGGTCGTGCTCCAACGACACCGCGTTGGTCAAGGACTTGCCGAGGGTCACCCGTTCACCACTGAGCGCGACCAGCTCCCGCCCCGACGGCTTCCACACTTCCAAATGGGACGACATATCGACGCCTCCTATCACGGCCCATTCTGACCCCGCGGCGCAAAGAATGGCCGGAGAACGGTCCGCTGAGCCGAAAATCGCGTGCTCGGCTGCCGAGATTCCCCCGGTATTCGGGTCCACGACGCCCGGTTGCGGTTGGACCGTGGTGACGCATCACCGGTAGCCGTTTTCCCTGCCGGCGAGAAGCCATAGGATCTACGAGCATGCGTCGCCGCATCCCTAACCCGACTTCGTGATGGCAATCACCAATGTTGAGCTCAGCTTCCTGCTGGAGGCGTCGCGCCGCGGGCTGCTTCCTCAGCAAGGCCGCCTCCTGGAATTCGGCGAAGCCGAGACCATGATCGATGTGGTGCAGGCGATCCCGCTCCTTCTCGCCGAAGGGCCACGGCGCGACGCGTTGCTGGCCGAGACGCCGCCGGACGGTGTGGCCCAGGTCTACGCCGACGCCAAGCGAATCTACCGAGCCCTGTTCGACTTCCGCAGCTACAACGCCATCGACCTGCTCCCACCCAATCACTACCGTCTGCAGCAGGATCTCAACCTGCCCTTCGACCTTGGGACAAGGTTCGACGTCTGCATCAACAACGGCACGACCGAGCACGTCTTCAATCAGGCCAATTGCTTCAAGGCGATTCATGATCACACCGCCCCGGGGGGCGTGATGATCCACTGGACGCCGTGCCTGGGATGGGTCGACCATGGCCTTTACAACATCCAGCCGGGGTTCTTCCACGACCTGGCCGCCGCGAACGGCTACGAGGTCCTGCTCGCCGTGCTGTCGAGCGACAGCATGATGATGCCGATCATCCCAGGCCAGATCACTTCCGAGTTGGTTGCCGCCAATCCGGGCATCCGAGACAGTCTCGCGTGCGCCGTGCTGCGCAAGACGACGGATGAACCCTTCCGCTTTCCCCTGCAGGGGGTCTATTCCTTTCTCAAGGAACTGGCGGCTGTGGGGGATCCGCAACGTATTACGCATCTGCTGGCGGCGCGCTCCGGCCAGGCACCAGAGCAACCACACACGGGGCGACCCGACAACCCGATCCAGGATCCCCCGCCCGGGCACGACCACTGACGTCAGCGCCTGGGGTTGGTCCCGCGGGCGGACCGTTAGTTCACTGGCCCTGCGCGTAGCGCTTGGCGAACATCCGCCTGCGGGAGAACGGCGACAGCACCGCCTCGTAGTGACCGAGCAGCTCGTCACAGATGACCGGCCAACTGCGGCCGAGCACGCTGCGCCGGGCGGCCAATGCGTAGCGGTGGCGTTCGTCGATCAAATGGGTGACGGCCTCAGGCAACCTCGCCTCGAATTCGTCGACGCCCAGTAACAAACCGGTGCGCCACGGCGTGACGAGGTCGCGTGGGCCGCCGGCGTCGGGGGCGATCACCGGCAACCCCGACGCCAGCGCTTCCTGCACGACTTGGCAAAACGTCTCATGCTCGCCGGGATGCACGAAGACATCCATGCTGGCGTACGCCACGGCGAGTTCGTCGCCGTACAGCGCGCCGGTGAAAACCGCTGTCGGCATTGCCTTTTGCAGTTTGCCGCGGTCGACGCCGTCGCCGACGATGACGAGTTGCACGTCGTCGCGCGCCGCCAGCGGGATCAGCCGCTCCACGTGCTTCTCCGGGGCCAACCGGCCCACAAAGCCGACGATCGGCTTGCCCCGCGGTGACCATCGGCGCCGGAGCGCCTCGTCGCGCCCCGACGGGGCGAACCGCAGCACGTCGACGCCGCGCGCCCAGCGATGCACGCGCGGGAAGCGGTGCTCTACAAGCGATTCCATCGTCACGGTGGACGGCGCCAGGGTTCGGTCGGCGAGGCTGTGCAGATGCCGGAACCAGGCCCACGCGACCCGCTGCGTCATCGGGATGCCATAGCTCGCAGCGAAACCCGGTACGTCCGTTTGATATACGGCGACGGTCGGCACCCCCAGCCAGCGCGCCGCCTTGACGCCGCCGTAACCCAGTAAGGCCGGCGAGGCCAAATGCACTACGTCCGGGTCGAATCCGCGCAGCACGCTCACCATCCGGGGCATCGGCACGCCGAGTGGCAACGTGGTGACCTTCGGAAACATCCGCGAGGGAACCCGATGCACGCGGATCCCGTCGTGGACGCGATCCGCCGGGGTCACGCCCGGTGGGGTGTCCGGGGCGATGACGAGGGCTTCGTGACCGGTCCGGCGCAGATGCTCGAGTACCCGGAGCACCGAGTTGCTGACACCATTGACTTCCGGCAGGAACGATTCGGCGACGATTGCAACGCGCACACCACTACGGTGTCAGCGCCGGCTGTCGCGAAGGTTGCCTGCGGGCATACGTCGCGCGAAATCTGCTGGTCGGACGCTTCCAACCCCGGCTATGCCGGTGCCGCCGCGGCCTCGTCGCGGCGATCGAGCAGCTTGTCCAGCACCGCCAGCCCGATCAGGAGGGCCGTCGCGGCCAGCCAGCACACCACGGCGATGGAGCCGGCCGGGATGATGGCCAGCCCGGCATTGCGGTGCTGCACCCGAACCAGATTGGGATCATTCTTGTTGTACTCGACGTAGATACGCATGCCCGTGGCCAGATGCGACGGGTACAGCACGCCGAGCTCCGGGCGGTAGGTGACCCGCTCGGGTGTGACGAATTCGATGGTGGAGCGGCGCGGCCCGGCGCTGAGCACCTCGGCCTGCGCCACCCCCATGTTGTGTCGAATCGCAAGGTCATCGCGCCAGGCGCCGGCCACCAGCAAGACCGACTGCAGGGTGACCAAGCCGGTCACGATGAGCACCGTCACGCGGGCCCAGCGCAGTGCGATCCGGGGCCTGGTGTTGGGCGGCTTGTCACTGCGACCGTGAATCAATATGTGCAGCAATGCCTTTGGGTCGATCAAAGGGCCGCCTTGATGGCGGCGTGCAGCTGCCGAAGCGACGACCGGTCGGCCTTGACCTCCAGCACCCGCATACCGGGCGCGGGTTCGTCGAGCGCCGCGCCGAGCTGGTCGACCTCGATCTGCCGGCTCTCGACGTGGTAGGCGCGGCACAGCGCACCCACGTCGACGTCGTGCGGCGTCCCGAAGATCCGCGACGACACGTCGGAGAATCGCGGGTCGCCCTGCTCGAGCAACTCGAAGATGCCACCGCCGTTGTCATTGGAGACCACGATGGTCAACTGCCGCGGGGTCGGCTCGGTGGGCCCGATCAGCAGCCCGGAGCTGTCGTGGACGAACGTCAGGTCGCCGATCAGCGCGACGGTGCGGCCCTCGTAGGCGAGCGCGGCCCCGATCGCGGTGGACACCGTGCCGTCGATACCTGCCACCCCGCGGTTGGAGCGGACGCGGATGCCGTGGGTGTCCAGGCCGACCAGGGCGGCGTCGCGGACCGGGTTGGACGCCCCCAGCACCAGCTGGTCACCCGGCCGAAGGGCGTCGGCGACGGCCGCCGCCACGTGCAAGCCGGTGGTCAGCGGGTGCGCCTTTAGCTGGTTGCGCACCGCGTCGTTGGCGTGCCGGTTGACCTCCGCGCAGCGCTTCAACCAGGCCGCACTCGGCGTGCCGGTGGTGACCGCTCGCGTCCCGGTGGCCTGCGAGTTGCCCGAGACGTCGGGCCAGCGCGGTCCGGTGGTCAACGCGTACACCGGCACCTGCGGATCGGCCAGCAGCGCCGACACCGGCCGGTGCAGGGTGGGCCGCCCGAGCATGATCACCTGCTTCGGGCGCAGCAGCGGCAGGGCCAGCGGGTGCAGCGGGTTTTCCGGTGCCGGTGCCGTCGATTCGGCGACGGTCGGCAACTGCGCGAGGTTGGGGTGCACGCCCGCGCCGTGCCCGGCGATCACGACGGTGTCGGGCGACAGGTCGATGTCCAGCGGCTGGTCGAACGTGACCGGCGGCGTGTAGGTCCACGGCCGCCCGCCGGGCCGCCCCTGCGGCACGGCGGCGCCCCGGGGTTCGGGATCGGGCACCAGGGGCTCGCGCAGCGGGATGTCGAACTGCACCGGGCCGGCGTTGGCGGTGCGGGATCCCGTCGCGGCCGCCAGGACCCGGCAGGTGGCCGATCGCCACGTCGCGTTGAAGGACTCCAGCCGCTCGGGTGCGTCCTCGGCCAGGCCCAGGCTGATAGCGGCGCGGACCTGGGTGCCGAAGTAACCCAGCTGCTCCATGGTCTGGTTGGCCCCGGTGCCCAGCATCTCGTAGGGCCGGTTGGCCGACAGCACGATCAGCGGCACCCGCGCGTAGTTGGCCTCCACCACGGCCGGCCCCAGGTTGGCAACGGCGGTGCCCGACGTCATCGCGACACACACCGGGGCGCCGGCGGCGATCGCCAGCCCGATGGCCAGGTAGCCGGCGGTGCGCTCGTCGATGCGGACGTGCAGCCGGATCCGGCCGGCGCGGTCGGCGTCGTGCAGCGCGAAGGCCAGCGGCGCGTTGCGCGACCCGGGGCACAGCACCACGTCGCGGACGCCGCCGCGAATCAGCTCGTCAACGACGACGCGGGCCTGAGTCGTCGAGGGGTTCACTCCTACAGCCTGTCACAGCCCGCCGACCGGGGGCCGAACGTGGAGTTGGCGGGCTGGTCCGCCCGGAATTCGCCCGGAAAGCCGGCGTTGGGCGCGCCCTCAGTTGCCGGCGAAGAACTTCAGCGCCGCCTCGTTGACGGCGTCCGGGCGTTCGAAGAACCCGAGGTGGCCGGCGTCGGGAATCTGCACATAACGCCCGTTGGGCAGCGCGTCGGCGACCTCGCGCCCCAGGTAGGGCGGTGTCAGCACGTCGTCGGAGAAGCCGATCACCAGCACCGGCGTCGCGATGCTGCGGTAGGCCGGCAGCCGGTTGGTGTACGGGGCGACGTCCAGCTGGCAGCGGGTGCCCGGGGTGGACTTGATCGGCCACATGGAGAACATCGCGATCCAGTCCGCGACGGCGACGTCGTCGTTGAGCGTCTTGCGCGAGAAGTTCTCCAGCAGGCGGATTTTGGCGTCGTAGGAGTTCGGCAGCTGGACCCCGGCGTCGGCGAGCTCGGCCTCGGCGTCGCGAAAGAACTGGCGCGCCTTGTCCATCCGGCCACGGGTGCCCATCAACACCGCGGAGTGCACCAGTTCCGGTCGCGCCAACATGAGTTCCTGGGCGATGAAGGCGCCCATCGACATGCCGACGACGCGGGCCGGTGCGGCGTTGAGCCCTTCGATCAGCGCCGCGGTGTCGGCCACCATGGTCTGCGTGGTGAAACCCTGGGCGTTCTCGGTGGCGCCGATCCCGCGGTTGTCGAAAGTGATGACGCGATAGCCGGCGGCCAGGAACGCGGGGAGCTGATACGGGTGCCAGGTCCGCCCGGCGCCGCCGTGGCCGCTGATGAAAACCACGGGCTCGCCGGAGCCGCGGTCGTCGTAAGCCAGGTTGATCACTCGGACGACGGTACAAGGAGCGGGTGGCAGGCCGTGACCCGGTCGATCCACCACTGCCGCCGCTCCGGGGGCGCGGCCAGGGCCCGCAACCGCGCCGGATCCGGGGTCACCGCCCCCGCCGCCAGGGTGCCGTCGACGGGCGCTGCGACCTCGGCCACGTCCTCGACGAACAACCCGCCGGTGCCCAGCCCACACGCGTGGCGCAACACCGGCAACGCCGCCGCGGCGGCCAGCCCGGCCGCGATGCCCACCGCCGAGTCGATCGCGCTGGACACCACGACCGGGATGTCGATCTGCGCGGCGATCGAGAGCATGGGCGAAATACCGCCCAGCGGAGCGACTTTGAGCACCGCGATATCGGCGGCGTGGGCGCGGACGACCGCGAGCGGGTCGTCGGCCTTGCGGATGCTTTCGTCGGCGGCGATCGGCACGTCCGGCAGCTCTGGCCGCCGGCGCAGCGCCGCGAGTTCCTCGACGGTCGCGCAGGGTTGTTCGAGGTATTCCAGCGGGCCGTCGGCGGTCAGGGCTTGAGCTGCTCGCACCGCCTGCTCGACGCTCCAGCCGCCGTTGGCGTCCACGCGCACGGTCGGCACGAGGTCGCGCACGGCGTTGACCCGGTCCACGTCGTCGGCCAGGGTCTGGCCGGGCTCGGCGACCTTCACCTTGGCCGTGCGGGCGCCCGGGAATCGGGCCAGCACCTCGCCCACCCGGGCGGCGTCGACGGCCGGGACGGTGGCGTTGATCGGGATGCGGTCCCGGCGCGGCGGCGGTGGCGGGCGATAGGCGGCCTCGATGCCGGCCGCCAGCCAGTGCGCGGCCTCCGGCGGGGCGTACTCCAGGAAGGCGCCGAACTCGCCCCAGCCCGCGGGGCCCTCGATCAGCGCGACCTCGCGGGTGGTGATGCCGCGGAACCGCACCCGCATCGGCAACGCGACCACGTGCAGGCGGTCCAAGAGGTCTTGCAGGCGGGGCGGGCGCGTGGGCGTCACTGCCCGTAGACCTGGCGGCCCGCGAGAAACGTCGCGCGCACGTCCAGATCGGCGATCTGCTCAGGCGGCACGGTCCGCGGATCGGCCGACAGCACCACCAGGTCGGCGTACTTGCCCACCTCCAGCGAGCCGGTCACGTCGTCGGCGAACAACTGCCAGGCCGCGTCGATGGTCTGCGCGCGGATGGCCTGCTCGACGGTCAACCGCTCCTCGGGCGCCAGCACCCGGCCGCTGGGCGCCGTGCGCGTGACCGCGACGCTGATGTTGCGCAGCGGCTCCTCGGGCGTGACCGGGGGGTCGTTGTGCAACGAGATGCGCATGCCGGTCGCGACCGCGGAACCGGCTGGCATCCAACGGGATCCGCGCTCGGGACCGAACAGGCCGTCGACGATGATGTCGCCCCAGTAGTGGATCTGGTCCACGAAGATGCTGCAGGTGACCCCGAGGTCGGCGGCGCGCCGCAGCTGCTCGGGCCGGATGGCGCCGACGTGCTCGAGCCGCAGCCGGTGGTCGTCGCGGGGGTGTCGGCGCAGGGCCTCCTCGTAGACGTCGAGGATGGTGTCCACCCCGGCGTCGCCCTGTACGTGGCAGGCCATCGGCCAGCCCAGCGGGAAGTAGGCGCCGACGATTTCGCTCAGCTGTTCGCGGGTGTAGTTGGCGTGCCCGCAGGAACCGGGCGGCACCCCGATGGTGCGGGTGGCGTCGGTGTCCAGGTAGGGGAAGGACAGGGCGATGTTGCCGACCCACGGCGAGCCGTCGACCCAGATCTTGATGCCGACCTGGCGCAGCATGTCGTCACCCTGGCCGGGGGTGGCGTCGGTGCGCATCTGCGGGTTGGAGATCTCGTAGGTGCGCAACCGGACCGTCAGCTGGTCGCGCAGCCGCTCGACGACCGGCCCGAACGCCGGGTCGAAGGCCATCTCGGAGCAGGTGGTCAGGCCGGCGCGGTTGAGCCGCGCGCATTCGGCGAGCAGCATCGCCGGGTAGTCGCCGGGCGCGATGGCCCCGGCCAGCAGCGGGAACACCGCGCCGGTCTCCTCGGCAGTGCCGTCCAGCTCGCCGTGCACGTCGCGGCCATACCGCGCGCCCTTGGGATCGGGGGTGTCGCGGGTCAGGCCGGCGCGGCGGGCCGCGTGCGAGTTGAAGTACGCCTTGTGCCCGGAGTTGTGGATGATGATCAGCGGCCCGTCCGGCGCGATCTCGTCCAGCCACGCCAGCGTCGGCTGCGGCAGCCCGGACTGCAGCAGCGGGTCCCACCCGTTCAGGTAGGCGCCGTCCGCTCCCCTGGCGGCGACCTCGCGCCGCACCGCGGCGACGACGTCTTCGGCGGCCGGCAACGTGACGGGCCGGATGTCGACGATCCGGTCCGACAGCGCCAGCGCCTCCATCAGCGGATGCCCATGCGCCTCAACGAATCCCGGCATGACGCAGCCGTCCCCGACGTCGAGCGTTTTGGTGTCGGGCCCGATGTGGTCGTTCATTTCCGAACGGCTGCCGACGGCGACGATCCGGCCGTCGGCTACGGCGAGCGCCTCGGCGGTGGGCCGCGTGTCGTCGACGGTGAGCACGGTTCCGGTGACGACGAGATCTGCAGCGGCCATGTGCAGGGATGCTAGTGCTCCGGGGTGTCGTCGAGGGGGTGGCTGACTGGAACTGCAACACGTTCTAGTCTTGGCCACATGAGTGACGAGCTGCTGCGCCATCCCATTCATTCCGGACACCTGACCGTCGGTGCGCTCAAGCGCAACAAGGACAAGCCGGTGCTATACCTCGGCGACACCACGCTGACCGGCGGACAGCTCGCCGAGCGGATCAGCCAGTACACCCAGGCGTTCGAGGCGCTCGGTGCGGGCACCGGCGCGACCGTCGGGCTGCTGTCGCTGAACCGGCCCGAGGTTTTGATGATCATCGGCGCCGGCCAGACCCAGGGCTACCGGCGGGTGGCCCTGCATCCGCTGGGCTCCCTGGACGACCACGCCTACGTGCTGAACGACGCCGGCGTGACGTCGCTGATCATCGACCCCAACCCGATGTTCGTCGAGCGGGCGCTGGGCCTGCTGGAGAAGGTGCCCGGCCTCAAGCAGGTCCTGACCATCGGGCCGGTCCCCGAGGCGCTCGGGGATTCCGCGGTGGACCTGGTGGCCGAGGCGGCGAAGTATCCGCCGAAGCCGTTGGTGGCGGCCGAGTTGCCGCCCGATCACATCGGGGGGATGGCCTACACCGGTGGAACCACTGGCAAGCCCAAGGGCGTGCTGGGCACCGCGCAGTCGATCACCACGATGACCACGATCCAGTTAGCCGAGTGGGAGTGGCCGGAGAACCCGCGCTTTTTGATGTGCACCCCGCTGTCGCATGCCGGGGCGGCGTTCTTCGTGCCGACGATCATCAAGGGCGGCGAGCTGGTGGTGCTGACCAAGTTCGACCCCGCCGAGGTGCTGCGGGTGATCGAGGAACAGAAGATCACCGCGACCATGCTGGTGCCGTCGATGATCTACGCGCTGATGGACCACCCGGATTCGCACACCCGTGACCTGTCGTCGCTGGAGACGGTCTATTACGGCGCCTCGGCGATGAACCCGGTGCGGCTGGCCGAGGCCATCCGCCGCTTCGGGCCGATCTTCGCCCAGTACTACGGGCAGTCCGAGGCCCCGATGGTGATCTCGTATCTGGCCAAGAAGGACCACGACGAGAAGCGGCTCACCTCCTGCGGGCGGCCCACCCTGTTCGCCCGCACGGCGCTGCTGGGCGCCGACGGCAAGCCGGTGCCGCAGGGTGAGGTCGGCGAGATCTGCGTGTCCGGGCCGCTTTTGAGCGGCGGGTACTGGAACCTGCCGGAGGAGACCGCCAAGACGTTCAAGGACGGCTGGCTGCACACCGGTGACATGGCCCGCGAGGACGAGGACGGCTTCTGGTTCATCGTCGACCGGGTCAAGGACATGATCGTCACCGGCGGGTTCAACGTGTTCCCGCGCGAGGTCGAGGACGTCGTCGCCGAGCACCCGGCCGTCGCGCAGGTGTGCGTGATCGGCACCCCGGACGAGAAGTGGGGCGAGGCCGTCACCGCCGTGATCGTGCTGCGGCCCGACCACCCCTCCGATGAGGAGTCGGTGACGCGGGTGACCGTCGAGATCCAGTCCGCCGTCAAGGAGCGCAAGGGTTCGGTGCAATCGCCCAAGCAGGTGATCGTCGTCGACTCGGTGCCGGTGACCGCGCTGGGCAAGCCGGACAAGAAGGCCGTGCGCGCGCGGTTCTGGGAGGGCGCCGACCGCGCTGTCGGCTGAGGCTTGCTCAGGCGAGCGTCACGCCAGCGTGGCGCTCGCCGGCTGCCGTCACGCTGGCGTGACGCTCGGTGATCAGGCGGCGGCGATGCCGGCGACGAGCAGGTCGAGCATGCGGCCGGTCTGCTCCGGCGAGCCGCTGGCCAAAAAGATGCCGATCAGGCTCGACACCACGTCGTCGGCCTGCACGTCGGCGCGCAGGCTGCCGTCCTCGGCGCCGGCCCGCAACAGCAGGTCGACCGCGCCGACGATGCTGTCCCGAGTCTGGCTGGCCTGCATGGCGCCGGAGGCGAAGATCGCCTGCAACGACTCCGCCATCCCACGCTTGGCGGCCACGAATGACGCGTAGCGGTCCATCCAGCGGCGCAACGCCGTCTCGGGCGGGTGGCGCTTGAGCAGCCGTTCGGCCGTCGCGGCCACTTCGTCGAGCTCGGCGCGGTAGATCGCCTCCACCAGCGCCTCTCGATTCGGGAAATGGCGGTAGAGCGTGCCGATCCCGACGCACGCCTCGCGGGCGATGGCCTCCAGCGACACCGGTCGCCCGTCGGCGGTGGCGAACGCCGCCGTCGCCACCTCGAGGAGCCGCTCGCGATTGCGGCGCGCGTCCGATCGGATCTCGGCCAAGCGGAGGCTCCTCCGTTTCTGCTACGCTCGAATAAGCGGAGGACCCTCCGCATCTTCTCCAGTGTGGCACGAGGGAGCACTCATGACGGACACACCACGGCCCGGCGGTCCCGGCAGCATAGGCGGGTCGACCGTCGCTCGCATCGGCTACGGCGCAATGCAGTTGTTCGAGGCCCCATCCGTCGAGGACGCGGCCGCGGTGCTGCGCCGCGCGGTCGAGCTCGGGGTCAACCACGTCGACACGGCGTCGTTCTACGGCCCGGGCGAGGTGAACCGGCGGATCCGGGCGGCGCTGTTCCCCTACGCCGACGACCTCGTCATCGTCAGCAAGGTCGGCGCGCGCTTCACCGGCGAACAGCCCATGCCGCTGGCGGCGGCGCAAAAGCCCGCCGAGCTGCGCGCCGCGGTCGAGGACGACCTGCGTCAGCTCGGCCTGGACTGCGTCCCGGTGGTCAACCTGCGGCGCATGGACCTCGGCCCCGGCGTGGCCGCCGAGGGCGATCAGCAGGTGGACGTCGACGACCAGCTCGCCGAGATGATCGCGCTGCGCGACGAGGGCAAGATCGGCGCGATCGGCATCAGCGCCGTGCCGGTGGACGTGGTGCGGCGCGCGCTGCCGGCGGGCATCGTCTGCGTACAGAACGCTTACAGCGCGCTGGACCGCTCGCAGGAGGACACGTTGCAGCTCTGCGCCGCAGCGGGTGTCGCGTGGGTGCCCTACTTCCCGCTGGGATCGTCGTTTCCCGGTTTCCCGAAGGTCGCCGACCATCCGGTGGTGGCCGAGATCGCCGGCCGGCTCGGGGTCACCGGCGCCCAGGTCGGCTTGGCGTGGCTGCTGGCGCACGCGCCGAACACGTTGCTGATCCCGGGCACGCGATCCGTCGGGCACCTCGAGGAAAACCTCGGCGCCGGCGACGTCACCCTGGATGCCCAGGCGCTGGAAAGGCTGGACGCCATCGGCACAACCGAGCCCCAGCCCCATCGTGTCGAGTCCGTCCAGAGGTAACGTCGCTGGGTATGGGAAGCGGCAAATCGACCAAACCGCCGTGGTGGCTGAAGCCGGCCAACAAGGTCTTCATCCAGATGTCGCGGCTGGGTATGAGTTTCGGCGGCGAGAGCCCCGTCGTGCTGACGGTGAAGGGCCGCAAGTCCGGTGCGCCGCGCTCGACCCCGGTGACCCCGATGACGGTCGACGGCCGGCAGTACGTCGTCGCCGGGTTCCCGGGCGCCGACTGGGTCGCCAACGTGCGGGCCGCCGGTGAGGCGACGATCGCGCGCGGCCGGCACGTGCAGAAGGTGCGGGTGGCCGAGCTGCCGGCCGAGGACGCGCGTCCGATCCTGCGGCTCTTTCCGACCGAGGTGCCGACGGGCGTCGGCTTCATGAAGCGGGCGGGGCTGGTCACCGAGGGCCGCCCCGAGGAGTTCGAGGCCCTGGCCGGCCGCTGCGCGGTGTTTCGCTTCGAGCCGATTGAAACGCCATGAGCGACAATCCCTTTGACGCGACGGCCTGGCGGCCCGTGGACGGGTTCGACGGGCTGATCGACATCACCTATCACCGCCACGTCACCGACGCGACGGTCCGGGTGGCGTTCGACCGGCCCGAGGTGCGCAACGCGTTCCGTCCGCACACCGTCGACGAGCTCTACCGCGTGCTCGACCACGCCCGGATGTCCCCCGACGTCGGGGTGGTCCTGCTGACCGGTAACGGCCCGTCGCCCAAGGACGGCGGCTGGGCGTTCTGCTCCGGCGGCGACCAGCGCATCCGCGGGCGCAGCGGTTACCAGTACGCAAGCGGCGACACGGCGGACACCGTGGACACCGCCCGCGCCGGGCGGCTGCACATCCTCGAGGTGCAGCGGCTGATCCGGTTCATGCCCAAGGTGGTCATCTGCCTGGTCAACGGGTGGGCGGCCGGCGGCGGGCACAGCCTGCACGTGGTGTGCGACCTCACCCTGGCCAGCCGCGAGCACGCCCGGTTCAAGCAGACCGACGCCGACGTCGGCAGCTTCGACGGCGGCTACGGCAGCGCGTATCTGGCGCGCCAGGTGGGCCAGAAGTTCGCCCGCGAGATCTTCTTCCTCGGCCGCGCGTACACCGCCGAGCAGATGCACCAGATGGGCGCGGTCAACGCCGTCATCGACCACGCCGACCTGGAGCGGGCGGGCATCGAGTGGGCGGCCGAGATCAACGCCAAATCGCCTCAGGCGCAACGGATGCTCAAGTTCGCCTTCAACCTGCTCGACGACGGGCTGGTGGGTCAGCAGCTGTTCGCGGGTGAGGCCACCCGGCTCGCGTACATGACCGACGAGGCAGTCGAGGGCCGCGACGCCTTCCTGGAGAAGCGGCCGCCCGACTGGAGCCGGTTCCCCCGCTACTTCTAGGAGGGTCACGATTTAGGAGGGTCACGCTGGCGTGACGCTCGACGGCCAACGCCACGCTGGCGTGACGCTCGGCCAATGCGCGCCCGCCCCTAGACTCCCCCCGTGAGCAAGAGTCCCCTTCGCCGTTTCACCGATCAGCTGGTGCTGGCCACCATGCGGCCGCCGATGGCCCCGCAGGTCTTGGTCAACCGGCCCGCCATCAAGCCGGTCGACCTCGACGGCAAGCGCATCCTGCTCACCGGGGCGTCGTCGGGCATCGGCGAGGCCGCGGCCGAACTGCTGGCCCGCGAGGGCGCGACGGTCGCCGTCGTCGCCCGGCGTGAGGACCTGCTCGACGCGCTCGCGGAACGGATCACCGCGGCGGGCGGCAGCGCGGTCGCGTTGCCGTGCGACGTTTCCGACATGGACGCCGTCGACGCGCTGGTCGCCGACGTCGAAAAGCGCCTCGGCGGGGTCGACATCCTGATCAACAACGCCGGCCGTTCGATCCGGCGGCCGCTGGCCGAGTCGCTGGAGCGCTGGCACGACGTCGAACGGACCATCACGCTCAACTACTACGCGCCGCTGCGGCTGATCCGCGGGCTGGCGCCCGGGATGCTCGAACGGGGCGACGGTCACGTCATCAACGTCTCCACCTGGGGAGTGCTGTCGGAGGCGTCGCCGCTGTTCGCGGTCTACAACGCGTCGAAGGCGGCGCTGTCGGCGGTGAGCCGCGTCGTGGAGACGGAGTGGGGCCCCAAGGGTGTGCATTCGACGACGCTGTACTACCCGCTGGTGGCCACGCCGATGATCGCGCCGACGAAGGCGTACGAGGGCATGCCGGCGCTCACGTCGGAGGAGGCCGCCGAATGGATGCTGACTGCGGCCCGCACCCGGCCGGTGCGGATCGCGCCGCGGATGGCGATCGCGGCCAAGGCCCTGGACACCTTCGGCCCACGGCTGGTCAACACGCTCATGCAGCGGCAGCGGATCCAGCCGAATCGCGCGGAAGGCGACTGAGCCCACAGCGACGTGATAGACACGACGCTATGGAGATCCTGGCCAGCCGGATGCTGTTCCGGCCGGCGGACTATCAGCAGTCGTTGGCCTTCTACCGGGACCAGATCGGGCTCGCGATAGCCCGCGAGTACGGCGGCGGCACAGTGTTTTTCGCGGGCCAGTCGTTGCTGGAGCTCGCCGGCTACGGATCACCGGACCACTCCCGCGGCCCCTTCCCCGGCGCGCTGTGGCTGCAGGTGCGCGACATCGAGGCCACCCAGGCCGAGTTGCAGAGCCGGGGCGTGGCGATCGCCCGCGAGGCGCGCCAAGAGCCATGGGGCCTATACGAAATGCACGTGACCGACCCGGACGGAATCACGCTGATCTTCGTCCAGATCCCGCCGGACCACCCGTTACGGCGCGACACCCGGGGTGAACGAGCGGGAAAGTCCGGTTAACTGAGAGGTAACATCTGGCGACGAGTCTAGGTACATCCGCGATTCGGGTCTTGCTGCATTCGACAATGGAATCCCCCTACCACCAGAATCGGGCGCTGTGAACATCCAATTGTTCCTTCTGATCATTGTCGTAATCACGGCACTGGCTTTCGATTTCACGAACGGCTTCCACGACACCGGCAACGCGATGGCGACCTCGATCGCCAGCGGCGCGCTCAAGCCCAAGGCGGCCGTCGCGCTGTCCGCGGTGCTCAATCTCGTGGGCGCGTTCATGTCCACCGCCGTCGCCGCCACGATTGCCAAGGGCTTGATCGACGGGCACATCGTGACGCTCGAGCTGGTCTTCGCGGGCCTGGTCGGCGGCATCGTGTGGAACCTGCTGACCTGGCTCCTCGGCATCCCTTCGAGCTCGTCGCACGCCCTGATCGGCGGCATCGTCGGCGCCACCATCGCGGCCGTCGGCGCGCACGGGGTGATCTGGAAGGGCGTGGTCTCCAAGGCGATCATCCCCGCCGTCGTTTCCGCGATCCTGGCCATCGTGGTCGGGGCGGTGGCGACCTGGCTGGTGTACCGGATCACCCGCGGCATCCCCACCAAGCGCACCGAGGCCGGCTTCCGGTACGGCCAATGGGGGTCGGCGTCGCTGGTCTCGCTGGCGCACGGCACCAACGACGCCCAGAAGACGATGGGCATCATCTTCCTGGCGCTGATGTCCTACGGCTCGGTCAGCAAGAACGCCTCCATGCCGCCGCTGTGGGTCATCGTCGGTTGCGCGGTGTCGATGGCGTTGGGCACTTACCTGGGCGGCTGGCGGATCATCCGCACGCTGGGCAAGGGCCTGGTCGAGATCCAGTCGCCGCAGGGCATGGCGGCCGAGTCCTCCTCGGCCGCGGTGATTTTGCTGTCGGCCCACTTCGGCTACGCGCTGTCGACCACGCAGGTGTGCACCGGCTCGGTGCTGGGCAGCGGGCTCGGCAAGCCCGGCGGCGAGGTCCGCTGGGGAGTCGCCGGCCGCATGGGCGTCGCCTGGCTGGTGACGCTGCCGCTGGCCGGGTTGGTCGGTGCGGTCACCTACTGGATCGTGCACCTGATCGGCGGCTACCCCGGCGCCATCGTCGGCTTCGCGCTGCTGGTCGCGGTCTCCGCCACCATCTACATCCGGTCGCGCAAGGTCAAGGTCGACCACAACAACGTCAACGCCGAATGGAAGGGCGACCTGACCGCCGGGCTGGAGGACTCCGCCGAGCACCGGCCGCCATCGAGCGTTCCCCCGACGAACGGCAGCGGCACGACCGGCCGGTACGACTCCGACGACCCCACGATGAAGGCGAACGCTTGATGAGTCACTTCGGCGATTGGTTCAACTACCAGGCCTCCCTCAAGATCCTGCTCTTCTCGATGCTGGCCGGCGCCGCCTTGCCGGGGCTGTTCGCCCTGGGGCTGCGGTTCCACGCGGTGGGCGCCGGGCAGGCCGGCACCGAGGGCGGCTCGTCACAGAAGAATCCGGCACTGCTGGCGCTCGCCTGGCTGATCTATGCGGTGGTGATCGTGGCGATCGCCTTCGCCCTGGCGTACATCTCCCGGGACTTCATCGCCCACCACACCGGTGTCGCCTTCCTCGGAGCCAAGCCCAAGTAGCATCGAATGATGCCCACCGCGTCACCGAGCCGGACACCGGGGGGAGCTGTACCAGCGTGAACGGATTTCTCAATTCGATCGTCTCGTGGCTGCGCGCGGGATACCCGGAAGGCGTCCCGCCGACGGACACCTTCCCGGTGCTCGCGCTGCTGGCCCGCCGGCTGTCCAACGACGAGGTCAAGGCCGTCGCCTGCGAGCTGATCAGCCGGGGCGAGTTCGACGACGTCGACATCGGCGTCCTGATCACACAGATCACCGACAACCTGCCCTCGCCCGACGACGTCGAGCGGGTGCGGGTGCGGTTGGCGGCCCAGGGGTGGCCGTTCGACGACGCGGACGAGGTCGAGGACCCCGCATAGCCCTACTGCGCGCACTCACCGTCCCGCCGGGCTCGGCCGTCTCGTCGCTGTTACCCGCCCTGGAACGCGTGCTGGACGGGCGCGGCCCCGCTCTGGTCGCGCTCGCGCCCGGCTCGGAGGAGCTGACGGCCGGGCTGCGGGTCGGTGAACCCATCGACGACGACGTCGCCCTGGTGGTGACGACGTCGGGGACCACGGGCGCCCCCAAGGGGGCGCTGCTCAGCGCCGCCGCGTTGACGGCCAGCGCGACGGCCACCCATGACCGCCTCGGCGGCCCGGGCCGCTGGCTGCTGGCGCTGCCGCCGCATCACATCGCCGGGCTGCAGGTGCTGGTGCGCAGCGCGCTGGCCGGCTCGCCGCCCGTCGAGCTGGACGTCTCCGCAGGCTTCGATGTCGCCGAATTACCCAGCGCGATAGGACGATTGGGATCGGGCCGGCGATACACCTCGCTGGTGGCCACGCAGCTGGCCAAGGCGCTGACCGACCCGGCGGCCGCCGCCGCGCTCGCCGAACTGGACGCCGTCCTGCTCGGCGGCGGCCCGGCCCCGCAGGGGGTGCTCGACGCCGCCGCGGCGGCCGGCGTCGCCGTGGTGCGCACCTACGGGATGAGCGAAACCGCGGGCGGTTGCGTGTACGACGGCGTGCCGCTGGACGGCGTCCTGGTCCAGGTCGCCGCCGGCGGCCGCGTCCTCCTCGGCGGCGCGACCCTGGCCAAGGGTTACCGCAACCCGGTGCAGCCCGACCCGTTCGCCGAGCCCGGCTGGTTCCGCACCGACGACCTCGGCGCCGTCGACGAGGCGGGTGTGCTGACCGTGCTGGGCCGCGCGGACGACGCGATCAGCACGGGCGGGCTCACCGTGCTGCCGCAACTGGTCGAGGCGGCGCTGGGCACCCACCCCGCCGTCGCCGACTGCGCGGTGTTCGGACTGCCCGACGACCGGCTGGGCCAGCGGGTGGTCGCCGCGATCGTGCTGGCCGAGGGCCACGCGGCTCCGACGCCGGACGAGCTGCGCGCCCACGTGGCAGGCACCCTGGACACCACCGCCGCCCCGCGCGAACTGCACGTCGTCGAGGCGTTGCCGCGGCGCGGCATCGGCAAGGTCGACCGGTCGGGGTTGGTGCGCCGGTTCGCCGGGCCGGCCGATCAATAGGCTGGTCGACCGTGAGGCTGGCACGTCGGGAGTTTGTGGCCGCCGCGGTCGGGGCGGTGCTGGTGGGCGCGGCGTTCGTGCTGCCGCGGCTGCACTGGGGTGTGCGGCCGAGGACCGACGTCGGCCAGGAGCGGTTCGGCACACACACCGGGGCCGCCCCGATCTTCGGCGCCTGGGAGATTCACGCCAGCTGGGGCACCGGGCCTGCCATCGCCATCGCGATCGCCGCGGTGGTGTGGGGACCACTTCTGGCGCAACGCCTTTCGTGGCGACTCCTGACGCTGAGCACGTGGGCCACCGCCTGCGGGTGGGCCTTCGCGCTGGCGATGATCGACGGCTGGCAGCGCGGCTTCGCCGGCCGGCTGACCACCCGCGACGAGTACCTGTCGCAGGTGCCGGGCATCACCGACATCCCCGCCACGCTGCGCACCTTCGCGAGCCGGATCGTCGACTACCAACCGAACTCCTGGACCACCCACGTCTCCGGGCACCCGCCCGGGGCGCTGCTGACGTTCGTCTGGCTGGACCGGATCGGCCTGCACGGGGGCGCCTGGGCGGGGTTGCTGTGCCTGCTGGCCGGGTCCAGCGCGGCGGCCGCGGTGCTGATCGCCGTCCGCGCACTGGCCGACGAGCGGACCGCGCGGCGCGCCGCGCCGTTCGTGGCGGTGGCGCCGACGGCGATCTGGATCGCGGTCTCCGCCGACGGGTACTTCGCCGGGGTGGCGGCATGGGGCATCGCGCTGCTGGCCGTGGCGGCGCACCGCGGAACCCGCTTCCCCGCGCTGGTGGCCGCCGCCGCGGGGCTGCTGCTGGGCTGGGGCGTGTTCTGCAACTACGGCCTGATGTTGATGGGCCTGCCGGCGCTGGCGGTGCTGGCCTCGGCCGCCGACTGGCGCGCGGCGCTGCGGGCGCTCGGCCCGGCCACGCTGGCAGCCGTGGCCGTGGCGTCAACCTTCGCGGTGGCGGGGTTCTACTGGTTCGACGGCTATAACCTTGTGCAGCAACGGTATTGGCAGGGCATCGCCAAGGACCGCCCGTTTCAGTATTGGAGCTGGGCCAACCTGGCGTCCGTCGTGTGTGCGATCGGCCTGGGCAGCGTCGCCGGCGTCAGCCGGGTGTTCGACGCGGCGGCCATCCGCCGCCGCTCCGGGTTTCACCTGCTGCTGCTGGGCGTGCTGGCCGCCATCGCGTGCGCCGACCTGAGCATGCTCAGCAAGGCCGAGGTGGAGCGCATCTGGCTGCCATTCACGATCTGGCTCACGGCTTCGCCCGCGCTGCTGCCCGTCCGGTCGCACCGGGTGTGGCTGGCGCTCAACGCCGCCGGCGCCGTGCTGCTGAACACCGTCATCGTGACGAACTGGTAGGCGGCCCCGGCGGTTCGCGGGCTACAGCCCGGCCGCGCGGGTGACCTCCGCGAAGCGGCTGGACGGGCCGCAGGCCGCGCGCACCACGGCCACGTCGTCGGCGACGTCGAAGTCGGCGAGCACCGGCGCCGCGTAGGGCTCGATTCCCATGTCGTGCAACGCTCGATACGTCAGCAATCCGGTATCCGGCTGGGACATCGGGACGGCGCGCAGGCATTCGGCCGCCGCCGGGCTGCGCAGACCAAGCACCCACCAGCCGCCGTCGACGGCCGGCCCGAGCACGGCCGGCACCTCCCGCAGCCGGTGGGCACAGTCGGTCAGCAGGTCGGCGGTCACCTGCGGGGTGTCCATCCCGATCTGCACCACCGGATAGCCGTCGGCGGCGTCGGCGTGGGCGTTGGCCAGCCGGTCGGCGAAGTCGGCACCGCGCTGCGGAATCACCGTAAAAGCCTGCAGCCGTTGCCGAATCTCGGCGGCCCCGGCCGCCGCATCCAGATCGCCGGTCATGGCCACCACGCGGTTCGCCGCCGGCGCGGCGGCGACCGCGTCCAGCGTGTCCAACAGCGCGGCCGCGGCGATCTCGGCGGCCACCAAGTCCCCCACGGTGGCCGCGAGCCGGGTCTTGGCCAGGCCCGGCTCCGGCGCCTTGGCCACCACCAGCAGCGTCACCGGCAAGGTCACGAGATCACCTTCCAGAAGTCCAGGATCGCCGTGACGCTCCCCCGCAGGGACCCGCTGACCTTCGACGTCCCGCCGGTGCGGGGACCGTAGCTGACGTCGAGCTCGACCACGCGCCAACCGGCTGCCGCCGCGCGCACCAGCAGCTCCAGCGGATAGCCCGAGCGCCGGTCGGCGACGCCGAGGTTCAGCAGCGCCTCGCGCCGCGCCACCCGCATCGGCGCGATGTCGTGCACCGGCAATCCGTGGCGGGTGCGCAGCCGCCAGCTCATTACCACGGTGCCGACCCGGGCCACCCACGGCCAATGCAGCCCGGGCACCGGCCGGCGCCGGCCGATCACCAGGTCGGCGCCCTGCTCGAGCGCGGCGACCAGGCGCGGCAGGTCACCGGCGTCCATCGAGCCGTCGGCGTCGATGACCGCGACGATCGGGGTGGTCGCGGCGAGCACGCCCGCGTGCACCGCCGAGCCGTACCCGGCCCGCGGCTCGGCGACCACCTCGGCGCCGTGCCGCCGCGCCACCGCGGCGGTGTCGTCGGTGCTGTTGTTGTCGACCACCAACGCCCGGTATTCGGCGGGGATGGCCGCCAGCACGGCCGGCAGTGACTCCTCCTCGTTCAGGCAGGGCAGCACCACCGTGACCGCGTCGGGCATCACCGGCTCAGAACCCGCGATGGGGGTGAGGCTGCTGCGGGGCGAGCGTCTGCGGTTGCTGGGTCTGCGGTTGCTGGGTCTGCGTGTGCGGCGGCGCCACCGTCGTTTCGTGGGTGCTGGGCGGGGGCGCCGCGGTGGTCGGCGTTTGCGTCGAGGTGAGCGGGGTCTTGGTGTTCGTCGGCGGCGTCGTGGTCGTCACCGTAGGCGGGGTGGTCGTCGTCGGCACCGTCGTGGTGGGCGTGGTGGTGGACGGCTCCGTGGTCGTGGGCGTCGTTGTGGTGGTGGTGATCGTCGGCGTCGTGGTGGTGGTGGTGGTGGTGGTTGTGGTCG
>NZ_LZJN01000038.1 GCF_001667735.1 Mycobacterium sp. E183
CTCGCGACGGTGACCAGCGTGGTCCCGGCCGCCATTCGAAGAGCAGCAATTCGACGGCCAGCAGGATGGATGCCACTGGATCGACATCGCGTCCGCCGCCCCACCGGCGTTGCGGCCCAACAGTCCCCGCGCTGCGACGGACACCCGCTCTGCGCGAAGGGGCAACGGCACCCCGATCGATGACTGGTCCTATGGGGTTGCCTGGCCCGTGCGACCGCTCCCCGATGCTCCGCCACCCGGCGGCGGTCGATGGCTGGTCGTGGGCGACACCGAGCTGACCGGCGAACTGGACCGCGTCGCCGGGTCCCAAATCGGCATCGAGGGCCTGGAGTCCGGCGCCCTCGCCGACGAAGAGGCACTGCACGGGGCGCTCAACGGTGTCGACCGCGTGCTCTACGCGCCGCCCGCCTCCGGAACGTCGGTCGCGGTCGCCTATCAGCTGTTCCACCACACCCGCCGGCTCACCGCGGCCATGGCGGCCGCCGCCACGCCAGCGAAGCTGTTCATCGTCACCCGCAACGGCCAACCGACCACCGAGGGCGACCGCGCCAACCCCGCACACGGGGCGCTGTGGGGCCTGGGACGCACCCTCGCACTCGAACACCCCGAAATCTGGGGCGGCATCATCGATCTGGACGGCTCGGTGCCCGCACAGGTGCTGACGCGCCTGGTGCTCGACGAGACCACCGGGGCGGACGGAGAGGACCAGGTCGTCTACCGCAACGGCGTGCGGCACGTGCCCCGGCTGCACGCTCATACGCTGCCCACCGAACCGGTGACGCTGGACACCGCCGCCAGCCAACTGGTCATCGGCGCCACCGGAAACATCGGCCCACACCTGATCCGTGAACTCGCCCGGATGGGCGCCGGGACCATCGTCGCGGTGTCGCGCAACCCCGGCCAGCGGTTGCGCGAGCTCGCCGACGGCCTCGCCGCGGCGGGAACCACCCTCGTCACAGTCGCCGCCGACGCCACCGACGAAACCGCGATGAGAGAACTGTTCGACCGGTTCGGCGCCGACCTGCCACCGCTGGAGGGCGTCTACCTGGCGGCATTCGCCGGCCAGCCGGTCCTGCTCAGCGAGATGACCAACGACGACGTCACGGCGATGTTCGCGCCCAAGCTCGACGCCGCGGCGCTGCTGCACCGCCTGACGCTGGAGACACCG
>NZ_LZJN01000039.1 GCF_001667735.1 Mycobacterium sp. E183
CTGCCGCCGCCGCATCCCCTCCAGCTCTGAGGCCGTCGGCTTTACGAAGAGCGTGCGATGAGGGCTTCGAGCGTGCGTCCTGGGCGGAGATTTCTCGAATTTCGCGCCCTCAGCGCACGCGCGAAGCCAAGAGCGCACACTCGATCCAGGCGGCCAGGTTCAGGCCAGCACCGCGGCGATCTCGTTGGCCGCGTCGTCGCCGTAGGCGCCCGCCAACCGGCTCACCGCGGTCTCGCGGTTCCAGTCCCAGTTCTGCGTTCCGGTGGATTCCAGCACCAGCACGGCGACCAGCGAACCCAGCTGCGCGGAGCGTTCCAGGCTCAGGCCGGCGCTGCGTCCGGTGAGGAAGCCCGCGCGGAACGCGTCGCCGACGCCGGTGGGGTCGGTCTGGCTGGTCTCGGGCACCACGTCGACGTGGGTCGTCGTGCCGTCGGGCTCGACGATGTCGACGCCCTTGGGTCCCAGCGTGGTCACCCGCAGCCCGACCTTGCCCTGCACGTCGGCTTCCGACCAGCCGGTCTTGTTGAGCAGCAGCTCCCACTCGTAGTCGTTGGTGAACAGGTAGGCGGCCCCGTCGACGAGCTTGTCGATCTCGTCACCGGACAGGCGGGGCAGCTGCTGGGACGGGTCGGCGGCGAAGGCCAGGCCCAGCTTGCGGCACTCCTCGGTGTGCACCACCATCGCGTCGGGGTCGTTCGCCCCGATGATCACCAGGTCCGGCTCGCCGATGGACGACACTACGTCGGCGAGCTTGATGTTGCGGGCCTCCGACATCGCGCCGGGGTAGAACGACGCGATCTGGGCCATGTCCTCGTCGGTGGTGCAGGTGAAGCGCGCGGTGTGCGCCGTCTTCGAGATGAGCACGTTGTCGCAGTTGACGTTGTGCGACTGCAGCCAGTGCCGGTAGTCGTCGAAGTCGTCGCCGGCCGCGCCGACCAGCGCCACGTCACCGCCGAGCACGCCGATGGCGTAGGCGATGTTGCCCGCCACGCCGCCGCGGTGGATCACCAGGTCGTCGACCAGAAAACTGAGCGATACCTTCTGCAGATGCTCAGCCAGCAGGTGTTCGGAAAACTTGCCGGGGAACCGCATCAAATTGTCGGTCGCAATCGAACCTGTCACCGCGATCGTCACGAATGTCTCCGCCCTTCGTTAGTAAGGTTATCTAGCTTACGCACGCGCCTGGACCGTTGCTGTGTCCACCGTCGGCGCGAAGCGGTGCGCTAGCCTCCCTAGGGAACTCGCTCAAGTCGCCGGGACACGATGCTCGGTCGGGGTATACCGCACCCAGCCCGTCGATACGTCCCGTCTACCACCGTAGGAGACCACGATGGCAGGTCCGCACTCGCCGAACCACACCGTCGGCGGCAGCGGACCCGAGCCAGCGGAGTCTCAGCCGCTCGAGTTTCCCGACGACCCCCGCGCCGGTGGCGCGGCCCCCGCCAATTATGCCGGGCAGGCACCGCCGCCGATGCCCTACCCGCAGCGGCGGTCCAAGCGGCGGCTGATCATCGGCCTGCTGTTGGCCGTGGCCCTGGTGGCGGCCCTGACCGTGGCGATCGTCTACGGCGTGCGCACCAACGGGGCCAACACCGGCGCCACGTTCTCCGAGGGCGCCGCCAAGACGGCGATCCAGGGGTATCTGGACGCCTTGGATCACCGCGACATCGAGGAAATCGAACGCAACGCGCTGTGCGGTATGTACGACGGCGTCCGCGACAAACGGTCCGACCAGGCGCTGGCCAAGTTGAGCAGCGACGCGTTCCGCAAGCAGTTCTCCGAGGTCGAGGTGACCTCGATCGACAAGATCGTCTACCTGTCGCAGTACCAGGCCCAGGCGCTGTTCACGATGAAGGCGTCGCCCGCGGCGGGGGGCCCGATGCGCGGTGAACTGCAGGGCATCGCCCAGCTGCTGTTCCAGCGGGGCCAGATCATGGTGTGCTCGTACGTGCTGCGCACCGGCGGCTCGTACTGAGCGGGCGTTACCCGGTCAGTTGAACGAGTCGCCGCAGGCGCAGGACCCGGTGGCGTTGGGGTTGTCGATCGTGAAGCCCTGCTTCTCGATGGTGTCGACGAAGTCGATGGACGCGCCCTCCACGTACGGCGCGCTCATCCGGTCGACCGTCAACGTCACGCCGCCGAAGTCCGCGGTCAGGTCGCCGTCGAGCGTCCGGTCGTCGAAGAAGAGGTTGTAGCGCAGGCCTGCGCACCCGCCAGGCTGGACCGCGATCCGCAACGCCAGGTCATCCCGCCCCTCCTGGTCGAGCAGGGACTTTGCCTTGGTGGCGGCGGCCTCGGTCAGGATCACGCCGTGCGTCTTGGCGTTCGACTCGTTTTGCACCGTCATTGCTTCTCCTACATGCCTCTCGTTGGCTGGGTCTTCAGGCTGGGCCCGAGAAAGTCCACTAGCTCAACGGTACCTTGCAGGACCGCTATTCCCGAGTCGCGAGGCCACGACGGATGCCAGACCCATGAGCTGATTGGCCGCGTCGGCCTGCGCCAGCCGCACCGAGCCGGCGTGCTCGGCGATGGAAAGGGCGGCCATGATGCCCGCCGACCGGACCGTGGCGTTGTCCAGTCCCACCTGGCCGGCCAGCACGATCACCGGCACTCCCCGCGGCCGGGCGGCGTCGGCGAGATAACCCACCACCTTGCCGTGCAGCGACTGCTCGTCGAACCGGCCCTCCCCGGTGACGATCAGCTCCGCCATGTCCAGGTCGTCGGCCAGGCGGGTGTGATGGGCGATGATCGCCGCGCCCGATTCGCACCGGCCGCCCAGCGCCAGCAGCCCGGCGCCGATGCCGCCGGCCGCGGCCGCGCCCGGTTCGGAGCTCACGTCGCGGCCGGCGACGGCTTCCAGGATCAGCGCCCACGCCTGCAGGCGGACCTCCAACGCGGCGACGGTGACCGTGTCCGCGCCCTTCTGCGGGCCGAAGACCCTGGCCGCACCCCAGGGCCCGAGCAGCGGGTATTCGGTGTCGGAGGCGGCGATGAGCTCCACGTTGGCCAGCTGGCGACGGGCGGAGTCCAGGCCGCCGAGTTCGGCGATCATGCCCTGCCCGCCGTCGGTGCAGGCGCTGCCGCCCAGCCCGACCACGATGCGCGTCGCCCCGGCCCGCAGCGCCTCGGCGATCAGCTGCCCCACTCCCCTGCTGTGGGCCGCCATCGCCGTCTCCGGGGTGGGCGGACCGCCCAGTAGGGCCAGGCCGCACGCCTGCGCGCATTCCAGGTAGGCGGTCGTCGTGGCGGGGTCGAACACCCACGCGGCCTCGACCATGGTGGACAGCGGACCGGACACCCGCAGCCGCCGGGCCTTGCCCAGCCGGCTGGCGAGCACCTCGACGAATCCGGGGCCGCCGTCGGACTGCGGAGCGACGATGAACCGATCGCCCGGCCGGCATCGGGTCCACCCCGTCGCGATGGCCGCGGCAGCCTCCACGGCCGTCATGCTGTCGCCGTAACAATCGGGGGCGACCAGGACGAGCATGGCCGGCAGCTGCAGACGGCCGGGAGCGAGGCCCAAAGCAGCATCATCCGAGGCCATGGTGCCGTCGTCCATCACAGGCAGCCGTTCATCACTGGTAAGAGTAGGGCCAACCGAGGCGCTGACGCAGGTCTAATAGCAAGGCATTCCAAGCCAATTCCGGGGCGGCTCATTCGCGAAGTAACCTGGCCTCTGTGAAGTTGATGGGCCGTAAGAAGGGCCAGGACGAGGACCTTGACGAGGGCGCTGCCGCGCTCGATGCCGGCGGCGCCCCCGAGACGACGTCGCGTGGCGGGCGTGGGACGAGCCCCAAGGGCCGGCCCACGCCGAAGCGCAACGAGGCGCGCCGCACCGCGCGGAAGGGTCCGGTCGCGCCCGCACCGATGACCGCGTCCGAGGCGCGGGCCCGCCGCAAATCGATGGCCGGTCCCAAGCTCAGCCGCGAAGAGCGCAGGGCCGACCGGGCCGCCAACCGCGCCAAGATGACCGATCGCCGGGAGCGCATGATGGCCGGCGACGAGGCATACCTGCTGCCGCGCGACAAGGGCCCGGTCCGGCGCTACGTGCGCGACGTGGTGGACGCCCGGCGCAACCTGCTGGGCCTGTTCATGCCGGCGACGCTGTTCTTGATGTTCGCCCTGTTCACCACCCCGCAGCTGCAGCTCTACGTCTCCCCGGCGATGCTGCTGCTGATGGCGGTGATGCTGGTCGACGGGCTGCTGCTGGGCCGCAGGGTGAGCAAGCTGGTGGACGCGAAGTTCCCGGACAACACCGAAAGCCGTTGGAAGCTGGGCCTGTACGCCGCCAGCCGGGCCTCGCAGATGCGACGGCTGCGGACCCCGCGGCCCCAAGTCAAGCGCGGCGCCGATGTCAAGTAGGCCCGCCTGAGCGCGGTGCGCACGCTGGTGCTCGGCGGGATCCGATCGGGCAAATCCCGGTGGGCCGAGGACGCCATCGCCGCGACGCTGCCGGCGGGCCGTCCGGTTTGTTATCTGGCCCCCGGCCCGGCCGGCGACGACGATGCGGGCTGGGCGGACCGCGTCGCCGAGCACCGCGGCCGCCGGCCCGGCCATTGGTCGACGGTCGAAACCGGCGACATCGCAGGCCAATTGCGCGCGGCGCCGGACACCCCGACCCTCGTCGACGACCTGGGCTCCTGGCTCACCGGCACGCTGGACCGCCACCACGGGTGGGACGGCGGGTCGGTCGCGGCGCCCATCGAAGCCATGCTCGCCGCCGTCGGCGCCTTCAACTCCACGCTGGTGCTGGTCAGCCCCGAGGTCGGGCTGACCGTCGTGCCGCCCACCGCGTCCGGGCGCCGGTTCGCCGACGAATTGGGCAGCCTCAACCAGCGCGTCGCCGAGCTCTGCGACCGGGTGGTGCTGGTGGTCGCCGGGCAGGCGGTACCGATCAAGCCGTCGGTGACGTGATGGAGTTCGCCCCGGTGTCGCCGCCCGACGCGGGCGTCGCCGCCGCCGCCCGCGCCCGCCAGGACGAACTGACCAAGCCGCGGGGGGCGCTGGGACGCCTCGAAGACCTGTCGGTGTGGATCGCGTCGTGCCAAGGGCATTGCCCGCCAAGGCAATTCGAACGCGCCCGGGTGGTGGTGTTCGCGGGTGACCACGGTGTGGCGCGGTCCGGGGTGTCGGCCTACCCGCCGGAGGTGACCGCGCAGATGGTCGCCAACTTCGAGGCCGGCGGCGCGGCCATCAATGTGCTGGCCGACCTCGCCGGCGCGACCGTGCGCGTCGCGGACCTGGCGGTTGACGGTGACGCACCGGCGGACCGGATCGGCGCCCACAAGGTGCGGCGCGGCAGCGGCGACATCGCCGTCGAGGACGCGTTGTCCGAAGCCGAGACCCTCGCCGCGATCGCCGCGGGCCGGGCCATCGCCGACGAGGAGGTCGACGCCGGGGCCGACCTGCTGATCGCCGGGGACATGGGCATCGGGAACACCACCCCGGCCGCGGTATTGGTGGCGGCGCTGACGAACGCGGAGCCGGTCGCGGTGGTGGGCTTCGGCACCGGGATCGACGACGCCGGCTGGGCGCGCAAGACGGCCGCGGTGCGCGACGCCCTGTTCCGGACGTCGCGCGTGCTGCCCGACCCGGTGGCGTTGCTGCGCTGCGGGGGCGGCGCCGACCTTGCCGCGATGGCGGGCTTCTGCGCGCAGGCCGCGGTGCGGCGCACCCCGCTGCTGCTCGACGGGATGGCGGTGACGGCCGCCGCCCTGGTGGCCGAGCGGCTGGCGCCCAACGCCCGGCTGTGGTGGCAGGCGGGCCATCGGTCCACCGAGCCCGGTCATGCGCTGGCGCTGACCGAGCTCGGCCTCGAGCCGATCCTGGACCTGCGGATGCGGTTGGGAGAGGGCAGCGGCGCGGCACTGGCGCTGCCGGTGCTGCGCGCCGCGGCGGCGACGCTGTCGTCGATGGCCACATTCACCCAGGCCGGCGTGTCCGATCGGGCCGCTCCCCCGCCGTGATGCGTTCGCTGGCAACGGCTTTCGCGTTCGGCACGGTCCTGCCCGTCCCCCGTTCGCGCGATGCCGCGATGGGCCGCGGCGCCATGACGGCGCTGCCCGTGGTGGGCGCGGGCCTTGGTGCGCTCGCCGCCGCGGTGACGTGGGGCGGGGCTCACGCGTTCGGGCCGTCCTCTGCGCTCTCGGGCCTGCTCGCGGTCGCGGCGCTGCTGTTGGCGACCCGCGGCCTGCACATCGATGGTGTCGCCGACACCGCCGACGGGTTGGGCTGTTACGGGCCGCCCGAGCGCGCCCTGGCGGTGATGCGCGACGGGTCGACCGGCCCTTTCGGCGCGGCGGCCGTCGCCTTGACGGTCACGCTGCAGGGGCTGGCGTTCGCGGCGCTCGGGGCGGCGGGCAGGCCGGGGCTCACCGGCATCGCCGTGGCGGTCGCCGCCGGCCGGGTGGCCGCGGTGGTGGCCAGCCGACGGTCGGTGCCGGCGGCCGCGGGCAGCGCGCTGGGCGCGCGGGTCGCGGGCAGCCAGCCGGTGGCCGTCGCGGCCGGCTGGGTCGCCGCGCTGCTGGTCGCCGCGCTGGCGGCCGGACCGCGGGCGTGGCAGGGGCCGGTGGCGGTGCTGGCGGGCCTGGTCTGCGGCGCGGTGCTGGTGCGGCATTGCGTGCGCCGATTCGGCGGCATCACCGGCGACGTGCTGGGCGCGGCGATCGAGCTGACCACGACGGTGAGCGCCGTGGCGCTCGCCGGGCTGGTGCGGTTCTAGCGGGCGAGCGCCCGGCTCGCCGGCGAGTGTGAAGTTATCTTCACCCTCGCGGCCGAACGTGAAACCAACTCCACGGCCGACGACCCGGCGAGGGCCTAGCCCAGCCGCGCCATCCAGCCGTGGGTGTCGGCGAACGTCCCGCGCTGGATCCCGGTCAGCGTGTCGCGCAGCGCCATCGTCACCTCGCCCGGCTGGCCGTCGGCGACGGTGAAGTCGGTGTCGCCGTACTTCACCTTCGAGACCGGGGTGATGACGGCGGCGGTACCGCACGCGAACACCTCGGTGATCTCGCCGGCGGCGGCCTTCTTCTGCCATTCGTCGATGTCGATCTTGCGTTCCTCGACCGAGAAACCGGCGTCAATTGCCAACTGCAGCAACGAATCCCGGGTGATCCCCGGCAACAGCGAACCGGACAGCTCCGGGGTGACCAACCGCGCCGACCCGCCGCTGCCGAACACGAAGAAGATGTTCATGCCGCCCATCTCCTCGACGAAGCGCCGTTCGACGGCGTCCAGCCACACCACCTGGTCGCACTGGTGGGCGGCGGCCTCGGCCTGCGCCAGCAGCGAGGCGGCGTAGTTGCCGCCGAACTTGGCCGCGCCGGTGCCGCCCGGGCTGGCTCGCACGTAATCCGTCGACACCCAGACGGTGACGGGGTTGATGCCGCCCTTGAAGTAGGCGCCGGCCGGTGACGCGATCAGCAGGTACCGATACCGCTTGGATGGCCGCACGCCCAATCCGGGCTCGGTGGCGATCATGAATGGGCGCAGATACAAGGCATCTTCGCCGCCGGCCGCGGGGACCCAGGGCTTGTCGACGGCAATGAGCTGGCACAGCGAGCCCATGAACAGTTCGTCGGGCAGTTCGGGCATCGCGAGGCGCCGCGCCGACGACCGCAACCGCGCGGCGTTGGCCTCGGCGCGGAACGACACGATCGAGTCGTCCGCCCAGCGGTACGCCTTGAGCCCTTCGAAGATCTCCTGCGCGTAGTGCAGCACGATCGCCGAGGGGTCGAGTTCGATCGGGCCGTACGGGATGACCCGCGCGTCGTGCCAGCCCCGCTCGTCGTCGTAGTCGATCGACACCATGTGGTCGGTGAAGTGCTTGCCGAAACCGGGCTCGGCCAGGATGGATCCACGTTCGGCGTCGGTCGCGGGGTTGGCCGAACGCGAAACCGTGAACTCGAGGGAGCCGCTGGTCATGGGGCGATTGTATATCCGCCTGCGACCGGGCTTTTCATCTGAAGCGGCGGCACTAACGGGTCTTCGCTTCGACGAAGGGCGGCCGCACGACTTCGCACTCCGCGGCGCGCCCGCGAATGTCGACGGTGACCCGCTGGCCGTCCTCGACCTCGGCGCCGGCGTCGATGAGCGCCAGCGCGATGCCGATTTGCAGCGTCGGGGAGAAGGTTCCCGAGGTGGTGACCCCGACCGGCGCCTCGCCGGCGAGCACCGTCAGACCGGGCCGCAGCACACCGCGGCCGACCATCCGCAATCCGCGCAGCAGCCGTCGCGGCCCGGCCGCCTT
This sequence comes from Mycobacterium sp. E183, assembly GCF_001667735.1. Taxonomy (GTDB): domain Bacteria; phylum Actinomycetota; class Actinomycetes; order Mycobacteriales; family Mycobacteriaceae; genus Mycobacterium. Next base: position 8,249 of record NZ_LZJN01000039.1, read on the forward strand.
CTCGGCCAGCAGCGCGTCCCGGCCGAAGAACGCGTCCTTCTTCCATCCGATCGCCCAGCCGCATCGGGCCTGCAGCGGCGAAATGTCCAGCGCCAGTTCGTGCCCGTGCAGCGGATAGCCCATCTCGGTGCGCAGCGTGTCGCGGGCGCCCAGGCCGGCGGGCTCGCCGCCGGCGGCGCCGACCGCCGCGGGCAGCGCGTCGAACACCACCGCCGCGGATTCCCAGGGCGGCAGCAGCTCGTAGCCGTGCTCCCCGGTGTATCCGGTCCGGCACACCCGCACCGGCACCCCCTCGTAGGAGGCGTCGGCGTAGCCCATGTAGTCCATGTCGGTCGGCAGCCCCAGCCCGCCGAGCACGTCCGCCGCGCGCGGGCCTTGCACCGCCAGCACCGCGTACGAGCGGTGCTCGTTGGTGATCGTCAGACCTGTCGGGGCCGCCGCCTGCAGCGCCTCGACCACCGCGGCGGTGTTGGCGGCGTTTGGCACCAGGAAGATCTCGTCGTCGCCGACGTAGTAGGCGATCAAGTCGTCGATGACACCGCCGGATTCGTTGCAGCACAAGGTGTATTGGGCCTTGCCCGGGCCGATGCGGCGCAAGTCGTTGGTGAGCGTCGAGTTGACGAATTCGGCGGCGCCCGGCCCGCGGATCAACGCCTTGCCGAGGTGGCTGACGTCGAACAGACCGACCGCGTTGCGGGTGGCGTTGTGCTCGCTGACGGTGCCGGCATACGACACGGGCATGAGCCAGCCGCTGAACTCGGCGAAACTGGCCCCCAACGCGCGGTGGCGGTCTTCCAACGGGCCATGCTGTAGGTCATCGGTCACGACGGTTCACCCTAATCGCGGGTGCTGGCACACTTGGGTGGGTGGTCGATTCCCCGGACTTCGCGGCGCTGGAGGCCGCCGGGATCGCGAACGCGCGCGAGCGGGCCGACCTGATCAAGTACCTGGACGAACTCGGCTTCACCGTCGACGAGATGGTGGAAGCCGAACAGCGTGGGCGGCTGTTCGGCCTCGCCGGTGACGTGCTGCAATGGTCGGGGCGCCCGGTCCACACGATCGCGACAGCGGCCGAACAACTCGGCCTGACGGCCGAGGAGGTCACCCACGCGTGGGGTTTGCTCGGCCTCACCGTGGCCGGCCCCGACGTTCCGGTGCTGAGCCAGGCCGACGTCGACGCGCTGGCGACCTGGGTCGGCCTGAAGACGGTGGTGGGTGAGGACGGCGCGTTCGGATTGCTGCGGGTGCTCGGCGCGGCGATGGCCCGGCTCGCGGAGGCCGAGTCCACGGCCATCCGGGCCGGGACGCCGGACATCCAGATGACCTACACCAACGACGAACTCGCCACGGCGCAGGCGTACCGCGCGGTGGCGGAGTTCGTCCCCCGGATTTCGGCGCTGATCGACGTCGTCCACCGGCATCATCTGACCGGCGCCCGAACCCACTTCGAGGGCGTCCTGCGCGACACCTCGGCAAGCGTGGTGTGCGGCATCGGTTTCGCGGACCTGTCCGGTTTCACCGTGCTCACCCGCGCGCTCACCCCCGCGCAGCTTTCGGCGTTGCTCAACGAGTTCGCCGGCACCGTCGCGGACGTGGTGCATCGCGACGGCGGCCGGGTGGTGAAGTTCATCGGCGACGAGGTGATGTGGGTGAGCGCGTCGCCCGAACGCCTCGCCAAGGCGGCGGTGGACCTGGTCAACCATCCGCGGGCGCGCGAGGAGGGCCTGCAGGTGCGCGCCGGCCTGGCCTTCGGCTCCGTCCTGGCGATCAACGGGGACTACTTCGGCAGCCCCGTCAACCTCGCGGCGCGTCTGGTCGGGGCCGCGGCCCCGTGCCAGATCCTGGCCGATTCGGCGCTGCACGAACGCCTGCCGGACTGGCCGGCGACGCCGCGGGGTCCCTTCGAGCTCAAAGGTTTTGACACCCCCACGATCGCCTTCGAGCTGCACGGTCGGGACGCCGCCGGTCTCGGCTCGGCCTCCGGCGATTAGGGTGAATGCCCGTGACCGCCGATTTGAGCTACGACAGCCCCTCCGTCAACGTCGCCACATCGCTGCCGAAACGCGGGGCGGGCTCTTCGGTGTTGATCGTGCCCGTCGTCTCGACCGGCGACGAGGACAGACCGGGGGCGACGGTGGCCCCGGGCGAATCGCTGCTGCCGGCCGAGGCGGTCACCGAAATCGAGTCCGGGCTGCGCGCACTGGACGCCACCGGCGGCAGCGAGCAGGTCCACCGCCTGGTCGTGCCGTCGCTGCCGGTGTCCAGCGTGCTGACGATCGGCCTGGGCAAGCCGCGACCCGAGTGGCCCGCCGACACCGTCCGGCGCGCGGCCGGCGTGGCGGCGCGGTCGCTGGGCACCGCCGAGGCGGTGTTCGTGACGCTGCCCGGCGACTTCAGCGCCGACGTCTGCTCGGCGGCCGTCGAGGGCCTGATCCTGGGCAGCTACCGGTTCACCGACTTCCGCAGCGGAAAGACCGCGCCGAAAGACAACGGGCTGCGCAAGATCACCGTGCTGTCCGCCTCGAAGGACGCCAAAGCGGCCAGCGCGCACGGCGCCGCCGTGGCGACCGCGGTCGCCACCGCCCGCGACTTCGTCAACACACCCCCGAGCCACCTCTTTCCCGCCGAATTCGCCCGACGCGCAAGGGCTTTGGGTGAGTCGGTCGGCCTCGAGGTGGAGGTGCTCGACGATAAGGCGCTGCAGAAGGCGGGCTACGGCGGGGTGATCGGCGTCGGCCAGGGTTCGTCGCGGCCGCCGCGGCTGGTGCGGCTGACCCACCGGGGCTCGAAGCTGGCCAAGAAGCCGAAGCAGGCGAAGAAGGTCGCGCTCGTCGGCAAGGGCATCACGTTCGACACCGGCGGCATCTCGATCAAGCCGGCGGCGTCGATGCACTACATGACCTCGGACATGGGCGGCGCGGCCGCGGTCATCGCCACGGTGGCGCTGGCCGCGCAGCTGCGGTTGCCGATCGACGTGATCGCCACCGTGCCGATGGCCGAGAACATGCCGTCGGGCACGGCGCAGCGGCCCGGTGACGTGCTGACGCAGTACGGCGGCATCACCGTCGAGGTGCAGAACACCGACGCCGAGGGCCGGCTCATCCTGGCCGACGCCATCGTGCGGGCGTGTGAGGACAACCCCGACTACCTGATCGAGACCTCCACGCTGACCGGCGCCCAGACGGTGGCGTTGGGCGCCCGGATCCCCGGGGTGATGGGCAGCGACGAGTTCCGCGACCGGGTCGCCGCCATCTCGCAGCGGGTGGGCGAGAACGCCTGGCCGATGCCGCTGCCCGACGAACTCAAAGACGACCTGAAGTCCACGGTGGCCGACCTGTCCAACATCAGCGGCCAGCGCTTCGCCGGCATGCTGGTGGCCGGGGTGTTCCTGCGCGAATTCGTCGCCGACGGCGTCGGCTGGGCGCACATCGATGTGGCCGGCCCGGCGTACAACACCAGCGGCCCGTGGGGATACACGCCCAAGGGCGGCACCGGCGTGCCGACCCGCACCATGTTCGCGGTGCTCGAGGACATCGCCGAAAAGGGCTAGCAAACGGCTAGCGCCTCAGCTGACGCGTCGAACGTCACGCCAGGGTGACACTGGCGCTCGAACGTCACGCCAGTGTGACGTTCGACGGCTAGCGCTTACCCGTCATCACCGAGAACACGGCTCGCTGCACCGTCCGGCGCGGCCAGCCGGTCGCGCCATCCGCCGCCAGCGCGGCGTTGGCTGCGTTGCGCCCGCAGGCGCCGTGCACCGACCCGCCCGGGGTGGCCGACGCACTGCCCAGATACAGCCCCCGCACCGGGGTTTCGGCCCGGCCCATGCCGGGCGCCGGGCGAAAGATCAGCATCTGCTGCAGTTGCGCCGTGCCACCGTTGAGCGCACCCATGTGCAGGTTGGCGTCGCTGGCCTCCAGGTCTGAAGGGCGCTGAACGCACCGGTCCACGACCGCCGAACCGAAACCCGGCGCGTGTTCCTCGATCACCCGGTCCACCGCCTCGGCGAGCCGATCGGCCGACGCGTCGTCGGCCACGTTGCGCGGCAGATGCGTGTAGGCCCAGACACTTTCGGTGCCGTTCGGGGACCTGGTCGGATCGGCCGTTGTGGTCTGGCCCAGCAACATGAAGGGATGCTCGGGCACCACCCGGGTGTTCAGGTCGGCCATCCAGCGGACCAGCCCGTCACCGTCGGCGCCCAGATGGACGGTGCCCACGCCTTGCAGGTTCTTCGCCCGCCACGGAACGGGCGCTCCCACGGCGTAGTTGACCTTCACCACCGGTGGGTCCCAGATGAAGTGCTCGAGGTCGCGTAACAGCTTGGGCGGCAACGCATCCGGCGGCAGCATGTCGCAGAACAATCGCGGGGCCGTCACGTCGGCGACGATAGCCCGCCGCGCCGCGACCGTGCGCCCCTCGGCCGTAATCACCCCGACCGCGCGGCCATCCCGCACCTGGATGCGGGACACGTTCTGGTTGCACTCGATTCGCGCGCCCGCGGAGCGGGCACGGTTGACCAGGGCGGCCGTCAACTGCCCCGAGCCCCCGACCGGCACCGGCCAGCCGCAGTCTTGGGCCAGCATCGTCATCAGGAATCCCATGGCGCCGCTGATCGGCGCGTCCGGCGGGACGTCGGCGTGCATTGCGTTGCCCAGCAACAACACTCGCGGCGCTTCGCCGGCGAACAGCTCACTCGCCATGGTGTTGGCGGGCTGCACCAGCAGGCGCGCCACCCGGAGCGCGTCCGACGTGCCGAGCCCGGTCAGCAGCCGCAGCAGGGGGCGCACGGGCGGGAAGGGCGCCAACATGGCGTCCAGCAGCGGCGCCTTGATCCGCTCCCACAAATGAACCAGGCGCCACCAGTTTTCGCCGTCGGCGGGCACCCGGCGGGCGAATTCCGCCGCGGTGCGCGCCGGGTCGTGATAGACCTTGGGCGGGTCGTCGTCCGCCGCGCTGCGCGGATGCGCCAGCACCACCGGGGCGTGCGACCAGCGCAGGCCGTGATCCTCCAGGCCCAGGGCGGCGATCGCCGGCGAGGCCACCGTCATCGGGTAGTACGAGCTGAACAGGTCGGTGATGTATCCCGGCGTGAGCTCGGCGCTGCGAACCGCGCCGCCGGGTTCGGGCTGGGCTTCCAGCACCAACACGTCCCAGCCCGCGTCGGCGAGCATCGAGGCGGCGACCAGGCCGTGGTGTCCCGCCCCGATGACGACGGCGTCGGCGGTGTCCCGCACGCTCATTGCACCTGGCTGGGCACCTTGCGCTCCGCCAGGGCCCCCAGCCGCCAGAGGCACTCCTTGTTGCGCGGATAGGCCGCGGCCAACGCGACCGAATCGGGGACGGCCCCCATCGGGCCTTCGACGGGCACCTCGATCATCTCCACCCGGCAGCCCTGCGGTGTCTCGTGCAGCAGCATCGTGATCCGCGCGGCGCCCAGCGGCCCCAGGCGGGCGCACAGCACCAGCTTGTGCGGCGGCTCGCTCTCCTCCACCACGGTCGCGTCGTTGATCACCAACGGCCAAATCCCGATCGAGTGCCTGATCGAGGACCCGGGCTCCGGCCAATTCGGATCGACGGCCCGCATGCGGCTGTTGCCCACCACCCACTGGGTGTAGGTCCACCCTTGGGCCAGCACTTCCCACACCCGCTCGCAAGGCGCGGCCACGTCCCGCGTCGCAATCAGCACCTGGTTCCCCCTCTCGGTCACCGCGGCGGAATACCCACCAACGGGCCGCTGAATCCGGCGGATGCGGGGTTTACCGGCCCTGTCCAGCGGCTAATCTCCCGGGGTCGAAAACCTGTACGAAGGAAGGCGAGATCGTGACAGTGCGACGGTTGATCCTGGCCGTGGGCGCCGTGCTGCTGCTGGCCGGCGTGATCGGGCTGTTGGCGCCGGTGTCGATTTCCGACGGCAACGGCCATTCGATCGGGTGCGGAAACGCGGTCGCCACGGACCTGTCCGCGGCCAGAAGCGCCAACAACAACAGCGTGGCGAACATCCCGATCCTCAATCAGGTCGTCCCGCACACCGACTATGTGGCGCAGTGCCAGTCGTCGGTGGGCAGTCGGCGCACGTGGTCGATCCCGCTGGCGGTCGTCGGGCTGCTCGCGATCGGCGGCGCGCTGTTGACGGGCCGCCAGGGCGCGGCGCGAGCGGGAACCTGAGCCCCCGGGTCAGATCACGCGCAGGCGCGCCGCGTTCCGCAGCCCTTGCGGCGCTAGGCGCGAAAGACCATACAGCGCATAGGCTTCCGGCGCGACCGGGCGGATCGGCTTCTTCTTCTGGACCGACGACAGGATCGCGTTTGCGACCTTCTCGGGTCCGTAGTGCCGCAGGGCGAACATCTTGCCGAGCTGGCCCCGCCGACCGTCGACCTGTTCGCCCTTTCCGGCGGGCGCGTCGAAGCGGGTGGTGTTGATGATGTTGGTGTCGATGACCCCCGGGCAGATCGTCGTCAGCCCGACGTCGGCGGCGTCGAGCTCGGCGCGCAGGCAGTCGGAGAACATGTAGGTCGCCGCCTTCGACGTGCAGTAGGCGTTCAGCGACTGCAGCGGGGCGTAGGCGGCCATCGACGAGACGTTGACGATGTAGCCGCCGGTGCCGCGCTCCACCAGCCGCCGCGCGAAAGATCGGCACCCGTTGACCACGCCGCCCAGGTTGACGTCGAGCACCCGGTCGAATTGCTCGGCCGGGGTGTCGAGGAATCCGCCCGCGTGTCCGATGCCGGCGTTGTTGACGACGATGTCGGGGACCCCGTGCTCGGCGCTGACCCGCTCGGCGAACGCCTCCACAGCATCGGCGTCGGACACGTCGAGCACGTAGGCGTGGGCGACGCCGCCGCGGGTGGCGATCTCGGCTTCCGTGGCCTTGACGGCCGCTTCGTCGATGTCGCTGATGACCAGTTCGGCGCCCTCCCGCGCGAAGGCGAACGCCGTCTCGCGTCCGATTCCGCTGCCGGCGCCGGTGACCGACACCAGGGTGTCGCCGAAGGACCCGCGGGGGCGCCCGACCTGGGCGCGCAGCAACGCGCGGCTCGCCGGCTTGCCCTCGGCCCAATCGGCGAACTCGTGCACCGCGGCGGCCATCACCTGCGGGTGGGACATCGGCGAGAAGTGGCCGGCCCTGATGTCGCGCCGCCACAGCCTCGGCACGAACCGCGGCGTGTGGTCGTAGCCATAGGGCCGCACGTACTTGTCCCTGGTGTTGACGATCAGCTGCACCGGCACATCGACGACATGGATGCCCTGCCCGCGGCCGGAGAACGAGCGAAAGTAGTTGGCGGGATAGGTCTTCACCGAACGGGCGGCGTCGCGCGCCAGCTGCGGCGAGTGGTGGATCTGCTCGACCGGGATGTTGTCCACGGCGTTGCGCCGCAGCGCGGGAATCGACATCGTCAGCCGCAGGAACAGGGGCGCGAGCACCGGGATCGAGAAGAACAGCATGTAGCTCAATCGCAGCGCCTGGCTGACCGATCGCACAAACCGGCGCGGGCGCCACGGTTGCCGCAGGCCGCTGAAGATGTAGTCGACCAACTGCTCCTGGCTGGGGCCGGACACCGACGTGAAGGTGGCCAGCCGGTCACCGGCACCGGGCCGCTTCAGGTATTCCCAGATTCCAACCGAGCCCCAGTCGTGGGCCAGCACATGCACGGCCTGGCCGGGGCTGAGCTCGCCGGTGACGGCGGCGAAGTCGTCGGCGAACCGCTCCATCGTGTAGGCCGACACCGGTTTGGGCGCCGAAGACAGGCCGACGCCGCGGTTGTCGTATCGCAGGATGCGGAACCGGTCGGCCAGCAGAGGGACGACCCCGTCCCACAGCACGTGGGAGTCGGGAAAGCCGTGCACCAGCACGACCGTGGGGCCGTCGGGATTCCCCTCTTCGTAGACAGCGATTCGCGCGCCGTCGGCGCTGTCGACGAAATGCTGCGGTAGCCGTTGTGTTGCCGGCATCTTTGACCTCCCCGCTCAACTGCAGTGGCCACACCGTAGCAAGGGGGTTCGGGAAGTCCCGGGAACGTCCGCCCTGGATGTGTGCCGGCGCGGACGCAGTGACAGGATAGTTTTGGATAGCTACTTTTCAGCGGCTAGCGATGTGTTCGACCCACCCCGACCCACGAGCGATCGAGGAGTCAAAGACGATGGCCTTCTCCGTCCAGATGCCCGCACTCGGTGAGAGCGTCACCGAGGGGACGGTCACCCGCTGGCTCAAGCAGGAAGGCGACACGGTCGAACTCGACGAACCCCTCGTCGAGGTGTCCACCGACAAGGTCGACACCGAAATTCCGTCGCCCGCCGCGGGTGTCCTGACCAAGATCGTCGCCCAGGAGGACGACACGGTCGAGGTGGGCGGCGAGCTGGCCGTCATCGGCGACTCGTCCGACGGCGGCGGTTCGCAGGCGGCCCCGCAGGCGCCCAGCCAGCCCGAGCCGCAGGCCGAATCCGCCCCACCGGCCCAGCCCGAGCCCGAGCCGGAGAAGGCCGCCCCCGCCCAGCCCGAACCCGAACGCGCGCCGCAGAGTTCGGGTGGCGGCGACGCGACCCCGGTGCTGATGCCCGAGCTGGGCGAATCGGTGACCGAGGGCACGGTCACCCGCTGGCTGAAGAAAGTCGGCGACTCGGTCGGCGTCGACGAGGCGCTGGTCGAGGTGTCGACCGACAAGGTCGACACCGAGATCCCCTCACCGGTGGCCGGCGTGCTGGTCAGCATCACCGCCGAGGAGGACGCCACCGTGCCGGTCGGCGGCGAGCTGGCGCGGATCGGCACCGGCTCCGAGGCCGCGTCCGCCCCCACTCCCCCGCCGGCTCCCAAACCGGAACCCAAGCCCGAGCCGGCGCCCGAAGCACCCAAGGCCGAAGCACCCAAGGCCGAGCCGAAGCCCGAACCTCAGCCGGTGTCCCAGCCGGCGCCCGCGCCGAAAGCCCAACCGGCGCAAGCGCAGCCGGCCGCCGAGCCCAGCGGCTCGGGCCCGGACGGTGCGCCGTATGTGACCCCGCTGGTGCGCAAGCTGGCCACCGAGAACGGCGTCGACCTGACCGAGATCACCGGCACCGGAGTCGGTGGCCGCATCCGCAAGCAGGACGTGCTCGCCGCCGCGGAGAAGAAGCAGCAGGCCCAGAAGGCGCCCGCCCCGGCCCAGGCGCCCGCCGCGGCCCAGGCCCAGGCACCCGCCGCCGACGGCAAGCCCGCCCCGGCGGCCGCGCCCACCCCGGCGCCGGCGTTGGCGCACCTGCGCGGCACCACGCAGAAGGCGAGCCGGATCCGCCAACTCACGGCGAACAAGACCCGGGAATCCCTGCAGGCCACCGCCCAGCTCACCCAGACGCACGAGGTCGACATGACCCGGATCGTCGGATTGCGGGCCAGGGCGAAGTCCGCGTTCGCCGAGCGCGAGGGGGTCAACCTGACCTTCCTGCCGTTCATCGCCAGGGCGGTGATCGATGCGCTGAAGATCCACCCCAACATCAACGCCAGCTACAACGAGCAGACCAAGGAGATCACCTACTACGACGCCGAGCATCTCGGCTTCGCCGTCGACACCGATCAGGGGCTGCTCTCCCCCGTCATCCACAACGCCGGCGACCTGTCGCTGGCCGGGCTGGCGCGGGCCATCGCCGACATCGCCGCGCGCGCCCGGTCGGGCGACCTCAAGCCCGACGAACTGTCCGGCGGCACCTTCACCATCACCAACATCGGCAGCCAGGGCGCCTTGTTCGACACCCCCATCCTGGTGCCGCCGCAGGCCGCCATGCTGGGCACCGGGGCGATCGTGAAGCGGCCCCGGGTGATCGTCGACGAATTCGGCAACGAGTCCATCGGCGTCCGCTCCATCTGCTATCTCCCACTGACCTACGACCATCGGCTCATCGACGGCGCTGACGCCGGACGCTTCCTCACCACGATCAAGCACCGGCTCGAAGAGGGAGCGTTCGAGGCCGACTTGGGTCTCTAGGAGGACTGGCGAACCGTGGCCAAACCCGTCATTGCGATCGCGGGTTCATCCGGCCTGATCGGATCCGCCTTGACCGCCGCCCTGCGTGCGGCCGACCACCGGGTGCTGCGCATCGTGCGCCGGGCACCGTCGAACTCCGACGAGCTGCACTGGAACCCCGAGAGCGGCGAATTCGACGTCGACGCGATCAGCGACGTCGACGCCGTCGTCAACCTGTGCGGCGTCAACGTCGGCCAGCGCCGCTGGTCGGGCGCCTTCAAGCAGGGCCTGCGGGACAGCCGCATCGCCCCCACCGAAGTGCTGGCGCATGCCGTCGCCGACGCCGGGGTGGCGACCCTGGTCAACGCCAGCGCGGTGGGCTACTACGGGGACACCAAGGACCGCGTGGTCGACGAAAACGACCGGGCGGGAAAGGGTTTCCTGGCCCAGCTGTGCGAGGACTGGGAGGCCGCGACGCTGCCGGCCCAATACGGTGGCGCCCGGGTGGTGCTGGCCCGCACCGGGCTGGTGTTCTCCCCGGCGGGTGGCGCGCTGGGGCGGTTGCGGCCGTTGTTCCGGACGGGCCTGGGGGCGCGGCTGGGCAGCGGCCGTCAATACATGTCGTGGATCACCCTGGAGGACGAGGTGCGGGCGCTGCTGTTCGCGATCTCCAACACCGCGCTGTCCGGCCCGGTGAACATGACCGGGCCCGCGCCGGTCACCAACGCCGAATTCACCACCGCCTTCGGCCGCGCGGTCAACCGCCCGACCCCGCTGATGGTGCCGGGCTTCGCGGTGCGGGCCGCGCTCGGCGAGTTCGCCGACGAGGGCGTGCTCATCGGCCAGCGCGCGATCCCCTCCGCGCTTGAGCGGGCGGGTTTCGAGTTCCACCACAACACCATCGGCGAGGCGCTCGGCTACGCCACCGCCCAGCGCGACCACGACTAGCGGCGATCGCAAGCGCGGCGCAGCCGGGCGAAGCGGGTCGCCGCCATCGGGCTAGCGGCGATCGCAAGCGCG
>NZ_LZJN01000040.1 GCF_001667735.1 Mycobacterium sp. E183
TTCACCGCCCTGCACGCGGTGAGCGCCCTGGCCATCACGGGTGGCGACACCCCGCCCCCGGCCCGCATCGTGCTGCTGTCCGACGGCGGGGAGAACAAGCCGTCCAATCCCAGCGACCCGCACGACGGGGTCTACACGGCGGCGCGGCTGGCCCGGGACGAGGGGGTGCCCATCTCGACGATCTCGTTCGGCACCAAGACCGGCGAGATCGAGATGGACGGGCAGCGCGTGGCCGTCCCGGTTTCGACGGACCAGATGAAGACGATCGCCAAGCTGTCCGGCGGGCAGTCCTACACCGCCAGCAACATCGCCGAGCTCAACAAGAGCTACAACGCCATCGAGAAGGACATCGGCTATCGCACCGTGGCCGGGCCGGGCAGCGCCGGGTGGCTGCGCCTGGGCGTGATCACCGCCTTGATCGCGACGGCGCTGGCGCTGCTGATCAACCGGCGGCTGCCGGTCTGATCGTCAGGACGGCAGCCGGCGGTTCAGGAACAGGCCGGCCAGGATCGCGCCGGCCAACGCGACCGCCCCCAGCAGCATCCACGCCAGGCTGGCGTCGCCCTTGACGGTCTCGTACCCGATCTGGCGCTGCAGGGTCGAGTAGACGTTCTTCAGCGACTCCAGGCTGTCGGCGTGGAACGCCTGGCCGTCGGTGATCTCGCAGATCTTCTGCAGCGTCTGATCGTCGACGGGAACCGGGATGGTGGCGCCCTCGTACTCGACGGTGCCGTACGGCGTCCCGAAGGAGATGGTCGAGATCTGCACGCCCGCGGCCTTGGCGGCCCGGGCGGCGGTGAACGCCCCCTGCGGGGCGTTGGCGTCCAGCGGCACGTTCTCCGCGCCGTCGGACAGCAGCACGATGCGGGCCGGGGGCGGGGTGTCGCCACCCGTGATGGCCAGGGCGCTCACCGCGTGCAGGGCGGTGAACAGGCCCTCACCCGTCGCGGTCTTGGGGGCCGGCTTCAGGCTGTCGATCGCCGCCTTCACCGCCTCGCGGTTGGTGGTCGGGGAGACCAGCAGCGACGCGTTGGCCGCGAATTCCACCAGCCCCAGGT
>NZ_LZJN01000041.1 GCF_001667735.1 Mycobacterium sp. E183
GGCCGCCGACCCGGTCACCAGCGGCGCGCCGGCGGTCGCGGTCGGCGCCACGTACGGGGTCCAGCTGTCGGTGCCGCGCAGGATCTCCGTGAGCGACGACCACTGCGTCGTCACACCGGAGGATTCGATGAAGTCCAGGAAGGGTGGGCTGATGGCTCGCAGCATCACCAGCGCCACCAGCCACCACAGCATCGCCAGGAAGAGCGCCAGCAACCACCACCCGGTGTAGCGCCACCACAACCGGTTGGGCCGGTGGCACGCCCACCAGATCACCGCGGGCAGGCAGGCGGCCAGCGTGGCGATCGCGTTGACCGCGCCCATCAACGCCACGGCCAGACCGGCCTGCGCGGCGAGCGCTCGCACCGACCGGTCGCCCGACGCGCGCAACGCCAGGATCGTCGGCAGCAGCACCCACGGCGCCAGCATCATCGGCAGGGTTTCCGACGAGATGGACCCCAGGGTGGTCAGCACCCGCGGCGACAGCGCGAACGCGGCGGCGCCGATCACCCGCGACGCGGGGCTGCCGATGCCGAGCGCCTCGGCGACCCGCAACAGCCCCCAGAAGCCGACGGTGAGCAGCAGCGCCCACCACAGCCGCTGGGTGACCCACCCGGGCACCGAGAGCAGATGGCCGATCGCGAAGAAGGTGCCGTGCGGGAAGAGATACCCGTAGGCCTGGTTCTGCGCCTGCCCGAACGGCAGCTCGCTGTTCCACAGGTTGGTGGCGCGGGCGAGGAAGCGCAGGGGGTTGGCGGTGAGGTCGAGTTTGGTGTCGGGGGAGACCCGGCCCGGGGATTGGGCGAAGGTCAACAGCAGGGCGATCGCCCCGACCAGCCATAGCCACCGGCGCGACACGGGCGCGGCCGACGAGGAGGTGACTACCGCCGCCCGCACCGCTGAACTCGGCGACGGTGAACCGCCGCGCCCGGCTGCGCCGCTAGCTACGGTTGCCGTACTCGACCCGGTTGAGCACTGACGACTGCGGATCGCCCCCGGGGAGTGGCGGTTTCGTGTCCTGCTGCACCATCAACGTGATCCCGAAGATCGCTGCCGCGCCGAGCAACAGACCCACCACCACGCTCGCGGCGGCGGGCGCAATGATCCGGTTCATCGACGGCTCCTCACAGCATCTTCGAAAACGTGGCGGCGGCTTAGCGCCAACCTAGCAGAACCCCGGTCGGCGCTCGTCAGGGCAGACAGTGCCCGTGAAAGCACCGGTCGCCGTATTGCACCAGGTGGGGTTCGAGCGGGATCAGCGCGGCCGGACGGGCCGGCACCGCCGTCAGGCCGTGGTCGGCGACGGCGAGCGTGACGCCCAGGGTGGTCGCGACGCCGACCGTCAGACCCACCGCGATGCTGGCCGCAGCCGCCAGGGTGAAACCGGTCATCGCTGGCTCCTTGATCTCGCCCCCCGCTAGCCCAGCTAGCACCTGCCCACGAATGCCCGCGCGGCCGAACAAGAAAACCTCGCCACTCCCCAGACCCGGAGGCCTGGACCCCGCCGTGCAAACATGGCCCGATGTCATTCTCGCGCACCATGACCGTCGCGGGGGCCGTGCTCGCGTCCGTGTCGGCTTTGGTGGCGGGCTGCGCCCACCACGCCGCCCGGCCACCCGGCCCGTCGACCTCGGTCAGCAAGCCGGCGGCCGCGCCCGCGCCGCCGGCCTGCGGTGACGTCACCGCGCTCCCGGTCCGCGACAAGCTGGCGCAGCTGCTGATGGTGGGCGTGAAGAACGCCGACGACGCCCGCTCGGTGGTCGACGGCTATCACGTGGGGGGCATCTTCATCGGAAGCTGGACGGACCTGTCGATCTTCAAGGGCCCGCTGGCCGACATCTCGGCGAAGGCCGGACCGCTCCCGTTGGCGGTGAGCGTCGACGAGGAGGGCGGCCGCGTCTCGCGGCTGCGGGCGCTGATCGGCTCGGCGCCGTCGCCCCGCCAACTGGCACAGACCATGACCCCCGACCAAGTCCACGACCTGGCGGCCGACCGCGGCAAGAAGATGCGCGACCTGGGCATCACCATCGACTTCGCCCCCGTGGTCGATGTCACCGACGCCACCGACGGCGTCATCGGGGACCGCTCGTTCGGCGGCGATCCCAACACGGTCACGGCCTACGCCGGGGCGTACGCGCAGGGCCTGCGCGACGCGGGGCTTTTGCCGGTGCTCAAACACTTCCCGGGGCACGGGCACGGCTCGGGGGATTCGCACACCGGCGGTGTGGTGACCCCGCCGCTGAGCGAGCTGCAGGGCGTCGACCTGGTGCCCTACCGGACGCTGGTGACCGCGGCCCCGGTCGCGGTGATGCTGGGTCACCTGCAGGTGCCCGGGCTGACCGGTGACGACCCGGCGAGCCTGAGCGCCGCGGCGGTGCGACTGCTGCGCGACGGCGTCGGCTACGGCGCCCCGCCGTTCAACGGCCCGGTGTTCACCGACGACCTGTCCAGCATGGGCGCCATCTCCGACCGGTACGGCGTCGCCGAGGCGGTGCTGCGCACCCTGCAGGCAGGCACCGACGTCGCGCTGTGGGTGACCACGGACGAGGTGCCCGCGGTCCTTGACCGGCTGCAGAAGGCCGTGGCGGCCGGCGAACTGCCCGGGCAGCGGGTTGACGACGCGCTGGGGCGGGTGGCGACGATGAAGGGCCGCAGCCCGGCGTGCGGCCACTAGCGGGTCGGCCACTAACGCGTGTGCGGTCACCGCGCGTTGCTTACTCTGGAGTCAGATAGACGAGCTAGAGAGGCGAGCGATGGCGGGTGGCACCAAGCGGTTACCGCGGGCCGTCCGCGAGCAACAAATGCTCGACGCCGCCGTCCAGATGTTTTCGGTCAACGGCTACCACGAGACCTCCATGGACGCGATCGCCGCCGCGGCGCAGATCTCCAAGCCGATGCTGTATCTGTACTACGGCTCCAAGGAGGACCTGTTCGGCGCCTGCCTGAACCGGGAAATGGGCCGCTTCATCGACGCGGTCCGCGCCGACATCGACTTCAGCCAAAGCCCGAAAGACCTGCTGCGCAACACGATCGTGGCGTTCATGCGCTACATCGACGCCAACCGGGCGTCGTGGATCGTGATGTACACCCAGGCCACCAGCTCGCAGGCGTTCGCGCACATGGTGCGCGAGGGGCGTGAACAGATCATCGAGCTCGTCGCCGGGCTGGTGCGGGCCGGCAGCCGCACCCCGCGGACCGAACGCGAACACGAGATGATGGCCGTGGCGCTGGTGGGCGCCGGCGAGGCGACGGCCAACCAGCTGTCCACCGGGGACATCGACGCCGACGAGGCGGCCGAGATGATGATCAACCTGTTCTGGCACGGCCTCCGGGGCGCACCGGGGGAGCGGGAGGCCGCGGCCGCCGCTCTGCCCAAGAAGGGCGGGAGCGGCGCCGCCAAGCGCTAACCCCTAGATTCGTGATGTGGCTCGACCGCCCGCCCGCCGCAACGTCGACTTCTTCTGCGCCGTAATCATCGTCGGACTGCTGGCCGGCGTGGCCGGGCTGGCGACGACGTTCGTGCTGCGCTTCGTCCAGCACGTCACGTACAACTACTCCTTCGGGGCGCTGCTCGCCGGGGTCGCGGCCAGCAGCCCGGTGCGCCGGGCCGTGGGACCGATGATCGGCGGCGCGCTGGCGGCGATCGGCTGGTGGCTCCTGCGGAGCCGGACCGACGTTCCGCCCATGGCCGAGACCATCTCGAGCCGAGAGCGGATACCGCGGCTGGCGTGGAGCCTGGACGCCATGCTGCAGGTGCTGCTCGTCGGGTCGGGCGCGTCGCTGGGCCGGGAAGGGGCCCCGCGCCAATTCGCCGCGGCCCTCGGTGATTTCGGGACCGCCTGGCTCAGGCGGCTGTCGCCGCGCGACCGCGAGGTGCTGCTGGCCTGCGCGGCCGGCGCCGGGCTGGGCGCGGTC
>NZ_LZJN01000042.1 GCF_001667735.1 Mycobacterium sp. E183
CGGTACGCCCGTCGATCCCCACACCACCTCCGCACCGCAACTGCGGTCGCAGGTGCTGGCGCTGCGGGGCGACGTCGTGGCCGATGACCGCTTCGCGCTGGCGTCTTAGAACCGGCGGCCCACCATGTCACTCCTCGACCGCTGGTTTCCTCATCTCGATCGGCGGATGCCGCTCAACATCGACGTGGGTCCGCTGCACGTCCACATGTACTCGACGGCTGTGTTCCTGATGTGGGTCACGGTGGCGATCCTCGCCGTCGCGGGCGCCGCCGTCCTGGTCTCGCGCAAGCGCGAGCTGGTGCAGAAATGGCGCACCTGGGTGCTGATCGCACCGGCTGTCGGGATCCCGGTTTGGGCCGGCCAAGGCACGACGGCGGGGTTGGCCGCGTCGCTGGCGGTCGTCGCGGTGATCGAGTACGCGCGACTGGTCAAGCTGGGCCGGGCCGACACCTACGTGCTTGTGGTCCTGGCCGTGGCATACCCGGTCGCGGCGTGGCTGCGCCCCTCGCTCCTGCAATTCGCGCCGATCATCGTGCTGCTGTGCGTGGCGCCCTCGGTCCTTCAGGGCGACGTCGAGAACGGCGCCAGGCGCGCCGCCTCCGCCGCCTTCGCCTCGGTGTGGATCTGCTGGTCGCTGTCCCACCTCGTCATGGTGGGACCGGACGCATACCTGCTGTGTTTCGCCGTCGCGGCCACCGACGTCGCCCCGCAGCGCCAGCACCTGCGACCGCAGTTGCGGTGCGGAGGTGGTGTGGGGATCGACGGGCGCACAG
>NZ_LZJN01000043.1 GCF_001667735.1 Mycobacterium sp. E183
GGCGCGGTCGATGCGATCGCCGTAGACGTCCGTGCAGGCCTGCACCACGTCGGCCTCGCCGAGGACGCCTGCGCCGAAACCGTCGGTGGCCGAGGGCGCCGCGGCGCGAACGTGGTCGAGGGCGACCTGCACCTCCGGGGCCTGGTGCAGCAGGCAATGGGCCCACGCGATGGCGATCTGCAGGTTCGGCCGACTGGCCAGCAACGTCTTGGGCAGCTTGTTGACCAGCCCGAGCAGCGTCGCCATCCGGCTGTGTTCCACCAGGGGCATTGCGTGGCGTTCCACCAGATCCACCGCCCCCTCGGCATCGCCCGCGGCGATTGCGTGCGTCACCGCCTCGCCGAGCAGCCCGTGGTCGGCAAACCAGGTCGATGCGGTGCGGTGCAAGTCGGCCACCCGCTCTGGATAGTCACGTTCCAGCCGTCGGCGCAGGTGATCGGCGAACAGGTGGTGATACCGAAACCACTCGCGGTCGTCGTCGAGTGGCCGCAGGAACATGTTGCGGTGCTCGAGTTCTTCGAGGATCGTCTGCCCGCGCGGCTGACCGCTGAGGGCGGAAGTGAGCTCTCCGCAGAGGCGATCGCATATGGAGGTGGCCAGCAGGACGTCGAGCAAGTCGGGCGGCAAGGCGTTGAGGACGTTTTGGGCCAGATAGTCGCCGATGGAGCGGTGACGACCGGAGAAGGCGCTGACCAGCTCCGACGGATCTTCGCAGCCGCGCAACGACAGCGTGGCCAGCTGCAGGGCGGCGATCCAGCCGTCGGTGCTCGCCCATAGGCGGCGCACGTCGTCGTCGTTGAGCGCCAAGGCATTCAGGCCGAAGAAGGCGGCGGACTCTTCGGGGTCGAAGCGCAGATGCGCGGTGTCGACTTCGGTGACCTGGTTGCGCACTTTCAGCTTCGCGATAGCCGGCGTCTGGGTTCGGCTCGTGATGACCAGGTGCAAATTGCCCGGCCCGGTGTCGAAGAGGAAGTCCAATGCCGCGGCGGTGTCGGCACTGTCGATGAGATGCCAGTCGTCCAACACGATCACCAGCGGCCGGCGGCGTTCGGCGATCCGGTTGACGAGTTCGGCCAGCACGTAGCGCCGAGCGTGGCCCGTGTGCTGTTCGAGCAGATCGCTGAGATTGGCGGCCATCGACGGCTCGACCCGTCGTACCGCCTCGATGAGGTGCGCCAGGAAGGACACCACGTCGTTGTCGTCGCGGTCCAGGCTGAGCCACGCCACCGGGACGCCCTCGGCGAGGAGCACCCGCTGCCACTGCACGGCCAGGGTTGTCTTCCCGAAGCCGGCCGGGGCGTGGATCAACGCCAACCGCTTCGCGCGGCCGGACCGCAGCAATTCGATGAGCCGCGCGCGGGGAACCAGGCCGTCGTCATAGGTCGGGGCTTGCACCCTGGTCGCCACGACCTGCGTCGGTTGCGCTCCCGTCTGCATCCCAATCGCCTCGCCTCGAGCCTGGGCATTCCGTGGCGCTTAGTGTACTGAGTCGCTCCGCGCTGCCGTCTGTGAAGAATCCCGCCACCCGTTCGGGTAGCGAAGCGAGAAGTACGGGTGGGCGCGACGCACAGCCCGGCTTTCAGCGGTTACCGTTTAATCGAGCTGCTTATCTGCGCAGGGGAGGCGATTTGTCGGCATTGCAGCCGCTTGTGGCGTTGCCCGGCCACACACGCCAGCCGTGGTGAGCCCCTCCGCCGATGCGACTCGGCGGCAGATCATTCGGGCCGCCTCGCAGCAGTTTGCCCGGCGGCCATACCACGAGGTTGGTCTCGACGACATTCTCGCCGAGGCCGGGCTGACCAAAGGCGCCCTGTATTTCCACTTCACCTCCAAGCATGCGCTGGCGCTCGCGATGATCGACGAGCAAACGGCCGCGGTGCCTCTCGCCCTGCATGGCCTGCAGACCCGAGGGCTTTCAGGCTTGGAGACCCTCATCGACTTTTCGTTTCTGGTGGCCGTCCAGGACCTCAAGTCGGACCTGTTCAGGGCGGCGTTGAACCTGGTCGAAACGGTGGGGCAATCCGAAGCACGCCATCAGAATCTGTTCGGCCAATGGATCAAAGCGCTGGCGGCGATCGTTGAGCAGGCCATCGCCGAGGGTGACATCGATGACGACTGCGCCCCCGAGGACCTGGCCCGGATGATGCTGTCCGCGCACATGGGGCTGCGAAAAACGAGCAGTCTCGATGAACCCGAACGTTTCTTACACGACCTGCAGAAGTGCTGGACCCTCCTCCTGAACGGAATTCTGCAGCCCGATCGCAACGAGTACTTCGCCCAATTCCTCCGGCGGCGCACCGCGCTCGCCGTCCAGCAGACCCCGACGCCTGACAAGGCCGGTTAGGCGATCGGGTCAGCGCCGCGACGGCCGATTGGATTGCTGTAGCGCCTTTTCCGCGCTTGGCTGCCGCCGCCGGGTCCGACCGCCATTCTGCGAACGCCGGTTCGCATATCGCGGGACGCCACGGTACATTTTGTGGGCTTCGTTATTGCATGTGTGTGCAGGCCCCTGACAGGGGGAAGGATCGCCGCGGCACCGGGACGCTCGGCGCAGACGTAAGGGGCATTGGTGGCGACGTCTTCCCCGGTGCAGATCAATTCCCAGCGCCTACCGCCGTACCGGTGGATCGCGGTCGGCGTGCTGGTGATCCTGGCCATCGTTTTCACCCTGGTGTATGTCCAGTTCCGCGGCGGCTTCACCGCGAAGACGAAGCTGACGATGCTGGCGTCGCGGGCCGGGCTGGTGATGGATCCCGGCTCGAAGGTCACCTACAACGGGGTCGAGATCGGCCGCGTCGGCAACATCTCCGAGACCGTTCGGGACGGCAAGCCGGCCGCCAAGTTCACGCTCGAGGTGTATCCGCGCTATTTGTCGCTCATCCCGGCCAATGTGAACGCCGACATCAAGGCGACCACGGTGTTCGGCGGCAAATACGTGTCGTTGACCGCACCGGAAAACCCGTCGCCGCAACGGATCAACCCGCGCACGGTGATCGACGCGCGGTCGGTGACCACCGAGATCAACACGCTGTTCCAGACGATCGTGTCGATCAACGAGAAGGTCGATCCGGTCAAACTCAACCTGACGCTGAGCGCGGCCGCCCAGGCGCTGACCGGCCTCGGCGACAAATTCGGCCAGTCGGTGGTCAACGCCAACGCGGTCCTCGACGACGTCAATCCGCAGATGCCGCAGGCGCGGCGCGACATCCAGCTGTTGGCCGGGCTGGGCGACACCTACGCCGACGCGGCACCCGATCTGTTCGATTTCCTGAACAACGCGGTGATCACCTCGCGGACCATCAATCAACAGCAGAAGGATTTGGATCAGGCGTTGCTGTCGGCGGCCGGGTTCGGCAACACCGGCGCCGACATCTTCAACAAGGGCGGCCCGTACCTCGCCCGCGGCGCGCAGGACCTGGTGCCGACCGCGCAGCTGCTGGACACCTACAGCCCGGCGATCTACTGCACGCTGCGCAACTACCACGACGTCGTGCCCCTCACCGGTGCGTCCGAGGGCGGATTCAACGGCTACTCGCTGAACATGAACACCGAGGCGCTGTCCGGGCTCGGGCTGCTGGCCAACCCCGTGTCGGCGGTGGCCACGATCGCCAGCCTGGTCGGCGGCCTCGCCGGTGTCGTCGGCGGCGCGCCGAACCCGTACACCTACCCCGAGAACCTGCCGCGGGTGAACGCGCGCGGCGGCCCGGGCGGCGCCCCGGGGTGCTGGCAGCCCATCACCCGTCACCTGTGGCCTGCACCGGAATTGGTGATGGACACCGGGAACAGCATCGCGCCGTACAACCATCTCGACACCGGCTCGCCGTACGCGATCGAGTACGTCTGGGGGCGCCAAGTGGGGGACAACACGATCAATCCCTAGGACTGCGGCGCGAAGAATGCAGAATAACTTCGTGCTGGCGGGCAGGGACTGTTGACGTGGCCGGGTTTGGCTTCCACACCCTGGCGCTGCTGACCGCCATCGGACTGGCCGGCCCGCTGCTGGCCGCGCTGCCGCGCCTGCGGATCCCGGTGATCATCGGTGAGCTGATCGCGGGCCTGGTCGTCGGGCGAACCGGCCTCGGCCTCGTCGACGTCACCAACCCGACGTTCCAGTTGCTCGCCAACATCGGCTTCGCACTGGTCATGTTCGTCGTCGGCACGCACGTCCCGGTGCGCGCCGGCGCGCTGCGCGCGTCGCTGCCCCGGGCGCTGGGGCGCGCGGGACTGGCCGGCGCCGTCGCGGCGGCGCTGGGTGTCGGCCTGGCGGCGGCCTTCGGAACCGGGCACGCGGCGATGTACGCGGTCCTGATGGGCTCGTCGTCGGCGGCCCTGGCGCTGCCGGTGATCGACTCGCTGAAACTGCAAGGGCCGCAGGTGATCGCCGTGACCGCCCAGATCGCGGTCGCGGACGCCGCGTGTATCGTGCTGCTGCCGTTGGTGATTGACCTGCGGCACGCGCCGACGGCCGCGCTGGGCGCGCTGGCGGTGGCGGGCTGCGCGGTGGTGTTGTACGTGGTGCTGCGGCGATCCGATGGCTGGCGCCGCCGCCTGCACGCCTACTCCGAGAAGCGCCGGTTCGCGTTGGAGCTGCGGACCAACCTCATCGTGCTGTTCGCCCTGGCGGCGCTCGCCGTGAGCGCGCGCGTGTCCGTCATGCTGGCGGGCTTCGCGGTGGGCCTGGTGGTCGGCATGGTCGGCGAACCGCGACGGTTGGCGCGTCAGCTCTTCGGCATCACCGAGGGTTTCTTCAGCCCGCTGTTCTTCGTCTGGCTGGGCGCTTCGCTGCAGGTGCGCGAGCTGGGTTCGCACCCGAAACTCATCCTGCTCGGCGCGGGGCTGGGCCTCGGCGCCGTGCTCGCGCACTGCGCAGGCAGGCTGCTCGGCCAACCGCTGACCCTGGCGGTGCTGTCGGCCGCACAGCTCGGGGTGCCGGTGGCCGCGGCGACCATCGGCACCGAGGAACACCTCCTGGTCGCGGGCGAAGCGTCGGCGCTGATGTTCGGCGCGCTGTTGACGATCGCCGCCACCTCGATCGCGGGCGCGTTCGCGGCGCGCGGCGCGGTGACCAACGGCCCTACCCCCGCGGGACCTCCGCATCCTCGAAAGCACGACTGAAGCACTTGCGGCCCGGTTGCGTTCGGCCCTGACGAAGCGCGCCGGGGAAGTGGTCGGATGTATTCCAAGCTCGATCGAGGAGGCCGTGATGAGGTTCGCAAGACAACGGCACCAGCTGCGGGCCGTACCGACGGCGACGATCTACCGCGTCACCGATCGTCTCCACGGCGACCGCACCGTCCGGGTCCCGGGCCACGAGATCGCACCCATCGTGGCGGCGTGGCTGGCGGAGCTGGGCGCCCACAGCCCCCTGGTCGACGAGCTGGCGAGGGCAGCCTGCGTCGGCGACTGGTCGGCGGCCTATGCCATCGGCGATCAGCTGTCGATCGATGTGGCCATCGCACCGGCCGCCTAGCTGCGCGATTGGCCCAAAGTCCCTCCGCTTAGAGCCGTCGTGCCCTCGTGGGACGAGCGGCGATCCGCAATCGTAAATGGGAAGACGCAATACCGAAGGGGAATGACCCATGAACACCCGTTTTCCGGATGCCGGCACGGTCCGGACGGTCCTGAGTTTGGCCTCTCGGGCGCCCTCGGTGCACAACTCCCAGCCCTGGCGGTGGCGGGTCGACGCGGCGAGCCTGCATCTGTACTCCGATGACAGCCGGCAGCTGCCCAACATCGACCCGGACGGCCGGGACCTGATGCTGAGTTGCGGTGCGGCGCTGCATCACTGCGTCGTCGCGCTGGCGGCCGTCGGCTGGCTCTCCAAGGTGACCCGGTTCCCGAATCCCGCCGACCCCAGCCACCTTGCCGCGATTGAACTTTCGCCGCACCGGGCCGACTCCGTGGACATCGCGATGGCCGCTGCCATCCCGCGGCGCCGGACCGACCGGCGCAACTACAGCTCGTGGCCGGTGCCGGTGGGCGACGTCGCGCTGATGGCGGCCCGGGCGGCGCGCAGCGGGGTGACGCTGTGCCAGGTAGAAGACCTCGACAACCTGCGCAACATCGTCGCCCAATCCGTCCAGGAGCACCTGAACCAGGACTATCTGGCCGAGCTGACGGCGTGGAGTGGCCGCTACGCGTCGGTCGCCGGCGTTCCCGCCCGCAACACGCCCGCGCCGGATTCGACCGCCAAGATTCCCGGTCGCTTCTTCGCCGGCCCCGTGCTGCCGATGGCGCCCGACTCCTCACCGGCCGACGACAACGCCGTGGTCCTGGCGCTGGGCACCCGCAACGACGACCGCCTGGCGCAGCTGCGCGCCGGTGAGGCGACCAGCGTCGTGCTGCTCACCGCGACGTCACTGGGCCTGGTCAGTTGCCCGGTCACCGAACCGTTGGAGTCGCCCGGAACACGCGCGGCGGTTCAATCCGACATCTTCGGCGACAGCAACTACCCCCAGATGCTGCTACGGGTGGGGTGGGCGCCGATCAACGCGGACCCGTTGCCCGCCACGCCGCGGCGCGAACTGGGAGACTTCGTCGAGTGGATGGCCGATCACGAACACCGGGTCGCCCTCTGAACCGGCGAAATCGTTGCGGCGCAGAGGACACCATGGACACGTTCACCTTCAACCCACGCCGCTGGCGGGTGGCACGCGTTTTCGGCCGCAACCCCTTGCTCCGCCGCTCGGATCGCATCGAAGCGTTGGTCGTCCTGGTCGCGCTGGCCGTGTCCCTGATCGCCGTTCCCGTCGCCGGCGTGGCGGGCGCGGTGACCTACGGCGCGCGGGACCGGGTGTACATCCAGGAGGCGCACGACCGGCACCGCGTGCGGGCAACGGTCACCGACGCCCTGGTCGAGGATCTGGGCGTGACTGTCGTGCAAGCGAAGTGGGCCGGGCCAAAGGGGGACCGCGTCGGACCGCTGGCGGTCAGCGAGCAGGCCAAGGTCGACGGAACCGTCGAAATCTGGGTGGATGCGGACGGCAATCCGGTGATGCCTCCCACCCCCACCTGGCTGGCCGTGGCCGAGGCGGTCGGCGTCGCGGGGGTGACGGCGCTGGCGGTGGCCGTTGCGATGGCGGTGCTTGTCGCCGTCGTCCGCGCCCGGCTGGATCGTGCCCGTGACGCAATGTGGGAACGCGACATCGAGTTCCTCGCCGAGGCCTCGTAACCGGTGCGTCCGTTGTCCAACCCCTATACAGCACAGCCGAACTGGAAGATGATGAGCCGATGATCGGATACGGCGAGGATTCCGGTGCCGCGTCATTCGGCACCGCCGGGTTGCACCGCCTCGTCGAGGTCCTGATCGAGCGCGGATACCGCGTGATCGGTCCGACGTTGCGGGACAACGCGATCGTCCTCGATCAATTGGAGTCCGCCGCGGACCTACCGCGGGGGTGGGGCGTGGAGGTGGCACCCGGGCACTACCGGGTGCGCCGCCGCGACGATGACGCCGCGTTCGGGCACTCGTCCGGGCCGCAGTCGTGGAAGCAGTTTCTGCACCCGGCACGGCGCCGGTTGTGGGCCGGCTCCCGGGACGGTTTCAGCGACGGCGAAGCGGAAGAGGAGATTCCGCGCTACGCGTTCCTGGGCGTGCGCGGGTGTGACCTGGCGGCGATCGCGACGCTCGATCGGGTGCTCGGCCGCGGCCAGCTTCCCGACAGCTCCTTCGTGCGCCGGCATCGGCAGATCTTCGTGATCGCGGTCAACTGCACCGAGCCCGGGGGGCTGTGCTTTTGCGCCTCGATGGGTACCGGGCCCGCGGCCGGTCCGGGCTACGACCTGGCGCTCACCGAGCGGCTCGACGGTGACGACGTGACCTACGTGGTCGAGGTGGGCACCCCGGATGGCGCCGACGTCCTCGCGGCCGTCCCGCATCGGACCGCCGACGACGCGGAGATCGGTTCCGCGCGTGACGCGGTGGAGGCCGCGTCCCATCGCATGGGCCGCCAGATGCCCGAGGTGAATCTTCGCGATTTGCTGGTCCGTTCGCGCGAATCGCCGCAATGGGACGAGGTCGCCAGCCGCTGCCTGACGTGTGGCAACTGCACGATGGTGTGTCCCACCTGCTTCTGTACCAGCACCGAAGACGTCAGCGATCTGACCGGTGAGCACGCGGAGCGCTGGCTGCACTGGGCCTCGTGCTTCGAGCCCGATTTCACCTACATCCACGGGGGCGGCAGCGTCCGCCAGTCCGGCGCCTCGCGGTACCGGCATTGGCTGACCCACAAACTCGGCACCTGGCACGACCAGTTCGACATGTCCGGGTGCGTCGGCTGCGGGCGGTGCATCGCCTGGTGTCCCACCGGCATCGACATCACCGAGGAGATGAACAAGATGGCCCGCGATGACTGACGCGGCGGCCGTCGCCGCGCCCCCGTCGGTGATGGCGCCCAACCCGTATCGGGTGCGCAGCCGCGTCGTGGAAAGCCCGGACTCGGCCACCCTGTGCCTGGAACCGCTCGGCGAGGTGTTGCGCGCACCGCAGCCCGGAGAGTTCATGATGCTCTACGCATTCGGCGTCGGCGAGGCCGCGATTTCGATCAGCGGTGATCCCACCGTCACCGACGGCTCGATCACGCACACGATCCGCGCGGTCGGCGCGGTCAGTCGCGCCCTGCACGACGCGCAGCCGGGAACCGTGATCGGTGTCCGGGGCCCGTTCGGCACCACCTGGGGGCTCGAGGAGGCCGTCGGCCGCGATCTGGTCATGGTCGCCGGCGGCGTCGGCCTGTGCCCCTTGCGTCCGGCGATACTCGGGGCGCTGACCGAGCGGTCGCGCTACGGCAAGGTGACGCTCGTCGTGGGCGCCCGGTCGCAGGCCGACTTCGTCTTCGCCGCTCAGCTCGAAAAGTGGGCGCAGGATCCGAAAATCGAACTGCATTTGATCGTCGACGCCAAGACACCGGGCTGGGACGGTGAGGTCGGCCTGGTCACCGAGCCACTCGGCCGACTCGTCCTGGACCCCGGTCGGACGACCGCCTTCCTGTGCGGACCCGAGCCGATGCTGCGGTTCGGCGCCGAGGCCCTGCTCGCGAAAGGCGTTGCGGCCGAGAATATTCGAGTATCCCTGGAGCGAAACATGCAGTGCGGTGCGGGATTGTGCGGTCACTGTCAGCTGGGGCCGCTGCTGCTGTGCCGCGACGGCCCGGTAGTCGGCTACGACGTCGCCGGGCCGCTGCTGCGGGTGAAGGAGCTGTGATGAGCCGACCCACCCTGGCCGTGTGGAAGTTCGCCTCCTGCGACGGATGTCAGCTGACCCTGCTGGACTGCGAGGACGAACTGCTCACCCTCGCCGACCAGGTGCAGATCGCCAACTTCGCCGAGGCCTCCAGCGCGACGGTCGACGGCCCCTACGACGTGTCTTTGGTCGAGGGCTCGATCACCACCCGGCACGACTTGCAGCGCATCCAGGAGATCCGGGAGCAATCGAAGGTGCTGGTCACCATCGGGGCGTGCGCGACGGCCGGGGGAGTGCAGGCGCTGCGCAACTTCGCCGACATCACCGAGTTCACCTCCGTCGTCTATGCCAGGCCGGAATACATCGACACGCTGGCGACGTCCACGCCGGCCTCCGCCCATGTCAAGGTCGATTACCAGTTGCCGGGCTGCCCGATCGACCGGGGCCAACTGCTCGACACCCTGGCGGCCCTGCTGATCGGGCGCAAGCCACGGCTGCCGGCCAAGACGGTGTGCACCGAGTGCAAGCTCCGCGGGGTGACGTGTGTGGTTGTCGCCGAGGGGATTCCGTGCCTGGGGCCGGTCACCCACGCCGGCTGTGGGGCGTTGTGCCCGAGTCATCATCGCGGTTGCTACGGCTGCTTCGGGCCGTCCGCGGCGCCGCGGACCGCGACGCTGATCCCGCTGTTGCGCCGCGACGGCATGTCCGAGGGCGGCGTCGACCGGGTGTTCTCGACGTTCAACGTCGCCACCTTCGCGGCCGAACGGAGCAAGCCGTGAACCCGTCCGAACGCACGCTCAGCGTCGGCGCGTTGACCCGCGTGGAAGGCGAAGGCGCGCTGCACGTCACGCTGCGAGACGGTGCGCTGCACAGCGTGCAGCTCAACATCTACGAGCCGCCGCGGTTCTTCGAGGCGTTCCTGCGCGGACGCGCCCACACCGAGCCGCCCGACCTGACGGCCCGGGTCTGCGGCATCTGCCCGGTCGCCTATCAGGTCAGCTCCTGCAACGCGATCGAGGAGGCCTGCGGCGTGCGGGTGGACGAGCAGCTCGTCGCGTTGCGGCGACTGCTGTACTGCGGCGAGTGGATCAACAGTCACGCGCTGCACATCTACCTGCTGCACGCGCCGGACTTCCTCGGCTACCCCGACATCGTCGGGATGGCCCGCGACCACCGGGAGATCGTCGAGCGGGGGCTCGCGCTGAAGAAGGTGGGCAACCGGCTGATGGAATTCGTCGGGGGCCGGGCGATACACCCGGTGAACGTGCGTCTAGGTGGATTCTACTCCGTGCCAACGCGTTTGGAGTTCCAGCCGATCGAGGAGGAGTTGCGCCGCGCGCTGGACGACGCGGTGGCGACGGTCGAGTGGGTGGCGGGATTCGAGTTCCCCGACCTCGAGCTGGACCACGAGTTCCTGGCGCTCACCGCGCCGGGCGCCTACCCGATCGAGAACGGCGTCATCGCGCGCAGCGCCGGTCCGGCCTTCGACGTGGCCGACTTCACCGACCACATCGTCGAATCGCAGCTGCCGCACTCCACCGCCCTGCACGCGACCCTCGACGGCGGTCGCTACCTGACCGGCCCGCTGGCCCGGTACTCGCTGAACGCGGCGGCGTTGTCGCCGATCGCCGCGCAAGCCGCCGCTCGGGCCGGCTTGTCGGGCGAATGCCGAAACCCGTTCCGCAGCATCGTCGTCCGCGCCGTCGAAGTGGTCTACGCGATCGAGGAGTCGCTGCGCATCATCGCCGAATACCGGCGCCCGGCGCGGCCGTTCGTCGATGTCCCGGCGCGGGCCGGCGTCGGCCACGGGGTCAGCGAGGCGCCGCGCGGCCTGCTGTACCACCGCTACCGGATCGAGGAGGACGGGCTGGTGTCGGCGGCGACGATGATCCCGCCGACGTCGCAGAACCAGGGGGCCATCGAGGCCGACCTGGCCCGCCTGGTCTCGGGCAACCTCGCGCTCGACGATGCCGCATTGACCGAGCTGTGCGAGCAGCTGATCCGCAGCTACGACCCCTGTATCTCGTGCTCGGCGCACTTTTTGAGGCTGACGGTGGAGCGGGGATGACCGCGGATGAGTCAGCGGCCGCCGGCCGGGTCGCCGTCATCGGGCTCGGCAACGGCTACCGGCGCGACGACGGTGTCGGCGTCGCCGCCGCCGACGCGTTGCGCGATCTCGCGTGGCCCAATGTCGTTGTGCGAACCGGTATCGCCGAGCCGATGGGGCTCATCGAGGCGTGGACGGGGGCGGGACTGGCGGTCGTCATCGACGCGGCGATCGCCGAACCGGCGGACCCGGGTCGCATCCACCGCATTGACGTGGACGGCGTGCCCGCCCAGCCCGGGGGTTTGAGCTCGCACCACATCGACATCGGCCGCACCCATGCCCTGGCTCGAGCGCTCGAACGGGTACCCGGCGCGATCGTGGTCTTCGCCGTCGAGGCGGCGGACACCGGCCCGGGGGCCGGGCTGAGCCCTCGCGTCGCCCGCGCGGTGCCGATGCTGGTCGGTATGGTGGCCGCCGAAATCAATCGCTTTCGGTCAGCGACGCGATCGCAGCACGCAGGTTCTCGGTGACCTCGGCGGCGATGGTGACCAGCGCCGGCTCGCCGGTCACCTCGACCAGGAGGCCGGGATCCATCGCCTCGACGATCACGCTGCCCGCGTCACCCGGGTCGGCGCGCACCAACATGTTGCACGGCAGCAGCAGCCCGATCTCCCGATCGACGTTGATCGCCCGGTACGCCAACTCCGGATTGCAGGCGCCCAGGATGAGGTAATCCTCCAGCTCCACGCCGAGCTGCGCCTGCAGCCTTGCTCTGACGTCGATTTCGGTCAGAACGCTGAAACCTTGCTGCGCAAGGGCTTCCCGGGTGCGGGCCACCGCTTCGTCGAACCCGGACGCCAATCTGATGGATAGTCCCGCGTCCACCGCGCCCTCGGTCAAGATATCAGCCCGGTTCCTCGCGTCGCCGCGGGAAGATCGATGTGCTTGCCGCAGTTGGGGCAGAACCGTTCGGTCGGATGATGCTCGGCGCCGCAGTGCGCGCAGAAGTGTGGTTCGTCGTCCTCCTCATGCCGGGGCATCAGGCGCAGCGGCTGCACGTCGGGCGTCGGGGGGCGGCGCCTGCTGCGGCCGAGGATGGCCACCCCGGCGGCGAGGCCGATCACCGACGCGACGCTGATCACGATGTACCACAACAGATTCGCGCCGCTCAGCGACGAGGAGTCGCCGTATTGCTGGCGCAGGTTGACCGCCGTTGTCTTGAGGTCCTCCAGGCCCGGGTAGCCGGGTGACATGGCCAGCGTCTGGTCGAAAGCGGCGATCGCGTCGGTGTAGTGGCCGGCGTAGAAGGCGGTCAGCCCCTTGCGATAGAACTGGTCGGCCGGTCCGAGCGTCGGCTTGACGCCCTTACCGGCCATGATGGCAGCGACACCGTCGGCCGGGCCGATGAAGTTGAACGGCTGCGTTTCGCCGGCGGGTGCGAAGCTGTTCACGCCGATCACCTTGCCGTTCAACCCGATTGTCGGGCCACCGCTCATGCCTTCGGTCATCGCGGCGTCGATCTCGTACGTCGGATTCGTTCCCGAGACGGACTTCTTGCTGACCTTGCCGCTCTTGTAGGTGGGGTCCAGCGAAGCGCCGGTGACGTTCTGCGTGCTCTCGGGGAAGCCGACCGCGAGGACGGGCGTGCCGATGGTCACCTCGGCGTCGGTGGCGAGCTCGGACGACGGAAGGTTTTGCTTGGCCACCTTCAGCAGAGCGGCGTCGCCCTTTCCCAGCGGCCGGAACTCGACGACGTTGGCGACGACCTTGTCCGCGAGTTTGGTTCCCGTACCGGACATCAGCGCGATACCGACATGGGGCCCCTGGCCGACGGCGTCGCCTTCCACCCGCGCGTTCTTCTGCAACCACTCCAATGTGGCCGCGGGGTCGCTCGACTCGGGCGCATTCGGAAACTCGCTTCGATACTCTTCGACGGCCCGCTTGAGTATCAGTTCCGTGGCGCTCGCGGGGTCCACGCAGTGACCTGCCGTCGCCACCCACCCGTCGGGGTTGACGACGAAGGCCGTGCAGTTCCAGGTCGCCAGGAACGGCATGCTGGATCCCCGCCCGAATTGCGACAGGATCTCACCGCTGGGCAACCGGACCAAGCCGTAGCCCTCACCGGCAAGATACATGATGGACGGCCGGATCAGGGCCGCCGCCCGCTCCTCCGGCTTTGCCTGCGGCCGCCCGCTGTCGGCGGCGGCGACGCCAGGCGCACCGGCGAGCAGCAGCAGCGCCGCCGCCAGCACCGCCGTCATTCGTCGGCTCACGGCCGGGCCATCGACGACGGGTGCCTGCGCATCGACTCGAGCAGCTCGGCTTCGTAGCGCCGCGCCGAAACCCACGCCGGGTGCGACTCGAGGATGATTACCTCCGCCCCGACAACGCTTGGCACGGTATTGCGCTTCGTTCTCGGAACTGTCACGGTCACAACACTTATTTGACCGGTTCGCCGGACTTGCCGATAGGGACCGAAGTCCCGACCGCGAGGGACCTCCGTTCTTCCGCCCTGAGCCCGCCCTCCACCAGGGCTGATTCGACGAAAAGTGACCAAGGCCCTCAAGCCGCTGTGCCTTTGCGCCCTTACCGGGTCGACGGTCGCTACGCAGCATGGAATCGTCCAGCCACGTTTGCACGAAGGAGCGGGCCATGAGGTCGCTGATAGTGTGCGCTTCCAGATCCCACGGCAACACCCGGCTGGTGGCCGACCGGATGGCCGAGGTTCTGGGCGCCGAGGTCGTCACCCCCGAGTCGGTCGGACCCGAGATCGTTCGTGACTACGACCTCGTCGGTTTCGGCTCCGGCATCTACTACATGATGGCCGACGCGAGGTTGCGGAGATTGATCAGCCGGCTCCCGGCCACCGACCACCGCACCGCGGCCTTCACGTTCTTCACCAGCGGAGCGCGCGAGATTCCGCTGTTGGGTTACCACAGGCCGATTCGCGACAAGCTCGAGCAAAAGGGCTTCACGGTGGTCGGATCGTTCTCCTGCCGGGGGTTCGACACGGTGGGACCCTTCGGGTTCATCGGCGGCATCAACCGGGGGCGGCCCAACGAACACGACCTCGACCGGGCCGCGGCGTTCGCCACCCGGATGCGCAAACGGGCCGGGGGCTCCCAGGCGGCGTCATGACGACGGCCGATCGGTGACTTTTGGCCCTGTCCCGCAACAGTTTCCGTGACGTAGCACTTAACCTATGAGTCACAAATCCCCAGCGCCACAGGAGATGGACGTCCAGGTCACCGCCCGTGACGAACTCCCCGCGGCGGCCGAATATGCGCGCCGCAAGATCGGTGAGCTGACGCGGTACACGAGCCGGCCGGTCCTGCACGCCCGGGTGCGGCTGACCCGGCACCGCGATCCGGCCGTGCAGCGGCCGGTCGTCGCCCAGGCCAACCTCGATGTCGACGGCCGGCCGGTCCGCGCCCAGGTGCAGGCCGACACGGCGTGGGAAGCCGTCGATCTTCTCGCGGCGCGGCTGCGTCGCCGCCTGCAACGCGCCGCCGACCACTGGGAGGCGCGCCGCGATGAGTTCCCGGCGGGAGCCGACGAATGGCGGTACGAGTCCGAGGCGGCCCACCGGCCGAATTATCTTCCCCGCCAGGCGAACCACCGACGCGTCATCCGACGCAAGTCGTTCACGTTGGCGCCCTGCACCCTCGACGAGGCCGCCCGCGAACTCGAGCTGCTCGACTACGACTTTCACCTGTTCACGGAGAAGGGCACCGGCACCGCCGGCGTGCTGTACCGCGGCGGGCCCACGGGGTACCGCCTGGCGCTGGCGGCGCCGGGGATGGCCGACCGGGTGAGTCCACACGCGCTGCCCGTCACCATCAGCTCACAACCGCTGCCGTGCCTCACCGAAGAGGGAGCCGAAGACCGGCTGGCCATGCTCGGCCTGCCGTTCCTGTTCTTCATCCACGCCGTCTACGGCTGCGCCAGCGTGCTATACCACCGCTACGACGGGCATTACGGACTGATCACCCCGGCCGGCTAGGGCGGCGCTTCCCGCGGGTGCGCAGGGCATATTGGCGGCCGCACCAAGGACCTAGGACCCTCGCAGGCATCGGGGCGCTCCGCGCACACTGGCGCCATGGCCAACACGAGAAAGCGCTTCGCCCAGACCGCTGCGCTGCTCACCGTGCTGTACTGCGCGCGCAGGTACTACCGCAATTGGGGCGCAACCAAGGCCGAGTCGCAGCTGCGGGTCCCGGGGGACATGTTGGTGGCCGATCCGGCCGTGCAGACGACCGAGGCGGTCGACATCGACGCGACCGCGCCCGTGGTGTGGTCCTGGCTGATGCAAATGGGCCGGGACAGGGCGGCGGGCGGCATCCAGGGGCCGGAAACCGTTGCGGGACAGGCCGATAACGGGAGCCTGCGGGTGGGGGACGTGATCCGCCTGGCTCCCGAGGGCTGGCGGGGGTTGCCGGACGGGGTGACGTTGCGGGTCACGGAGATCGCGCCCGAGAAGTATGTCGTGCTCAATGCCATGCGATCCGAACCGCGCTGGACCGCGGTCCTGTCGTTTCACCTGCAACCGCACTGGGAGGACCGGGTCCGGCTTCTCGCGCGCGCCCGAATCGGCTTGCGCTACCCCGGCGAGGTGTTCGTCCTGGAACTGGCCCGGCCGATGATCTCCCTCGGGACGCGTGGCCTGTTGCTCGCCGTCAAGCGCCGCGCCGAGCGGCTGGCCCCGGCCGTGCCGATCCGCTCGTCCATCCAAACGCGCTGACACACTTTCGACAGCGGAAGGGGTCCGACGATGAAACCGATACTGGTGGGAATCGACGGTTCGTCGGCGGCGATCGCGGCCGCGCTGTGGGGCGTCGACGAGGCCATCACCCGCGGCGTTGCACTGCGTCTGGTCTCCGTCATCAAACCGACGCACGAGGCACCGGAAGACTACGAGCGCGACGTAGCGCACGCCGAGAAGTCGCTCGGGCAAGCGCGGTTGGCGGTTGAGGCCACGAAGAAGGCCGTGCCGCTGGAAACCGAGGTGGCGCGGGGCCCCGCGGGTTCGGTGCTGCTGGAGGCGTCGTCGGATGCCGCGCTGATCTGCGTCGGCTGCGTCGGCATCGGGCGCTACGCCCGCTCGATCGTGGGTTCGACGGCGACCGAACTCGCCGAGAAGGCGCAATGCCCGGTGGCGGTCCTGCGGACCGGCTCCGACCGGCCGCCACCGGACATCAATTGGATCGTGGTCCGCATGACGGACACACCCAACAACGACGCCGTCGTGAGTTTCGCTGCGGCGGAGGCGAAACTGCGACGCGCTCCCATGCTCGTCCTCGGTGGCCGCCCCGAGGAACTCACCGAGCACGGCGACGGCGCGTTCGAACGCCGGGTGGCGGACTGGGGGCGGCAATACCCCGAGGTGCGCGTCTACCCGATCACCACGAGGCGGGGCATCGCGGGCTACCTGAGCGCCAACGACGAGCGAGTACAACTCGCCGTGATCGGCGCGGACGAGGCGCGGCAGCTGGCGCAGTTGGTCGGACCCCAAGGGCACCCGCTCTTCCGCCACCCCGAATGCTCCGTGCTCGTGGTGCGCTAGAGCGCGCGGTGAAAATCAGTCCCGAGAGCCGCGGCGCCAACACGGCGCGGGGCGGGGAACGGATCTTGGTGGGCGCCGATGCGCCCGCGGCGCGCCGCGTCAGCGTGCTGATGCTGCTGTGCGTCCTGCTCTGGTTCGTGGTGCTGGTCGCCCGCGAATATCTGGGCTATGAACGCGTCGCCCCGGGCCGGTTCGGCTGGTCGATGGCGCTGCTGGGGGCGGCCGCCTTGATCGCGCGCGGCGTCTTTCTCGGCCGTCCGGTGACCACCGCACATGCGGTGTACGCCGCCGCCGCGGTGGCGGCCGGGCTCGGGGCGCATGTCGCGTCCTGGACGGTGCTGGGCAATGTCCTGATCGCCGGCAGCGGGCTCGTGCTGACGCTGCCCACCACGGTGCGGGCGCAGCCGGAGCTGCTGGGCCGGGTGTGGGGTCTGGTCGACGTCACGCGCGGAGATCCGTTGGCGCCGTTCGCGATGCATTCGAGCAAGAGCTATCACTTCAACACCGAGGGCACTGCGGCGATCGCCTACCGAACGCGGCTGGGTTTCGCCGTGGTGAGCGGCGATCCGATCGGTGATGTGACCCGATTCGATGAGCTGGCAGTTGATTTCGTCCGCATGTGCCGCGGCCGGGGCTGGCAGATCATCGTGTTGGCCGCGGGTGAACGCCACCTCGGGCTGTGGCGCAGGGACACGGTCGGCCAGCCGATGCTGTCGGTGCCGATCGGTCGCGATGTCGTCGTCGACATCCGCCACTTCACCCTGAGGGGGCGCCGCTTTCGCAACCTGCGCCAGGCTGTTCAGCGCACCCGCAACTGCGGCGTCACGACCGAGATCGTCGACGAACAGCACCTCAGTGGCACGATGCTGGCCGAGCTGACCGAGGTGTTGTACGCCGCGCACCGGGCCGCGCGCACCGACCGCGGCTTCTGCATGAACCTCGACGGCGCGCTGCAGGGCCGCTTCCCGGGCGTCTCGCTGGCCATCGCGCGGGACAGGGACGGGCGTGCGGTCGCGTTTCACCGATACCTCACCGCCGGCGGGGGTTCCGAGGTCAGCCTGGACGTGCCGTTCCGTCGCCCGGACGCGCCCAACGGCGTCGACGAGCGGCTCAGCGTCGACATGATCGCTCACGCGGAACAGTCTGGGGGAGAGCGTCTTTCCCTCGCCTTTGCGGCGTTTCCGGAAATCTTCGAAGCCACGCGGCCGGGCCTGCTGCAGCGGGCCGCGCTGCGGCTGATCCACCTGTTGGACCCGCTGATCCGGCTGGAGTCGTTGTACCGGTACCTGCGCAAGTTCCACGCGCTGTCGAACCGGCGCTACGTGGTGCTGTGCGCCCATCACATTCCGGCGGCGCTGATGGTGCTGCTGTCGCTGGAGTTCGTGCCGCGGCCGCGGCGGATGCGGTCCGGTTAGCCGCGCATCACTCCGCGGCACCGAAACGGAACCGGCGGCCCGTGACGATCTCGGGGACGATCCGCACGAAATGTGACTTCTGCGAGGCCGTCCAGGGCAGTACCTGGGCGCGTTCGGCCTCCTCGATGTCCTCGTTGCTGCGCAGAGAGCGCGCCGTGCCCTTGATGATCACGCTCCACCCCTCGGCGACGTTGTGGTCGTCGACCTCGAACAGCACCCGGTTGTTGATCGCGGTGCTGACCAATTTGGTCCCCTCGGCGGTGCGGAACAGCACCGTGTGGCGCTGGACGGCGAAGTTGACCGGGAAGATCTCGGGCTGACCGCCGACGCTGGTGACCAGGCGGCCCAGCGTCACGCCCGCGATCAGATCCCAGCATTCGTTCACCGGCAGGATGGACACCCCATCGTCGATCAGTGACATCAGTCGTCCCCTTCATCGAAAAGCGCTACACACCCGATGGTATTGCGCGAGCCCGGCGCGGGCGTCGGCCGAAAGTCCCGCGGGCCGGGGACCAATGATCGTTTACCGGATCTGCAGCACATCGTTCAACCGGCGCCGCGGGGTTGCCGGCGGGAGCTGTTCCATCGGCGGCGCGATCCCCACGCGGATCAGCGCCTGTGGCTCGCCGTACCGACCCACCAGGTCGCGCACGATGTCCCGGCTTTCCTCGAGCTCGATCAGATGGGTGAGCGGGCAGGTCGCCATCCCGGCGACCGTGCATTCCAGCAGCACCGTCGACAGCACCTCGCCGCACCGCAACACGTCGGACCTGGTGTCCCCTGGCGTGCACAGCACCAGGATTTTCGCCCAATCGACCTTGACGTCGCCGCGGCGGTCCGCGTGGCTCCTGACCGGAAAGCTGCGGGCCACGTCGACCCGCCAGCTCTCCTTGTCGGAGGCCAGCGCGCTGGGCGGCATCCCCTCGGCCAACACGAACGACGAAGTCCACCAGTCGAGTTCGGCGTGATAGTACGAGTCGTCGCGGCGCAGCTCCTCGGTGAGCTGCGACGCCTGCACCAGCAGGGGGCGCACCTCATCGGCCAACACGTCGAGGCTGACCACCTTGTCGTCGAAGGTCTCCCGCAGGGCGGGTTCGAACAGCTCCCAATAGGTGGGTCTGCCCAGCGGAAGCCGGTCGGTGCGACGCTGCAGGATCGCCTCCGCGCGGCGGTGCTGGGCCTCGGTGACGTGCTCGAGCGGGCTGAACGTGACCGTGGCCAGCTGGTCGGGGTCGTCCGGGTCGGGAAGCCGCTGGACTTTCGGTTCCCAGCCCGCGGCGGTCATGGCGACGCAGAGGTGGTTCAGCACGGCGCCACAACTCAGGATCACTTCCCGGCCCGAATAGTCGGTAGCGGGTATCGCCCTGCGACGGTCGACGAACAGGCGCAGGGCACCGCCCTCGGACACCCAGCGCCAGGGCTGGCTGTTGTGCACCGAGGGGGCGCGGCAGGCGAGCAGCACCGCCTTTTCGAGCACCTCGATCTCGGGCGTCTTGCCCATGATGCGACCCCCTGTCCCTTGCCCGCGAAAGATGATGTCCCCGTTCGCGATTGGCGGCTCACACCGTGGACGCGTTCTTCTCCACGTAGGTCACCACGTCGGACAGGGTGCGCAGCGTCGCATAATCCGACTCGGGGATGTCGACATGCAGTCGCTTGTGAATCCCGCGCAGAAAGCTCAGCCAGTCCATGGAATCCAGGTCCACCTGGTCGCGCAGCAGCACGTCGTCGGCGATGTCTTCGGGGTCGACCTCCGGGGCGATGCTCGTGAGTACCGACAGCACCACGGTACGAGTGTCTTCATTGGTCATAGCGCCTCACTTCTCTAGGAGGTCGGGCTGCTGGAGCAGCTCGTTGATGGCGGCGAGGAAGAGCGCGCCCCGGTGCCCGTCGCTGGCACGGTGGTCGGCGGCGAGCGTGGCCTGCACGGTGGTGACGACCCGGATTCCACCGTCGATGACGCAGACCCGCTCGGCGGGCTGGCCGAATCCGACGATCGCGACCTGCGGCGGGTAGATGACTCCGAAGACCGCATCGACGCCCTGATCGCCGAGGTTGGTGACGGTGATGGTCGGGTCCGACATCTCCGAACTGCGCAGCGAGAACGACCGCGCCCGCCCGACCAGGTCGGTGAGGTCGTCCATCAGCTCGTCCAGCTTCTTTTCCGGAACGTCGTGAATCGCGGGCGCGACCAGGCCGCCGCCGCGCAGCGATATCCCGACCCCGACGTGAACGCCGTTGGCGGGCTCGAACCCGTCTTCCCGCCAGAATCCGTTGAACTCAGTGAACCGCTGCGCGGCGACGCCGACGGCCTTGAGCAGCAGGACGGCCGGCAGCACTCGTTCGTCGATCGATCGCTGCGCGTT
>NZ_LZJN01000044.1 GCF_001667735.1 Mycobacterium sp. E183
GTGAAGATCATCATGAAGGGGTCCATGGCGGCGACCTGCCGGTGCGGCACCAGCTCGCCGGCGCCATCGAAGAACTCCTGACCACCATCTACACCGAAGTCCTCGGCCTCGACCGCATCAGCATCGACGACTCCTTCTTCGACCTCGGCGGGGATTCGTTGTCGGCCATGCGCCTGATCGCCGCCGTCAACGCCGACCTGGACGCCGACGTCTCGGTCCGCACCCTGTTCGAGGCCCCCACCGTCGCCGAGTTGGCGCCCCGCCTCGCCGGAGGCACTCGACGGAAACCGTTGCGACGCAGGGAGCGTCCCGCGAAGATTCCCCTGTCGTTCGCCCAGAACCGCTTGTGGTTCGTCAACCAGTTCGAGGGCGGGGTGGCGACGTACAACATGCCGACCGCCTTCCGGATCACCGGCGAGTTGGACGTCGAGGCGCTGACCGCGGCCCTCGATGACCTGATCGGCCGCCACGAGTCGTTGCGCACCGTCTTCCCGGACGTCGACGGCGTCCCGTACCAGCAGGTGTTGGCGGCCCAGCCGGGGATGTGGCGGCGCGGCGACACCACCGTCGTGCCGCTCGGCGATCAGCAAGAGGTCGCGGGCGAGTTGATCGCGCTCGCGAGCCACCGATTCAATTTGGCGACGGAGATCCCGATTCGCGCGCAGATCTATTCGACGGGACCCGCGGAGCATGTGCTCGCGATTGTGCTGCACCACATCGCCTTTGACGGTTGGTCGCTGGCTCCCATGTTCAGGGACATCGGAGTCGCCTACGCAAGCCGATGCGCGGGGCTCATACCGAACTGGGCCGAACTGCCGGTGCAATACGTGGACTACACGCTGTGGCATCAGGAGCTGCTGGGAGACGAGTCCGACCCGGACAGTGTGATCGCTCGCCAGTTGCGCTATTGGCAAGGCGAATTGGCCGGACTGCCGGAAATCGTGTCGCTGCCCGCGGATCGTGTCCGGCCCCCGGTGCCCAGCTACGGCGGCGGCGAGGTGGATCTGCTGATCGAGCCGGGGGTCTGGGCCGGGATCAAGCAGCTGGCAGCGACGCACAACGCGACGGCCTCGATGGTGTTGCAGGCTGTCATGGCGGTCTTGTTGCACCGGGTCGGCGTGGGTGACGACGTGGTGCTGGGCACACCGATCGCCGGGCGGTCGGATCGTGCGCTCAGCGACCTGGTCGGATTCTTCGTAAACACCTGGGTGTTGCGAGTGGAAGTGGATCCGGCATGCCGGTTCACCGATGTCCTTGCGCGGGTGCGTAATAAAGCCCTGGACGCCTACAGCAATCAGGACGTGCCGTTCGAGCGGTTGGTCGAGCAGCTCAATCCCGCGCGCTCGGCCGCGCACCACCCCTTGTTCCAGGTGCTGATGGTGCTGCAGAACAACGTGCGCCCGGACGCGTTCGCGATCGATGGCGTCGGCGTCGAACAGTGGGCAGTGCCCACCCGCTCGGCGCGCTTCGACCTGGACTTCGAACTGGTGGAGGTGCCAACCGACGACCCGGCCGCTCCACGGGCCGCCGGATCGGTGACATACGCGACGGATCTCTTCGACCGCTCCACCATCGAGCGTCTCGTCGACCGGTTCGGGCGGGTGCTGGACGCGGTGGTCGCGGACCCAGCGGTGGTGGTGGGCGCCATCTCGTTGATGGATTGCGGCGAGCGCGAATTGGTCCAATCGACGTGGGCGGGCACCGGGGTCGATGCACAGGTGGGAGTCGCGCCGCAGTTGCTGGCGGCAGCGGCGGCTGCCGACCCGGACGCGGTGGCGGTGGTCGACGGTGACCGCTCGATGTCGTATCGCGAGCTCGACGAGGCGTCGGCACGGTTGGCGCGCGCACTGATAGAGGCGGGCGTCGGCGCGGAGCGCGCGGTGGCGGTCGCGATGGATCGGTGTCTGGAACTGGTGGTCACCTGGTGGGCCGTCGTCAAAGCCGGCGGAACCTACGTGCCCGTCGACCGGACTCACCCCGTCGAGCGCATCGCGACCGTGCTGGACACCGCAGACGCGAGTTGCGTGTTGACCCGCGACGCCGACACCGTTGACTGGGCCGGCGGCCGCCGCGTGCTCCGCGTCGACGACTTCGACCTATCCGGGCTGAGCGCTGACCCGATCACCGACGCCGACCGCCTGGCACCCCTGACGGTCAACAGCACCGCCCACGTCATCTTCACGTCCGGATCCACCGGCACCCCAAAGGGAGTCGCGGTCAGCCACGGTGGCCTGCTGGAAATCGCCTCGCTCGGCGAGCTCTTCGGATTGCATGCGGGCACGCGGCTGCTGATGCTCGCCGCGCCCACCTTCGATGTATCGATCGGTGAATTGCTGCTGGCGGTCGGGGCGAGGGCGGCGCTGGTGGTGGCGCCGCCGGAAGCCGTTGCGGGCGAGGCGTTGACGGCATTGCTGCGTGATCAGCGCGTCAACGCTGCAGTCTTGACCCCGTCGGTGCTGTCCTCGCTGGACCCCGCCCGCCTCGACGCGGTGGACACGCTCATCACGACGGGGGAAGCGTGCCCAAGCGAGTTGGCGGCTGCCTGGGCGTCGGAGAGGCGAATGTTCAACGCCTACGGCCCCACCGAGGCCACCATCTGGGCCACCTGCGGCGGACCCTTGGCGCCGGGGCAGCCGGTGGGAATCGGCACCCCCGTCCCGGGCGTGTGCGCTCTCGTGCTGGACACCCGGCTCAGCCCGGCGCCCATCGGCGTCGTCGGCGAACTGTATCTGGGCGGACGTGCCGTCGCGCACGGCTATCTCGGCCGGGCGGAGTTGACCGCGGAACGGTTCATCGCCAACCCCTTTGGGGTTCCCGGGTCACGCCTGTACCGCACGGGCGACCTGGCCCGCTGGACCGCAGCCGGAACGCTGGACTACTTGGGACGCGCCGACACCCAGGTCAAACTCCGTGGACAACGAATCGAATTGGGGGAGATCGAGAACAGCTTGCTGGCCTGCCCGCACGTCACCATGGCCGCAGCCACGATGCACAACGGCGGAACCGGCGCCAACCTCGTCGCCTACGTGGCCCTCGAGCACGCCGCCACCGCCGACAACGACGACGACGACGAAATCGTCGCGCAGTGGCAGCACGTCTACGACGACCTCTACGGCGCCGAGGCCGGCACCTCCGGGCTCGGCACCGACTTCCGGGGATGGAACAGCAGCTACTCCGGCGAGCCGATCCCGCTCGCGGAGATGGAGGAATGGCGTTCGCTGACCGTGGACCGGATCATGGCCCTGCGACCGCGGCGGGTACTGGAGATCGGGGTGGGCCTGGGCCTGGTTCTCTCACAAATCGCCCCGCAGTGCGAGCGTTACGTGGCCACCGACATGTCCGCGGCGGCAATCGATTACCTCGCCCGCTCGCTGGAACGGCTG
This sequence comes from Mycobacterium sp. E183, assembly GCF_001667735.1. Lineage (GTDB taxonomy): Bacteria > Actinomycetota > Actinomycetes > Mycobacteriales > Mycobacteriaceae > Mycobacterium. The sequence goes on from NZ_LZJN01000044.1 coordinate 3,384, forward strand.
GAGCTACCCTGGCGAGACCGCGTCCAGCTGCTGACTCGACCCGCCCACGTGACCGAGGGCCTGCCGCTGGGCTTCTTCGACACCGTGATCCTCAACTCGGTCGTTCAGTACTTCCCCAACGCGGGGTATCTGGCCGACCTCATCGACAGTGTCATGGAACTCCTGTGCCCCGGCGGATCGCTGTTCATCGGCGATGTCCGCAACCACAGCCTGCAGGGCGCATTCCAGACCGCGGTGGCGCTCGCCCGCAGCGGCAACACAGACGCGGCCGAACTTCGTCACCGCATCCAGCGCGCCGTCGTCGGCGAGGCCGAACTCCTGCTCGCCCCAGAGTTTTTCACCGGTTGGGCGGCCGGCCATCCGGCGGTGTCGGCGCTCGACATCCAAGTCAAGCGCGGAGCGGCCGACAACGAACTCACCCGGTACCGCTACGACGTCGTCGTGCACAAGGCGCCCACATCGGTGCATTCCCTGGGCGCCGCCCCGACCTGGGCGTGGGCCGATTGCGCCGGCTTGAACGGGCTGCAGAATCGATTGAACTCCGACCGTCCCGCCGACATCCGAATATGCGGAATCCCGCGCGCCGGCTTGGTCACCGACGTCCAAATCGGACAGGGCCTGGCGGCGGGGCTACCCCTGACCGACGCGCTCGCTGAGGCCACCCGGGTGGAATCGAACGGCACCGCGACACCCGAAGCACTGCACCGCCTCGGCGAAGCCATTGGCTATCGCGTCGCGGTCACGTGGGGCGCTCAACCGGGCACGCTTGATGCCGTCTTCACGGCCGCTGCGGAGGGAAGCATCCCGACCATCAGCGACGTATACCTGCCGAACCGCGATGGTCACGACGAACCCGCCAACGACCCGCGCAACAACACGCGGATCAGCGCCGTCCGACGCCAATTGAGCGCGCGGTTGCCGGATTACATGTTGCCGACGCAGATCATGGTGCTCGACGAGTTCCCGATGACCTCGTCCGGCAAGATCGATCGAAAGGCGCTGCCGGCGCCGGTCTTTGCCGACACGCCCTTCCGCGCACCGCAGACCCCGACCGAAGAGATCCTGGCCGGGATCTACGCCCAAGTGCTCGGGCTGGACCGGGTCGGGGTCGACGAATCGTTCTTCGACCTGGGCGGCGACAGCATCTTGTCGATGCAGGTGGTGTCAATCGCCCGCGCGGCCGGCAGCTGAGGCTT
>NZ_LZJN01000045.1 GCF_001667735.1 Mycobacterium sp. E183
CGCCCGAGCCGGGCTATGTGCCCTCCCAAGGGTTGGCCGATTTCGTGCGGTGTCGGGATTTGACGTGCCGCTGGCCGCAGTAGTCCTGGGGCGGGGGGTCGGCCTCGGCGGCCGGTATGGCGCCGGTGGCGTGGCAGAGGCTGGGGAACAGCAGGGCGCTGCCCGGGGTGGTGACGTAGGTGCGCCCGGCCGGGGAGGTCAAGATCAGGGTGCCGTCGGGCAGCTGCTGCTCGCGCCAGCCCCAAAACGTCTTCACCAAATGATGGGTGCGGCAATAACACTTCAGGTTGCTGGCATGGGTGGGCCCACCGGCGCTGTAGGGAATGGTGTGGTCGAGGTCGCAGACCATCGCCGGGCAGTCACAACCCGGCCAGCGGCACGTCAAATCCCGACACCGCACGAAATCGGCCAACCCTTGGGAGGGCACATAGCCCGGCTCGGGCGGCGCGTCCCCGGGATGGACCAGCGGCACCAGCTTGGCCACGGCGGCCAACTCGGCCACCAGCTCCGGTGGAATCAGGCCGTCGGCCCGCAGCTCACTGGCCATCCCCACCCCGCGATCCAGGGCGGCCTGCTCGGCGAGCACGTGAATCACCACCGCACCGGCCGCCGGCCGGGTGCCGGCCGCGCAGTCCGGGCGCCCGCAGCGACACCCCAGCCGCTCAGCCCCGCCGGCCAGCGCGCCCAACGCATCCA
>NZ_LZJN01000046.1 GCF_001667735.1 Mycobacterium sp. E183
GAGCTCACCGGCATCAAGCACACCAATCGAGGACAACCGCGCCTGGGCATCAGCCGTCATCGCCACCAACACCCGCTGGAACCGTTTGATCAGTGCTCGAACGATTTTGGTGTCGAACACGTCGGTGTCGTATTCGACGCGCACGCCCAGTTCGGACCCGGGCGTGGCCTGCATGGTCAGGGGGTAGTGATTGGATTCGCGGCTGGTGAACTCGGTGATGGCGAGCCCGTCGGCGCCGGCCAGCGCGGCGGTGTCGACGGGGTAGTTTTCGTAGACGAACAGGGTGTCGAAGAGTTGGTCGTGGCCGGTGATGCGGTGAATCTCGTTGAGCGCCAGGTGTTGATGGTCGAGGGTGTGGTTGTGGGTGTCGTGCAGTTGGTGGAGCAGCTCGGCGGTGGTCATGGTGGTGGTGATGTGCGCGCGCACCGGCACGGTGTTGATCAGCAGGCCGACCATGCGGTCGGCTCCCGGTATCTCGACGGGCCGTCCCGAGACCGCGGTGCCGAAGACCACGTCATGGTGGCCGGTCAGTCCCATCAACAGTTGCGCCCACGCCGCCTGCAGCACGGTGTTGACCGTGGTGTGATTCGAGCGCGCCAACTCAGCGACTGACTGGGTGATTGCCGCGGGAAGGCGGTCGGCCTCAACGGCCCGCGTTCCCAATGTCAACCGGCCCGGCGGACCGACGAGGGTGGGGGCGTCAAGCCCGGCCAGCGCTTGGGCCCAGGCGTCGCGGGCGGCGTCGAGGTCGCGCTCGGCCAGCCAGCTGACGAACCGGCGATAGGGTGTCACGGCCGGCAGTCGCCGGCCTTGGTAGCAGGCGAAGATCTCGTGCAGCAGGATCGGTAGCGACCACCCGTCGAGCACGATGTGATGATTGGTGAGCACGATGCGGTGCCGCTCGTGGGCGGTGCGGATCAACGCCACCCGGAAGGCCGGCTGGTCATTGGGGTTGCACACCGCGGCGCGTTCGGCGGCACACAAACGCGCGAGTTGATCTTCCGCGTCGGTTTCGAATACGACTGATTGCCAAGGTATTTCAGGCACAGCCGGAACGACTTGCACCGGTTGGTCGAATTGTCGACAGAATCGGGCCGCGAGGTGGGGGTGGCGGCTGATGACGGTGCGGACGGCGTCGTGCAGCCGATCCGGGTCCAGCGGACCGGCCACCGAAATCTGCAGCTGGAGCGCGTAGACGTCGTCCGACTCGTGCGTGGTGGCGTGGAAGAGCAGCCCTTCTTGGAGTGCGGTGAGCGGCAGGATGTCGGCGGTGTCGTAGTGGTTTTGAAGGTCGTCGATTTGGTGTTGGGTGAGCCGGGCGGGGGTGATGTCGGAGGGGGTCAGGCCGCCGCCGCCGTGCTGGACGTGGGTGCAGATTCCGGTCAGGGCGTCGAACCACAACTGGCTGAGCCGGGCGATGTGGGTGTCGTCGAGAACGGACGTGGCCCAGGTCCAGGTGGCGTTGAGCTGAGGGCCGGTGTCGGTGTCGATGGTGGCGGCGTTGAGCTCGGCCGTGTGCGACAGCGGCATCGGCGCCGTGCTGGCCACGGCTATGGCCGACAAGCCGTCCTCGCTGATCAGCCAAAGCTCATCGATGGCCCCGGGCGCGGTCGCACTGAGCCGTCCTAGGTAGTTGAATCCGATGGTGGGGTCGGGTGCGGTTAGGGCGGTGTCCGGGTTGAGGTAGCGCAGCAGTCCGTAGGTCAGGGGGTGGGGCGCGGCGCGCAGTTGTTCCTTGGCGCCCTTGACGATCGGGCCCAGTGCGGGGTCGCCCGCTGCTATATGGTCCCAGCGCAGCCCACCGACGTTCAGTGCGACGGGGTATTTGGTGGTGAACCAGCCCACGGTGCGTGACAGATCCACCGCGTCGGCCAGGTCGTCGTGGCGGCCGTGGCCTTCGACGTCAATGCCCACGGTTTGGCCGGTGGAGCCGAGGAATTCGGTCCAGGCCAGGGCGTAGGCGATCAGCAGGATTTCGTGGATGCCGGTGTGGAAGGCCGCGGGTACGTCGGTGAGCAACACCCGGGTGGTCTCGGTGTCCAGGGTGGCGGTGAGGTGCCCGGCGCTGGTGTAGGTGTCGCCGGGCTGCGGTGGGGGCAGCGCGGCCGCGGTCGCCGCGACGTGGTTCCAGGTGTCGGCCTGCGAGACGACGGCCGGGGTGTGGGCGTGCTCGTCGAGCAACGCGGCCCACCGCTGGAATGAGGTGCCGATTTGGGGCAGGGTGATCGGCTGGCCGTGGTGGTGCTGGGCCCACGCGATGTTGGTGTCCTCCAACAGGATCCGCCATGACACCGCATCGACGGCCAGATGGTGAACGATCAGCACCAGCTGGCCGGTAGTGGAGACCCACAACGCGCTGAGCATCACGCCACCGCCGGGGTCGAGCCGGGACCTCGCCTGGGCGAGGACATCATCGGTCAGCGCGTCGACGGTGTGCAGGCACTGAGCGCCGTCGACCGCCCCGGGTCCGGGAACGGTCAGCGACCGCCCACTCGTATCGGCCCGCGCCCGCAGCATAGGGTGGCGGTCGAGCAGTGCTTGCAGGATGACGAGCGCGTCGTCGTGGGTCGCTTCGGTCGGTGCCTGCAGCACCATGGATTGGTTGAACTGGTCGATCGGGCCGTCAATGTCGAACAGCCAGTGCATGATTGGCGTGGGCTTGACGGACCCGATCCCGTCGTCGGTGGTCCGTTGATGGCCGTCGGTGATGCCAGGGATGCGGGCCAGCCGCGCCACGGTCTGCTCGACGAAGATGTCACGGGGGCGGCAGGCCAACCCGGCCGCGCGGGCCCTGGCGACTACTTGCATCGACAGGATGCTGTCGCCGCCGAGGTCGAAGAAGGAGTCGTCGACGCCGACGCGCTCGACCCCGAGGATCTCGGCGTAGATGGCGGCCAGGACTTCTTCGACGGGGTTGGTCGGGGCGCGGTAGCGATCGACATCCACGTAGTCGGGGGCGGGCAGGGCGCGGGTGTCGAGCTTGCCGTTGACCGTGATCGGCAGGGTGTCCACCACGACGATCGCGGTGGGCACCATGAAGCCGGGCAGCCGCTCGGCCAGCGCGGCGCGCGCCGCAGCGGGATCGGCGGTGCCGGTGATGTAACCGACTAGCCGCCGGTCACCGGGACGGTCCTCACGGGCGATCACCGCAACCTGTCCGACGTCTGGGAGTTCGCCCAGGGCCGCGCGGATCTCGCCGAGTTCGATGCGGTACCCGCGAATCTTCACCTGTTCGTCGGCGCGCCCCAGGTAGTCCAGTTGCCCGTCGGGTCGCCAGCGCACCAAGTCCCCACTGCGATACATCCGGGTGCCGGGCGGGCTGTAGGGGCAGGCCACAAACCGGGCCGCGCTCAGCCCGGGCCGGCGCCAATAGCCGATCCCGACGCCGCGGCCGGCGACATAGAGTTCGCCAACGACGCCGGGCGGGACGGGACGCAGCCAGGGGTCGAGGACGAACAGCGCCGCGCCGGGCACCGGTAGGCCGATGGGGACCGCGGCCGAACCGGGCGCCAGCGGGGCGCTGATGGTGGCATAGACCGTGGTTTCGGTGGGGCCGTAGCCGTTGACCATCACCCGCCCGGGCGCCCAGCGCTCGACGATCTCGGCTGGGCAGGCCTCTCCGGCGGCCACGAGCGCCAACGGCTGTAGCCCGGCGGGGGAGAGCATTGCCACCGCTGACGGGGTCTGACTCAAGACGGTGACGTGTTCGGAGATCAGCAGGGCGCGCAGCTCGTCGGGGGAGCGGGTCACCTCCTCGGGCACCACCACCAACCGCCCGCCGTGCGCCAACGCACCCCAGATCTCCCACACCGAAAAGTCGAACGCATACGAATGGCACTGCGTCCACACCTGCTTGGGCTCCAGCTCGAAACCCACCTCCAGTGCGTCGAACAGGCGGGTGACGTTGTGGTGCGTGACCGCAACCCCTTTGGGCACCCCGGTCGTGCCCGAGGTGTAAATGATGTGCGCGACATTGTCGGCTGCCGGTGCCGGCAAATCCGTACTCGGCTGGGCGTCAATCCGCGGGTCGTCGACGTTGACGACGATGAAGGCGTGCCCGTTCAGCCGTGGGCGCAACGCTGTGGTGGTGAGCGCGGCCACCGGCCTGGAGTCGGCCAGCAGGAAGTCGATCCGCTCGTCGGGCAGCGCCGGGTCGATCGGCAGGTACGCCGCGCCGGTCTTGAGCACCGCCAAGATCGCCACAATGGCCGCACCGGAACGCGGGAGGACCAGTCCCACGCATTCACCCGGGCCGGCACCGTAACCAATCAGCAGATGAGCCAGCCGGTTTGACGCACCATCGACCTCGCGGTAGGTCCAGGACTGTTCCCCGAACCGCAGCGCCACCGCTTCCGGGGCCCGCAGCACCTGCTCGGCGAACAGCGCCGGAATCGACACCGCCGCCGCGGCCTGCTCCAACACCGGCCACCGGCCCATCTCGCCCAGACGGGTGAGCTCACCGGCCTGGAGCACATCGAGCGACGACAACCGCACACCCGGATCAGCGGTCATCGCCACCAACACCCGCTCCAACCGCTCCACCACCGCGGCGACCGTGCCGGCGTCGAACACGTCGGTGCGGAACTCCACCGCACCCGAAATCCCAGCCGGCTCACCCTCATCGGTGAAGCGCTCAGCCACGTTGAACGTCAAATCCATCCGGGCGGTATGGGTGGTGATCGGCACCTGGGACACCTGTAAATCCCCCAACGCCAACCCCGGATCAGCGCCGGTGCCCGGCAGGTTCTGCCAGGCCACCATCACCTGCACCAGCGGATGATGAGCCAGCGACCGCGCCGGGTTGAGCCGCTCAACCAGCACCTCGAACGGCACGTCTTGGTGGTCATAGGCGGCGAGGCTTTGCCTCCGCACCTGGCCGAGCAACTCATTGACGGTCGTATCACCCGCGACGTCGACGCGCAGTACCAGTGTGTTGACGAAGAACCCCACCAGGCCCTCGAGCGCGGGGTCGCGTCGCCCTGCGATCGGAAAACCCACCGGCACATCCGAAGTCGCGCTCAGCCGCGACAACAACACCGCTAACGCGGCCTGAACCACCATGAAACTCGTCGCGTTGCACTCCCGGGCCAGCGCACGCACCCGCTGCTGTAACTCCGCCGGCCACTCCACCGGCACCGTCGCCCCACGCAGATCGGCCACCGCCGGATAAGGCCGATCTGTGGGCAACTCCAACCGCTCCGGCATCCCCGCCAGCGCATCCTCCCAATACGCCAACTGCGCGGCAAAGCGACTGTCGCCATCATCGAGATCACCCAACTGCGCGCGCTGCCACACCGCGTAATCCGCATATTGCACTGGCAATTCGGCCCAGTCAGGGGCTTCGCCGCTGCACCGGCTGGCATACGCGACATTCAGGTCACCCACGAGCGGGGTGATCGACCAGCCATCCGCGGCGATGTGGTGCACCACACCCACCAGCACGTGGTCGTCGTCGCCGACGCGGAAAAGCTGCACTCGGAAAGGAATCTCGGCCCTCAAGTCGAACGTGCGCCGCGCCACGGCGTCGATGGCCTCATGAAGCGCGCCCGGGGACCACCCGGCGGCGTCGGTGACGTCCACAACGCCGGCGCAGTTACTCGGCAGCACGCGCTGGAAGGGCACCCCGTCGACGTCGGGGAACACCGTGCGCAGCGATTCGTGCCGGCCTATGACGTCGTCCACGGCCATCCGCAACGCAGTCAGATCCAGCGTTCCCCGCAAACGCAACGCCACCGTCAGGTTGTAAACCGCTGAAGGCCCGTGCAATTGGTCGAGAAACCAGAGCCGAATCTGCGCGAAGGACAGCGGAATGACTTCCGGCCGTTGGACGGCCAGAAGAGGCTGAAGGCGGCTGTCATCGCCACCGATGTGTGCGGCCAGTTGCGCGACCGTTGGCGCGTCGAACAGAGTCTGCATTGACAGGTCGGTGGCCAGGTCGGAGCCGATCGCCGCGATCACGCGCATCGCAGAAACCGAGTCGCCTCCGAGGTCGAAGAAAGAGTCGTCGACTCCGACCCGGTCGATGCCGAGAACGCGGGCATAGATGCCGGCGAGGATGTCCTGGGTGGGATCCTTCGGAGCGCGGTACCGCTGACCGTTGGTGTACTCCGGCGCCGGGAGGGCTCGGGTGTCGAGTTTGCCGTTGACCGTCAGCGGCAGCGTTTGCAAGACGACGATGGCCGACGGAACCATGTATCCGGGCAGCCGCCGGGCCAGTGCCTCCCGTGTGACAGCGGGATCGACTGCTCCGGTGGCCGTTTCGGTGAGGTAGCCGACGAGCCGCCGGTCACCGGGCCGGTCCTCTCGGGCGATCACCGCGGCCTGTCCGACGCCCGGGAGTTCGCTCAAGGCGGAGCGGATTTCGCCGAGTTCGATGCGATACCCGCGAATCTTCACCTGTTCGTCGGCGCGGCCGAGGTAGTCGAGTTGGCCGTCCGGCCGCCAGCGCACCAGGTCCCCGGTGCGATACATGCGGGTTCCGGGCGGGCCGAATGGACAGGCCACGAAGCGCGAAGCGGACAGTCCGGCCCGGCGCCAGTAGCCCACCCCGACGCCGCGGCCGGCGATATACAGCTCGCCGACCACCTTGGGCATCACGGGACACAGCAACTCGTCGAGGACGAAGAACGCGGCTCCCGTGATCGGGGACCCGATGGGTGGCGAACCCGATCCCGGCAGCAGTGGAGCACTCTTGGACGCCCACATCGTGGTTTCCGTCGGGCCGTAGACGTTGGTCATCACCCGTCCGGGCGCCCAGGCATCCACCAGCGCCGGAGGACAGGCTTCGGCGCCGATGACCAACGCCGTGGATTCCAGTCCCTCGGGGGACAGGGTGCTCACTGCCGACGGGGTCTGCGTCAGCACGCGGACGCGCTCTTTTGTCAGTAGGTTGTGGAATTCGCCGGGTGATCGAGCCACCGACTCGGGCACCACCACCAGACGCCCGCCGAACAGCAACGCGGCCCAGATCTCCCACACCGAGAAGTCGAACGCGTAGGAATGGAACTGCGTCCACACCTGGTCCGGGCCCAGTCGAATACCGATGTCGAGCGCGTCGAAAAGCTGGGTGACGTTGTCATGCGTGACCGCAACGCCTTTCGGCACCCCGGTGGTGCCTGAGGTGTACACGATGTGGGCTATGTCATCGGGCGCGGGGAGGGGTAAGGCGGTGTCGGGTTGAGCGTCGATGCGAGCGTCGGCGGTATCGATGACAGTCAGGCCGCATCCGTCCAGTCGCGAACGCATCTCCGCGGTCGTCACGACGGCGATCGGGGTGGCGTCGGTGAGCATGAACTCGATGCGGGACCGCGGATGCATGGGGTCGATCGGCAGATACGCCGCCCCGGTTTTGAGCACCGCCAGGATCGCCGTTATCGCCTCGGCGCACCGGGGGAACAGCAGTGCGACACACACGCCCGGTCGCGCGCCGTGCTCGATCAGCAGATGTGCCAACCGATTAGCGGCCTCGTCGAGCTCGCGGTAGGTCATCGAGCGGCCTTCGAAGGTCACGGCCAGCGCCTCGGGGGTCCGCGACACCTGGGCGGAGAAGAGCGCCGGAACCGATAGCGGCACCGCGGGCCGGGTCAATGCGGCGCGGTTGCTCCAGTCGTCCAGGCGCGCGTGTTCCGTCTCGTTGAGCAGATCGATGGACAACAATCTCCGCGTCGGATTGGTGGTCAACGTTGTCCCCCTAGGTCGGTGGTCATGGCCACCAACGCGCGCTGGAAGCGGTCGATCAGTGATTCGATGGTCTCGGCGTCGAGCACGTGGCTGTCGTATTCGACGCGAAGAAGCAATTCGCGGTCGGGGCGGGCCTGCATTGTCAGCGGGTAATGACTGGATTCGGTACCGGTTAAGTCGGTGATCGCCAGCCCGTTGGTGTGCGACAGCGCCGTGGTGTCGATCGGGTAGTTCTCGAACACGAACAACGTGTCGAAGAGCTGGTCGAGCCCGGTGATGCGGTGAATCTCCTTGAGCGCCAGATGTTGATGATCCAGGGTGCGCTCGTAAGCGGTGTGCAATTGCCCGAGCAGGTCTGCGACGGTGGTGGCCGGGGTGATGGTGGCTCGGACGGGGATGGTGTTGATCATCAGACCCACCATCGTTTCCGCGCCGACCACCTCGGTCGGCCTGCCCGAAACAGCCGCCCCGAATACGACGTCGCGCCGGCCCGTCATGGACATCAATACCTGTGCCCAGGCGCCCTGCAGCACCGTGTTGACGGTGGTGTGACAGGAGCGGGCCAGTTCGTTGACGGCCTGGGTGGTGCCCTCCGGCACGCGAGCCGACGCGAGGCCTCGGGTTCCCAGCGTCGGGGTGCCCGGCGGTGCGACCAGAGTCGGGGTGTGGAAACCGGTGAGCACCTCGCGCCAGGCCTGCTCCGCGGCGTCGAGGTCGCGCTTGGCGAGCCAGGTGACGAACCGGCGATATGGGACGGCCGCCGGTAGACGTTGGCCGTAATAGGTAGCGAAGATCTCTTGCAGGAGCACGGGCAGCGACCAGCCGTCCAGCACGATGTGGTGATTGGTCAACACCACTCGGTACCGCTCCGGCGCGGTGCGGATCAACGCAACGCGAAACGCGGTCGAACCCTTCAGGTCACACACCGCCGCGCGCTCGGCGTCACATATGCGCTGTAACTGCCCGTCGGTATCGCAATCGAGTTCGACGTACTGCCAGGGCGTTTGGGTGTCGGCCGGGATGATCTGCACCGGCTGGTCGAATTGTGTGCAGAACCGGGCGGCGAGGTTGGGGTGGCGACTGACGACGGTGTCCACGGCGCCGCGGAGGCGATCCGCGTCGAGCGGACCGGAGACGGTGATGTCGAGCTGCATCGAGTACAGGTCGCCGTCGCGGTTCTGGGCGGCCGCGTGGAACAGCAATCCTTGCTGGAGGGGAGTGAGCGGCAGTATGTCGGCGATCCGGAAATGCCGCTGGAGTTGGTCGATTTGGTGCTGGGTGAGACCGGCGGGGGCGATGTCCGAGGGGGTGAGTCCCCCGCCGCCGCGCTGGACGTGTGCGCAGATCCCGGTAAGAGCGTCGAACCACAGCTGATTGAGCCGGTCGACCTGCGCGTCATCGAGCGCCGAAGGTGCCCAGGTCCATTGGGCCTCCAGGTGGGGCCCGGCACCGGCGTCCACGGCGCCCGCGCTGAGTTCCAGGGTGTGTGCGACTGGCATCGGCACCGCGCTGGCGAAGGTGGTGACCGCCAGACCGTCCTGGCTGGGCCGCCAGAGATCGCCGGACGCCTCGGTGCCGTGCAACCGTCCGAAGTAATTGAACCCGATCGCCGGATCCGGCCCACCCAATGCGACGTCGGCGTTGAGGTAGCGCAGGAGGCCATACGTGATGCCGTCGGGCAGGGCCCGCAGTCGTTCCTTTGCGCGCTTGACGAACGCCCCGACCGCGGCGTCACCGGCCACCAGTTGCGCCCAGCGCGGCCCGACGACCGGTAACGCCGCGGGGTATTTGGTGGTGAACCAGCCCACGGTGCGTGACAGCTCGACATCGGTGGTGAGGTCCTCGTAGCGACCATGTCCCTCGACGTCGATCGCGATCGACCCGCCCTCGTCGGCGCCCGAGAACTCACCCCACGCCAACGCGAGGGCGATCAACAGGATGTCCTGGACGCCGGTGTGAAACGCGGTGGGAACCTCGCCGAGCAGGAGGCGGGTGGTCTCGGTGTCGAGGGATGCCGTGAGGTGCCCGGCGCGGTCGTAGGTGTCAGTCTCGGGCTTGACCGGGGGCAGGGCGGCTTGGGCGGGCAGCGACCGCTGCCACACTTCGGTCTGGTCGATGACTTCGCGCCGCTGCGCATGCTCGGCAAGGAGTGCCGCCCAGCGCTGGAAGGATGTGCCGCCCGCCGGCAGCGCGACCGGTTGGCCGCTCAGGCGCTGGGCCCAGCCGATGTTCAGGTCTTCCAGGAGGATTCGCCAGGACACGGCGTCCACGGCCAGGTGGTGGATGATCAGCACCAGCTGGCCGGTGGTCACCCAGACCGCGCTGAGCATTACGCCGGCAGAGGGGTTGAGCCGTGACCGGGCGATCGCCACCGCGTCTTCGGTCAACTCGTCGACGGCGAGCAGGCAGCTTTCGGCGTCCACCGCACCGGTCCCGGGCGCCGTCAACGACCACTCGCCGGCGTCGAAGTTGTCGACACGCAGCCGCAGCATCGGGTGGTGGTCGAGCAGGGCTTGCAGGAGCGCGACCACGTCGGGCCGGGTGACGCCGTGGGGTGCCTCGATCATCATCGTCTGATTGAACTGATCGACGGGCCCGTCGATGTCCCACAGCCAGCGCATGATCGGGGTGGGTATTACCGGGCCGATGCCCGCGTCGAGCGGGCCGATGCCGTCGCTGATCTGGGCGACGCGGGCCAGCCGCGCCACCGTCTGTTCGACGAAGATGTCTCGCGGGCGGCAGATCACGCCGGCCGCGCGGGCCCGTGCGACCACCTGCATCGACGAGATGCTGTCGCCGCCAAGGTCGAAGAAGGCGTCATCCACTCCGACGCGATCGAGTCGCAGGACCTCGGCGAAGATGCCCGCCAGGATTTCCTCGATGGCATCGGACGGCGCACGATAACTTTCGGAGGCCTGGTAGTCGGGCGCGGGCAGGGCGCGGGTATCGAGTTTCCCGTTCACGGTGGTCGGCAGCGCATCGAGCACCACCACCCCGGCGGGCACCATGTAGCCAGGCAGCCGCTCCGCGAGTGCGGCGCGCGCGTCGATCGGATCGGCGGTTCCCGTGATGTAGGCGACCAGCCGCTTGTCGCCCGGATGGTCTTCGCGCGCGATGACCGCGGCACGCTCCACGCCGTCGAGTTGGCTTAGCGCGGCATGGATTTCGCCTAGCTCGATGCGGTACCCGCGGATCTTGACCTGCTCGTCGGCGCGTCCGAGGTAGTGCAGTTGGCCGTCGGCGCCCCAGCGGACCAGGTCCCCGGTGCGGTACATGCGTGCCCCATGGCCCCCGAACGGGCAGGCCACGAATCGTGACGCCGTCAGCCCCGCGCGGCGCAGATACCCGATGCCCACGCCGTGGCCGGCGACGTACAACTCACCGATCACCCCGGACGGCACCCGGCGCAACGACTCGTCGAGGACGAACAGCGCCGCTCCGGGTACCGGACTCCCGATGGGCACCACCCCGGATCCGGCCGTCAGCGGCGCGCTGATCGCGACGCACATCGTCGTCTCCGTCGGGCCGTAGGCGTTGATCATCACCCGCCCGGGCGCCCATTGATCGACCACGTCGGCCGGGCACGCCTCACCGACCACCACCATCGCCGCCGACTCCAAACCCTCGGGCGGCAACACGGCTGCGGCGGAGGGGGTTTGCGTGAGCACGTCGACCTGTTCGGCGACCAGCAGGTGGTGGAAGTCAGTCGGCGACGCGGCGATGTCCTCGGCGACCACCACCACGCGCCCACCTCGTAGGAGCGCACCGAAGATCTCCCACACCGAGACGTCGAAGGCCAGCGAATGACATTGCGGCCAGACGCCCGGATGCGGCAAACCGCCGTCCAGTGATGCCAGCAGCTGCGTCACGTTGTGATGGGTGATGGCAACGCATTTCGGTGCGCCGGTGGTTCCGGAGGTATAGATCAGATACGCGATGTCGCCGTGGCCGGGCGCGGGTGGTGCGGTCCTTGGGTGGTCACCGACCGCGCCATCGGTGACATCCAGCACCACCAGTCCGTGCCCGGCCAGCCGCGGCCGCAGGTCGGGGGTCGTGACGGCGGCGATCGGCGCGGCGTCGTCGAGCATGAACTCCATCCGGGAAGCCGGCACCGCCGGATCGATCGGTAGGTAGGCCGCTCCCGTCTTGAGCACCGCCAGCATCGCGGTGATGGCCTCGGCGCAACGGGAGAACAACAGCGCGATGCATTCGCCCGGGCCCGCGCCGTGCCCGATCAGCCGGTGCGCCAGTCGATTCGACGCGACGTCGAGTTCGCGGTAGGTCCAGGACCGCGTCCCGTCGGTGATCGCGATCGCATCGGGTGTCCTCGCCACATGGCCGGCGAACAAGGCCGGAATCGACAGCGGTGTGGGGCCCGGCCGGTCCAACATCGCCCTGTTGGACGTGGCATCGAGGCTGGCGTGCTCCTCGGCGTCCAGCAGATCGATGGACGACAACCGGGCCTGAGGGTCGGCGGTCATCGCGCGCAGTAGCCGCTGGAACCGGCCGACAAGCGTGTTGATCGTCTCGGGCGCGAAAACATCCGTGCGGAATTCGACCGTTCCCCGAATGCCCGCCGGCGCACCGTCGTCGGACCAGTGTTCGGACAGCGAGAAGGTCAAATCCATGCGAGCGGTGTGGGTGTCGAGCGGCAATGGTGTGATCTCGAGGTCGCCCAACTCAAGCCCGGCGACGGGGTCGCTCCTATGGCCGGGCAGGTTCTGCCACGCCAACGCCACCTGGGCAAGCGGATGATGGCTCAGCGAGCGGGTCGGGTTGAGCCGCTCGACCAGCACCTCGAATGGCACATCCTGGTGCTCGAAGGCCAGCAGGCTGCGCCGCCGCACTTGGGCGAGCAATTCGGCGACGGTCGGGTCTCCTGCCGCATCCACCCGCAGCACCAAGGTGTTGACGAAGAAACCCACCAGGTCATCGAGCGCGGGATCACTGCGGCCGGCGATTGGGAATGCCACGGCCACATCGGAATTCGAGCTGAGCCGCGCCAGCAGAACCGCCAGGGCGGCTTGGACCACCATGAAGCTGGTCGCGTTGTGCCCGCGGGCCACCTCGGCGATGCGCTGCTGCAATTCGGCCGGCCAGTCCACGGACACGCTGTCGCCGCGCTGATCGGCCACCGAGGGATAGGGCCGATCCGTCGGGAGCTCCAAGCGTTCGGGCAAGCCGGCCAGGGCGTCTTCCCAATACTTGAGCTGCGCGGCGATCCGGCTGTCGGAATCGTCGAGCACACCGAACCGCGCCCGCTGCCACAACGTGTAGTCCACGTATTGCACGGGCAGTGGGGGCCAGTCGGGGCCGAGCCCCCGCCCTCGCGCCCGATAGGCCTCGCTGAGGTCGCGGATCAACGGCGCCAGCGACCAACCGTCAAAGGCGATGTGGTGCACCACGCCGACCAACACGTGCTCGTCGGCGTCGACACGAAACAACTTTGCCCGCAGCGGAATCTCGGAATCCAAACCGAAGGGGTGGCGCGCCGTTTCGTCGACGGCCTCGTCGAGCCTGGCCGGCACCCAATCGGTCGCGTCGATGACGTCCCAGCCGAAATCCGCCCGGTCGGCAGGGACGATGAGTTGCTGGGGCAGTCCATCGGGCGCGGGGAATATCGTGCGCAGGCTTTCATGCCGGGCGACCACATCGGCGAGCGCGTCGCGCAGCGAATCCGCATCGAGGGCACCGCGCAGCTTCAGTGCCACGGCCACGTGGTAAACCCCTGAGGGGCCTTGCAACTGGTCGAGAATCCACAGCCGATTCTGGGTGAACGAGAGCGGAATCACCGCCGGGCGGTGCCCCGCGGTCAACGGCTCACGGTGGCGGGCCTCGCCGTCGACGAGTGGCGCCAATTGCGCGATCGTGGGTGCGTCGAACAACGCGTGCACAGCCAGGTCGGTGTCGAGACCGGTGTTGATGGCAGCGATCAACCGCATTGCCGACAGCGAATCCCCGCCCAAGTCGAAGAACGAATCGTCGACGCCCACCCGGTCGACACCCAGCACGTGGGTATAGGTGCCGGCCAGGATCTCCTCGACCGGGGAGGCCGGGGCGCGGTAGCGACCGCGGTCCTGGTAGTCGGGCGCGGGCAGGGCCCGGGTGTCGAGCTTGCCGTTGACCGTCAGCGGCAGTGCCCCCAACACCACGACGGCGGCCGGCACCATGTGGCCGGGCAGCCGTTCGGTGAGCGTGGCGCGCGCCGCGGCGGGATCGACTGTCGCGCCGATGCTTTCGACGACGTATCCGACCAGCCGTTTGTCGCCGGGCCGGTCTTCGCGGACGACGACGACGGCCTGATCGACACCGCCGAGTGCGGTCAGGGCGGCCTGGATCTCCGTGAGCTCGATCCGATAGCCGCGGATCTTGACCTGCTCGTCGGCGCGCCCGAGGTAGTCGAGCTGCCCGTCGGTCCGCCAGCGCACCAGGTCGCCGGTACGGTACATCCGCGTGCCGGGGGCGCCGAACGGGCTGGCCACGAATCGAGCCGCGGTCAGGCCCGCCCGACCCAGGTAGCCGACGCCAACGCCGCGGCCGGCCACGTACAGTTCGCCGACCATGCCGGGTGGGAGCGGGCGCAGCCAGTCGTCCAGGACGAACAGTGCCGAGGTCGACACCGCAGCCCCGATCGGTACCGTCCCCAGACCTGCGGTCAACGGGGCGCTCAATGTGGCGTACACGGTGGTTTCGGTGGGGCCGTAGGCGTTGATCACCACGCGCCCGGGCGCCCACCGGTCCACCAGCTCGGCCGGACACGCCTCGCCGCCGAGCAGTAGCGCGACCGAATCCAGGCCGTCCTGGGGAAGCGCCGCGGCCGCCGACGGCGTCTGGGTGAGCACGGTGATCTGTTCGGCGACGAGCAGGGCGTGGAAGTCTCTCGGTGAGGCCGTCACCCGCTCGGGCACCACCACCAGTCGCCCGCCGCCGAGTAAGGCCGCCCAGACCTCCCAGACGGAAAAGTCGAACGCGTACGAGTGACACTGCGTCCAAACCTGCTCGGCGGGTAGGTGGGCTGACGCCGACTCGACCAAGTGGGCCACGTTGCGATGGCTAATCGCAACGCCTTTCGGCACACCCGTGGTTCCCGAGGTGTAGATGACGTAGGCGATGTCGTCGGCTGCCGGCATAGCAAGCGCGGATCGGGGTTGGGCCATCATGCGGTCGTCGGTGATGTCGACGACGGCCAGTGGGCGCCCGGCCAGCCGTGGTCGCAGCCCGGTGGTGGTGACCGCGACGCTCGGCGCGGCGTCACTCAACATGAATTCGATCCGCTCGTCGGGCAGCGCCGGGTCGATCGCCAGGTATGCCGCCCCGGCCTTGAGCACCGCGAGCATGGCGATGACGGCCTCGGCGGACCGCTCGAGCAGCAGCGCCACGCATTGCCCGGGGCCGGCGCCGCAACCGGATATCGAGTCAGCCAACTGATTCGAGGCTTCGTCGAGATCTCGGTAAGTCAACGACCGGACCCCGTCGCGGATGGCTACGGCGTGCGGAGAGCGGACCACATGGCCGGCGAACAGTTCCGGAATCGTCACCGGTGCGGGTGCGGACCCGGTCAGCGCCGCCCGATTGCCCATGGCGTCGAGGCGGGCGCGCTCGTCGTCGTCGAGCGCGTCGGTCGCCGACAAGGGGAGCCGCGGATCGGCGATCATGGTCAGCAGGACCCGTTCCAGCCGATTGATCAGTGTGTCAACGGTTTCCGCATCGAACACGTGAGTGTCGTACTCGACACGGAAGCCGAGCTGGGCTCCGGGCGTGACCTGGACGGTCAGGGGGTAGTGATTGGATTCGTGGCCGGTGAACTCGGCGACGGTCAATCCGTCGACGGCGGCCAGCGCGGCGGTGTCGACGGGGTAGTTTTCGTAGACGAACAGGGTGTCGAAGAGTTGGTCGTGGCCGGTGATGCGGTGAATCTCGTTGAGCGCCAGGTGTTGATGGTCGAGGGTGTGGTTGTGGGTGTCGTGCAGTCGGTGGAGCAGGTCGGCGGTGGTCATGGTGGTGGTGATGTGCGCGCGCACCGGCACGGTGTTGATCAGCAGGCCGACCATGCGGTCGGCTCCCGGTATCTCGACGGGCCGTCCCGAGACCGCGGTGCCGAAGACCACGTCATGGTGGCCGGTCAGTCCCATCAACAGTTGCGCCCACGCCGCCTGCAGCACGGTGTTGACCGTGGTGTGATTCGAGCGCGCCAATTCGTTGAGCGCCAACGCGTCTTGCTCGGATATGGCGAACGAACTGGTGCTCTTGGGACCGGGCTTGAGCCGGCCCGGCGGACCGACGAGGGTGGGGGCGTCAAGGCCGGCGAGCGCCTGGGCCCAGGCGTCGCGGGCGGCGTCGAGGTCGCGCTCGGCCAGCCAGCTGACGAACCGGCGATAGGGTGTCGCGGCCGGCAGTTGCCGGCCTTGGTAGCAGGCGAAGATCTCGTGCAGCAGGATCGGTAGCGACCACCCGTCGAGCACGATGTGGTGGAACGTCAGCACAATTCGATGGAGACTCTCTCCGGTGCGAAGCAGAGCAACCCGGAAGACGGGTCCGGCGGTGAGGTCACCGACCGCGGCCCGTTCGTCGGCGCAAATCCCTTGGATCCGATCATCGGCTTCGACGGCCTCGTATCGCCATACCGCCAAGGGGTGGGCCGGAATGATTTGCACCGGTTGGTCGAACTGCCGGCAGAACCGAGCGGCCAGGTTGGGGTGGCGCTCGACGACGGCGCGGACGGCGTCGTGCAGCCTGCGCGGGTCGAGTGGGCCGGCGACCGTGACGTCGAGTTGCATCGCGTACAGATCGCCGAGATCCCGAGCGGTGGTGGCGTGGAAGAGCAGTCCTTCTTGGAGTGCGGTGAGCGGCAGGATGTCGGCGGTGTCGTAGTGGTTTTGGAGGTCGTCGATTTGGTGTTGGGTGAGCCGGGCGGGGGTGATGTCGGAGGGGGTCAGGCCGCCGCCGCCGTGCTGGACGTGGGTGCAGATTCCGGTCAGGGCGTCGAACCACAACTGGCTGAGCCGGGCGATGTGGGTGTCGTCGAGAACGGACGTGGCCCAGGTCCAGGTGGCGTTGAGCTGAGGGCCGGTGTCGGTGTCGATGGTGGCGGCGTTGAGCTCGGCCGTGTGTGACAGCGAGATCGGCAACGCGGCGGCATCGCCGGCGACCACCAGGCTGTCCGGGCTGATCCGCCACAGGTCCTCGGGAATGTCCTGTCCGCCAAGACGTCCCAAGTAGTTGAATCCGATGGTGGGTTCGGGTTCGGTGAGGTTGGTGGTGAGGTAGCGCAGCAGTCCGTAGGTGGCGGGGTGGGGCAGGGCGCGTAATTGTTCTTTGGCGGCCTTGATGATCGGGCCCAGTGCCGGGTCTCCGGTGACGACACGGTGCCAGCCCGGTCCGGCGACGGTGAGCGTGGCGGGGTATTTGGTGGTGAACCAGCCCACGGTGCGTGAGAGGTCGAGGTCGGGAGCCAGGTCGTCGTGGCGGCCGTGGCTTTCGACGTCGATGCAGACGGGGTGTTCGCCCCGTCCGAGGAATTCGGTCCAGGCCAGCGCGTAGGCGATCAGCAGGATGTCGTTAATGCCGGTGTGTAAGGCCGCGGGGACGTCGGAGAGCAACACCCGGGTGGTCTCGGTGTCCAGGGTGGCGGTGAGGTGCCCGGCGCTGGCGTAGGTGTCGCCGGGCTGCGGTGGGGGCAGCGCGGCCGCGGTCGCCGCGACGTGGTTCCAGGTGTCGGCCTGTGCGATGACCGCCGCGGTGTGGGCGTGCTCGTCCAGAAACGCGGCCCAGCGCTGAAACGAGGTCCCGCCGGGGGGCAGGGCGATCGGCTGGCCGCCGCGGTGCTGGGTCCACGCGATGTTGACGTCTTCCAACAGGATCCGCCACGACACCGCATCCACGACCAGATGGTGAACGATCAACACCAACTGGCCGGTGGTGCTCACCCACAACGCACTCACCATCACCCCGGCGGCGGGATTTAGCCGAGACAGGGCCTGGGCCAGCACCTGATCGGTGAGCGCCTCGACGGTGTGTAGGCACTCACCGGCACCGACCGCGCCGGGGTCGGCAACGGTCAACGACCGCGCGTTGGTGTCGGCACGCAGTCTGAGCATGGGGTGGTGGTCGAGCAGCGCCTGCAGGATGGCGAGCAGGTCGGCGTGGGTGGCCCCGGTCGGGACCTGGAGCGCCATGGTTTGGTTGAACTCATCGATCGGGCCGTCAATGTCGAACAGCCAGTGCATGATCGGGGTAGGCGTGATCGGCCCGATGCCTTCGTCGACGAGTTGTTCGCGGGCCTCGGTGATCCCGGGGATGCGGGCCAGGCGGGCCACGGTCTGCTCGACGAAGATGTCGCGGGCACGGCAGGCCAACCCCGCGGCGCGGGCGCGGGCGACCACCTGCATCGACAGGATGCTGTCGCCGCCGAGGTCGAAGAAGGAGTCGTCGATGCTGATGCGGTCGAGGCCGAGGACTTCGGTGTAGATGGTGGTCAGGAGTTCTTCGATGGGGCCGGCGAGCTGGTGCCGCACCGGCAGGTCGCCGCCATGGACCCCTTCATGATGACCAGAAC
>NZ_LZJN01000047.1 GCF_001667735.1 Mycobacterium sp. E183
CCGTCGACGATGCCCCGCACGCCGTTGCCCTCGGAACTGGTGAATCCCTCGGCCGCGGGCAGCCGGCCCAGCTCGGCCTTGGCGGCCTTGGCGATGGCCCGGGCGATGGGATGCTCGGAGGCATCCTCGAGCGCCCCGGCGTAGCGCAGCAGTGCCGCGCGGTCGGTCCGGTCGGCGCCGACCACGTCGAGGAGGGTCATCTTCCCGGTGGTGACGGTGCCCGTCTTGTCAAGCACGATCGTGTCGACGCGGCGGGTGGATTCCAGGACTTCCGGCCCTTTGATCAGCACGCCGAGCTGGGCCGCGCGGCCGGTTCCGACCAGCAGGGCCGTCGGGGTCGCCAGCCCGAGCGCGCACGGGCAGGCGATGATCAGCACCGCGACGGCCGCGGTCAGCGCCGCGGTGGCCGGGAACCCGAGCGCGAGCCATGCGCCGAGCGTCGCGAGGGCGATGCCGATGACCACCGGGACGAACACACTGGAGATGCGGTCGGCGAGCCGCTGGACCTCGGCCTTGCCCGACTGCGCCTCCTCGACGTGGTCGGCGCCGACCGGACCGACCGCGCGGCACTGCTGCGCTACGCCGGGGCGCTCGAGGATGCCTCCGAGCATCCCATCGCCCGGGCCATCGCCAAGGCCGCCAAGGCCGAGCTGGGCCGGCTGCCCGCGGCCGAGGGATTCACCAGTTCCGAGGGCAACGGCGTGCGGGGCATCGTCGACGG
>NZ_LZJN01000048.1 GCF_001667735.1 Mycobacterium sp. E183
TTCGCCTCGGTGATGGGCACCGGCATCGTGGCCATCGCCGGCGCCACCCTGCCCGTCCACGTGGTCGGGTTGCGCGCGTGGGTACGGGCCACGGTGGGGTGACGTAGCCAGTGACCGCCCACCAGGACGATCAGCGCGACGAGCAGGACGGCGGCGATCACCCAGACCACTTGGGCGAATGCGCGCAACCCGACCACGTGGACGGGCAGGGTGGCGCCGGCGATGGCCACGATGCCGGTGCCCATCACCGAGGCGAACCAGTTGGGTCCGATGTTGCCCAGAACCTCGACCCGGGTCTGCGGCGACGGCGCGCCGTCCGGGTTTGCAGTGGCCATAGCTGAGAAACCCTACTGCGCGTGGCCGACCCGGGCGGGCATGCCGCTTACACTCCAACGGTGATGCATCCGGCACCCACGGCGAAGCAAGGATTGAACAAAGCCGCGGTGAGGGTCGGGATAGCCGTGCTGGTGGTGCTCGCCGTCCTGGCCGCACCGATCAAACAACGATGCGGGGCGCCGGGCCTCTCGTGCGCGACGGCGGTGGACCCCCAAGGCAACATCCACTACTACTACGAGGTGGAGCCGCTGGGCGTGTACCTCGCCGAGGTCATGACCGGCACGAACATCACCATCTTCTACGAATCCGGCGACGACCTCGTCAAAGCCCGCTAGCCGCAGTACCAGCTCGGTAACGACTTCGAGTCGGTCTGGGCGGCGGTGTGACCTAGTCGAGACCACCGCGCGACGCTTCAACTAGAAAGCGCTGGTCAGGCGAAGATTGGGTCGGAAAATTCGTGCCCGGGCGGCCGGCCGGGGCCCGGTTCGCGGGCGTTCTCGATTGGGGGCTTCACAGCAAGCTAACGCATACTTGACACCATGCTTGAAGCGACATCGCCGCAAACCGCCGGTGCGGTGCCTGGTGATGCGCTGGGTGTGGGCAGAGGTTTGTGATGGCCCGCTCGGGCGGCGCCCACCGCCGCCACCGAGCCGTCCGTCAGCACTCCCGTTTCCGCAGGGGGCTGACGCGCACCCTGGGCGCGCTGATCTCGGTGGCCGCGGTGGGGTTGACCGGGGCGGGTTACTACGTCGCGCACGGCGCGCTCGGCGGGATCACCGTCTCGAACGCTTTGCAGCCCGACGACCCGCGGTCCAGCGGCGACGACATGAACATCCTTCTGATCGGGCTGGACTCGCGTAAGGATCAGGACGGCAACGACCTACCCTGGTCGATCTTGAAGCACCTCCACGCAGGCGATTCCGACGACGGCGGCTACAACACCAACACGCTGATCCTCGTGCACGTCAGTGCCGACAACAAAGTGGTCGCCTTCTCCATCCCCCGCGACGACTGGGTGGCCTTCAACGGGGTCCCCGGATACAACCACATCAAGATCAAGGAGGCGTACGGCCTCACCAAGCAGTACGTCGCAAACAAGCTCGCCAACCAGGGCACCAGCAGCCAAAAGGAACTCGAGACCAAGGGCCGTGAAGCCGGCCGGGCGGCGACGCTGCGCGCGGTGCGCAGCCTGACCGGCGTTCCCATCGACTACTTCGCCGAGGTCAACCTGGCCGGGTTCTACGACCTGGCCCAGACGCTCGGCGGGGTGGAGGTCTGCCTCAACCATCCGGTCTACGACTCGTACTCCGGCGCGGACTTCCCGGCCGGGCGGCAGACGCTGGACGCCTCCCAGGCCCTGTCCTTCGTCCGGCAGCGCCACGGCCTGGAAAACGGGGACCTGGACCGCACCCACCGCCAACAGGCGTTCATCTCGTCGGTCATGCAGGAGTTGCAGGCCGCCGGCACCTTCACCAACCTGGACAAGCTCAAGAGCCTGATGGCGGTGGCGCGCAAGGATGTGGTGCTGTCGGCCGGTTGGGACGAGGAGATGATCCAGCGGCTCGGCTCGCTTGCCTCTAGCGGCCAGGTCGAGTTCCGGACGCTGCCGGTGGTGCGGTACGACAACATCGACGGCCAGGACGTCAACATCATCGACCCGGCCGCGATCAAGGCCGAGGTGGCGACGGCCATCGGCGCCTCGCCTGCCACCACTACGCCCGCCACCACGGCCGCCAAGCCCAGCCCGTCGACCGTCGTCGACGTGATCAATGCCGGCAGCTTGAGCGGGCTCGCGACCGAGGTATCCCACGCGCTGCAGAACCACGGCTACACCACCGGTCAGACCCGCGACCGCAACTCGGGCGAACCGACCGCGAGCACCGTCGCCTACGGCGTCGGGGCCGAGACCGACGCGCGCAACGTGGCCAAGCTGCTCGGCCTCGACGCGCCCAGTCAGCCCGATCCCAACGTCCAGCCCGGACACATTCGGGTGACCGTCGATACGAACTTCTCGGTGTCGACGGTGGACGACGGCACGTCGGACGAAACGTCAAGCACCACAACGTCCAGCAAGGCCAAGCCGTATTACTACAACGGCACCACCACGACCTACCCGACGCCCGATCAGGGGAAGCCGATCAACGGCGGCGGCGTGCCCTGCGTTAACTAGCGGCGATCGCAAGCGCGGCGAAGCCGGGCGCGGCGGGTCGCCGCCATCTGCTAGCGGCGATCGCAAGCGCGGCGAAGCCGGGCGCGGCGGGTCGCCGCCATTCAACTAGCGGCGATCGCAAGCGCGGCGAAGCCGGGCGCGGCGGGTCGCCGCCATTCAACTAGCGGCGCGGGCGCCCCCTTTTCGTCAGGCGTGGGTTCCCCCGTCGATGCGGATTTCGGTTCCGGTGATGAACGCGCCGTCCTCGGACACCAGCATGGCGATCACCCCGGCGACCACGCTCGGGTCGGCCATCCCGGTTCCGCTGGACTCGACCGTGGTCGGCAGTATCGGCATCAGCCTCGAAAACAGCGCCCAGTCAGCGTCTTTCGGGATGTACCCGCCGGTCGCGTCGGTGATCCCGGACTTGATGCTGCCGGGCGCCACGCACACGGCGCGCAAGCCGTCGCGCGCGTATTCGAGCGCCAGTGAATGAGTGAAGGCCTGGATTCCGCCCTTGCTCGCGGCGTAGGCCGCCATGTAGGGGTGGGCGAACGAGGCGGAGGTCGAACTGAAGTTGACGATCGTGCTGCGCGAGTTCCCGAGCAGCGTCGGAAGCGCTTCGCGGACAACGAGAAACGTGCCGGTCAGGTTGACACCGATGATCTGGTTCCAGAGATCCAGGGTGGTCTCGTGGGTGTGCGCCGCGCGCAGAATGCCGGCGGCATTGACCAACGAATCCAGGCCACCGAGCGTCTCGACGGCCATGCACACGCCGTCGATCACCGAGTCCTCGTTGCCGACGTCCATCGGCAGGGTGGTGAGGCGGCCGACGGTGGCGGCCTCGTCCGCCCGGGACCGGGTGGCGTCCAGGCCGGCCTCCGCGACGTCGGAGGCCACCACCGTTGCGCCCTCGTCGAGCAGCCGCAGCGCGGTCGCCTGCCCGATGCCCGACGCGGCACCGGTCACCAGGATCCGCTTGCCCTCGAGTCGCTTCATCTGCCGCTCCCGTCACTAGGCGTGCCCATCATCGTAAGGAGCGCGCCATGCCGCGCCCCGGAAAGGGCACAGTGTAGGCATGGACATCGGATTCATCGGCCTGGGGAAGATGGGCCAGGGCATGGCCACGAACCTCGTGCAGGCGGGCCACCGCGTCACCGTCTACAACCGCTCCCCCGAAAAGGTGGAACCGCTCGTCCAGGCCGGCGCGTCAGCGGCGCGCACCGTTGCCGACGCGTGCCAGGGCGAGGTCGTGTTCACGATGCTGGCCGACGACCGGGCCGTCGAGGGTGTGGCCTTCGGCGACGGCGGCGTCGTCGCTTCGCTGGCACCAGGCGCCACGCACGTCTCGTCGAGCACCATCAGCGTCGCCCTCTCGGAGCGCCTGGCGGCGGCGCACGCCGATGCCGGCCAACGGTATGCCGCTGCGCCGGTGTTCGGCCGGCCCGAGGCGGCCGCGGCCGCAAAGCTTTTCGTGGTTGCGGCAGGCGAGCCGCAGGTACTGCAGCCGCTGACCCCGTTGTTCGACGCGATCGGGCAGCGCACCTTCGTGGTGTCCGAGCAGCCGCACACCGCCAACCTGGTGAAGCTGAGCGGCAACTTCCTCATCGCGTCGGTGATCGAGAGCCTCAGTGAGGCCGTCGCGCTGGTCGCCAAGGCCGGCGTCGACAGGCAGCACTATGTGGACATCCTCACGTCGACGCTGTTCTCCGCGCCCGCCTATCAGACCTACGGCGGGCTCATCGCGCGGCGGCAATTCGAGCCGGCCGGCTTCGCCGCCCAGCTGGGCCTCAAAGACGTTCGCCTGGCCCTGGCCGCCGCGGAGCAGCTGGAAGTGCCACTGCCGGTCGCGAGCCTGCTGCGGGACCGCTTCCTCACGCTGGTGGCGACCGGCGGCGGGCACTTGGACTGGTCGGCGCTCGCCACGCTCGCCGACCGGGACGCAGGCCTGGTGTCAGACGACCCCGCGTAACCCGTCGGCTCCGAACGCGGGTTCCAGCATCGCCGAATAGTCGGGGCCGCGGCGCAGCATCAGCCCGCCGTCCACGTTGATGACCTGCCCGGTGATGTAGCAGGCGGCATCGCTGAGCAGGAACATCGCCAGGTTGGCGACGTCCTCGACCTCACCGGGGCGGGGCAGCGGCGTGCACGCGCGGTAGTCCTCGCTCACCTCCGGCAGGGCGAACACCGGAGCCACCAGATCCGTGCGGATCAGGCCCGGCCGGATGCTGTTGACCCGCACCCAGGACGGGCCGAGCTCGTCGGCGGCCAACTGCATCATGTGGTCAACGGCCGACTTGCTGACCCCGTAGGCACCGAACCAACGGTGGGTGTTGCTGGCCGCGATAGAGGAGATGCCGACGAACGAGCCGCCGCCACCGCGGACCAGCTCCCTTGCGACGTGCTTGAGCACGTACATGGTGCCGTTCACGTTGAGGTCGACGGTGCGCCGCCAGCCCTCCGAGTCGATCTGGGTGATCGGCCCGATCGTCTCCGAACCCCCCGCGCAATGCACCGCCCCGTGCAGTTGACCGTGCCAGGCCGTCGCGGCGTCCACCGCTCGGGCCGCCTCCTCCTCGTTGGTGACGTCGGTCGGCTCGTAGCGGATCGAACCGCTGCCTGGAAGCGCTTCGATCTCGCTGACGGCCCCCGCCAGCCGGTCGGGGTTGCGGCCGACGATCATCACCGAGGCGCCCGCCGCGACCAGGCCGGCGGCGACGCCCTTGCCGATACCGCTGCCACCGCCGGTGACCAGATACGTCCGGTTTTCGAATGAAAGCTGCACGCGACGCCCTCTCGAACTGGAACAGGTTCTCGATATCGAACCACGCGGAAAACTCGCCGTTCCGACGGGTGCTCGTCACACCGGCCCCAATGGCCCCCGATCAGAAGCGATCGACGATTTGCCCGCCTCCGCGCGACAACCGGTCGGTCCTGCCGGAGCAGCCGACGAAAGCTACGGCGTATCGCGCCGGGCGACCTGCGTCGGCTTGGCGTTGCGCCAGTCCTCGACGTCGGGCGGCAGGCCGACCGCGTACCTGTTCTCGTTGTGGGCCGCCCAGTGCGCATGGCCTAGCTCGTGGATGTGGAACGCGTGCCGCAGCGCCTCGGTGAAGCCCATCGCGTCAGAGGCGGCGTTGACCGAGTCCTTGACGAGCAGCGCCGCCATCGTGGGGCGGTCGGCGATGCGCCGGGCGAATTCCAGTGTCTTGTCGGCCAACTCGTCGACGGGGAACACCTTGGAGACCATGCCGAGGCGGTAGGCCTCGTCGGCGTCCAGCGAATCTCCGGTCAGCAGCAGCTCTTTGGCTTTGCGCGGGCCGAATTCCCAAGGGTGGGCGTAATACTCGACGCCCGGCATCCCCAAGCGCACCGCCACAACGTCGCTGAACTTGGCGTTGTCGGCGGCGACGATCAGGTCGCACGCCCAGATCAGCATCAGGCCCGCGGAGATCGCGTTGCCCTGCACCTGCGCGATGGTGATCTTGCGCAGGTCCCGCCAGCGGCAGGTGTTCTGGAAGAAGTAGTGCCACTCCTGCAGGTAGATCTTCTCCACGATCGGATCGCGGGTTCCGCCGTTGATGCGGAAGCTCGGCAGTTGGCTGCGCTCGGCGATCGCCAGCTCGGAGCCGAGGTCGTGGCCCGCGGAGAAGTTGCGACCGCGCGCCGCCAGGATCACCACGCGCACGGTGTCGTCGGCCTCGGCGCGCAGGAACGCCTCGTCGAGCTGGATCAGCAGGCCTCGGCTTTGCGCGTTGTGCGCTTCGGGCCGGTTGAGCCAGATCCGCGCGATGCGGCCCTCGTCGAGGGTCTCGTAGCTCACCAACTCGTCAGCCTCGGAGTTGCCCGTCTGGGAACCGGCTTGCTCTGAGAGTGTCATTCGGCCCACCTCACTCGTTGTCAGGTCCGACATCGTTACACATTACGGCCAGTGTGTAAGTGCGCCCCGGTTGGGTGGGCCGTCGGGATCCGAACATCAAGTCCTCGCCCACCTGCCCATCCTCCCATCACCTACAGTTAAGTCATGGCTACGAAATCTGACCCTGGCGAGATCGGCGACGTGGAACCGGTTGCCGACAGCACCGCCAGCCAGGCCAGGCGAGTCGTCGCGGCATACGCGAACGACGCCGACGAGTGCCGCGTCTTCCTGTCCATGCTCGGCATTGGGCCCGCAAAACTCGACGCGTAGATGGCTCCCGGGGACGGGCACGACTCAACCTTCGGGAATTCCGACTTCGTGGTGGTCGCCAACCGGCTGCCGGTAGACCAGGAGCGGCTTTCCGACGGCACCCGGGCGTGGAAGCGCAGCCCCGGCGGTCTGGTGACCGCGCTGGAGCCGCTGCTGCGCCGCAGGCGGGGCGCGTGGGTCGGCTGGGCGGGCGTCGCCGAAGAGGAGACCGACTTCGACGACGAGCCCATCGTCCAGGAGGACCTGGAACTGCGCCCGGTGCGGTTGAGCGCCGACGACATCGCCCAGTACTACGAGGGGTTCTCGAACGCCACGCTGTGGCCGCTGTACCACGACGTCATCGTCAAGCCGATCTACCACCGGGAATGGTGGGAACGCTACGTCGAGGTCAACCGGCGCTTCGCCGAGGCCACCTCGCGCGCCGCCGCCGAGGGCGCGACGGTGTGGGTCCAGGATTACCAGCTGCAACTGGTCCCCAAAATGCTGCGGCAGCTGCGGCCCGATCTGACCATCGGCTTCTTCCTGCACATCCCCTTCCCGCCGGTGGAGCTGTTCATGCAGTTGCCCTGGCGCACCGAGATCATCGAGGGACTGCTCGGCGCGGACCTGGTGGGCTTCCACCTGGCCGGTGGCGCCCAGAACTTCCTGTTTTTGTCCCGGCGGCTGATCGGCGTCAACACCTCCCGCGGCTCGGTCGGGGTGCGCTCGCGGTTCGGGGAGGTCGAGCTCGGGTCGCGCGTCGTCCGGGTGGGCGCATTCCCGATCTCCATCGATTCCGGTTCGCTCGACCAGGCCGCCCGCGACCGCGACGTCAGGCGCCGCGCCCGGGAGATCCGCGCCGAGCTGGGCAACCCCCGCAAGGTGCTGCTCGGGGTCGACCGGCTCGACTACACCAAGGGCATCGATGTGCGGCTGAAGGCCTTCTCCGAGCTGCTCGCGGAGGGCCGCGCGAAGCGCGATGACACCGTGCTGGTCCAGCTGGCCACACCGAGCCGCGAACGCGTGGAGAGCTACCAGATCCTGCGCAACGACATCGAACGCCAGGTGGGCCACATCAACGGCGAATACGCCGAGGTCGGCCATCCGGTCGTGCACTACCTGCACCGTCCGGTCCCCCGCAATGAGTTGATCGCCTTCTTCGTGGCCGCCGACGTCATGCTGGTCACCCCCCTGCGCGACGGCATGAACCTGGTGGCCAAGGAGTACGTCGCCTGCCGCAGCGACCTCGGCGGTGCCCTGGTCCTGTCCGAGTTCACCGGCGCGGCCGCCGAGCTCCGGCAGGCCTACCTGGTCAATCCGCACGACCTCGACGGCGTCAAGGATGCGATCGAGGCGGCGCTCAACCAGAACGTCGAGGAGGGCAGGCGCCGGATGCGGTCGATGCGGCGCCAGGTGCTGGCCCACGACGTCGACCGGTGGGCGCGGTCGTTCCTCGACGCGTTGGCGAACCCACAGGACGGCGAGTGAGCGGCGCAAACCCATGGTGTTGCCGCGCAAACGCTGTGATACTCGATGGATCGGTGCAGGGGAAGGGTCCGGAAGGGAGGGCATCGTGAAGCTCCGTCGCGGACTGGCCGCCGGCGCCGGCATCGTCTCGGCAGTCGCCATTGGAATTGCGCTGGAGTCCGGCGACCCGGCGCACGCGGTGGGACCGCCGCCGGATGGCAACTACAACTACAACGAGGCCGGGGTCTCCGGGGTGACCTGGACGATATCGGCGTTGTGCGATCAGCCGTCCGGAACCCGAAACATGAACGACTATTCGGACCCGATCGTGTTTGCGATGAACTGCGCGCTGAACATCGTGAGTTCGACGGCCGAGCAGATCAATCCCGCGGACAAACTGCAGAACTTTAGCGGCAGGGCCCGGATGACCAGCATGCTGTGGACCTTCAAAGTCGAGAAGTCAGACGGCGTTTCGTGTCCGGGCGGCGGCACCGCGCCGTCGACCGAAACGTATGCGTTCAGCGACGAGAACATGAGCGGCACCCACACCAGCATGCACGGCGCCGTCTGCGGGATGCAGCCGGGAATGACGAAAACGCCGTTCTCGCTGCAGATGACCGGCCCGCCGCCGAGCCCGATCGAACGTTATCCGTTGTACTGCAACGGGATTGCGATGTGCTACTAGATCGGCGTGATGTAGGCGATCAGCCATTGCTTGCCGATCTTCTTGAAGTCCACCCGCAACCGGCTGCCGTCGTATAGCGGCTGGCGCGTCTTGTCGGTCACGGTGCGATTCATGTAGACCATCAGCGATGCCGATTCGCGTTTGGCGGACATGACGCCCACGCCCACCACGCTGGCCTGGACGACCACCTCACGCTTCTTGGCCTCCGGAATGATTTGCGCGTTGGCGCTTTTCCGGAATTCCTGGCGGTAGTCCGGGGTGAGCAGCGGGTACGCGTCGCTGAGGCTGCGTTCCACCGTCTGATAGTCGTAGGCGAAGACCTCGGGAATCTCCTTGGTGGCCAAGCCGGGTAGCACCGCCCGCGCCGCCTCCTCGCCGCGCGTCTGCACCCGCCCCCAGTAGAACCAGCCGGCCGCCGCGGACAACCCGACGAACACCACGATCAGAAGGTAGCCCGCGACGACGAGCAGCCAGCGCCGCCACCGCATCAATTGCCCCCGTTGGGATACTTCAGGTCGTAGCCCGTCATCCGTCCCTGCTCGTCCTCGTGCACGATGACCCGCAGGCGATAGGGCATGGACGGCTTGTTCACGCCGTCGATGTCGGCGACGGTCACCCGCACCGAAACGAGCACGGACGCGTTGTCGGTGACGTTGTCGACGCCCTCGAGGGCGGCGCCGTTGATGACGGCCTCCGACGTCGCGTTGGTGGAGCGGAATATGCCCTTGAGATTCTCGATGTTGTTGTTGGCGCCCAGCATTCCGCGCAGCGGTCCGCTGGTGCCGTTGTAGAAACGGTTGACGCTCTCGTCGATGTTGTCCTGCTTGTAGCTGAACATGTTGACCACCGTCTGCGTCGCGGTGTCGACGAACCGTTGGTCGCGCGTCTGCTGGGCGCTGGCGTGCCGTTGCTGGACGACGAGCACGGCCAGGCAGCCGGCCAACGCGCCGATGGCCAACAACGCGGCCGCGAACGAGATCCATGCCACCAGCGCGCGGTGCGGCTGCCGCCGCGGTGGCGGCTTGAGGGACTTGAGGGTCTTGACCGGCTTGGCCGGCTGCACCGGCGCCGCCTCGACCTGCACCGTCGCCGACTCGGTCGATTCGGCTTTCGCCGGGCCGGCCGCACGGGACGCCCGACGACGCGCACGCGCAGTGGTCGTTGGCTCGACTGCCACTACATCGGCCTCGGATCAAGCATCAGGTCCACCCAATTCTCGGCGCTCGACGCGCCGCTAGCACCGGCCGCGAAAATACCAGTGCCGCCGGCGGGGTCCTTGAATGCGCCGGTCTTTTCGTCGTAGGTGGCGTACGCCGGCCCGCTGGCCTGCGGTTGACCGCCGGGCGGCGGTCCCCACGGCTTCTCCGGTCCCGGGCCCGCAGGCGGGGGGTTGATCCCTTCCGGCGGGGCCGGCGGTGGCAGCCACTTGGGGTACGGCAGCTGCGGCGGCACGGGCGGGACCCCGGGCGGCTGCCACGACGTGAACGGCGGTGGCGGCCCGTTGTCGTTGGGCGGTGGCGGGTCGTATGCCGGTTGCTTGTTGGGCAACGGCCCCGGCCCCGGCACCACGCCCGGTGGCGGCGGCCCGACGATCGGCGTGCCCGGATCCGGCTCAGCGCCGGGCGGGATATAGGGGAACTTGTTGGGCGGCAACACGTTCAGCCCGTTCGTCACCGGGGTGTCGTACGGCACCGGCGGACCGCGCCACGGGTTGCGGCCGATGGGCACGTAACCCTTGGGGTCGCGGCAAAGCTGCACGGTCGGCGCCCGCTTGCCGGGGAATTCCTGGCAGGGGTAGTTGCGCGCGCCGCGCACGGTACTCGGGTCGTTCTGGGCGACCTTGCAGTACATGTCCCTCGGCAACTCGCGCACCGTCTCGTCGGCCGGCGTGCGCATCAACGGGGGTGGGAGGAAGCCGACGGCGCACGGCGGCGGGTCGTTGAGGTCGAGTTTGAAGTCCAGCTTGGCGCCCTCGTCCTGGGGCGCACCGCCGGCGGCCGTCGTGATCGCGGCGAACAGCGCCGGCAGCACGACCAGCAGCTGCTCGATCGACTTGTGGTAGATCACGCCCACCCGGCCAAGGTTGGCCAGGCTGGCCGCCAGCGCGGGGAAGGACGGCCGGATACCGGAGAACGCCGTGCTGGCCTCGTCGGTTGCCCCCGGTGCGGTGGCCAGCGTCGAACGCAGCTCCGGGTCGGCCTGCCGCACCTCCGACGTGAACCGCGCCAGCCCGTCGGAGAGCGATTTGATGTCGGCCCCGGCCCGGATCTGTGCTTCCAGGAACGGGCCCGCCTGGTCGATCAACTGCGACGCTTGCGGGTAGTTCGCGTTGGCCTCGTCGACCAACAACCGGGCGGACTCGAACAGGCGGGCCAGCTCGGGTCCCGACCCGTTGGTCGCGGTGAACGTCTCGTGCAGCAGCTCGCGCAACCGGGTGTCGCCGAGGCTGTTGGTCAGCGCCTCCGCCCGCTTCAGCAGGTCTGCGACGTCCTGGCCGATCCGGGTGTTCTGCCGCTCGATGCGGAAGCCGTTGCGCAACTTGGTCGTCGCCGGTGTGCCGGGTGGCACCAGGTCGATGTACTGCTCACCGACGGCCGACACGCTCTTGACGGTGGCGGTGACGTTCGACGGGATGGGCGTCCCGCTGTTCAGCCGCATGCCGGCGGTGACACCGCTGGGATTGAGCCCCACCGACTCGACGCGGCCGACCGCGACACCGCGGTACGTGACGTTGGCGTTCTTGTACAGACCGCCGCCGGCGACGAAATCGGCCGTCCCCGCATACGTTCCGAGCCCGAACGTTGACGGCAATCGCAGGTAGAACACCGCCATCACGGTCAGGGTGATGGCTGTGATCACCGCGAAGATCCACAGCTGGATCCTGGTGAGTTTGTCGTGCATCTACGTCCGCCCCTTACTGTCCTGAAGCCGTGCCGGGCGGAATCTTGAACGGGTCGGCCGCCTGTCCGGACAGGTTGGCCATCTCGCCGACCAAAAAGTCCGGCGGATTGAGGATCTCGTTCATGTGGGCCATGTTCGGGTCGAAATATGCGGTGGTGAAGAAGGTTTCACCGAGGCGGCGCAGGGTGAGGTCGAAGGTGGTGAACACGTTCAGGTAGTCGCCGCGCACCGCGTTCTTGATACCGAAGTTGGGGAAGGGGAACGTCAGCAGGAGCTGCAGCGAGGTGACGAAGTTCTTCCGGTTGTCGTTGAGCGCTTTGGCGGCCGCGTACAGGTCCTTGAGGTCGGCCGCAAAGTCCACCTTGGTCTTGGCGAGGATGTGCGAGGTGACGTTCGCCAACTTGTGCAGCGCGGAGAACGCCTCGACGATGTGGTCGCGGTTCTTGTTGAGCACCCGGATCGCGTCGGGCAACGTGTCCAGCGCGCGGCCCAGGTTGTCCTTGTCCCGGGCCAGGCTGGCCGAGAATCGATTCAGGCCGTCGACCGCGTCGATGATGTCATTGACCTGCCGGTTGAGGCCGGCGGTCAGTTCCGCCAGCCGGGGCACCAGGTCGACGAATTGGTCCTGCCGGCCCGCGACGGCCTGGTAGGTCTCGTCGGTGATCTCTTCCAGCGCACCGACATTGCCCTTGTTCACCACGACACCAAGGGCCGACAGCACCTCTTCGGTGGTGGGGTAGCGGCCGGTGTTGGACTCGGAGATCTTGGATCCGTCTTTCAGGCGGCCGACGGCCGGTTTGTCCTTCGGGCGCGCCAGGTCGACGTGCATCGAACCCAACAGCGACGTCTGCGCGATCGTCGCCGTCGAGTTGGCCGGCAGGACGACGTTCTTGTCCAACCCCAATTTCACGGCCGCATAGAAGGAACCGTCCGGGCGCTGCACGGCCTCGATGCCGGAGACACTGCCGACCGTGACGTCGTCCACCATGACCGGCGAGTTCTGCGGCAGCGTCGCCACGTCGGGCAGATCGACGGTGATCGAGTATGCGCCGCTGCCGTGCCCGGCGGTGCCCGGCATCGACACCGAGTTCAACCCGTTGAACTGACAGCCGGCCAGCAGCGCGCTGCCCGCCGCCAAAGCGCCGCCGCGCAACAACATTCGGTTCATCTAGCCGCCCCCCTGGTCGCCCTGCGGCGGCGCCTGGCCCGGCGGCGGTCCGGGTAGGGGCCCGAATGCGCTCCCGGGAGCCGGGCCGGGCGCGGGGCCGGCGTTGCCCAAGGCCGGGCCGGGAGCCGGACCGCTCTGCGGTGCCGTCGGAACCAGCAGGGCCTGCAGGTCCGCCGGATTCTGAGCGGCGGGCGGGGTCTTGGCACCGTTGGCCGGGATCCAGGTCAGTTCGGGCACCGGGGTGGCCGACTTCGCCTGGGTTTCCGGGGTGTCATAGATGATCTGGCCCTTGTAGGCGGTGATCGTGTTGAGCGGGTGGAACATCAGCGGCGGGTAGTTCACGGTGAGCCGACGCAGCACCGGGCCGAGCCGCTCACGGCAGAGCTCGGCGCGCCGGAAGTAGTCGGGAGCGCGCGGGCCGGCCGCCGTTTCGAAGGAGCCACCGCAGATGAACTGCACCGGGTTGGCGAATTCCGGGATCGACAACAGGCCGTTGAGCGTGCCCTGCGCCGGGTCGTAGATGTTGTAGAAGTTCGCGATGCCGGGGCCTGCGACGTGCAGCACCTGCTCGATGTTGTCGCTCTGGTCGCTCAGCGTCTTGGCAAAGTCGTTGAGGTTGTTGACGGTATCGATGATGGTCGAATTGTTCTCGTGCAGGAAACCCCGGATGTCGGACAGCGCCTTATTGAGCGTGCCCAGGGTGGTGTCGAGGTGACGCGAGCTGTCGGCGAGCACCTGGGACACCGAGGCGACGTTTCCGGCGAACTGCACGATCTGTTCGTTGCTGGCCGACAGCGCGTTGACCAGAACCTGGAGGTTCTTGACCGTCCCGAAAATGTCGCTGCGTGAATCACCCAGCCGCCCAGCGGCTTGCGAGAGTTCGCGCAAGGCGTTGTGGAAAGACTCGCCGTTGCCGTTGAAGGTGTCCGCGGCCTGGTTGATCGCCCGGCCCAACGGACCCTGCATCGATCCCGTGGTCGGCCCGAGCTGAACAGCCAGCTTCGTCAGCGACTCTTTGACCTCGTCCCATTCCACCGGGACCCCGGTGCGGCCCAGGCCGATGCTGCCGCCGTCGGGCAGCACCGCCCCGCCGGTGTACGCCGGTGTCAACTGAATGAAGCGGGCCGACACCAGGTTCGGCGACATGATGATCGCCTGGGCGTCCTTCGGGATCTTCACGCCCTTGGACACCGACATGGTGATCTTGACGTCGGAGGGCCGCGGCTCGATCGTGTCGACCTGACCCACCGGAACACCGAGGACGCGGACCTGGTCGCCGGGGTAGAGGCCGACGGCGGACGTGAAATAGCCGACGATGCTTCGCGTATTGCCGGTCGACGACAGTACATACACGCCACCCACCAGCACCGCGATAAGCGCGATCGCGGTGGTGTAGCGCAGCCCCCGGCTGCCGGCGAGGCGCTTGATCATGGCGACTTCGGCCTGATGATCCAGCGCTCTTGGATGAGTCCGCGCAGGTAGTCCGCGAGGCTGGCCGGCATCTTGCCCGGTTGGTAGAAGAAGTCGAACATTGTCGCGATCAACGGCGCGGGGATCACACCGTAGACGTTGACGTTGAATCCGGGTCCGGACCCGACGACCTCGCCGAGCTCGGTGGCGTAGGTGGGTAGCCGTTTGAGGGCCTCGGTGATGTAGTCGCGGCGCTCGTTGAGGTTGCTCAGCACATCGTTGAGCTTGCTCAGGGCCGGGCCGAACTCCTTGCGGTTGTCGGCGACGAACCCGGAGATCTGCGCCGACAGGCCCTGGATCCCCGAAATGAGCTGCCCGATGGCGGCCCGCCGCTCGTCGAGCGCTGCGAACAACTCGTTGCCGTCGTCGACCAGCTTGTTGACTTGGTCGGCGCGCTGGGACAGCACGCCGGTCACCGACTTCGCATGCGCGAGAAGGCTTTGCAGCGCCTCGTCGCGGCGGTTCAGGGTGCGCGACAGCGTCGTCACACCGTCGAGCGCGCCGCGCAGCTGGGGGGTGGCGTCGTGCAGCGTGTCGGTCAACACGTTCAACGCCTGCTCGAACTGGGGCTTGTTCAGGTTGTTGGCGTTCTGGCCCAGATCCTCCAGCGCGCCGGCCAGGGTGTACGGCGTGGTCGTGCGACTGAGCGGGATCGTGGTCCCCTTGCCGCTGCCGGCCGGGGTCACCGCGATGGAACGCTCCCCGAGAATGGTGTCGGTGCGGATCGCGGCCAGCGACTGATCACCAACGGCGACATGGCGATCCACACTGAAGCTGATCTTGGCGCTGTCTCCGGCGAGGCCGACCGAGGTCACCTTGCCCACCTTGAAGCCCGAGACGTACACCGCGTTGCCGGGGTTGATGCCACCGGCGTCGGAGAAATAGGCGTCGTAGACCTTGCCTTGAGGCCAGAACGGCAATCCCGCGTAACCGAATGCGATGAGCACGACGCACACGACCAGCACCACGCCGAAAATGCCGGTGCGAAGCGGATCGCGCTCACGCTTTGCGTTACTTGGCAAAAGCGCACCTCCCCTTGCTGGGATCCACCTGGCCGCCGAGCGGCAGCAAGATGTCGCTACCGGCCGGGCCGTTGATCTTGATCGTCACGGAGCAGAAGTAAATGTTGAAGAACGAACCGTAGGCACCCAGCGCCGCCAGCCGCAGATAGTCCTCGCCCAACTGCTCGACGTCGTTGTTCACCTCGGCCTTGCGGTTGTCCAGTTCGGTCGCCAGCGGGCGGGTGTTCTCCAGGATGCCCTGCAGCGGCCGGCGTGAATTCTTCAGCAGCTCGGTCAGATCCGTCGTCGTGGAGGCCAGCGGCGGGATGGCGCCCGCGATGTCGTCTTTGTTCTTGGCCAGTCCGCTGATCAACTGCTGCAACTGGTCGACACTGGCCGAGAACTGAGCACTGCGCTGATCGACGGTCTTGAGGACCGTGTTGAGGTTTTCGATCACGTCACCGATGAGTTGGTCACGCTGGCCCAGCGCCGACGAGAACGCACTGGTGTCGGCGAGCACGTTGGACAACGCGCCGCCCTGCCCCTGCAGCAGCTCGATGACGGCGCTGCTGATCGTGTTGACCTTGTCCGCGTCCAGCCCCTTGAGCACGGGCCGCAGGCCGCCGAGCAGCGCGTCGAGATCCAGCGCCGGCTGGGTGTGCTGGGTGTTGATCGTCCCGCCCGGCGGCAGCTTGCGCAGCTCCCCGGGCCCGGACGTGATCTCCAAATACCGGTCACCGACCAGGTTTTCGTACCGGATCACCGCGCGCGTGGACGAATAGAGCGTATAACGCTTGTCGAGCCCGAACGTCACGTCGATGGTGTTGTCCTGGTTCAGTTTCACACCCGACACCGCGCCGACCGGCACGCCGGCGATGCGCACCTTCTGCCCCGCCTTCAGACGTGACACATCGGTGAACGTTGCGTGGTAGGTGCTTTCGGGGCCGAACCGGAAGTCGCCGAAGACCACCACCAGTCCCGCGGACACGATCAGCATGGCCACCGCGAAGATGCTGACCTTGATCATCATCGAGCGGTGCGTCGGCATGGCCCCGGCCGGCATCAGAAATCGTCCCGTTCCGCGAAGGCGCCGTGGAACAGGAACTGCAGTGTGGAGGGCGCGTCGAACTGCAGTTCCGTGAACGGCTCGTACGGGATGTTGGCGTTGTCGGTGACCAGGAACGGGGCGCGGTAGAACGACCCGCCGGTCTGCTTGGTCGGAATGTCCGGCAGCCCGCGGCAGTTCGGGCCACCGGACGCGTTGACGATCGGCAGGGACTCCGGGAACGTGTACGACGGCGCGCCGAGCACGAAGCTCGAGGACGTGAACAGGCCCGCCTTGCGGACACCGAGCAGCGGCGCGAATTCCTTGATGCCGCGCTCGATCCCGGCGAACAGGCAGCCGAATTCGGGTGAATAATCGGCCGCGACCTTCAGCGGGGCCCGCAGCCGGTTGATCGCGTCGATGAAGTTCTGTTCGGCCGGCGCCAGCGTCTCGTAGGCGTTATTGGCCAGACCGATCGTGGCCAACAACGTGTCGTTGAGGTTGTTCTGCTGGTCGACGACGGTCTTGTTGATCGTCGGCAGGTTGTCGAAGACGGTGTTGAGATCCGGGGCGGCGTCGGCGTAGGTGTTGGCGACCACCGCCGCCTTGCGGAAGTCCTCCTGCAGTGCAGGCAGTTTCGGATTGGTTTGGCGCGTCAGCGTGTTCAGGCCCGACAAGATGCCGCCGAAGTCGTCCCCGTGACCGCGCAGGCCTTCGGACAGCGCGCTCAGCGTCCCGTTGAGTTCGACCGGGTCGATCTTGTGCAGCAGGTCGATCAGCGACTGGAACAGGGTGTTGACTTCCAGCTGCACCGCCGATGCCGCCACGTGCGCGTTCGGGCGCAGCGACGTCGGCGAAGGGTTTTGCGGCGGAAGGAATTCCACCGCCTTGGCGCCGAAGATGGTGTTCCCCGCGATGTGCACCATCGCGTTGGAGGGGATGAAATGCATGTCGTCGCTGTTGATCCCGAGCGTTAACCGGGCCTGGTCATCGGCGTAGTCGATCGCCTCGACCTTGCCGATCTGGATGCCGCGGTATTTGACCTTGGCGCCCTTCTCCATCACCAGACCGGCCCGCGGCGCCGACACCGTCACCGTGTCGATCGAGGCGAAAGCCGCGGAGTAGGACAGGTAAGTGACGAGCGCGAACGCCACCAACAGGCTGGCAAGCACCGCGGCTGCCAGCCGGACGGAGGTACGTCGCGTATCTGTTTCTGCCATGTCCCTTTAAGCGGTCCTGTTACCCGGAGAGGTTGAAATTACCGGACGCGCCGTAAACGGCGAGTGAGATGCACAAAGTGATGACGACGACGACGATCAGCGACGTTCGCACGGCCTGGCCGACCGCGATGCCGACGCCGACCGGACCGCCGTGCGCGTTGTAGCCGTAGTAGGTATGGACCAGCATCACCGCGATGGACATCACGATCGCCTGCAGGAACGACCACAACAGGTCCGACGGGATGAGGAACGTATTGAAGTAGTGGTCGTAAAGACCCTTGGACTGCCCGTTGATGTACACCGTGGTGAAGCGGGCGGCGAAGAACGCGGCGAGTACGGACAGCGAATACAGCGGGATGATCGCGATGAGGCCGGCGATCAATCGGGTGGACACCAGATAGGACACCGATTCCACCGCCATGCATTCGACGGCGTCGATCTCCTCCGACACCCGCATGGCGCCCAACTGCGCGGTGGCACCGGCGCCGATGGTGGCCGCCAGCGCGATGCCGGCGATGACCGGCGCAACGACGCGGACGTTGAGGAAAGCCGACAGGAAGCCGGTCAGCGCCTCGATGCCGATGTTGCCCAGCGAGGAGTAACCCTGCACGGCGATGACCCCGCCGGAGGCGAGTGTCAGGAAGGCGGCGACGCCCACGGTGCCGCCGATCATGACGAGCGCCCCCGCACCCATTGTCATTTCGGCGATCAGGCGGACCGTCTCTTTGCGGTACTTGGTGATC
Organism: Mycobacterium sp. E183; assembly: GCF_001667735.1. GTDB lineage: Bacteria > Actinomycetota > Actinomycetes > Mycobacteriales > Mycobacteriaceae > Mycobacterium. Next base: position 18,354 of record NZ_LZJN01000048.1, read on the forward strand.
GCGTGGGGAATGTGACGCACCGTCTGGCCATAGAACAAGGCCTGCTCACCGAAGTCGTCGACCGGCTCCTGCAACCGGGAGGCGAGGTTGCGCAGCCGGTAGGTGACGTCGTAGCTCATCGGGTACTCACTTCGCCGAGATCCGCACGCCGATGGCGGTCATCACCACGTTGATGACGAACAGACAGATGAACGCGTACACGACCGTCTCGTTGACGGCATTGCCGACGCCCTTGGGTCCGCCCTTGACGGTCAGGCCGCGGTAACAACCGACCAGCCCGGCCATCACGCCGAACAGCAACGCCTTGACCTCGGCGAGAACCAGCTCGCGCAGCCCGGTCAACACGGTCAACCCGTTGATGAACGCACCCGGGTTGACGCCCTGCAGGAAAACGGAGAACACGTAGCCACCGGACAGGCCGATGGCGCACACCAGCCCGTTCAGCAGCAGGGCCACCACCGTGGACGCCAGCACCCGGGGCACGACGAGCCGCTGGATCGGGTCGATGCCGAGCACCCGCATCGCGTCGATCTCTTCGCGGATGGTCCGCGCACCGAGGTCGGCGCAGATCGCGGTCGCACCGGCGCCCGCCACGACGAGCACGGTCACCACCGGCCCCAGCTGCGTGATGGTGCCGAATGCCGTTCCGGCGCCGGACAAGTCGGCGGCCCCGATTTCGCGCAGCAGGATGTTGAGCGTGAACGCCACCAGCACGGTGAAGGGGATGGACACCAGCAGGGTGGGAACCAGGGACACCCGCGCGATCATCCAGGTCTGTTCCAAGAACTCGCCCATTTGGAACGGCCGGCGAAAAGTCTGCCGGCCGGTGTCGATCATCATTTCGAAGAACCCGCCGACAGCGCGAGCGGGAACCGCAAGTTGTTCCCTCAACTTGGCTACCCCCCTCGGCTGCTCGCGGCGAAGTCTGTGCGTCGCCTTAGCGGTGTCTTCCGTCGCATGCGGCTCGATGTGAGCCGGATCATATTAACTCAGAACAAGATTAAGGTGTCAATGAAAAGCATTTCTTTGTCCAAAACGTTAATTACCCAGGTCAGACACCGTTACATTTTCCAGAATTGACACACGTTCTACCCACTGTTTCCCCCCCAGGAAGTAACCTCACACGGTTATTGCTCCATCAGCCCGACCGCGGAAAAGTTGCGCTCGGGATCCCGCCCAGCAAAGTACTCTTGCAGCGTCGCGCTCAGTTGCCCGGGCTCCCAGGCCGGTCCCTCTGCGCTGAATCGATGCTCCGCCGTGGGCGCGGCAACCAGGGTCACCTGCGGCCCGTACACGATGAACACCTGCCCGTTGACTTCCGCGGCCGCCGGAGATGACAGGAACTTGACCAGGCTGACCACGTGCTCGGGCGACAGCGGGTCGATGCCACCCGCCTCCACTTCCGGCGCCGCACCGAAGACGTCGGCCGTCATCGCGGTGCGGGCGCGCGGACAGATCGCGTTGGCGCACACGCCGTAGCGGCCCAGCGCCCGCGCGGCCGTCAGGGTGAGCGAGATGATGCCGGCCTTGGCCGCGCCGTAGTTGGCCTGACCCACCGGGCCGACCAGCCCCGCCTCGGACGCGGTGTTGACCAGCCGGCCGAACACGGTTCCACCCGCGTCCTTGGCCTTCGACCGCCAGTAGGTGGCGGCGTTGCGGGTCAGCAGGAAGTGGCCGCGCAGATGCACCGCGATGACCAGATCCCACTCCTCGTCGGACATGTTGAACAGCATCCGGTCGCGGGTGATGCCCGCGTTGTTGACGACGATGTCGAGCCCACCGAGACCGTCGGCCTGGGCGACCAACTCGTCGGCGGTTGCGCGTTCGCTGATGTCGCCGGCCACCGCGACGGCCTTGGAGCCGGCCGAGTTGATCTCGTCGATGACGTCGGAGGCGTCCAGGGCGGTGGCGATGTCGTTGACGACGACGGTCGCGCCGAGCCGGGCCAGGCCGAGGGCCTCCGCCCTGCCGAGTCCCGCGGCGGCACCCGTCACCACCGCGACCTTTCCGGAGAGATCGGTCGCGTTCGCGCTGCTAGTCAATTTATGAATACCTCTAGTTTCTCAGGCCGCAGTGGGGCTCGAATTAATCGCCGCGCAACAGCGCGGCACGCGGGCATTCGGCAATCGCCTGCTCGGCCAGCTGCTCCTGATCGGCGGGGATCGGGTCCAGCTTCACGACGGCGTAATCCTCGTCGTCCAGGTCGAAGATATCCGGCGCGATTCCCAAGCACACAGCGTTACCTTCACACCGGTCGTGGTCGACGATCACCCGCACAGCACCCTCCTTGCACCTGGCCTTCACCTGAGGACATGCCCCATCAGTATGTAGGACCACCATAGGGCCCGGATACCGCTAGGGAAACGGTCGCTGGAATCTCAGACTAGAACGTGTTACAACCGGGAAGACGAACGGGTAGTCGTCGGCCGAGTAACGTCGGCTAATCGAGGCGAATCACGTTAACAAAGGACGGCTGGGATGCGCATCAGTTACACCCCTGAACAGGAGGAGCTGCGTCGCGAACTGCGGTCGTACTTCACCAAGCTCATGACGCCGGAGCGTCGCGAGGCGCTGACCTCCTCGGGCGGCGGCGAGGTCGGGACCGGCACCGCATACCGCGACACCGTCGCGCAGATGGGCAAGGACGGCTGGCTGACGCTGAACTGGCCCAAGGAGTACGGCGGCCAGGACCGCTCGCCAATGGATTCGCTGATCTTCACCGATGAGGCCGCGATCGCCGGCGTGCCCGTGCCGTTCCTGACGATCAACAGCGTGGCGCCGACGATCATGGCGTTCGGCACCGAGGAGCAGAAGAAGTTCTTCCTCCCCAAGATCGCGGCCGGCGAACTGCACTTCTCCATCGGCTATTCGGAGCCCGGCGCCGGCACGGACCTGGCCAACCTGCGCACCACCGCGGTCCGCGACGGCGACGACTACGTGATCAACGGCCAGAAGATGTGGACCAGCCTGATCGCGTACGCCGACTGGGTCTGGCTCGCGGTGCGCACGAACCCCGAGGCCAAAAAGCACCGCGGCATCTCGATGCTGACCGTGCCGACCACCGCCGAAGGCTTCTCGTGGACGCCGGTACACACCATGGCCGGTGTGGACACCAGCGCCACCTATTACTCCGACGTGCGGGTGCCGGTGACCAACCTGATCGGCGAGGAGAACGGCGGCTGGAAGCTCGTCACCAACCAGCTCAACCACGAACGCGTCGCCCTGGTCTCGGCGCAGCCGATCTTCCTCGCCCTGCAGGAGGTTCGGGAGTGGGCCCAGAACACCAAGGATTCCAGCGGCGCCCGGCTGATCGACTCCGAGTGGGTGCAGATCAACCTGGCCCGCGTGCACGCCAAGGCCGAGGTGCTGAAGCTCATCAACTGGGAGTTGGCGTCGTCGGACGGCGAATCGCTCAACCCGGCCGACGCGTCGGCGGCCAAGGTGTACGGCACCGAGTTGGCCACCGAGGCCTACCGGCTGCTGATGGAGGTGCTGGGGACCGTCGCCACCATGCGCCAGAATTCGCCCGGGGCGCTGCTGCGCGGCCGGGTCGAGCGGATGCACCGCGCGTGCCTGATCCTGACCTTCGGCGGCGGCACCAACGAAGTGCAGCGCGACATCATCGGCATGGTCGCGCTGGGACTGCCCCGAAACCGCTGAGCCCCACTCCCTAAGGACGAACAACGATGGACTTTTCGACAACCGAAGCGGCCACCGATCTCGGCGGCCTGGTCGACACGATCGTGGACTCGGTTTGCACGCCCGAGCACCACCGTGAACTCGACAAGCTCGATCAACGGTTCGACCGCGCGCTGTGGGGCAAGCTCGTCGACGCCGGCATCCTGACCAGCGCCTCGGCCACCTCGGTGGGCGGCGACGGATTCGGGGTGCTCGAGCAGGTCGCGATCTTGGTGGCGCTGGGTCACCAGTTGGCGGCCGTGCCATACCTGGAGTCGGTGATGCTCGGCGCCGGCGCGTTGGCTCGGTTCGGCACCGAAGAGCTGCAACAGGATTGGGGTGCTCCCGCGGTCGGCGGGGAGAAGATCCTCACCGCCGCGCTCCTGGGCGAGATGGGTGAGGGCCCGGTGCAGGCCAGCCGCGCCGGTGACGGCTACCGCCTCACCGGCACCCGCACCCAGGTCGGCTTCGGACCGGTGGCCGACGCGTTTCTCGTTCCGGCCGAGACCGATTCCGGCACCGCCGTTTTCCTGGTCGCCGCCGGCGATCCCGGGGTTTCGGTGACCGCATTGGAGACCACCGGCCTGGGCAGCGTCGGACACCTGGCGCTGGACGGCGCGGACGTGGCCGGTGCCCGGATGGTCGGCGGCGCCGAGGTTGTCGTCTGGCTCGACACGCTCGCGGCGCTGGGGCGCAGCGCCTTCCAGCTGGGCGTGCTCGAACGCGGACTGCAGCTCACCGCCGAATACGCCAGGGAGCGGGAACAATTCGATCGCCCGATCGGCAGCTTCCAAGCGGTGTCGCAGCGGCTGGCCGACGGCTATATCGACATCAAGGGCTTGCGGCTCACCCTCACCCAGGCGGCCTGGCGGGTCTCGGAGGACGTTCCCGCCGAGATCGACGTGGCCAGCGCCGCGTTCTGGGCCGCCGACGCCGGGCACCGGGTGGCGCACACCATCGTGCACGTGCACGGCGGCGTCGGCGTGGACACCGATCACCCGGTGCACCGCTACTTCCTGGCCGCCAAGGAGGCCGAATTCGCGCTGGGTGGTGCCACCGGTCAGCTGCGCCGGATCGGCCGCGAGCTGGCGGAAACCCCTGCCTGAATTCGTGCTTCCCCCCGATCCGACGGTCACCAAACTGCTGGCGCCGCTGGCAGAAATCGATGACCGGGGCATCTACTTCGAAGACACGTACACCACCTGGCGGGATCACCTGCGCCACGGCGCCGCCATCGCGGCGGCGCTGCGGGACCGCCTCGACCCGGCGAAGCCGCCACACATCGGCGTGCTGTTCGAGAACACCCCGTTCTTCTCGGCGATGCTGACGGCGGCCGGCATGTCCGGGATCGTGCCGGTGGGGCTCAACCCGGTGCGCCGCGGCGACGCGCTGGCCCGCGACATCGCCCATGCCGACTGCCAGGTGGTGCTGGCCGACTCGGCTTCGGCAGCCGCGCTGGGCGACATCGACCACGTGAACGTGGACTCCGCCGAGTGGGCCGACGAGGTGGCCGCACATCGCGATGCCGAATCGCACTTCCAATCCGCAACGGCCGCAGACCTGTTCATGCTGATTTTCACATCGGGCACCAGCGGCGAACCCAAGGCGGTGAAGTGCAGCCACGGAAAGGTGGCGATCGCGGGCATCACGATGACCCAGCGCTTCGACCTCGGCCGCGACGACGTCTGTTATGTGTCGATGCCGCTCTTCCATTCCAACGCGGTGCTGGTCGGCTGGTCCGTCGCGGTCGCGTGCCAGGGCTCACTTGCGTTGCGGCGCAAGTTCTCCGCCTCCAACTTCCTGGTCGACGTCCGCCGTTTCGGCGCCACCTATGCCAACTACGTCGGCAAGCCCCTGTCCTATGTACTGGCCACGCCCGAGCGGCCCGACGATGCGGACAATCCGCTGCGAGCGGTGTACGGGAACGAGGGCGTGCCCCGCGATGTCGAACGCTTCGCACGCCGGTTCGGGTGCGTCGTGCAGGACGGATTCGGTTCCACCGAAGGCGGTGTGGCGATCGCGCGCACCCCGGACACCCCGGATGGTGCGTTGGGCCCGCTTCCCGCGGGCGTCGACATCGTCGACCCCGATACCGGTGAACCCTGCCCCGTGGGCGTGGTCGGCGAGCTGGTCAACACGGCCGGCGCGGGCCGCTTCGAGGGTTACTACAACGACGAGGCCGCCGAGGCCGAGCGGATGGCGGGCGGGGTCTACCACAGCGGCGACCTCGCCTACCGCGACGACGCCGGCTACGCATACTTCGCGGGGCGGCTGGGTGACTGGATGCGCGTCGACGGTGAGAACCTCGGCGCCGCTCCGATCGAGCGGGTGCTGCTGCGGCATCCCGACGTGACCGAGGTGGCCGTGTACGCGGTGCCCGACCCGGTGGTCGGGGACCAGGTGATGGCCGCGCTGGTGATGGCCAACGGGACCGAGTTCGACGCCGACAAGTTCCGCGCCTTCCTGGCGGAGCAGCCCGACTTGGGACCCAAGCAATGGCCGTCCTACGTGCGGGTCAGCGCGGAATTGCCGCGCACGGTGACCTTCAAGGTGCTCAAGCGCCAGTTGGCGGCGCAGGGCGTCGACTGCGACGATCCGGTGGTGCGGATCCAGCCGCAAACGGGAAGGGGAACGTCGGCAGATGCCGAAAATTCGTGAGTTGATCGCCGGGTCGGCCCTCCTCGCGTCGCTCGGCGGCGCGGCGCTAGGTTTCGGCGCCGGGTGCGCCGCCGCCGACCCGGTGCCACCGCCCCCTCCCCTGCCTCCGCCACCCCCTCTGGTTTACGCGCCGCAGACGCCGGAACGGGCCCCGTGGGAACCGCCGCCGCAGGAACCGGGACTCCCGCTGCCGCCGCTGCCGCCTGGCTAGCGACGCGCCGTCCGCCGTGGCGCGCTGTGCGATGGGTACGTCGACGATAATGCTTGACTGCACGGAGACGCCGGGATCGAAGGAGACGCGATGGTTGGTCCGATCAGCGCATGACTTCGCGACCCTTGGAGACCGCGCTCGAAGCGAGCTTCGATCAGCTGTCGGCCGCGGTGCCGGCGGAGGTCGGCATAGCTATCGCCCGGCCGGACCGCACGTATTCGCTGGGCCGATGGTGGTCGGGTGTCGCGTGGTCGACGATCAAGGTGCCGTTGGCGATCGCCGCGCTGCGCAGCGATTGGTTGCGGGCGAAGGATCTGGCCGTCAAGGCCATCACCGAGTCCGACAATCACGCGTCGGAGCAACTGTGGTCCGGTTTGGGCGATCCGGCGGAAGCGGCGCGCCGGGTGCAGGGCGTGATCGCCGAGGGCGGTGACACCGCCACGGTCGTGGAATCGCGCCGGCTCCGGCGTGGCTATACCGCGTTCGGCCAGACGCAGTGGACTTTGCAGCGGCAAGCCCGGTTCGCCGCCGAGCTGCCGTCGATCCCCGGTTCGTCCGACGTCATCGACCTGATGCAGCGCCTCAGCAGTGGCCATCGCTGGGGCCTGGCCGCCAAAGGCTTTGCGGCCAAAGGCGGTTGGGGGCCGGGGATGCACGGCGACTACCTGGTGCGGCAGTTCGGGATCGTGCCCACGCCGACGGGACACTGGGGTATGGCCCTGGCCGCCAGGGTCCACGACGGGGTGTTGGAGACGGGCGTCGATGTCCTCAACACGATGTCGGAGTGGGTCCTCGGCCGACTTCCGGGGCTAGCCCGTTATTGACGGCACCACGGCGTCGATCAGGTGCGGCCCGGGTTCGCTCATCGCGTTCCGCAGCGCGTCGGCGAGTTCCTCGGCGGTGCTGACGCGGCGCGCGGGCACCCCCATTCCCTCGCTGATCTTGACGAAATCCATTGTCGGCCTTGACAGGTCGAGCAGGTCGAGCGCCTTGGGCCCGGGGGCCGATCCGGCCCCCACCCGCGCCAGCTCGATCCGCAGGATGTCATAGGCGCTGTTGTCGTAGATCACGGTGGTCACGTCGAGGTTTTCGCGCGCCTGAGTCCACAACCCGGAGATCGTGTACATCGCGGAGCCGTCGGATTCCAGGCAGAACACCGGCCGATCGGGGGCGGCGACGGCGGCGCCGACGGCGGCCGGGATGCCGTACCCGATCGCGCCGCCGGTCAACGTCAGCCAATCGTGGGCCGGCGCCCCCGCGGTGGCCTGGGCGAGCAGCACGCCGGAGGTGTTCGACTCGTCGACGACGATCGCTCCCTCCGGCAGCAGCGCCCCGATCACGTCGGCCGCCGACGCGGACGTCAGGGCACCCGTCGGCAGCTGAGGCCGCGCCGCAACGGCAACGGGCGCAACGGTTCCGGGCGCCAGCTCGTCGGCCACCGCGGCGAGCGCCTCGGCGGCACCGCTGTGTCCGGCGAGCAGGTGAACCTCGCAGCCGGCCGGGACGAGGTCACTGGGCATGCCCGGGTAGGCGAAGAAGGACACCGGCGACTTGGCACCGGCCAGCACCAGATGCTTGGCGCCGTCCAGCTGGGCGGTGGCGGCCTCGGCGAAATAGGCCAGCCGCTCGACGGCGGGAACGCCCGCGCCGCGCTCCAGCCGCGCCGGGAACGTCTCGCACAACACCCGCGCGCCGGTCGCCTGCGCGATGCGCGCGGCGGCGGCAAGGCCCGGTCCGCGGGTGGCGTCGCCGCCGATCATCACCACCGTGGGTTCCCCCGAGCGCAGCACCTCGATCACCTCGAACGCCAACCGCGGTTCGGCCCCCGCCGGCTCCGCAGGAGTCGTCCCGGCCGGTTGCGCCCCGTCCGACCATGACGCGTCGGCGGGCAGGATCAGCGTCGAGATCAGCGAGCCCGCCCGGCTCGCGGCGATCGCCTCCGCCGCATCGGACGCGACGTCCGCGGCGCGTTCGGTGCGACGTACCCACCCGGAGACGGTTCCGGCGAGCGCGTCGATGTCGGATTCCAGTGGGGCGTCGTACTTTTTGTGGTACGTGGCGTGGTCGCCGACGACCACGACCATCGGCACCTGAGCGCGCCGGGCGTTGTGCAGGTTGGCCAGGCCGTTACCCAGGCCGGGGCCCAGGTGCAGCAGCACGGCCGCCGGCCGGCCGGCGATGCGGGCGTAGCCGTCGGCCGCCCCGGTGGCGACGCCCTCGAACAGCGCCAGCACGCCGCGCATTTGCGGGACGGTGTCCAGCGCGGCGACGAAGTGCATCTCCGAGGTGCCCGGGTTGGCGAAGCACACGTCGACGCCGCCGTCGACCAGAGTGTTGATCAGGGCCTGGGCACCGTTCACGTGTCTGCCTCCAGTTTGAAAACGCGCTCGGCGTTGCCGTGCAAGAACTCTCGGCGGCCCTCGTCGGCCAGGTCGAGTTCGGCCAGCCCGGCCAGGGCGTGCGCGTGGGTCATCATCGGGTAGTTACTGCCGAACAGGACTTTGCTTTGTCCGGTACCGGTTTTCATGAACCGGATCAGCTCGTCCGGAAGCCGCTTGATCGTGTACGCCGAGGTGTCGATGTAGACGTTCTCGTGTTTGCGGGCGACCGCGACCATCTCCTCGGTCCACGGATAGCCGACGTGCCCGCACACGATCACCAGCTCGGGGAAGTCGAGGGCGACCTGGTCGATGTAGGGAATCGGGCGGCCCGTCTCCGAGGGCCGTAGCGGACCGGTGTGGCCCACCTGGGTGCAGAACGGTACCCCCAGCTCCACGCATTCGGCGAACAGCGGGTAGTACCGGCGGTCGGTGGGCGGTGCGTTCCACAACCACGGCACCACCCGCAGGCCCAGGAATCCGTCCCTAACGCGGCGGCGCAGTTCGCGGACCGCTTCCATCGGGCGGTCGAGATCGACCGCGGCCAGCCCGCCAAACCGATTCGGGTGCATGCTGACCCACTCGGCGACCTCGTCGTTGGAGATCAGGTCCTGGCCGCCGGGGCCGCGCCACGCGCTGAGCAATCCGAAGCGCACGCCGGCGGCGTCCATAGTCGCGATGCTCGCCTCGATCGGGACGTCGGCGTCGGGGATGGCGTCGCCGGTCCACCGCCGCAGGGATGCCAGCATGTCGCTGCGCAGGAACCGCGCAGTGGGGTGCTGCATCCACACATCGACCGTCATCGCGATCAACAGTAGACGCCGGCGCTACAGGGCCAGCGCGGCGCGGGCGCAAGCGTGCGTCCGCTGAGCGTGCCCGCCGCCGAACAGCACGACGTGCGCCAAAAGCGGGAAAAGCTGGTGTAGCCCGATGCGGTTGCGCCAGCCGGCCCGCAGGGGCCGCGCCCGCTCGTAGCCGTCGACGATGGTGTCGTAGTGCGGGCAGCCGAACAGCGCGAGCATCGCCAGGTCGCTCTCGCGGTGGCCGGCGTGCGCGGCCGGGTCGATCAGCACCACCCCGTCGGGCGTCCACATCACGTTGCCGCCCCACAGGTCGCCATGCAACCGGGCGGGCCGGTCATCGTCGTCGAAATCGCCGGCGCGGCACCGCCTGACGACGGAGTCGATCGCGTCGCGGGTGGCGGCGTCGAGCCGCGCCGCCGCCAGGTCGGCCATCGGCGCCAGCCGCTCCTCGGCGTAGAACTCGCCCCAGCGGCTGTGCCGCCGCAGCGACATCGGCAGCGGCTGGGAAAGCGGCCCGAAGAACCCGGGCCCGTCCCATCCTTCGGGCCCCGCTCCGAACGCGGGGGCGCCGGCATCATGCGTGACGGCCAACCGGCCACCGAACGCGCGCGCCGCCTCGGGCGTCGGCGTCACCGAGTCAAGCCGCCCCAGGGTCAGGCTCGTCGGATCGACGGAAACCACTTGGGCGCAGGGCACGCCGCCGTCGACGCCGGCCAGCCACCGCAGCCCGGCGGCCTCCCACCCGAAGTAGCCGCTGGGGGCGGCGGGGTGTTGCTTGACGAAGTGGGTCAAGCGGTTACGTGCGCGGCGTGCACGTCGTCGGCGGGCCGCGCCTCGGTTTGCTCCTTGGCCCAGCGGTAGTCGGGCTTGCCCGCGGGCGAACGCTTGACCTCGTCGACCAGCCAAAGGCTGCGCGGCACCTTGTATCCCGCGATCTCGGAGCGCACGAAGCGGTCCAGTTCGGCGAGCGTCGGGCGGGCGCCCGGTCGCGCCTGCACGACGGCGGCCACGTGCTGGCCGTACCGGGGGTCGGGCACGCCGACCACCAGGGCGTCGAAGACGTCGGGGTGGCCCTTGAGCGCCGCCTCGACCTCCTCGGGGTAGATCTTCTCGCCGCCGCTGTTGATCGACACCGAGCCGCGACCCAGCATGGTGACGGTGCCGTCCTCCTCGACGAGCGCCCAGTCGCCCGGGATCGCGTAGCGCACCCCGTTGATGGTCTTGAACGTCTCGGCCGTCTTCTTCTCGTCCTTGTAGTAGCCGACCGGGATGTTGCCCTTCTTGGCGATGAACCCGCGCACCCCGGAGCCCGGCTTGACCTCGTTGCCGTCCTCGTCGAGCACCACCGTGCGGTGGTCGATGGTCACGCGCGGGCCGCCACTGTGCGGGGCGTCTTTCGCCACGATGCTGGTGCCGCCGAATCCGGTCTCCGACGAGCCGATGGAGTCGGTGATGACCCGGTTGGGCAACAACTCGAGCAGGCGCTCCTTGATGCTCGGCGAGAACAACGCCGCGGTGCTGCCCAGCATGAACAGCGACGACAGGTCGTAGTCGTTTTTCCTGTCGAGCGCATCGAGCAATGGCCGGGCCATCGCGTCGCCGGTGAAGAACAGCATGTTCACCTTATGATCGTGGATCGTGCGCCAGACCTCGTCGGCGTTGAATTCCGGTGCCAGCACGGTGGTTTGGCCCGAAAAGACCGACCGCCAGGTGGCCGACTGGGTGGCACCGTGGATCATCGGCGGAACCGGATAGTTGATCATCGGGGGGTTGGCGGCCGCGGCCTTGGCCAGGTCGTATTCGTCCTTGACGAATTCGCCTGTGGCGAAGTCGGTTCCACCGAGCAGCACCCGGTAGATGTCCTCGTGACGCCACATCACGCCCTTCGGGAATCCGGTGGTGCCACCGGTGTAAAGGAGGTAGATGTCGTCGGCGCTGCGCTCGCCGAAGTCGCGCTCGGGCGAGCTGTCCGCGATCGCCGAGTGGAACTCGACGCCGCCGTAGCGCGTGTAGTCGTTGTCGCTGCCGTCCTCGACCACGAGGATGGTCTTGACGTTCGGGGTGTCCGGCAGCACGTTGGCGACCCGGTCGGAGTACTGGCGCTCGTGGACCAGGGCGACCATGTCGGAGTTGTCGAACAGGTAACGCAACTCCCCCTCGACGTAGCGGTAGTTGACGTTGACGATGATGGCGCCGGCCTTGACGATGCCGAGCATCGCGATGACGATCTCGATGCGGTTTCGGCAATACAGCCCGACCTTGTCGTCCTTCTTGATGCCCTGGTCGATCAGGTAGTGGGCGAAGCGGTTGGCCTTCTCCTCCAGCTGGGCGTAGGTGAGCTTCTCGTCGCCGCAGATCAGGGCGACACGGTCCGGCACAGCGTCGATGGCGTGCTCTGCGAGATCGGCAATATTCAGGGCCACGGCCACTAAATTAGAACGTGTTACATTTCTTGACAAGCTCGTGCCCCTCATCGACGGAAAGGCGGTAGCTGTGTCCGAGGCTCCAGCAAACGACCAAGCGGGACATGACGCGCTCGTCGAACAGCGCGGTCACACCCTGATCGTGACGTTGAACCGGCCGCACGCCCGCAACGCCCTGAGCACCGAAATGATGGAAATCATGGTGCAGGCCTGGGACCGCGTCGACAACGACCCGGACATCCGCTGCTGCATCCTGACCGGGGCCGGTGGCTACTTCTGCGCCGGCATGGACCTCAAAGCGGCAACCAAGAAACCGCCGGGTGAGTCGTTCAAGGATGGCAGCTACGACCCGTCGCGAATCGACGCTTTGCTGAAGGGTCGCCGGCTGACCAAACCGCTCATCGCGGCCGTCGAGGGCCCCGCGATCGCCGGCGGCACCGAGATCCTGCAGGGTACCGACATCCGCATCGCCGGCGAGAGTGCCAAGTTCGGCATCTCGGAGGCCAAGTGGAGCCTGTACCCGATGGGCGGGTCGGCCGTGCGCCTGGTGCGGCAGATCCCCTACACGGTCGCCTGTGACCTGCTGCTGACCGGCCGGCACATCACCGCCGGCGAGGCCAAGGAGATGGGCCTGATCGGGCATGTCGTGCCGGACGGGCAGGCGCTGTCCAAGGCGCTCGAGATCGCCGACATCATCGAGAACAACGGCCCCCTGGCCGTGCAGGCGATTCTGCGGGCGATCCGCGAGACCGAGGGCATGCACGAGAACGAGGCCTTCAAGATCGACACCCAGATCGGCATCAAGGTGTTCCTGTCCGACGACGCCAAGGAAGGCCCCCGGGCGTTCGCCGAGAAGCGCAAGCCCAACTTCCAGAACAAGTAGACCCCTCGGGCGCCCCTTCCCCGCCGAACGTGAAGCCATTGCGATCTTCCGGCCGGATTTTCGCAATGGCTTCACACTGGACGACCCGTCGGTGCCCCTCGGCATACTCCGCGGGATGGGAAAGCCATTTCTCGGTAGCGAGGCGGTCGCGTCCGGGCTGGTGACGCCGTACGCCTTACGCACCGGCAGGTTCGTGGCGATGCACCGCGACGTGTACGTGCCCCGCGATGCGGAGGTCACCGCCGTGGTGCGTGCCGAGGCGGCGTGGTTGTGGTCACGGCGGCGCGGGGTCCTCGCCGGCCGGTCGGCCGCGGCGCTACACGGCGCCAAATGGGTCGATGCCCAGGCGCCGGCCGAACTCATCTACCAGAATCGCCACGCGCCAACACATGTCCGCACCTGGGCTGACCGCATCGAAGACGACGAAAGCACGACGATCCAGGGCATGTCAGTAACGACCCCGGCGCGCACGGCATTCGACCTAGCCTGTCGCAATCCGGTCGGTACGGCCGTCGCTGCGCTCGACGCCCTGGCTCGGGCAACCCGACTAAAGGTCGCCGATGCCGAATTAATTGCGGAACGCTACAAGGGCCACCGGAACATCCGGCGGGCCAGGCGCGCGCTCGAGCTTGTCGATGCCGGTGCGCAGTCACCCCGGGAAACGTGGCTGCGACTGACGGTCATCGAAGCCGGATACCCTCCACCGCAGACCCAGATTCCCGTCTGCGGCGAACATGGCGAGCTTGTCGCGGTTATCGACCTTGGTTGGGAAGACGTCAAAATCGCCCTCGAGTACGAGGGTGACCACCATCGGACGGATCGCAGGCAATTCCGCAGGGATATCGCTCGATTCGAAGCGCTGCAGGACGTGGGCTGGATAGCCATTCGGGTCACGTCGGCAGACACACAAGGCGGCATCCTGGCGCGGGTGGCCGACGCATGGCGCCGCCGAGCGTGAAGCTGTCGCGAGTTTTGCGCCGTTTTCTCGCAACAGTTGCACGCTCGGCGACGAGCCAAGGCGCCTACCCCAGCGGTGCGCTCGGCGTGAACGCGACCGGCATCTTCTCCAGGCCGGAGACGAAGTTGGCCGGCCGCAGGGGCAGGTCGGCCTCCGAGGCCAGCCGCATGTCCGGCAGGCGCTGCAGCAGCCGGGTCTGCATGATGGACAGCTCCAGCCGGGCTAGCTGGTTCCCGAGGCAGAAGTGCGTCCCGAAGCCGAAGGCGAGGTGGTTGTTCGGATAACGCGCGATGTCGAATGATTCCGGATCGTCGAACACCTTCTCGTCGAAGTTCGCCGACTCGAACAGCAGGATCATCTTCTCGCCCTGGCGCAGCTGGGTGCCGTGGAACTCGGTGTCGGCGGTGATGGTGCGTGCCATGTTCTTCACCGGCGCGGTCCAGCGCAACATCTCCTCGATCGCGTTGGGCAGCAGGCTCAGGTCGCCCGCCAGGCGCCGGTGCTGATCCGGGTGCAGCAGCAGCTGCCGGGTCCCGCCGGACAGCGTGTGGCGCGTGGTCTCGTCGCCGCCGATCAACAGCAGCAGCACCTCGGTGACGATCTGGTGGTCCTCGAGCCGTGAGCCCTCGACCTCCGCGTGCACCAGGACACTCACCAGGTCGTCGGTCGGCTCGGACTTGCGGGCCTCGATCATGCCCATCATGTACTGGCTGTAGGCCGCGAAAGCGTCCATGGTGACCTGGAAATCGGACTCCGCCGCGGTGCTGCTCAAGAAGCTGACCAGGTCGTCGGACCACTTGAGGAACATCTTGCGCTCCTCGGGACGCACGCCGAGCATGTCGCCGATCACGGCCATCGGCAGGGGCGCGGCAAGGTCCCAGACGAAGTCGCATTCGCCGCGTTCGCACACCGCGTCGATCAGCGTGTCACACAGCGAAACGATCTTGGCTTCAAGGTCTTTCACGCGCTTGCGGGTGAAGCCGGAGTTGACGAGCTTGCGGCGCAGCAGATGTTGCGGATCGTCCATCTCGATCATCATCTCGACGCCGTCTTGGTCGGGGCGGATGCCGCCGGCGTTGGAGAACAGCTCGGGGTTGCGTTCGGCCTCGATCACGGCCTGATAGGTCGACGCGGCGGCCAATCCCTTGCGGTCCCGGAAGACCGGCTCGTGCTCGCGCATCCATCGGTAGACGGACCGCGAATCGCCCGCGTAGAAGGCACCGTCGGTCAGATCCACATCGGGTCTGGTCATCGTCATGAGATCTCCTGGGCATCACCGAAGGTCATTTGGACGTTCTGAGCGGAACTGGACACCAAAGCGCGTTTTGGAAGGCCTAGCGACGCAAGCTCTTTCGCATACGGGTGATCACCCAGCCGGATCCGCACGCCGCCGAACCGGGTGTGCACACCATCCAGCGTGTGTTCGAAGGCGGTCTCGCGGGTGACGCCGTCGCGGTGTGAGTAACTGGTCTGCGCCTGCTGGCGGGGGGTCAGCCGGAACGGCAGGCCGGGGCGAAAATCCATGCCGATCACCGGCTGGCCGTCGATGCTGAGGTCGAAACCGAACCGGCGCCCCTCCCGAACGGTGAAGTCGCCCATCACCTTCGGGTAACCCCAGATCTTGGTGCCCGCCTCCAAGGTGAACGCCTGGTCGACGGGCAGGTGATGGATGAAGGCGCCGGCCGACTGCAGCGCTCGTAGCCCGCTGGCCTTCGAGCCGGGCGGGTTGACCATGACGCTGGTGCCGAACTCGTGATACTGGCCCAGGTCGCCGTCGAGGTAATGCATCAGCATCAGGACCACGATCGCGCGACCGGGCAGGTAGCGGCAGACCTGCAGGCCGCTGTAGTCGATCATCTGCTGCGCGGCGTCGGCGTCGACGGAGAACATCGCCATGTGCTGATTTGCCTGGCGGATCCGCACCGGCATGGTCAGTACCGTGCCCGCGATGGTGTGCTGCGAGGCTGTCATCGGGCCACACTAGAACGCGTTCTAATCCCCTGGCAAGGATCGGCTAGATCAGCGTGGCGAGCTCCCTGATCTGCGCCTCATTGCGTCCGTTGACCACCATCATGGTGACGCCGGCGGCTTCCCAGACCTTGACCTGCTCACGGACGTAGTTGATATCACCGACGATCGCGGCGTCGTCGATCACCTCGTCGGGGATGATCTCGGCGGCCTTGTCCTTCTGGTTGCTGCGGAACAGCTTGGTGACCTCGTCGACCACCTCGGCGTAGCCCATCCGCCGGTAGACGTCGGCGTGGAAGTTGGTGTCCTCGGCGCCCATCCCACCCATGTAGAGCGCGATGTAGGGCTTCATGGCCGCGAACGCCGCGGGGCGGTCGTCGGTGATGACGATGTTGGCGGTCGCGCAGATCTCGAAGTCGTCGCGGCTGCGGCGCGCCCCGGGCCGCGCGAACCCTTCGTCGAGCCATTCGTTGTAGGTGTCCGCCATCCGCGGCGTGTAGAAGATCGGCAGCCAGCCGTCGCAGATCTCGGCGGCCAGGGCCACGTTCTTCGGCCCCTCGGCGCCCAGCATGATCGGGATGTCGGGGCGCAGCGGGTGGGTGATGGGCTTGAGGGGCTTGCCCAGCCCGGTCGTCTGCTCGCCGGTCAGCGGCAACGGGTAGTGGGGGCCGTCGCTGGTGACCGGCTTCTCGCGGGCCCACACCTGCCTCATGATGTCGACGTATTCACGGGTACGGGCCAGCGGCTTGGGGAACGGCCGGCCGTACCAGCCCTCGACCACCTGCGGGCCCGAGACGCCGAGGCCGATGATGTGCCGGCCCCCGGACAGATGGTCGAGCGTCAGCGCGGCCATTGCGGTCGCCGTCGGGGTCCGCGCGGACAGCTGAATCACCGAGGTGCCCAGTCGCAGCCGGTGTGTCGAAGAGCCCAGCCACGCCAGCGGCGTGTAGGCATCCGATCCCCACGCTTCGGCCGTGAAGACGGCGTCGAATCCGGTTTCCTCGGCGGCGGCGACGAGCTCCGCGTGGTTCTCCGGCGGCTGAGCGCCCCAATACCCGAGCTGCAATCCCAGCTTCATAGTCACTGAACCCTTCCGAGGACCCGATGTTGAAACAGTTCTTAGAACCTGTTCTACTCGATGGCGTGACAGCCAGTTCGAGCAGCCCGACCTTGACGGATCCCACTGAGCCACCGCTCTCCGCGCCGCTGACGTTGTCTTTCGACTACACCCGTTCGGTCGGCCCCACGCTGAGCAAGTTCTTCACCGCACTGCGTGAGCGCCACGTCCTGGGAGTGCGCGGATCCGATGGCCGGGTACACGTGCCGCCGGCGGAATACGACCCGGTCACCTACGAGCCGCTGGGCGAGATGGTGCCGGTGTCCAGCGTCGGCACCGTCGTTTCCTGGACGTGGCAACCGGATCCGGTGGAGGGTCAGCCCCTGGACCGTCCGTTCGCCTGGGCGCTGATCAAGCTCGACGGCGCGGACACCCCGCTGATGCACGCCGTGGACGCCGGCAGCCCAGGAGCCATCACGACGGGCTCCCGGGTCCATGTGCACTGGGCCGACGAGCCGGTGGGCACCATCACCGACATCGCGTACTTCGAGCTCGGTGAGGAAGCCGAGCCGGTGTCCGAACAGCCGGCGGGCGAACAAGATCCGGTGACCATGATCGTCACGCCGATCTCGCTGACGATTCAGCACACCGCCTCCCACGAGGAAAGCGCCTACCTGCGGGCCATCGCGCAGGGCAAGCTGCTGGGCGCGCGTACCGGCGAGAAGGGCAAGGTTTATTTCCCGCCGCACGGCGCGGACCCGGCCACCGGCCAACCCACCACCGAATTCGTGGAGCTGCCCGACAAGGGCACCGTCACGACGTTCGCGATCATCAACATCCCGTTCCAGGGTCAGCGCATCAAACCGCCCTACGTGGCGGCCTACGTGCTGCTCGACGGTGCCGACATTCCCTTCCTGCATCTGGTCGCCGACATCGACGCGCACGAGGTGCGGATGGGTATGCGCGTCGAGGCGGTGTGGAAACCCCGCGAGGAGTGGGGCTTTGGCATCGACAACATCGAGTACTTCCGGCCGACAGGGGAACCCGACGCCGACTACGACACCTACAAGCACCACCTGTAAAGGGCACACCTACCACATGAGCGCTCGCAACGTTGCGGTCGTCGGCTTCGCCCACGCCCCACACGTACGCCGCACAGACGGCACCACCAACGGCGTCGAGATGTTGATGCCGTGCTTCGCCCAGCTCTACGAGGACCTGGGTATCACGAAGGCCGACATCGGCTTCTGGTGCTCGGGATCCTCCGATTACCTCGCCGGGCGGGCATTCTCGTTCATCTCGGCGATCGACTCGATCGGCGCAGTGCCGCCGATCAACGAATCGCACGTCGAGATGGACGCGGCGTGGGCCCTCTACGAGGCCTACATCAAGATCCTGACCGGCGAGGTCGACACCGCGCTGGTGTACGGGTTCGGCAAGTCCTCGGCCGGAATTCTGCGCCAGATCCTGTCCCGGCAGACCGATCCCTATACCGTCGCGCCGCTGTGGCCGGACTCGATCTCGATGGCCGGGCTGCAGGCCCGCATGGGGCTCGACAACGGCAAGTGGACCGAAGAGCAGATGGCGCGCGTCGCGTTCGACTCCTTCGCCAACGCGCGCCGGGTCGACAAGGTGGAGGGGTCGATCAGCGTGGCCGAGCTGCTCGAGCGGCCGTTCTTCGCCGAGCCGCTGCGGCGCCACGACATCGCGCCCATCACCGACGGCGCCGCCGCGATCGTGCTCGCGGCCGACGATCGGGCGCGCGAGCTGCGCGAGAACCCCGCCTGGATAACGGGAATCGAGCACCGCATCGAAACCCCGGCCCTCGGCGCGCGCGACCTCACCGAGTCCCCGTCGACCAAGGCCGCGGCCCAGGCGGCCACGGGCGGCCGAACCGACAACCTGGACGTCGCGGAGATCTGCGCGCCGTTCACCCACCAGCACCTGATCCTCGAGCAAGCCATCCGGATACCGGGGCCGACCAAGGTCAACCCGTCCGGTGGAGCGCTGGCCGCCAACCCCATGTTCGTCGCCGGCCTCGAGCGTATCGGCTTTGCCGCCCAACACATCTGGAACGGATCGGCCAAGCGGGTGCTCGCGCACGCCACCAGCGGGCCCGCGTTGCAACAGAACCTGGTCGCGGTCATGGAAGGAAAGAACTGATGGCCGGAGCGGGAGCATACCTGGCCGCGGTACTGGGTACCGGGCAGACCAAGTACGTGGCCAAGCGCAAGGACGTTTCGATGAACGGCATGGTGCGCGAGGCGATCGACCGCGCGCTGGAAGATTCGGGTTCGACGTTCGACGACATCGACGCCGTCGTCGTCGGCAAGGCGCCCGACTTCTTCGAGGGCGTGATGATGCCCGAGCTGTTCATGGCCGACGCCGTCGGCGCCACCGGCAAGCCGCTGATCCGGGTGCACACCGCGGGTTCGGTCGGCGGGTCCACCGCGGTGGTGGCCGCCAGTCTGGTGCAGTCCGGCAAGTACCGCCGCGTGCTGGCCATGGCCTGGGAGAAGCAGTCGGAATCAAATGCCATGTGGGCGTTGTCGATTCCGGTCCCCTTCATCAAGCCCGTCGGCGCAGGCGCGGGCGGTTATTTCGCCCCGCACGTGCGGTCCTACATCCGCCGTTCCGGCGCACCGTTGAACATCGGCGCGATGGTTGCCGTCAAGGACCGGCTGAACGGGGCCCGCAATCCGCTGGCGCACCTGCATCAGCCCGACATCACCGTCGAGAAGGTGATGGAGTCGCCGATGTTGTGGGACCCGATCCGCTACGACGAGACCTGCCCGTCCTCGGACGGTGCCGCCGCGGTGGTGATCGGCAACGAGGAGGCCGCCGAAGCCCGTCTGGCCCAAGGACAGCCGGTCGCGTGGATCCACGCGACCGCGCTGCGCACCGAGCCGCTGCAATTCTCGGGACGCGACCAGGTCAGCCCCCAGGCCGGGCGGGACGCCGCCGCGGCGCTGTGGAAGGCGGCGGGCATCACGAGCCCGATCGACGAGATCGACGCCGCGGAAATTTACGTGCCCTTCTCGTGGTTCGAGCCGATGTGGTTGGAAAACCTCGGCTTTGCGCCCGAGGGTGAGGGCTGGAAGCTCACCGAAGCCGGCGAGACGGCGATCGGGGGGCGGCTACCGGTCAACCCGTCGGGCGGCGTGCTGTCGTCGAACCCGATCGGCGCGTCCGGCCTGATTCGGTTCGCCGAGGCGGCGATTCAGGTGATGGGCAAGGGCGGGGATCACCAAGTCCCCAACGCGCGTAAGGCGTTGGGGCACGCCTACGGCGGTGGCTCGCAGTACTACTCCATGTGGGTGGTCGGCGCGGACAAACCCACGCCCGAAAAAGTCGGCTCGTGACCGAGAACCCCGCGCACGAGGCGGGCCGCCGCTCGCGCGAGGCGGTCATCGCCAGGGACAAAGAGGCGTGGCTGGCGGTGTTCGCCGACGACGCGATCGTCGAGGATCCGATCGGGCCGTCGGCCTTCGACCCGGAAGGCAAAGGACACCGGGGCCGCGACGCGATCTCGGCCTTCTGGGACAAAGCGATCGCGCCCACCACCAAGATCGAGTTCGTCTTCCGCGACACCTACCAATGCGGCAACGAGGAAGCCAACGTCGGCCACATCCTGATCACCCATGGCGACTATCAGGTGACCGCGGAGGGCGTCTTCACCTACAAGGCGAACGACGAGGGCCAGATGACCGCCCTGCGCGCCTACTGGGAGATGGACCGCGCGGCCGCGTCGGCCCGGAAGGTCTAGAGCGGCTCGAGCCCGGCCAGGTGCCGCTGAGCCAGTTCGCGGTAGGCCTGCGGATTCACCTTGACCCACATCTCCGCGCCCGTTCCGGCGACGGGTCCCTTGATCTGCGCCGGTGCGCCCACCGCCAGCATGCCGGCCGGAATCTGGGTGCCGGCCGTCACCAATGAATGGGCCGCGATCAGGCTGCGCGCGCCGATGACCGCGCCGTCGAGGACGGTCGCGTGGTTGGCGATCAGGGCCTCGGCCCCGACATGCACCCCGTGGATGCAGCACATGTGCGCCACCGTGGCGCCGGGCCCGATGTCGACCGGGATGCCGGGCGGCGCGTGCAGCACCGACCCGTCCTGCACGTTCGCGCCCTCGCGCACCACGATCGGCCCGTAGTCGCCGCGCAGCACGGTGTTGAACCACACCGATGCACCGGCTTCGACGACGACCTCGCCGATCAGGGTGGCGGTCGGCGCCACGAAAGCGGTGGGATCGACCCGCGGCGCCCGGCCCTCGAAAGCAAACAGCGGCATCGTCTAGATATACCCCGAGCGGGAATCCGCCGCGCATATGCCGTGGCCAGACTCGCCGTCGTTGCGCGCCGCCACCGCAAAACTGTAACGTGTTCTAGTTAGAGGGCCAGCGAGTTGGAGGTGACAGGTGACTACCGACGCCAAGGCGGTCGGCATCCGGGAGATCGATCCCGGTGCTCTGCCGACAAGGTACGCCCGGGGCTGGCATTGCCTGGGCGTCGCGAAGGACTTCCAGGACGGCAAGCCGCACTCGATCGAGGCGTTCGGCACCAAGCTGGTGGTCTTCGCCGACTCACACGGGAACCTGAACGTGCTGGACGGCTACTGCCGGCACATGGGTGGTGACCTCTCTGAGGGCACCATCAAAGGCGACGAGGTGGCCTGCCCGTTCCACGACTGGCGCTGGGGCGGTGACGGCCGCTGCAAGCTCGTGCCATACGCCAAGCGCACACCCAAGACGGCGCGCACCCGCTCGTGGACGACCGACGTGCGCGGCGGCCTGTTGTTCGTCTGGCACGACCACGAACAGAATCCGCCGGACCCCGCGGTCCGGATCCCCGACATCCCGGAAGCCGCCAGCAACGAGTGGACGGAATGGCGGTGGAACCGCATCCTCATCGAGGGCTCGAACTGCCGCGACATCATCGACAACGTCACCGACATGGCGCACTTCTTCTACATCCATTTCGGGTTGCCGACGTACTTCAAGAACGTCTTCGAGGGTCACATCGCGTCGCAATACCTGCACAACGTGGGCCGTCCGGACGTCAACGACCTGGGTACCTCCTACGGTGAGGCGCACCTCGACTCGGAGGCGTCGTACTTCGGGCCATCGTTCATGATCAACTGGCTGCACAACAGCTACGGCGGCTACAAGGCGGAGTCGATCCTGATCAACTGCCACTACCCGGTGACCCAGAACTCGTTCGTGTTGCAGTGGGGCGTCATCGTCGAAAAGCCCAAGGGCATGGACGAAGCGATGACCGAGAAGCTGTCGCGGGTATTCACCGAAGGCGTCAGCAAGGGCTTCCTGCAGGACGTCGAGATCTGGAAGCACAAGACCCGCATCGACAACCCCCTGCTGGTCGAGGAAGACGGCGCCGTCTACCAGCTGCGCCGCTGGTATCAGCAGTTCTACGTCGACGTGGCCGACATCCAGCCGGAAATGGTGGAGCGCTTCGAGATCGAGGTGGACACCACGCGCGCCAACGAATACTGGAACGCCGAGGTCGAAGAGAACCTCAAGGCGGCCAACGACGAAGTGCCCGTGGAGCAACACTGATTCCATGACCCAGGATCAACCGGCAGTCCCCGACGTCGACCGGCTAGCCCGGTCGATGCTGATGCTGCACGGTGACCATCACGACCACGAGGAAGCGCCGGCCCGCAACGGCGGCTCCGGATCCTGGTCGAAGTCAAGGGATTTCGCCAACGATCCGCAGCGTGCCGCCGCCGTCGCCGAAGCCAGTCGCGCCGACCGGGAGCGCTACCTTCGCTCGGGCCTGCTGCCGGTGGATTGCCGGTTCTGCCACGTCACGGTCACCGTCCGGAAACTGGGCCCGGGCCACACCGCCGTGCAATGGAACACCGAGGCCTGGCAGCGGTGCGCCCACTTCACCGAGGTGCGCAACTCCGGTGGCGACACCGCGCGCACCCGTTCCTGCCCGAAGTTGAGCGACAGCATCGAGCATGCGGTCGCGGAGGGTTACCTGGGCGAGCCCGAGGATCCGGACGCCGACTGAATCACTGCCCTTGGGGCAGTTTGGTTATCGCTTCGAACGCCTCTAGGAATACCGCGGCGATGTCGCCCTCGCGGGCGCCGGCCATCGGCTTCTTCTGCAGGAGGACACGCTGCACGCCGATGCCCAATAGCAGGGCGGTGACCATGTCCGCGCGAATCCTGGGCCGGTCCGCCGTTATCCGCTTGGCCAGGTTGTGGGTGAGGCCCGCATCGAGCTGCTCGTTGAGACGCGCCACGACCGAAGGGTCGCCGCTGGACCTCAGCAGGGCGAACAACGGGGCGTCGACATCGCCGCGCGCGCCCAGCACCCGGGCGATCAATCGCTCCGCCAGCACATCGTCCGCGGCGCCGAGAAGTTCCTCCACATTCTCCGAAACCTCCGTTGCTTCCGCGAAGAGCCTTTCCTTCGACCCGAAATAGCGGCGGACCAAAGTGACATCCACACCGGCTTTCGACGCCACCTCGCGCAGGCCAATGGCGTTGTAGCCCCGCGCAAGGAAGAGCTCGCGGGCGGATTCCAGCAGGCGGATTCTGGTGGCACCGGCGTCGCGGCGCCGTGGTGGCACGTCGTCCATCTGTCCTCCTTTGTCTACAACCGTAGACATATCCGCCCCGGCGGCGCTACGCTGAGGGCATATGTCTACGACTGTGGACATATGCCGGTGAGTTGAGGGAGGTTCTCATGGCCGGGGTGATGCTTGTCAAACAGCGGGTCGCCAGTGTCGATCAATGGAACGACGTGTTTCGCGAACCCCGACTCGATGCAACCCGGCGCCGGCATGGGCTGGTCGTGACCGGTACCTACATCGACGGCGACGACCCCACCACCGTCATCGTCGTCATGAAGATGGAAAACATCGATGCGGCAAGGCGATTCGCGGCCTCGTCCGAGCTTGCCAGGGCGCGCGAGCACGCGGGCGCGATCGGTCCACCAGACGGCGTTTGGCTGGGGGCCCGGCCGGTCGACGACTGATTCACAGCCCGGCGAAGCGCTCCTTGACGGTTTCGACGGTCAGCCCGTAATCCGCCAGCGAGTAACGATGTTTCGGCGCCCGCTCGCCGGACTGGCTGTCGGCGTGCGTCTGCTCCATCGCCGCCCTCGCCTCGTCGGTCAGCGTCATCCCGAACTGCCGATAGATGTCGGCCACCGTGCCGATCGGGTCGGCGATCAGTTCCTTGTAGTCGACGTCGTAGAACTGGGCCGGCGAATACTTGGCGCGGGCGGTGTTGAAGCGTTCCAACCCCCGCGACCAGGTATCCATTGCGTCGGCGCCGATCTGGGCCCCGTCAAACTTCGTCGACCATCCCTCGGCGGTGTGCTGAGCCAGCGAGCACATGGAGGCCATGATCGTCTCGACCGGCCGATGGGTCTGAATCACCAGCGCGTCGGGGTAGGTCGCCATCAAGGCGTCCAGCGCGAACAGGTGGCTGGGATTCTTGAGCACCCAACGCTTTTCGGCGTCATTGAGCCCGATCAGCTGGAGGTTCTTGCGGTGCCGCCGGTAAGACGGCGTCCAATCCTGCTCCGACAGCCACTGCGCGTAACTGGGCAGGTGCGCCAAGGTCTCGTAGGACACCGAATGCAGCGACTGGCGAAGCAGCTGCCAGCATTCCTCGAGCTCGTATGCGGCCATGAAGTGCAGGCCCGTGTAACCGGGATTCTCTCGGTGGTGCCGGTTGAATTGCTCGTCCAGTTGGCGATAAAGCGGGTGTGATTCCCAGGTTTCACGCGGCGGCCGCGGTTGCGGGAATTCGGCCAGCCACATGTGCAGGCCCTGATGCGCGGGGTCGGCGCCCAGCAGCCGGTGCAGCGCCGTGGTGCCGGTGCGCACCAGGCCGGTGACGAAGATCGGGCGTTCGATCACGACGTCGGCGTGCTGCGGGTACTGCTTCCACGACGCCTCGGACAGCAGCCGGGCCACCAGGGCTCCGCGCAGGAAAAATCGATTCATCTTGCTGCCCAACACCGTAAGGCCGGCTTCTCGCCGGTAGGAGTCCAGCAGCACCTCGAGCGCCTCGAGGTAGTTGTCGTCGTTGGCGCCGAAGTCGTCCAGCCCGGTCAGCTTGCTGGCCGATGCGTGCAGTTCGTCGACGGTGCCGATATCGGTGCGATCAGCTCCCATGTCGCCATCTCCTCCTCATCCCCTCGCTCTGCATCGTCGATGGCGGCATTACGTGTGGTACTCCCCGCAGTTGACGTCCAGCGTCTGCCCGGTGATGCCGCTGGACAGGTCGCTGGCCAAGAACAGGATCGCCGAGGCCACCTCGTCTTCGGTCGGCAGGCGCTTCAGGTCGGAGTTCGCCGCGGTGGCCGCGTAGATCTGGTCCACCGTGGTGCCGTATTTGCCCGCCTGATGTTCGAAGTAGGCCTGCAGGGTGTCACCCCAGATATAGCCGGGGGCAACGGAATTGACGCGGATCCCCTTCTCGCCGAGCTCGGTGGCCAGGGACTGTGACATCGACAGCAGCGCCGACTTGGCCATCTTGTAGGCGCCGTACTTGGCCTGGGAGTGCCGCAGCACCATGGAGTTGACGTTGACGATCGACCCGTGCGACTTCTCCAACGCGGGCGTGAAGGCCTGGATGAGCCGCAACGCGCCCAGGGCGCTGAGCTCGATCGCATCACGGATGTGCTGAAAACTGGTGCCGGCCAACGGCTTCATCGATGGCACGCGGAACGCGTTGTTGATCAACACGTCGACCTTGCCGTAGGTGGCCATGGTCGTCTCGACGAGGTAGTTGACCTCGTCGTCGTCGGTGATGTCGCAGCGCACGGCCAGCGCCTTGTGCCCGGCGTCGTTGACCTCCTTGGCGACGCTTTCCAGCCGTTCCACGGTCCTCGCCGCGAGGACCAGGTCGGCACCGTCCTGGGAGAACCGGTGCGCCAGGGTGGTGCCGAGTCCCGGCCCGACGCCGCTGATGACGACGACCTTTTCGTTGAGCAATCCTGACATGGTCACCCCAGCATCCTGGCCGCAATTTGTTGTTGGCGCAGCGCTATTCGCGCACGCCATTCGTCGTCGGAGATCTTATTGTGCTCGAAGTACGGCAACGTGGCGGGTACGGCGTCGAAGTCGACCAACTCCACGGTGGGCCCGTCCGCCTCGGTGAGCTGACGCGACACCCGCTGCCAACGGAACTGCAGGAAGCCCCGCCGATGCGCCAGCGTCTCGACCCAGTTGGTCACTCCCGGATTCTGGTCGGCGACGACGATGCGCACCTTGCCGTCCGGATCCGCTTGCGCCTGAGTGTTGTTCAGCGACGTCTGGTGGTTGATGTAATCCAGGGAGATGTACCACAGGCTGCCCAGCTGGAAGCCGAGGTAGGGCGCATCGGAAATTGGGATGGTGATCACCAGCGCCTGATCGGGCCGCAGGTCGTAGTGGCCGACCGACGAATACTGGGTCGCGAGTCCGCCCGGCGTGAGCCGGGGCGCAACCATGGTGTTCACCGGAAGGTCGAGATAGAACCACTGCGGGAATTGCAGCCACGTCTTCACCCGGTTGACGAGCTGCTTTCCCGCTGTGGCATAACGCTTTTCGATCGTCTCGCGGCTCAGCGGCGGGGGCGCGGTGCCCGCGGTGTCGAGCCGGGAAATCGCCAGCGTGCCGCGCTGTGCCGACCAGTCCCCATAGACCTCGCGGATGACCAACTGGCCGTTGCTGGTGGGCCGCACCCGCCACTCGAAACTGCCGTCGGCCGCGATCTCGAGTTCGCGGTCGTCGAACGCCGCCTGGCTGGCCGGCACGTTGTCGTCGGTGTATTCACCCCCGAGCAGCTGGAAGCTCAGGTCGGTCGTGGTGCCGCGCCGGCCGGTGACGACGTAGTCGTGATTGGCGTGTACCCGGGTGCCGAAGTAGAGGGTGTCGGGGTTGTCGAGGCCCATCTTGGTGAACGGCCCGGTTCCGGACTGCAGGAACGGGTGGTCCCGTTCGTAGTCGAAGGCGAGGTGGATACAGGCCGAAACGCAGCCCGCCAGATACTGCAGCCCTTCCAGGAGGTCTGCCTCGGTCTCGATGAAGGGCGCGTCGGCGACCAGTTTCTCGGCTTCGGCGATCGCGGCGGTGAGAGGATCAGAGAACACGCATAGACGCTAGAACGTGTTCTACTTTTTCGTCAATGGCGAACGTTCCCGCGCGTCCGCCCTAGCGTTCACCGACGAGGCCGACTCACTACGGTGCGCACTGCTGCGACAGGTCGATCAGATGCTGCCGCACGTCCGGATGCCGGTTGAGGTAGTCGATGACGTTGGGGCCGCCGCCTTCCGCCTCCGACTTGGCCTGAAGCTGCGCGTGGAGATCGGGATGCCGCTGCAGGTACTGGTCGATGGAGTTACCCACGGTCTGATCGCATTGGGGCGCGGCGCCGGCGACCGGGAGCGCGATCACGCTCGCGGCGGTGACGGCCAGCAAACTCCCGGCGAGCACGCCGTACGGTCCGCGGCCACGAGTGTTCCTGGATGTCACGGTCATGCGCGCCAGGTTACTCCGGATAGCTTTGCGTGGCCTGTGCATGCGCAGGCTACTTGGCGGCGGCACCGCTTTCTTGCTCGCGCTTGATCTCCAGCGCGATGTCGATGAGTTGGTCTTCTTGACCGCCGATGAGCTTGCGCTGACCGGCGCGGTGCAGCAACTGGTGGGCGGGCACGCCGTAGCGCTCGGACTGGCGGATCGCGTGCTTGAGGAAGCTCGAGTAGACACCGGAGTAGCCCATGATCAGGGCGTTGCGGTCCAGCAGGCACTCGGCCGGCATGGCCGGGGCGACCACCTCTTCGGCGGCGTCGGCGATGTCGAAGAAGTCGATCCCGGTCTTGACGCCGATCTTGTCGAACACGCCGATGAGCGCCTCGACGGGCGCGTTGCCCGCCCCGGCACCGAACCGGCGACACGAGCCGTCGATCTGCTTGGCGCCCGCGCGGACGGCCTCGACACTGTTGGCCACCCCGAGCCCCAGGTTTTCGTGGCCGTGGAAGCCCACCTGGGCGTCGTCGCCGAGCTCGGCGACCAGGGCCGCGACCCGGTCGCGCACCCCTTCGAGGACCAGCGCGCCGGCCGAGTCGACCACGTAGACGCACTGGCACCCGGCGTCGGCCATGATGCGGGCCTGGGCGGCCAGCTTCTCCGGCGGAATCGTGTGGCTCATCATGAGGAACCCGACGGTTTCCAGGCCGAGTTCGCGGGCCAGGCCGAAGTGCTGAATGGATACGTCGGCCTCGGTGCAGTGGGTGGCGATCCGACAGATCGACCCGCCGTTGTTCTGGGCCTCCTTGATGTCCTCCTTGGTGCCGACCCCGGGCAGCATCAGGAAGGCGATCTTGGCGTCCTTGGCCGTCTCGGCGGCAAGCTTGATCAGCTCTTGCTCGGGCGTCTTGGAGAAGCCGTAGTTGAAGCTGGAGCCGCCCAGCCCGTCGCCGTGGGTGACCTCGATGACGGGCACCCCCGCGGT
>NZ_LZJN01000049.1 GCF_001667735.1 Mycobacterium sp. E183
CACCGCGCGCAGCTCGGCGTCACCGTCGATGTAGTCGGCCGGGCGGTACCCGCTCGCCTTGACCGCCTCGACCTCCTGCTCGGTCAGGCCGAACAGGAAGAAGTTCTCCGCACCCACCTCGTCGCGCATCTCCACGTTCGCGCCGTCGAGCGTGCCGACCGTCAGCGCGCCGTTGATCATGAACTTCATGTTCCCGGTGCCCGACGCTTCCTTGCCCGCGGTGGAGATCTGCTCGGACAGGTCGGCGGCGGGGTAGATCATGTGGGCGTTCTGCACGTTGAAGTTGGGCACGAACGCGACCCTCAGGAATCGGTTGACGTCCGGGTCGGCGTTGACGGTTTCCCCAACGGCGTTGATCAGCTTGATGATTCGCTTCGCCATGAAGTACCCGGGCGCCGCCTTGCCGCCGAAGATGAAGGCACGCTGCGGAATGGACAGGCCGGGGTTCTGCTTGAGCCGGTGGTACAGCGCCACGACGTGCAGCACGTTGAGATGCTGACGCTTGTACTCGTGGATGCGCTTGACCTGGACGTCGAACATCCAGTCCGGATTGAGTTCGACGCCGGCCACCGAGCGGATGTACCTGGCCAGGCGCGCCTTGTTATTGCGTTTGATGTCACGCCATTCCCGCCGGAAGGCGGCGTCCTCGGCGAATGGCTCCAGGCCGCGCAGACGTCCCAGATCGGTCAACCAGCCGTCACCGACGGTGCGGTCCAACAGTTCCCGGAGCCCGGGATTGGCCAGCGCAAGGAAGCGGCGCGGCGTCACGCCATTGGTCTTGTTGCTGAAACGCTCGGGCCAAATCTCGTAGAAGTCCTTGAGCACACTGCTTTTCAGGAGCTCCGAGTGCAGGGCGGCGACGCCGTTGATGGCGTGGCTGCCCACCGTGGCCAGGTGCGCCATTCGGACGTTCTTGCCGCCGCTTTCGCCGATGAGCGACATCCGGCCGATCCGCTCCTCGTCACCGGGGAACCGGGCGCGCACCTCGTCGAGGAACCGGCGGTTGATTTCGTAGATGATCTCGAGATGGCGCGGTAGCGCTTCCGCGAAGAGCTCCAGCGGCCAGGTCTCCAGCGCCTCCGGCAGCAGGGTGTGGTTGGTGTAGCCGAACGTGGCGACCGTGATTTCCCACGCCTCGTCCCAGTCCAGCTGTCGCTCGTCGACCAGCAACCGCATCAGTTCGGCGACGCCGATCGAGGGATGGGTGTCGTTGAGCTGCACGGCAAACCGCTGGGGTAGCTCCCTGACGGAGACGTCGGCCAGGTCGTCCATGATGTGCAGCACGTGTTGCAGGGAGCACGACACGAAGAAATACTGCTGCAGCAGGCGCAGCTGTTTGCCCGCCTCCGGCTCGTCGTTCGGATACAGCACCTTGGTGACCGTTTCCGACATCACCTCGTCTTCGACGGCGCCGTAGTAGTCACCGGTGTTGAACGCTTCCAGCGCGAAAGACTTGACGGCCCGCGCGCTCCACAACGTCAGCACGTTGCAGGTGTTCACCCCGTAACCCTGGATGGGGGTGTCATAGGCGACGCCCTTGAGCACCCGCCCCGGCACCCACCGGACGCGATCATGGCCGCCGTCGTCCGTGTAGTGCGCGGCGTAGCCGCCCCACTTGACCAGGTAGTTGACGTCGGGTTTGGCGATCTCCCAGGGGTTTCCGTGGTCGAGCCAGTTGTCGGTCTGTTCGACCTGCCAGCCGTCGTGGATCTCCTGGTCGAAAATGCCGAACTCGTAGCGGATTCCGTAACCGATCGCCGGCCGCTCCAGGGTGGCCAGCGAGTCCAGATAGCACGCGGCCAGCCGGCCGAGGCCGCCGTTGCCCAGTCCCGGTTCCTCTTCGCACGCCAGTACGGTGTCGAGGTTCTGGCCCATCGCCGCCAGCGCCTCCCGGGCCGCGCGCTCCATGCCGAGGTTCAGCAGATTGTTGCCCAGTTGCGGCCCCATCAGGAATTCCGCCGACAGGTAGCAGGTCACCTTGCGGCCGAGATCGAGCGAGGTTTGCGTCGAGACCACCCGGCGGTCCTGCATGCGGTCGCGCACGGCCAGGGCGAGTGCCCGGTAGTAGTGCTCGGGCCGCCGGGCCGCGGCTGGGCGGCCGATGGAGTAGCGCAGGTGGTCGTTGATGGCCCGCTGCAGTGCGGCCGCGCTCATCCCGGTGCGCGAGTGCTCAACCAGATCCGCCCGCGTAGGGCTGGCGGGAGAGACTCCGTCGGGGGGTGTCTGTTCGACATCGGTCATGGTGGTCCTGCTCCCTAGAGGTTGCCGCAATATCAACCGAGCCGCCCGGGGGACGGCAGAGCGTCAGTCTGGCAGCGATGTTTGCACACCAGGCGCGCGGTTGAAGGCCGTTGCGTAAACAGCAGCTCACGGGCCGGCGACGAAACGGCGGCCCACGCCTAGCCTCAATGGGCGCCGGAGAGGTTCAACGTGACCACGCCGGCGATGATCAACCCGACGCCGACGACCTTCGCGACAGACACCGGCGAGCCGAGAAACAACACGGCGATCAGCACGATCAGGGCGGTGCCGATCGCCGACCACAACGCGTAGGCGACGTCTGTCTGCATGCCGCGCGCGATCGACAGCGCCAAGAGCGCGAACGAGACGGCGTAGCCGGTCAGGCAGATGACCGTCGGCCACAGTCGGGTGAAACCCTCCGTGCTCTTGAGCAGGCTGGTCGCGATCACCTCCGCGACGATGGCGCAGAGGAGAAACACGTAAGTCAAGACGCCTCCTTGCGTGTGGACGTACATGTATGTGTGTACAGGACGGGTCGTGGAAGGATTGCGCCGTATGACGTTTGCCGCGCAGCCGTTGACGTTCGACGTCGGTGACGTGATCGGGGAGCGGGCGTCGCTTGCGGCGACCCACTATCCGGCGGGCGGCGAGCCGCTCGGGCTCCTGGTTTGCCTGCCGGGCGGCACTTACAGCCGCGACTACTGGGACCTGCGTATTCCCGGGCGGCATGGGTACAGCTTCGCCGAGTTCGCCTCGGGCAACGGCTATGACGTAGTGACCATCGATCCGCTGGGCACGGGTGAAAGTTCGCAACCAGCAGGGGATTTCGGCTTTCCTGACATCGCCGCCACGCTGGCGCACGCGGTGTCCGCGTTGCCCGCCGCAATCGGAGTCCACGCGCCGCCGGTGGCCCTGGCGCATTCCCTCGGCGGCTACCTGGCCATCACCCAGCAAGCGCTGTTCTGCAGCTACGCCGCGCTGGCCCTGCTCGGCTGCACCAATCAGCACGTCGCGCCGCTGAACCTGGACCCCGCATTCATCGCCCGGTCGGCGACCGCGCGTGGACGCGCCGACCTCGAGCGGGAGATCCTCGCCGCCTTGCCGCAGCCCTACTTCGAGGGCCCGCGCGAGTATCTGCAGAGCTGGTTTCACCTCGCCGACGTCCCCGCCGACGTCGTCGCGGCGGACTGCGTCGTCGCGAAATCGCTGGTGCCGCGCGTGTTCGGGACCGCCATGATTCCCGGCGTCGTCGCCGAGCGCGCCGCACAGATCGAGGTTCCGGTGTTGATCGGCTACGGCGCCGTCGACGTGTCGCCAGATCCGCGCGCCGAGGCCGGCCTGTATCGCGCCTGCCCCGACATCACCACACTGGTCCTGGCCGACAGCGCGCACTGCCACAACATGGCGTCGAGCCGGCATCGGCTCTGGCGGCGCCTGCTCGACTGGACTGCGACCGTAACCTCTGGATCGTGACGAAGGATCTGAGCCGCTACGCCCCGGCGGTGCTGAGTGTGTTTCGCATTGTCTACGGTCTGCTGTTCGCCGCCTACGGATCGAGGAGCCTGTTCGATTGGCCGGTGGCGTCGCCGGTTCGCGTCGAGTTCGGCTCCTGGCCCGGCTGGTACGCCGGGCTCATCGAAGTCGTCGCGGGTGTGCTGATCGCCGCCGGACTGTTCACCCGTGCCGTCGCATTCGTGGCCTCGGGAGAGATGGCGGTCGCCTATTTCTGGATCCACCAGCCACAAGCGCTCTGGCCGGTCGCCGATCCGCCGGCGGGCAACGGCGGCGGCTTGTCGATCCTGTTCTGCTTCGCGTTCTTGCTGCTGGTTTTCACGGGTGGCGGGAGCTACTCGATCGACGCGCTACGCGGGAGGGCACTTCCCCTCAACCGGCGATAATGGCATTCTCTGATACGGAGAAGCCATTTCCGTAGGAGGTCGAGGATGAGCGCGGACCAACGGTGCGATGGGATGGTGGCCCTCGTCACCGGCAGCAGCCGGGGGCTGGGCAAGGCGATCGCCGCACGGCTCGCCACGCGCGGTGCCACGGTCGCGCTGACCGCCCGCACGATGGACCCGGACCCCAAGTACCAGGGCTCGTTGGGCGAGACCCTGGCCGAGATCGTCGCCGGCGGCGGGAAGGCCGTCGGGGTCCAAGCCGACCTATCGCGGCCCGAGGAACGGGAAAGGCTGTTCGCCGAAGTGGTCAGCGCCGTCGGCGCCCCCGACATCCTGGTCAACAACGCGGCGGTGACCTTCCTGCGGCCCCTGGACGGCTTCCCGGAACGGCGGGCCCGCCTGATGATGGAGATGCATGTCCTCGGCCCATTGCAGTTGAGCCAGTTGGCGATTCCCGCAATGCGGGAGCGCGGGCGGGGCTGGATCCTGAACCTGACCTCGTTGGGCGGTGACCTGCCACCGGGCCCGCCGTTCTCCGAGTTCGACCGCACCGCGGGCTTCGGCTTCTACGGGACGGTCAAGGCCGCGCTCAACCGGCTGACGAAAAGCCTTGCGGCCGAACTGTACGACGACGGGATCGCCGTCAACGCCGCCGCTCCCAGCAATCCCGTGGCCACGCCCGGGGCCGGCGCCCTCGACCTGGCCAAGACCGACACCGAAGACATCGAACTGATCACCGAGACGGCCTTCCGGCTGTGTACCGGTGACCCGAAGATCCTGACCGGACGCATCGCGCACACCCAGCCCTTCCTCGCCGAGGTCGGCTGGACCAGGTCGGCCGGCTGAATGGCCGAACTGGACTTAGACGAGCTGCGGCAGCGCCTGGCGGGCGCCGGAATCACCGGCGTCGCACCGATTTCCGGGGGCGCCTCCAGCCTCACCTTCCGGGGCGCCCTGGACGGGCGGCCCGCGGTGATCAAGGTCGCCCCGCCCGGGGTCGAACCGGTCGCGCATCGCGACGTGCTGCGGCAGGCCCGCCTCCTGAAAGCCCTTGCGGGCAGCGCGGTTCCGGTGCCCGAGGTGTTATGGGAGGACCCGGGGAAACCGCCACACACACCGCCGCTGTTCGTGATGTCACACGTTGAAGGCGAATGCGTCGAACCGCTTTTCGACGGTTGCACCGGCGGCGCCGGCTTGGCCGAGCGGTACCGCAATGCATGCCGGGCCATGGCCGCGTTGCACGGTTTGCGGCCCGGCGAAATCGGCCTGGGTGATGAACCGATTGTCGATGCGGTCGCAGAAGTCTGGCGTTGGTCCGAGACGCTGCAGACCGTCGATGCGGCGCTGGTGCCCGATTGGCCCGGGGTGCGCGACGCGTTGTTGGGTTGCGCGCCAACGCCCATGGGGCCGAGCGTGGTGCACGGTGACTTCCGTCTGGGCAACCTGATGGCGACCGGCTCGTCTATCAACGCGGTGATCGACTGGGAGATCTGGTCGGTGGGCGATCCGCGGATCGACGCCGGCTGGTTCCTGATCAACTGCGACCCGGACACGTACCGGCGCGTTGCGCGCTCGACGGCCGAGGTGCCCCCCGTCGCCGAACTCGCCGACATCTATCGGAAAGAACTGGGCCGCAACATCACCGACGTGGCCTGGTTCCGCGCGCTCGCCTGCTTCAAATCGGCGGCGACGTGGTCGCTGATCGTCAAGCACAATCGGCGACGAGCGGCCCCGCGAGCGGAACTGGAAGCGATGGCGACAACGCTGCCGGGCTTGCTGGACCGGGCGCGGTCACTGCTGATCTGACGGTGTGGGTGATCAGGCGCAATTGGCGTGGAGATTTTGGCACCACATCCCGACGCCACCCCAGTCACCCGAAGAGCCGACTGAATCTTCGTATGGGTTCGTCATCGTCGTCGGGTACTGGATCTGCCATTCGTCGATCGTCGGGATGTCGTCCACCTGGCCCGGGTCTGGAGACGCGAGCGCCGTTCCGACCGCGAATCCGCCGGCGCCGGTCATGACTGCGACGGCCACCGAACCCACGACAAGTACGGCGGCGAATCTGCGCTTCATGGTCGCGGCCCCTTCCGTCGTTTGCCTGAACTGCCGGCTAACAAAGCCTAATTCTAGCTTCGGCGTCCAAGTCGCATAAGAGTCACGAACACACAACGACTTTGATCGGGCGCCCAGCAAATTTCGCGACTCGAAACGGTAAGTGCGTACGTTGGCGTGCGTGAGGCCGGTAACCGTGGTCGTTCGTCGTGCCCTGGTGGTCGCCGCTTGCCTCGTTTTGTCTGTGGTCACGGCGCCGGCGGCGTCCGGTGATCCCGATGACGGTCCCGAGATCGAGCCTGCCGCTGCGACTTCGGCACCGGCCGATGGGACGGTGCCATCGAATCCCCCCGTCCTGTTGAACACTCCCGACGGCTGGACCCTGGGGCTGGGCGCCAAGGACGAGATGCAAGTCCCGGTGGCACCGCTGACCACCTCCATCGCCTCGCGCGAATACATGGCCAGCGGCATCTTCGTCGGCTCGCTGAAAGGACCGGAAGAGCCCCACGGAATCCTGGAGGTGGGTTACCAGATCGGCTGCGGGATCGATATGAGTACATCCAACGGCGTGATCATGGAGGGTGGCGCCGGCATCATCCCCGGCGTCAGCCCCACCTTCGACACCACCGGTACGTTGCCGCCCCTGCTGCCGTTCGTTTCGACGCCGATGAACGGCGTGATGAGCATCGGAATGAAACCCGGCCTCGTCCTGACGGTGCCGGTGATCAAGAAGAATTTCAAGGGTGCGAACCCCTGGGTGATGATCAGCAACTTCCACATCAAGATCGACGGATGCGTCGGCCAGTCCTTCATCCGTTCCTACGCGGTGCTCACTCGGATGACCGATCTGTCCGACGTGGTGCTGTCGTATGTCGGCGTCACGAAAGCCGTCTAACGCGTACGGTGGCGACCCGCTTCGCCCGGCTCCGCCGCGCTAGCGATCGCCACGGGCCCGATGGTGGCGACCCGCTTCGCCCGGCTCCGCGGCGCTAGCGATCGCCACGCCGCGGGATGCCGGCCAACTTGTCGGCGAACTTGGCCTCGGCCGCCGCGCGCAACCGCAGCAGATGTTCGGACGGGAACAGGTCGGGCGCGGGAGCACGGTCCTTCAGCAGCAAGCGGGCCAGCGTCACCTTGTGCACCTCGGTCGGGCCGTCGGCAAGCCCCAGCACGAACGACTCCACCAGGTACTGCACGAACGGCATCTCGTGGGTGGTACCCAGCGAGCCGTGCAGCTGCAGCGCCCGCGACGACACGTCGTGTAGCACCTTCTGCATCATCGCCTTCACCGCCGAGATGTCTGCCCGCACCGCCTTGTAATCGTTGAATTGGTCTATCTTCCAAGCGGTTTGCAAGGTCAGCAGCCGGAAGGCCTCGATCTCCATCCAGGAGTCGGCGATCATCTCCTGGACGAGTTGCTTGTTCGAAAGCGCCTCGCCCTGCGTGTACCGCGAAACCGCCCGCTCGCAGAGCATGTCGAAGATCCGGCGGACCAGGCCGACCGTGCGCATCGCGTGATGAATCCGCCCGCCGCCCAGGCGGGTTTGGGCCACGACGAAGGCGCCGCCCCGCGGACCCAGCATGTGGTCGGCCGGCACCCGGACGTTCTCGTAGCGGACATAGCCCTCACGCCCGCCGCCCACCGGCTGATAGCCGAGGCCGACGTCGCGCAGCACGTTGATGCCGGGCGTGTCGCCGGGCACGACGAACATCGAGTAACGCTGATAGGGCGGCGCTTCGGGATCGGTCATGGCCATCACGATCAGGAATGACGCCATCGAGGCGAATGACGAGAACCACTTCTCCCCGTTGATGATCCAGTGATTCCCGTCCTGCACCGCGGTGGTGCGGAAGACCTTGGGGTCGGCGCCGCCCTGCGGCTCTGTCATCGAGAAGCAGGACACGATGCGGTTGTCGAGCAGCGGCTCGAGATAGCGGACCTTGAGCTCGGGCGTGCCGTAGTGCGCCAGGATCTCGCTGTTGCCGGAGTCGGGGGCCTGGGAGCCGAATACGATCGGCGCGCACTCCGAGCGGCCCAGGATCTCGTTGAGCAGCGCGAGTTTCACCTGGCCGTAGCCCGGGCCGCCCAGGTGCGGCCCGAGGTGGGTGGCCCACAGGCCACGCTCCTTGACGATGTCTTGCAGGGGCGGAATCAGCGCCTGGCGCACCGGGTCGTTGAGGTCATGGGATTCCTTGACGATCAGGTCGATGGGTTCGCACTCTTCGCGCACGAAGTCCTCGACCCATTTGAGTTGCCGTGCCCATTCGGGATCGGTGGAGAAGTCCCACGACATCTATCGGCCCTCTCGGTTGCTTTGTGCCACCACGCCCGCCTGGACAAGCTCGGTGATCTCTTGTGCGTTCAACCCCAGTTCGACCAGCAGCGCGCGCGTGTGATCACCGGGAAGCGATGGCGGTGTCGGGGTGGGCGGCCGGGTGCGGGAGAACCGGGGCGCCGGGGCGGGTTGGGTGACGCCGTCGACGTCGATGAACGTTCGCCGCGCGGTGAGGTGCGGGTGCCGTGGCGCCTCGGCCAGCGAAAGCACCGGTGTCGCACAGCATCCCGGGGTATCGAGGAGCCGCTGCCACTCCTCGGTCGACCTCTCGGCGAAGCGGGTGGCCAGGGCGGCGCGATGGGCGGCCCACGCGCCCGGCGCGTCGTCGTCGTGCGGCACGTCGACGCCGAGGCGATCGCACAGCTCCGCGTAGAACTTCGGCTCCATCGCGCCGACGGCGAAGTGGCCACCGTCGGCGGTGGCGTACACGCCGTAGAAGTGGGCGGCCCCGTCGAGCAGATTGTCGTGGCGCCGGTCGCGCCAGGTGCCGGCGGGCACCATCCCGAAATACGGCGTCAACAGGGTGGCCACCCCATCGACCATGGCGACATCGAGCACCTGACCCGCGCCGGACTCGCGCGCCTCGAGGATGGCGCTGAGCAGGCCCACGGCCAACAGCATTCCCCCACCGCCGTAGTCGCCGACCAGATTCAGCGGCGGCACCGGGGATTCGGCGGGGCCGATGCCGTGCAGGGCGCCCGCCAAAGCGATGTAGTTGATGTCGTGACCGGCGTGGCCGGCCAGCGGCCCGTCCTGCCCGTATCCGGTCATCCGGGCGTAGACCAGACGGGGGTTGCGCCCGCGCAACTCGTCCGGGCCGATGCCGAGTCGTTCTGCCACCCCCGGCCGGTACACGTCGACGAAGGCATCCGCCTCGGCGACCAGGCGATGAACGAGCTCCCTGCCGCGAGGGTCCTTGGCGTCGGCGGCGAGCGACCGCTGGCTACGGCGCACCGTGTAGTCGATGGGAAGGGGCCCGTCCACGGCGGCGAGAGCGTCTACGCGGATGACGTCGGCGCCCAAGTCGCCCAACAACATTCCGCAGAACGGGGCAGGCCCCAGGCCGCCCATCATGACGACGCGCACGCCGCGCAGCGGACCCGTCACGACGACCATTTCTTGCGACGCTCGGCCGCCTCGTCGGTGGCATGCGAGATGACCTGGTTGCGGTTCTCCAGCTCCAGCGCCGCCGAGAGGCTGGCGGCGTCGGTGTTGACCTGCAGGGCGCGCTTGGTCAGTTCTGCGCCCAGCGGGGAATGGCTCGCGATGAGCGCGGCCAGCTCGACGGCCCGCTCCGCCAGCCGGTCCGGCTCGACCACCTCGCTCACCAGGCCGCGCCGGTCGGCTTCGGTGGCCGAGACGGTGCGCCCGGTGAGCATCCAGTCGGCGGCCACGCTGGTGCCGACGATGCGCGGCAGGTGGTAGCTCATGCCCATCTCGGCGCCGGAGAGACCGAGCAGGATGGCGGCGTTGCCGAATGATGCGGCGTGCGAACAGATTCGGATATCGGCCGCCAGGCACAACGCGAGCCCGGCCCCGACGCACGGCCCGTTGACGGCGGCGACGACGGGTTGTGGCAACGCCCGCACGGCTTCGGCGAGGGCGGCCATCCGCTCCTGGAAGCGCATCCGGTCCAGCGCGGGCGCGGTGGCATCCAGCATCGAGGGGCCGAAGTCGCGCACGTCGATTCCGGCGCAGAAGCCGCGGCCTGCGCCGGTCAGCACCACGGCGTGCACCGTGCGGTCGGTGGCCAAATCGGCCAGCGCAAGGCGCAATTCGCTTTGCAACGCCTCGTTGATGGCGTTGAGTTGCTTGGGGCGGTTCAGGCGCAGCAGTGCGACCCCCGCGCACGGCCGGTCCAGCTCCAGGGTGTGCGGCACGGTCACACCCGCTCGATGATGGTCGCGGTGCCCATCCCGCCGCCGGTGCACATGGTCACCAGACCCGTTGTCAAATCCCGGCGTTCGAGCTCGTCCAGGAGGGTGCCGATAAGCATCGCCCCGGTGGCGCCGATGGGGTGGCCGAGGGCGATGGCGCCGCCGTTGACATTGACCAGTCCGGGGTCGATGTCGAGATCGCGCATCGTCTTCAGCGGGACCGCGGCGAAGGCCTCGTTGATCTCCCAGAGGTCGATGTCATCGACCGCCATGCCGGCGCGCTGTAGGCAGCGCTGGGCCGCCGGACCGGGGGCGGTCAGCATGATGATCGGTTCGCTACCGATCGCCGCGGCGGCGCGAATCTGTGCGCGCGGGGTGACGCCCGCGGCGTGCATCCAGTTGGAGGACGCGACCAGCACCGCGGCGGCCCCGTCCACCACCCCGGACGAATTGCCCGCGTGGTGCACGTGATCGATGTGGTCGATGCCGGGGTAGCGCTGAGTGCAGATCTCGTCGAATGTGTGCTGCTCGCCGTCGGGGCGGGTGCCACCCATCGCGGCGAAGGCGGGCTTGAGGCGTGCCAACGTCTCGGTGGTGGTGCCGGGGCGCGGGTGTTCGTCGCGCTCGACTGGCCCGTTCGGTGTGGCCACGTCGACGAGCGAACCCAGGAACCGGCCCTCGTCGATCGCCACGGCGGCGCGCTCCTGGCTCTGCGCGGCGTAGGCGTCGACGGTTTCGCGGGTGAACCCCTCCAGGGTGGCGATCAGGTCGGCCGAAATTCCCTGCGGCACGGTGGGATATCGCTCGCGGAAGTCGGGGTTCTGGCCGTCGATCGTCGGGGCTCCCACGGTGACGCCCCACCGGGACATCGATTCCACCCCGCCGGCGATCACCAGGTCGTCATTGCCGGCGGCGATGGACGACGCGGCGACGGTGACGGCTTGCTGACCGGAACCGCAGAACCGGTTCAGCGTCATCCCCGGCACGGTCTCGGGCCATCCGGCCAGCAGAACCGCGAGCCGCGCGATGTCGTCGCCGTGCTCGCCGCCGAGGATGCCGTTGCCCGCGATCACGTCGTCGACGTCGGCCGGCTCGAATCCGGTCCGCTCGGCGAGCGCGGTGAGGCAACGCGCGAAGAGGGCCTGCGGGTGGACGGCGTGCAGGCCCCCGTCGGGGCGGCCCCGGCCGCGGGGTGTGCGCACCGCATCGAGAATCCAGGCGTCGATGACGGACTCCGATCGTCGGGAGAGCTCACAGATCACCGGTATCGTAAATCGTCTCTCGGCTTTGGAGAACTACCTTCTCCAAATTGGCGAAGGGATTCTCGCGGGGTGGCCCGGCGCGCCACGGGTGGTCACACCCGTCACACGGCCTTCGCGCGCAGGGTCGCGCGGCGTGGCGGCTGTGGCCGGGTGGGAGGTGAGATCGAGCGCGGCGCCGATCGGCACCGGCATAGCCGCGCAGCGCCGCGAAACCATCTGTCCGGCATGGCGATCCGCAGCGGGGACGTTTCGGGATCGAGGTCTGGCGCCGGGCACCGGCGGATGAACTCCCAAGTGCGCGGCGGATAAACGGCCAAACCGGCGCATACCGCAGGCCGCAGCGGGTAGCCCGCCGCCATGACCAAGATCGGATACTTCCTGTCGTGCGAGCAGTACAGCCCCAAGGAACTCATCGACCAGGCCAAGCGCGCGGAGGCGGCCGGGTTCGATGCGCTGTGGATTTCGGATCATTTCCATCCGTGGAACGACGAGCAGGGCCAGAGTCCGTTCGTGTGGGGCGTGATCGGAGCGCTCTCCGAGGTGACGTCGCTGCCGGTGAGCACCGCCGTGACGTGCCCGACCATCCGGACCCATCCGGCGATCATCGCCCAGGCGTCCGCAACCGCCGCGGTGCAACTCGACGGCCGCTTCGTGCTGGGGGTGGGCAGCGGTGAGGCGCTGAACGAACACATCCTCGGCGATCGGTGGCCGTCGGTGGGTGTGCGGCAGGAAATGCTGGAGGAGGCGGTCGACGTCATCCGCAAGCTGCACCGCGGCGACGAGGTGAGCCACCACGGCAAGCACTACGAGGTGCAGGAGGCCCGCATCTACACCCGGCCCGACCAACCGGTGCCCATCTATGTGTCCGGTTTCGGGCCGCAGGGCGCAGAGCTGGCCGGGCGAATCGGCGACGGCTTCGTCCTGGTGATGCCGGAGGCGGACCTGGTCAAGACGTTCCGCGAGGCCGGCGGTGGCAACAAACCGGTACAGGGCGGCACGAAGGTGAGCTGGGACGAAGATGCGGAGGCGGCGCTCAAGGCGGCGCACCGGTTATGGGGGAACGACGCGTTGCCCGGGCAGTCGGCGCAGACCCTGCCGCGGCCCAAGGATTTCGCCGCGCTGATGTCACTCGTGACGCCGGACCAGGTCGCCGAAGCGGTCACCTGCGGACCGGACCCCGACACCCATGTCGCGAAGGTGCGTGAGTACATCGACGCCGACATCGACGAGGTGTACGTCCAGCAGATCGGTCCCGACATGGACGGGTTCTTCGCCGCGTACGAGCGTGACGTGCTGCCTCAGCTACGCGGCTGAGCATCGCCTTGAGCGGCGCCGTAAAAACCCAGCCGGAGCAATTCGGTGATCTCGCTGACCAACGGCATCCGCGGATTTGTACGGTTGCTGAGGTCCTCGAACGCCGTCATCGCCAGCGCGGGCAGCGCGGCCAGGTACTGGTCCTCGTCGACGCCGTACTCCCGCAGGGATCGCGGCATGTCGAGTCGGTTGAGCAGATCATCGACCCCACGGAATAACCGGGCGCGGGATTCGTCGGGTTCATGGCCGCCGAAGATCAGCTGGCCGAGCTGCGCGTATTTGTCCGGCGCCACGTAGGCGGAATATCCCGGCGCGGGCATGAACTTGCTTGGCAGGCTTGCGTTGTACCGCAGCACATGCGGCAGGAAAATCCCGTTCGCCCGACCATGCGAAATCCCGAATCTCGCGCCCACGGCATGGGCGAGCGCGTGATTGGTCCCGACGAACGCATTCGAAAAGGCAAGCCCCGCAAGGGTTGCGGCGTTCGACATGTCGGTCCGCGCGGACAGGTCATCGGGGTCGTCGTATGCCCTTGGCAACGCATCGAAGATCAGTCGTGCCGCCTGGGCGCACAGCGCGTCCGTATAGGGCGAGGCGAAGATCGAGACCGCGGCCTCCAAAGCATGGGTCAGCGCGTCGATGCCGGTGTCGGCGGTCAGCTTCTGCGGCATCGAGGAGGTCAAGACCGGGTCG
The DNA here is from genome assembly GCF_001667735.1 of Mycobacterium sp. E183. Classification (GTDB taxonomy): domain Bacteria; phylum Actinomycetota; class Actinomycetes; order Mycobacteriales; family Mycobacteriaceae; genus Mycobacterium. Next base: position 13,677 of record NZ_LZJN01000049.1, read on the forward strand.
ACGATTGCGAGGTCGGGCACCAGGCTGTAATCGACGAGCGTCTCCTTCTTGCCGCCCACCGTCAGCACCGCCGCCGGTGAGACTTCCGAACCGGTACCCGATGTCGTTGGGACAGCAACCAATTGGACACGATGACGGTCGACTGGATAATCGGCCACGCGCTTGCGGGGATCGAGGAACGGCATCGTCAGCTCCTCGAGGCCCTTCTCCGGGTGCTCGTAGAACAGCCGGATCGCCTTGCCGGCGTCGAGCACCGAACCGCCGCCCACGGCAAGCAGCAGATCGGGTTGGGCCCGCTCCAGCAGCGCGACACCGCGGCGGATGGTGGTTTCGTCGGGCTCCGGCGTCACCTCGCTGAAGACCTGCACGTGCTCGGCGCGCAACTTGCCGCGGAGCTGGTCGACGACGCCGCGCTCTTCGGTGAGGGCATCGGTGATGATGACGACGGTATCGCCGTCGAGTTCGCGCAGGTTGTCCAGTGCGCCCTCGTTGAAGTAGGTGTTGGACGGGACGCGGAACCATTGCGGCGGGGTGCGGCGCCGCGAGACCGTCTTGATGTTCAGCAGCTGCCGGTAGTTGACGTTCTCCGTCGTGCTGGATCCGCCCCACGTGCCGCAACCCAACGAGAAGGTGGGGGTCAGGTTGTTGTACACCCCGCCGAGGGCCCCGACCGCGGTGGGGGCGTTCACCAGAATCCGGCCGGTGCGGACCGCCAGGCCGTACGCGTCGATGACCTCCTCGTCGTTGGCGTAGATGGCCGAGGTGTGGCCCAGACCGCCGTGCTCGGTGACCAGGACGGCGACGTCGATGGCGTGCTGAACGCTGCGTGCCCGCACCACGCCGAGCACCGGCATCAGCTTCTCCTGCAACAGGGGGTGTTCGGCGAGTTCGTCCAAGTCGGCGGGCAGCTGCGCCAGCAGTACCTTGACGGTCGGTGACACGCTGAAGCCCGCCCGGTCGGCCAGCTCGGACGCCTTCTGTCCGACGGCCTCGAGCGAGACCTTGTCGCCGCAGCCAAACGCGAATTCCGCCAGGGCGTTCGCCTGGTCCGGGGTGAGCAACTGGGCGCCCATCCGCTCGAATTCGGCCATCATCTCGTCATAGACCTCGTCGTCGATGACGCAGGTTTGCTCGGCCGGGCAGATGACAGAAGAGTCGAAGGTTTTCGAGATCAGGATGTCAACGACCGCGCCCTTGATGTCCGCCGTCTTGTGGATGTAGATCGGTGCGTTCCCGGGGCCGACCGACAGGCCGGGCTTTCCGGCGGAATTCGCCAGCGCCACGATCTTCGGCCCACCGGTCACCCAGATGAAGTCGACTCCCGGATGTTTGAACAGATAGTGGGTGACCTCGTGCGCGGCGTCGGGGATGACCTGTAGCGCCCCCGGCGGCAGCCCGGCCGCTTCGGCCGCCGTGCGAAGGATCTCCACGCTGCGTTCGCAGCAGCCGACCGCATACGGTGACGGCCGGAAGAGGATGGCGTTGCGGGTCTTCGCGGCGACGATCGCCTTGAACAGGACGGTCGACGTCGGGTTGGTAACCGGGGTGATGGCCAGCACGACCCCGATCGGCTCCGCCACGTAGGCGATGTTGTGCTCGACGTCCTCGTCGACGACCCCCACCGATTTCTTGCCCCGCAGATAGTCGTGCAGGAACTCGGTGGCCACATAGTTCTTGACGACTTTGTCCTCGAAGACGCCGAAGCCCGTCTCCTCGATCGCGACACTTGCCAGTTCCCCCGCGGCGCGTACCCCCGCGCGGACCATCGCCTCGACGATGGCATCGACCTGTTGCTGGTCGAGGTTGCGGAACTCCCGGGCCGCCGCGGCCGCCGCGTCGACGATCGCGTCGATTTCGTGCCTGCGCTGTTCGGCGACCTCGGGCGCTTCGATGGAGGTGGGCTCGGTTTGCGTGGTGGTCATGATCGGGTTCTCGGTTCAGGAAGGGACACTGGCGGCTCCAGAATGAGCAGATGCTACGTCGTACGCGTCGACGCAAAGTAGGGCTGAAAGGCCCTCGACGGGCTGGCCCGGCCAGGCCACATCTGGCGCGATTGGACCGACTGCGGTGCCAGTCGGGCGCCGATACTGGCGGTCATGCGCATCACCGTCGACTACGGCCTGTGTGAGGGACACGGGCAGTGCCTGCTGGCCGCTCCCGATGTTTTCGACATTCCCGACGGTGCCGATCAAGTGGTCGTGCTCGAGCCCGACCCGCCCGAAGCCGAGCGTGACCGGGTGATCCGGGCGGCCGCGATGTGCCCCGCCCAAGCGATCCAGATCCTCAGCTGATCCGGCCGGTCTCGGCGACGTCATCGAGCAACCGGTAGCGGCCGGCCAGCGCCGCGGCGGCGATGCGGTTGCCGACCCCGAGTTTGTGCAGCAGCGACGCCACCATGCGTTTGGCGGTGCGCTCCGACACCAGCATCCGCTGGGCGATGTCGCCGGTCTCCATACCGGCCGCGAGCAGGGTCCACAGCTGAAGATCCTGGGCGCTGAGATTGTCCAGCAGCTCGGACGGCGGCTTGCGGGTGTTGCTGAGCAACGCGTCGAGCAGGGCGCCGTCGACGACCCGCAGGCCCTCCGCGATGGTCCATAGGGGCCCCGCCAGCGCCTCGGGCCGCGCGGTTTTGGACAGGAAGCCGTCGGCACCGGCCCGCAACGCCTCCTCGGCCAGTGCCAGGTCGTCGGTACCCGACAGCGCCAGGATCCGGGTCCTCGGCCGGCGCGCCTTGACATGCCGGATCGCCGCGACCCCGCCCAAGGGCGGCATCGACAGGTCGATGATCGCGACGTCGGCGTCGCAGCGGGCCACCAGGTCGGCGGCCTCTTCCACGTAGGTCGTCTGGCCGCCGACCCTGAACAGTTCGCCCCACTCGCGGGTCAGCAACAGGGCGAGGCCCTGCGCGAACAGCTCGTGGTCATCCACGATCACCACGACGTATGGCGAGCGAGTCATTGCCGCGATGCTAACCCCAACCCTATGGTCAGCTGGGTGAGACCGCTCGATCACCTCGGAACCACGGTGGACTTCGACGGCGAGGACTACGGGCTGGCCCGCACGGTCGTCGCGGTACGAGTTGCCGTCGTCGTATCGGTCGGCGTGCTGATGGGGATCGGACCCCAGTGGCTCCGGCAGCACACGGCGACCACCCTGGCGGTGTTGGGCGCGGCGATGGTCTACGCGGCCGTCGTGATGGCCTATCCGCAGCTGGAGGTCCGGCGCACCCGCTATTCATGGTTGGTCACCGGCTTCGACTCGGCGTTCACGCTGGCGCTTATCGCCTTGAGCGGAGGGGTGTACAGCCCGGTGGTCCCGGTGTTGGCGCTGGCCGTGATCGCCTCGGCGGCACGACTGTCTTTCGGTGAAACCCTCTTGGTCGCAGTGCTTTTGGGCGCGATCTATATCCCGGTCGCGCTGGTCTCGTCGCCGGGGCTCCCGGCCACCGCGGCCCCGGCGCTCCTGGCGGGCTGGTCGGCGGTGTTTCTGATCTTCGTCGCGGTCATCACCGCGGGGCTGTCCACGCTCGCCGAACGCGAACACCGCTCCCGGCTGCGCGCCCTGGTGGAAGCCGAGGCCGAACACGCCGCCGCCGAAGAGGAGCGCGACCTGCGGGCGCGCCTGCTGCGGTCCTACCAGTCGCAACAGGATGGACTCCAGGTTCTGGTGCACGAATTCCGCACCCCCATCACGTCTCTGGAGGCGCTGACCGAGGCCCTGACTTCGGCGCGGCCGATGTCGCAGGCCGACCGGGAAACCAGTCTGCAACTGGTGGCCCGGCACGTGCGCCACCTCGCCGACATGCTCGACGCCCTCTCCGACGTCGCGCTGAGTCGCCGCCCGACGTTTTCGGCGGGGAAGGTCCGCCGGGTCGACGTGGCCGACCTGATCGTCGCGGCCGCCGACGCGGTCGGCCTCGGCGTGCCGCGGCTGCGACTGAGCGTCGGCGATGACCTGACGGCCGTGGCCGTCAACGCCCAGGGTCTGCGCCGGCTGCTGACCAACCTGCTGGAGAACGCGTCCCGGCACGGCCGCGGCGAACCGGTCGACGTCGCGTGCGCGCGCGAAGGCGGAGAGTTGGTCTGCACTGTGGCCGACCGGGGACCGGGCATCCCGGCCGAAAGCCTTGGCGAGCTGACCACCAAATACGTCAGCGTGGGCGGCCAGCGGGGCACCGCCGGGCTCGGCCTGTGGATCGTGCAGCAGATCGCCGAGGCGATGGGCGGCCGGGTCGAATTCGGGGCGCGCGACGGCGGCGGCCTGATCGCCACCTTCCGCGCACCCATCGCCTGATCGGCGGTGCCCGGCGCTGGCCCGTGCAGGCCAGTGATTGGCACACGCGCCTATGCCGCACCGCCGTCGCGCTGACCAGCATGGGGGCGAAGCCGCGGTGACGCGCACCACTGCGCACCGCCAGAAAGGGCCCCCTGATGACCGCACCCACGACCGCGCCCACCCACAAAGACATCGACCTGAGCGCCCGGGAGTTCTGGGCGAGACCCCCGGAAGAGCGGGACGCCGCCTTCGCCGTCCTGCGCGCGGAGAATCCCGTGCCGTGGAGTCGCCCCGCGGAGTCGGACCTGCTGCCCCCCGAGCTCAACACCAGGGGGTTCTGGTCGCTGACCAAACAGGACGACATCCGGATGGCCAGCCGTCACCCGGAGATCTTCTCCTCTGCCCAGGGCATCACGATGGAGGACTTCGCACCCGAGGCGGTGGAGATCGCGCAGTCGTTCATCGCCATGGACGCCCCGCGCCACACCCAGCTCCGCGGGATCACCACGGAGGCCTTCAAGCCCAAGAACGTGCGCCGCTTGGAAGGCTGGATCCGCGGCCACGCCCACGACCTGGTCAGCGAGATGGCGCACCTTGGTGAGGGCGACTTCGTCCAACTCGTGTCGGTAAAGCTGCCCGGCCGCATCTTCGGCAGCTTCTTCGGGCTGCCCGACGGTGAGCTGCGCGACAAGGCCGTCACCGCCGCCCAGCGGCTGGTGGGCTGGACCGACCCGAACATCCGCGGCGAGCAGAGCGAACTCGAGCTGTTCATGGGCGCCGTGATGGACCTGCACGAGGTGGCAACGGTGCTGATCCCCGAGCGGCGGGCCAACCCCGGCGACGACTTGATGACGTGGATGGTGCAGGCCGAGTTCGACGGCAAGAAGATGACCGACGACGAGCTGAAGGCGTTCTTCGTGTTGATGGGCGTCGCGTCCAACGACACCACGCGGCACGCCTCGGCCCACGCCATCGCCGCCCTCTCGAAGTTCCCCGACCAGCGCGCGCTGCTCGCCGAGGACGTCGAGGGGCGCGTCGGCACCGCCGTCGAGGAGGTGTTGCGCTGGGGATCGCCGCTGCTCCACATGCGCCGCACCGCCACCCAGGACATCACCGTGCGCGGCTCACAGATCAAAGCCGGAGACAAGGTCGTGCTGTGGTACTACTCGGGCAACCGTGACGAGGATGTCTTCGACGCACCCCATTCGTTCAACATTCTGCGAAACCCCAACCCGCACATCGCCTTCGGCGGGGGAGGCCCGCACTTCTGCCTGGGCGCGGCGCTGGCCCGCACGATGCTCAAGGCATTGCTGACCGAGGTCTACACGCGCATTCCGGACATCTCAGCGCCCGAGCCCCACTATGCTCTTGCCAACTTCATCAACGGTGTGAACAGCCTGCCGGCGACCTGGACACCCGAGAAGCGCTGACTTCAAGGAGGTTTCGATGAAAACGAAGGCAGCGGTGGTGTGGGGACTACACCAGAAATGGTCGGTCGAAGAGGTCGACCTCGACGGGCCGCGGGAGAACGAGGTTCTGGTCAAGGTGGCCGCCGCCGGGCTGTGCCACTCCGACGACCACCTGGTCACCGGCGACATGCCGATGCAGCTACCGGTGGTCGGCGGGCACGAGGGCGCGGGCGTCGTGGTCGAGGTGGGGCCGGGCGTCACCGAAGTGGCCGAGGGCGACAAGGTCGTGCTGAGTTTCATTCCGGCCTGCGGCCGCTGCGAACCGTGTTCGCGCGGGATGAGCAACTTGTGCGTGCTCGGTGCGGCCATCATCGCCGGACCGCAACTCGACGGCACCTTCCGATTCCACGCGAAAGGCCAAGCGCTGGGCCAGATGTGCGTCCTGGGAACGTTCTCCGAGTACACCGTGGTGCCGATGGCTTCGGTGATCAAGGTCGATCCGTCCACCGCGCTGGACACCGCCGCGCTGGTCGGCTGCGGTGTCACCACCGGCTACGGCAGCATGGTGCGCACCGGAGCGGCACGGGACGGCGACACCGTGGTGGTCATGGGTGTGGGCGGCATCGGAATGAATGCCGTGCAGGGCGCGCGGATCGCGGGCGCACGCGTGATCGTCGCGCTCGATCCCGTGGAGTACAAACGCCGCCGTTCGCTGGAGTTCGGGGCCACCCACACCGCGGCGACGGTCGAGGAGGCCCACGCCCTGATCACCGACCAGACCCGCGGCCAGATGGCCGACGTATGCGTGGTCAGCACCGACTCGGCTGAGGGTGCATACGTAGCGCAGGCGTTGAGCCTGGTCGGCAAGCGCGGCAGGGTGGTCATGACCGCGATCCCGCACCCGACGGACACCTCCGTCGACATGTCGCTGTTCGACTTGATCATGTACGAAAAGCAGGTCCGCGGTTCGGTTTTCGGGTCGTCGAATCCCCGTCACGACATCCCCCGCATGCTCGATCTGTATCACGCCGGACGGCTGAAGCTCGACGAACTCGTCACCCGCGAGTACACGCTCGAAGAGATCAATCAGGGCTACGACGACATGCGCGCAGGTGTGAATCTGCGTGGGCTGATCCGCTTCTGAACAGTTCATGAGCCTCATCATCATTTTCGTCATTATTGCTGCCCCGCTGGGGATCCCGGCCGGGGTTAGCGCGGCCCACCACGCCGCCGATCGATTCAAGAGTTTCGTACGTTGGCGCCGACGGATCCGATGAACATAAGGAAGACATGACCGACATTCCGCACTATCCGATGTACATCGACGGGCGTTGGCGCGACGCGTCAAGCAGCTCGGAGGTGCGCGATCCCGCTACCAATGAATTGGTCGCGACAGTCGCGCGGGGCGATGTCGCTGCAGCCGACGAGGCCGTCGCTGCGGCAAGGGCGGCACATGCCTCCGGTGTCTGGCGACTGACGCCCCCGGACGAACGCGCCCGTTTCCTCGATGCGATCGCCGGCAACCTCGCCGCGCGGTTCGACGAGTTGACCGCGCTGCAGGTTCGCGAAAACGGCGCAACCGCACGGACAGCGGGCACGTTTCTCTTGGGCTACTCGATCGCCCACCTGAAGTACTTCGCCTCGCAGGCGCGATCGTATGCGTTCGAGGAAGCCGGCCCCTTGATCGAGGCACCCACGCTGGCCACCGGTCTGCTCCGTCGCGAGCCCGTGGGCGTCTGCGCCGGCATCGTGCCGTGGAATTTTCCGTTGCTGCTGGCGGTGTGGAAGCTGGGCCCCGCCCTGGCGGCCGGCAACACGATAGTGCTCAAACCCGACGACCAGACCCCGCTGACTCTGCTCGAATTGGCCAGGGCGGCCGACGAAGCCGGGCTGCCCGCGGGGGTGCTGAACGTTGTCACGGGATCCGGGCCGGTCGTCGGCGCCCGGCTCGCCGAACACCGCGATGTGCGCAAGGTGGCTTTCACCGGCTCGACCGAAGTCGGTAAGACCGTGATGCGCGCCGCCGCCGACAACGTCAAGAAGGTCACCCTGGAGTTGGGCGGCAAGGGCGCCAACATCGTTTGCGACGATGCCGACCTGGACCTGGCTGTCGACGGCACGCTGTTCGGATTCCTGCTGATGTGTGGTCAGGCCTGCGAGTCCGGAACCCGGCTGTTGCTGCACGCATCGATTCACGACGAGTTCGTGCGACGGCTGGTCGCCCGTGCGTCCACCCTTGTCGTGGGTAATCCGATGGACCCGGCCACCGATGTCGGGCCGCTGATATCCGCCAAACAGAAAGCGCGCGTGGAGAAGTACATCGCGCTCGGGCAAGAGGAGGGCTGCAAGATCGCGTTCCAGGGCGCGGTCCCCGCCGACGCCGGGCTCGCCGATGGCCATTGGGTCGCCCCGACGATCCTGACCGGCGCAACCAACGACATGCGGGTGGCGCGAGAGGAGATCTTCGGGCCGGTGCTGGTCGTGATCGAGTACGCCGACGACGCCGAGGCCGTCGCGATCGCCAACGACAGCGAGTACGGATTGTCGGCGGGCGTGTGGAGCACCGACAACGAACGGGCACTGGCTATCGCGCGCGAGTTGGAATCCGGCACGGTATGGATCAACGACTGGCACATGGTCAATGCGATGTTCCCGTTCGGCGGCGTGAAGCAAAGCGGTCTGGGCCGTGAGCTCGGGCCGCGTGCCCTCGACGAGTACACCGAACAGAAGTTCGTGCACATCGACATGACCAATGACCGTGCCAAGCGGGTCTATCCCGTGGTCGTTTCAGCCGCCGCGGCGAGCTGACCGATGTACCCGGGTACCCACGCGGACAATGCCCCTGAGCGCCCCGCGGTCATTCTGGCGGAGTCCGGAAAAGTGTTGACCTACCGGCAACTCGACGACAACTCCGCCGCGCTTGCGCGGGTGCTCTACGACGCCGGGCTCCGCCGCGGCGACGTCGTCGCACTGCTCTCCGACAACGCCGCCGAGGTCTTCGAGGTGTACTGGGCGACGCAACGATCGGGCCTCTACATCACCGCCGTCAATCACCACCTGACGGCGCGGGAGGCCGGCTACATCGTGCGTGACTCGGGTGCACGCGCGCTGATAGCCTCGGCTGCGCTGGCCGACCTGGCAATCGACGTCAGCGCGCAGGTCGAAGGTCCCGGGCTGCGGCTTGCCTTCGGCGGTGACGTCGACGGTTTCGCCTGCTACAAAACGGCCCTCGCCGAGGCCGGCCCCCGCCTGCCCCGGGAACCATCCGGCGCGGTCATGTTGTACTCCTCCGGCACAACGGGATTCCCCAAGGGGGTCAAGCCCCCGCTGCCGCATCGGCGTGTCGACGAACCCGGTGATCCGATCGTGGCGATGGCCAGCCACTTCTACGGAATAACAGCCAGCGACGTCTACCTCTCGCCGGCGCCCGTCTACCACGCCGCGCCCCTGCGATGGTGCGGCATGGTGCAGGCGCTGGGTGGAACCGTGGTGCTGGCCAAGAAGTTCGACGCCGAATCCACATTGCGCTACATCGAGCACTACCGCATCAGCGTCGCACAGCTGGTTCCCACCATGTTCGTGCGGCTGCTCAAACTCGACGAGTCCATCCGCGGCCGTTACGACCTCTCGAGTCTGCGGATGCTCATGCATTCCGCCGCGCCCTGTCCCATCGATGTCAAGCGGGCGATGATCGAGTGGCTCGGCCCCATTGTCTACGAGTTCTACGGTTCCACCGAGGCGCACGGCCTGACGTTCATCGATTCCGAGCAATGGCTCACCCACCCGGGGTCGGTGGGACGAAGCGTGCTCGGCGTGCTGCACATCTGCGGCGACGACGGAACCGAGCTACCCGTCGGTGCCGTCGGGACCGTGTACTTCGAACGCGATCATTTGCCGTTCGAATACCACGACGACCCCGACAAGACCGCCGCGGCCCGCCACCCGGAACATCCATTCTGGACGACCGTCGGCGATCTCGGCTACCTCGACCCCGATGGATTCCTGTACCTGACCGACCGAAAGTCGTTCATGATCATCTCGGGTGGGGTCAACATCTACCCGCAGGAAGTGGAGAACGCCCTGGCGCTGCACCCCGCGGTGCTCGACGTCGCGGTCATCGGCGTTCCCCACCCCGAAATGGGCGAAGAGGTCAAAGCCCTCGTGCAGCTGGCGCCCGGGGTGAGCGGGACGGATGCGTTGGCACAGGATCTCATCGACTATGTCCGCGACCGGATCGCCCACTACAAGGCGCCTCGTTCGGTCGACTTCGTCGACGACCTACCCCGAACACCTACCGGAAAGCTGGCCAAAACCAGACTGCGACAGGCGGTTACGGCCCGAAGTTAGTGCCGCTTGTCAGCCGTTCCCATTTCGCGATCTCGGCGGCGCGCGCATCCGTCGCGTAGCGGTAGAAGGCCAGGGCGTCAGGGCCCAGCAGCAGGAAACCCGGAGGCTCACTCGATTCGACGGCCGCGATGATCGCGGCGCCGGCCTTGGCGGGTTCGCCCGCCTGGGTGCCGTGCATGGTGTCGTTCTCCTTGCGACGCTGCCCGGCGGTGCCGGCGTAATCGTCGATGACGGTCGCCGATTGGACGAGCGAGCGCCCGGCGAAATCGGTCCGGAAGGCGCCAGGCTCGACGACGGTCACCGAAATGCCCAGCGGGGCAACCTCACCGCGCAGGGCGCCGCTCATCCCTTCGATGGCGGCCTTGGCCGCCGCGTAGTAGCCGGAGCCCACCGGGGTCACCGTTGCGCCGATCGAGGAGATGTTGACGATCGCCCCACTGCGACGGGCCCGCATGCCGGGCAGCACCGCTTTGATCATGGAGACCGTGCCGAAGAAGTGCGTCTCGAACAGGGTACGCACATCGGCGTCGTCGCCCTCCTCGATCGCGGCGCGGTAACCGTAACCGGCGTTGTTCACCAATACGTCGATGCGGCCGAACCGCTCGTGGGCCTGCCGCACGGCCGAGACGACCTGCGCGGGGTTGGTGACATCGAGGGCGGCCGCGAGCACCCGATCCGGCGCGCCGGACGCCAGGTCGGCGACCTTCGCGACGTCGCGCGCCGTTACGACCGCGTTGTGGCCGGCCCCGATGGCGGCTTCGGCAAGCGCACGACCGAGTCCGGTCGAGCATCCGGTGATCAACCAGGTGGACATGCGGGATGGCTCCTTCTCGCCGAAACCCAACATCTAGGCGTGAAACGCGTTGTCAGACTACGGCAGTGGTTGGCGTCAGGTCACTCGTCGCGCCGCCGTCGATACGGCCGGTTCGCTCGCGTCGGCTAACTTGCCTCGCGGGGAAGCCGCGGCGGTCACGAAAGCATCGTACGAGGGTGGCCCGCCCGGCGGCGGTGGCTTTCGGCAGGCAATTTCTTCTCGTCGATCGCGGGACGGGGCCGTCACAATCAACTATCGTCCGTCTTGAGTAATCGATCGGTACCGGTGAAGGAAATTGGCAGTGAGGACGCTAGAAGGCGTTCTGTCCCGCCACCCGTTCTTCGGCGGGATGGACCCGCGCTATCTGCAGTTGGCGGTCGGGTGCGCGGCGAACCTGCGCTTCGCCGCAGGTGAGTTGATCTTCCGCGAGGGCTACCCGGCCGATCACTTCTACCTGATCCGCGCCGGCCGGATCGCGCTCGAAACCCCCGTTCCGGGCCGGGGCGGCTTGACGGTGCAGACGCTGCAAGCTGGAGACATCCTTGGCTGGTCGTGGCTGGTGCCGCCATACAACTCGCGGTTCGACGCGCGCGCCGTCGAGTCGACGCGCGCCATCGGGTTCGACGGCAACTGCCTGCGCGGCAAGTGCGAAGAGGACCACGAACTGGGGTACGAGCTGCAGAAGCGCGTGATCGCGGTCCTCGGACAGTATCTCGATGCGACGAGGTTCCGGCTCCTGGACATCTATGCCGATGTCATCGGCTGAGCACGACACCGTCCCGCGACAGGCCCCCTAGCCGTCGAATGCCGGACCGTCGAAGCGGTCACGGGTGACGAGCTCCGCGACCGCCCGGCGGCGCAACTTCCTCAGCTGCCGGATGGGTTTGCCGAGCGGCACCACCGCGACGACCGCGTGCCGATCAGGGATGCCCAGCAGTTCGCGGACTCCCTCCTCGGCGGCGACGGCCATCGTCGTGATCGTCCCGCCGTAACCCTCGTTGCGGGCGGCCAGCAGGACGTTCCACACCAGTGGATATACGGAGGCGCCGCCGGCCAGGCCGACGCGGCCCAGATCCTGATCCACGGCCGCCACCACCGTCAAATCGACCGAAAACACAAGCACGACAGGCGCGTTCACGATCGGCGCGACGAACGTGTCGGGGATTTCGGTGCTGTCGATGATGTCCTGCGGCACACGGCTGGGATGGATTGAATTCCATGGGTTTTCGCCCGCCTGCAGCTGGGCGAAGTAGCGACGGGCGGCGGCCTTGCCCAGCTCGGCCAGCCGGCGCCGGGCGTCCGGGTCGCGCACGACGGTGATGTGGGCGCCCTGCCGGTTGCCGCCGCTCGGGGCGAACCGGGCGTTTTCGAAAATGCGCGCCAGCACGCCGTCGGGCACCGGGTCGCCGGTGAATTCCCGCGCCGCGAACGTCGTTCTCATGACGTCATAAAGTTCCATCGGCGCGTCACGCGCTCGCGGCGGCGCGGCGCTCCAGGCGGAAGGTGCGCTTGAACCCGGCCGGCTGCGTGGTCAGGGTGACTTCCACCGCGCCGCTGGGGGCGATGACGTAGCGCTCCTCGACGTCGGGCCCGTCCCGCCACCGGCCCACCGGCTGACGCCCGAGGTCGTCGCGATCATGCAGCGCCGGGTCGAAGGGGAAGAGCACCGGGTCGTAGGGCGTCACGTCGCCGTCGGGCCGGCCGTTGACCAGGCGGCTGCATTCCACGAACCGGAAGTGGCCGATGTTGTGGGCCGCACGATAGGACCGCTTCACCACCAGCGGGGTGTGCCCGTCGGCCGGCAGGGAGACGTCCTTGCACACGATCGGGTCGAAGACCACGCCCGCGCCGGCCTCGGCCTCGCGAAAGACCCCGAAGTTGCGCGAGAAGCGTTCGGACAGCGCGAAATCGGACTCCTTGTCGAGGAAGACCGCCAGGCCGATCGCCGTGGCCGCGAAGGGGTGCGGCGAGCGTTTGACCCGCTTGTCGCCGAAGGTGGTGCGCAGCATCCGGGAGACCAGCGGGAAGCTGCCTGCGCCGCCGACGACGTAGATGCCGGCGACCTCCGACCACGTCACGTCCCGGCCGGCGCCGGCCGGATTGTGCAGCACGCGGTCGAGCAACGCCATCGTCTTGTCGACCAGCGGTGCGCACACCGAATAGACGTCGTCAACGGGGCAGGAGAACGGGGGCCGGTCCGCCCCGCCGACCCCGGTGAGGTCGACCAGGAAGCGGCGCGTCTGTGGACCCACGGCCTCCTTGCGGGCGGCGCACTCCTCCCGCAGCAGGTCGCGGGCCGCCGCGTCCACCCCGGACAGTTGGGAGCGGTCCAGGACGAGCTCGACGATCGCGTCGTCGAAGTCGTCGCCGCCGAGGCGCTGGATGCCCTCACTGATGACGACCTCGTTCGCGTGCCCGGTCATCTTGAGCAACGAGGCGTCGAAGGTGCCCCCGCCGAGGTCGTAGATGAGGACGTACTCCCGCTTGGCGGTGATCGTGGACCGGTAGCGGTGCGCGTATTCGAGGCTGGCGGCCGACGGCTCGTTGAGCAGCGCGGCGACGTGGAAGCCCGCCGCCACGAACGCGTCCAGTGTCAACAGGCGTTGGGCGCTCGAGGCGTTGGCCGGCACGCTGATCGCGGCCTCGATGGTTTCCCCCGCGGTGAGGCTGGCGTTGGAGCGACGCACGAGGTCGCTCTTCAGCTGGGCCAGAAATCCGGTGAGCAAATCGGCCAGGCGGTGGGTGCGGCCGGCCAGGCTCACCTCTGTCTGCGGTCCGGCCTCGTTGAGCAGGCGTTTGAACGACCGCAGCACCGACCATCCCGCGTCGTGCCGGACCGCGGCCGCGTCCGCGCCGAAGCGCAGCTCCCCGGCCGCGTTGGCCGCGACGATCGACGGCCACGCGTCGAGGCCGTCAAACGAGATGACGGGATAGTTGCCTCGGTCGACGGCCGCGACGACGGTGTGAGTGGTGCCAAAGTCGATGCCGACTCTCATCGCGCAAGTTTAGGACCGCGCGGGGGAGTTCGACACGACCTTTTTGCCCGGCGCGTCCCATCGTCTTTGCAACGCGCGCTCAGCGGCGGTGGGAACCAGGCCGGACGGCGCGAACCGCTTCGAGGGCACCGGATCCTCCTCGGTCAGCGGCCTGCCGCCGCCACGAATTGCCCTGGCGGCGACCACAACTCCGGCGGCAAAGACGATGAGGACCACCAGCGCGAAGACGATGGACAGGGTGCCCTGGATGAAGGTGTTCCTGATGACCTCGTCGATTTGATGGGGATTCTTGGCCGCACCGAAGGCGGTCTTGCCGGCGCGCTTGGCCGCCACGAACTGGCCGTGCTGAGTCCAGTAGCCGACGGCGGGATCTCCGGAGAAGATCTTCTGCCACGACGCGGTCAGCGTTACGGCCAGATCCCACAGCAGGGGCAACCCGGGGATCCAGGCCCACCGCAGCAGCCCCTTCTTGATGACGACGACGGTGATGACGGTCAGCGCGATGCCGGCCAGCAGCTGGTTGGCGATGCCGAACAGCGGGAAGAGGGTGTTGATGCCGCCCAGCGGATCGGTCACGCCCATCAGCAGTGTGCTGCCCCAGGCGGCGACCACCGCCAGGCTGCAGATCCACACGCCCGGTCGCCAGCTGGGGTTGCGCAGCCTGGCCATCGGGCCACCGATGTTGCCGAGCGTGTCGGAGAGCATGAATCGGTTGACCCGGGTGCCCGCGTCGAGGGTGGTCAGGATGAACAGCGCCTCGAACATGATCGCGAAGTGGTACCAAAAGGATTTGAGTCCGGCGCCGCCGAACACGCGCTGCAGCACCTCGGACATGCCCCAGGCGAGCGTGGGTGCCCCGCCGGTGCGCGACACGATGGACTTCTCGCCGACGCCGGCGGCGGCCTGGCTGATCTGGTCGGCCGTCGCCGGGGCGCCGGCCAGCCCGAGTGAGTTGACGTAATCCGCGGCGCGGGCCGCGGTGGCGCCGGTCTGCGCGGCAGGCGCGTTGATCGTGAAGTACAGGTGCTGGTTGATGATCGACGCGGTGATCAGCGCCATCACGGCGACGAACGACTCGGTGATCATGCCGCCGTAGCCGATCAGCCGCATCTGGCCTTCTTTCTCCAGCAGCTTCGGGGTTGTCCCGGAGGAGATCAGCGAATGGAATCCCGACAGCGCGCCGCACGCGATCGTGATGAACAGGAAAGGGAATAGCGAGCCGGCGAACACCGGACCGTTGCCCTTGGTGGCGAACTGCGAGATCGCGGGTGCCTGCATGACCGGCCGCGCGATGAAGATGCCGACCGCGAGCAGGGCGATGGCGCCGACCTTCATGAAGGTGGACAGGTAGTCGCGCGGTGCCAGCAGCAACCACACCGGCAGCACCGAAGCGGCGAAGCCGTAGCCGATGAGGCACCAGCACAACGTGACCGGCGAGAGCGTGAACAGCGATGCACCCCAACGGGTTTCGGCAACCCAATTGCCGGATCCCACCGCCGCGAGCAGCAGCGCGAAGCCGATCACCGACACCTCCGTCACCCGCCCGGGCCGCAGGAAGCGCAGGTAGATTCCCATGAACAGCGCAATGGGGATGGTCATGGCGATGGAGAACACGCCCCACGGGCTTTCGGCCAGGGCCTTGACCACGATCAGGGCCAGCACCGCGATCAGGATCACCATGATCACCAGCACCCCGGCCAGCGCGGCCGCACCACCGACCGCGCCCAGTTCGTCGCGGGCCATCTGGCCCAGGGAACGGCCCCGCCGCCGGGTGGAGATCCACAGCACCAGGTAGTCCTGCACGCAGCCGCCGAGCACCGCGCCGAGGATGATCCAGATGGTGCCGGGCAGGTAGCCCATCTGTGTCGCCAGCACCGGACCGACGAGGGGGCCGGCCCCGGCGATGGCGGCGAAATGGTGCCCGAACAGCACCCGCCGGTCGGTGGGCACGTAGTCGGTGCCGTCGTCTAGCACCTCGGCCGGGGTGGCGTGGTCGTCGCGCGGGCGAACGATCTTCATCTCGATCAGCCGGGCGTAGAACCGGTAACCGATGATGTAGGTGCAGATCGCCGCGACCACGAACCAGACCGCGTTCACCGTCTCGCCGCGCGCGAACGCGATGATCGCCCACGCGACGGCACCGACGACGGCGATGACCGCGAACATGACCTTGTGCCGCAGGGTGATGGGGGAGCGGTCGACGATCGCGACGGGCGGCAGTTGTTCGTCGGTGTGGATGTAGCGGACGTCTTTGTCGTGCACTTTCACTGCCACGGCCGAAACCCTACGCGCGCGAAACCGGCAGCGCTCGGTTTGTCAGTACAGCGCCCGCACGGTATCGATGGTGTCGGCCTCGGACGGGGTCCAGAAATCCTCGCGCTACCCCGGCGGTGTGGCGCTGCGGTTCGCCCGTGTGCTGCGTTACCGCGACGACAAGAGCCCGTCCGAGGCCGACACCATCGATACCGTGCGGGCGCTGTACTGACAAACCGAGCGCTGCCGGTTTCGCGCGCGTA
>NZ_LZJN01000050.1 GCF_001667735.1 Mycobacterium sp. E183
AGCCCTCCCCGCGCCGGAATACAGCGATGCCAGCCGATTTCGCGCCCCGGTCACTGCGGTGGAGGAGGTGCTGGCCGGCGCCTTCGCACAGGTTCTCGGTCTCGAACGGGTCGGGATCGACGAGTCGTTCTTCGACTTGGGCGGCGATTCACTGTCGGCCATGCGCCTCGTCACCGCCATCAACAAGTCATTGAAAGCCGGCCTGTCGTTACGCGCCTTGTTTGACGCGCCCACGGTGGCGCTCCTGGCGCCGCACCTCAATGACGACGGGGCCGAGCGCGAGCCTTTGGTGGCGGGCGACCGGCCCGCTGTCCTTCCGCTGTCGTTCGCCCAGAGCCGGCTCTGGTTCCTCGAGCAATGGCGGGACCGCGCCGCGACCTACAACATGCCCACCGCGTTTTGGATCAGCGGGCCGTTGAACGTGGAGGCCCTTGGGGCGGCCCTCGACGACGTCATCGGCCGCCACGAGTCTCTGCGCACGATATTCCCCGATGCCGACGGCGTCCCGTTCCAGCGGGTGTTGCCGGCCCGAAGCGGTATGTGGCAAGGCGGGGACGCGGCCGTGGCGTCGTTGCCCGAGCAGGACATACCCGCCGCGTTGACGGCCCTGGCCGGCCATCGCTTCGACCTATCGACTGACATCCCGATTCGCGTGCGGGTGTACTCGGTCGGCCCGGAGCGGCATGTGATCGGAATTGTTCTGCACCACATCGCCTTTGACGGGTTGTCGCTGGCTCCGATGGTGCGGGACATCAGCGTGGCCTACCGGGCGCGCGAGCGCGGCCAGCCACCCGACTGGCGTGAATTGCCGGTGCAGTATGCGGATTACACGTTGTGGCAGCGGGCGCAGTTCGGTGATCTCGATGACGGTAGTGGTCCGATCGGCAGGCAGTTGGCATTTTGGGAGGATGCGCTGGCGGGGATGCCGGAGCGGTTGGTATTGCCGACGGATCGGCCTTATCCGGTGGTGGCCGATCAGTGTGGGGCGACGGTGGCGGTGGAGTGGCCGGCGGGGTTGCAGCAGCGGGTGCGTGCGGTGGCCCGGGAGTGCAACGCGACGAGTTTCATGGTGGTTCAGGCGGCGTTGGCGGTGTTGCTGTCTCGGCTGAGCGCGAGTTCCGATGTAGTGCTGGGCTTTCCGACCGCCGGTCGAGATGATCCCGCGCTCGACGAATTGGTCGGCTTCTTCGTGAACACCCTGGTGCTGCGGCTGGATCTCACCGGGAACCCCACGGTCGCGGAGTTGCTGAACCAGACCCGTGAAAAGGGTCTCGCCGCCCTCGAGCATCGGGACGTGCCGTTCGAGGTGCTGGTTGAGCGGCTTAATCCGGTTCGGTCGTTGGCGCATCATCCGCTTGTGCAGGTGATGTTGGCGTGGCAGAACCTGGCGGGGGCCGGTGGCGGGGCGGGGTTGGCGTTGGGGGATTTGCAGGTGTCTCAGGTGCCGATCGCCACCGAGACCGCCCGGATGGACCTGACGTTCAATTTGGCCGAGCGGTTCAGCGATGGTGGGGAGCCGGCGGGGATTTGGGGTGCGGTGGAGTTCCGCACCGACGTGTTCGACGCCGACACCGTTGAGGCTTTGGTCACCCGGTTGGAGCGGGTGTTGGTGGCGATGACGGCTGATGCCCAGGCGCGGTTGTCCTCGATTGGTGTGCTTGATGCCGGTGAGCTG
>NZ_LZJN01000051.1 GCF_001667735.1 Mycobacterium sp. E183
CTTCGACGCCGACCGGCGGCACCTGAGTGCGGTCGCGTTCCAGCTGTTGGGCTCGGCCGCCGATGCCGAGGACGCGGTCCAGTCGGCGTGGCTGAAGGCCAGCCGCGCGGATTACGGCGCGGTCGACAACCTCACCGGCTGGTTCACCACCATCACCGCCCGCGAGGCGTACGACCAGCTCCGCGTCCTCGGCATCGGCGGCCGAGCCCAACAGCTGGAACGCGACCGCACTCAGGTGCCGCCGGTCGGCGTCGAAGCGCCGCGCGAGATCGGCCAAATTCTTATGCGCGCTCATGGGTCACCTTTTCCGCAGAGGAACCGTCAAGAAAATGACCGAGTCCATCGAGCCCTCTGTTGCAAAGGAGGCCAGCACCATGACCTTATCGATTGTGCGCCGCGGAACGCGCGGCCACCGTTCGGCTCCCCGCCGCGAAACCGGCTGCCGGGCAGGGGTTTGGCACCCATGACCACCGCATGCGTCGTGATCACGGTGTTTACCGCCGCCATCACCGCCGGGATCGCCGTGGCCGACCTCGTCCCCGCCAGGTTCGTGCTGGCGAACTCGGCCGAAGTCGGGGTGCCGCGGTCGTGGCTGCCGGCGCTGGCGACGGTCAAGCTGGCCGGGGCGGCCGGACTCGTCGTGGGAGTTGTCGGGCTGCGCGCCTTGGGAATCGCGGCCGCTATCGGCCTGGTGCTGTTTTTCGTCGGCGCGGTCGTGACCCACCTGCGGGCCCACGTGCTGTACAACATCGCGTTTCCCGGCGCCTACTTGTGCCTATCGGCGGCGACGCTCGCGCTGATGGTCGTGCACTGAGCCCCGCTAGCTGGGCAAGCGGTCTTTGACGAGTTGGTCTTGTTTGCGGGCCATGTCCAGCACGACATCCCGCGGGGCGGGATCGTTGGGCGGGCTGTCGAACTCCAGGTCGACGCCCACCCTGCTCTCGGCGAATGTCACGTAGGTCACCGATTTTGAGTTGTCGGGCGAGGTTCCCACCGCGATCAGTCCGTTGGTGCCGACCTCGAATGGCTGCGGGGCGCCGGTGACGTATTTGCCGAACGACTGGGCGCGCTCCTTGGCCTGCTGCGCGGCGGTCGCCGGGTCGGTGAACACGACGACTAGGTCGTCGATGCTGCGTGTGTGGTCGGGATTGATGAACGTCACCCCGGCGCCGGCGACGCCACCGGGATTCTGCGTGGGGGGACCTGTCGTTCCGACGTCGATGCCGACGTCGCTCGCCTGAAGGAGGAGGTACGTGTAGTCGCCCAGTGGTGCACTTCCGGACGTCGGGCCGCTCGTCGTCGTCGACGCTGTCGAACTCGACGTCGCCGTCGACGACGAAGTCGTTTTCGACGAGCTTGACGACGCAGAGGTGCTTTCCTTTCCGCCGCAAGCCGTGACAACGCTCAGCGCGGCGGTGAATGCAATTCCCGCGCCGAAGATCCGCACCATACCCATCGTCGACTCCCTTCGGGGACAGCTATTTGTACGGCACCGTCGCGCTCCGGGCAATATGTCGACGCCGGTTTTGAGCAAATTTGCCGGCGCTGGTGGACCGCGGGACCCTCAGGCCGGGAAGTAGCGGATTCGGTTGATGGCATTCGGCCGCCACGTCATGTCGGCGAAGATGATGGCCCGCCCGCGAGTGGAGGTCAGCGAAACCACCACTGTGCTGCCCGCGCCGATCATCTTCGTGCCGCCGGCGCCGTCGAGTTGCTCGACGAGCCCGGCGAGGTCGAGTACCTCGTCGTCGCCGAGAGTTATTGCAGTGCTTGGGGTTAGCGCTCTGGCAGCCGCGTCTCGATCCCCGGCCGTGGCGGCGTCGAGGAACGCCCGCACCGACTGCTTGTGCCGCGCACCGACCCGCCGGAATGCCGCGATGAAGCCCACCGCGCCGCTCAGTCGCTGATTGTTCAACAGGCCTCGTGACAGTTGCAGCCCGGGCGGCACCGCGCGTGGTCCGGTTCGCAGGAATTGGCGCATCATGGCGGGGAGTTCCCAGTAGGCCCGGAGTTCGCCAATGCGCCAGTCGCCGTTGACCTCTAGCAGGTCGTAGCGCAGGAACGCGGGGATGTACATGGTGACGCCGGAACCCATGGCGACCTCCAGCTCGAGGTCACGCAGGACCGCCGTGCCGAAGACGATGTCGAGGTCGCGGTGGAATGTGATGTCGCGCGGGCCGATGAAGGTGTCATAGAAACGGCCGATCCGTTCCCGACCGACGTGCGGACGCGAGCCGACCGGGTCCTCGACGCGGCCGTCGTCGGCGAACAGCCCCACCCAGCCTTCGCGGTCGTGCGCGGCGGCCGCCCGCGGCGAGCGCTCGACGGCGGCGAGGAGGCGTTCCCGCTCCGGTGCCACCCCCATCACTGTCCCCTGACCAGCTCGACGCCCGCGGACCGCATTTCCGCCAGCGCCCGCGCGGCCGAATCCGGGGCCACAGCCGCGGTCAGGTCCACCAACACCCTGGTGGTCAGGCCGGCCCGCGCGGCGTCCTCGGCCGTGGCCCGCACGCACTGTTCCGTGGCGATGCCGACCACGTCGACCTCGTCGATCCCATGCCGCCGCAACCAGTCCAGCAGCGTGGTCCCGCTCTGGTCGACCCCTTCGAACCCGCTGTATGCCGCGGCGTAGGCGCCCTTGCGGAAGACCGCCTCGATCCGGCTGGTGTCGAGGTCGGGGCGAAAGTCCGCGCCCGGGCTGCCGGCGATGCAGTGCGGTGGCCACGTCGATGAGTAGTCCGGCCGGTGGGAGAAGTGGTCGCCCGGGCGAACGTGGTAATCCTGGGTTGCTACGACGTGCCGGTATCCCGGCTCGCCGGCCAGGTAGCCGTTGATGGCGGCCGCCACGGCGGCGCCGCCGGGGACCGGGAGCGAGCCGCCCTCGCAGAAGTCGTTTTGCACGTCGACGATGATCAACGCCCTCACGGCTTTCACCCTATCGGTGTCGCCCCGGATGGCGCCTCAGCTGCACGTATGGGCTGGGCGGTTTGTCCGTCAACGAGTCGGGTAATCCCCCGGCCATGGTGATCCGGAGAATCGCGCGCCCATTGCTTTCAGTTGCCTTCATCGGCCAAGGAGTCAACTCCCTGCTCAACCCCAAGTCGGCGGCGGCGGCCGCCGCGCCGGCAGTGGATGGTTTGCAGGCGCTGCCGAATTCGGTGAGCGGGGCCATCCCGAGCGACCCGGAGACGTTCGCGCAAATCAACGCCGCCGTCCAGATCGGCGGCGGCCTGCTGCTGGCCACCGGCAAGCTGCCGCGCGTCGCGTCGGCGGCGCTCGCCTTCACCGTGCTGCCGGCCAACCTCGGGGCGCACTCGTTCTGGAACGAAAGCGACCCGCAGGCCAAGGCGCAGAAGCGCCAGCAGTTCCTCACCGACCTCAGCCTGGTCGGCGGGTTGCTGATCGCGTCGGCGGACACCGCGGGCAAGCCGTCGCTCGGATGGCGCGGCCGGCGCGCGGCGGAGCGGCTCTCCGAGCGGGTGTCGTCGGCGCTGCCCGGCTCCGATGACGGCTTCGACACGGACTTCTCGGAGTTGGGCGAGAAGATCGTGCACGGCCTGCAGGTCGGCGCCGAGCGCGGCCGCGAATTGGCGAGCACCGCCGCGGAACGGGGGGCGCCGTACGCCGAGGCCGCGCTCGAACGCGGCCGCGAATTCGCCAGCACCGCCGCCGATCGAAGCAAGCCGCTGGCCAAGAAGGCCCGCAAGCGCGGCGAAGAACTCGCCGACGAAGCCGCCGACTGGGCCGCGCCACTCGCCAAGAAGGCCCGCAAGCGCGGCGAAGAACTCGCCGACGAAGCCGCCGACTGGGCCGCGCCACTGGCCAAGAAGGCGCGCAAGCGTAGCGAGAAGCTGGCGAAGAAGGCGCGTAAGCGCGGCGAAGAACTGGCCAGCACGGCTGTGGACCGCGGCGAGGACCTCGCCGACACCGCCCGCGCCCGCGGCACCTACCTTGCCGAGACGGCCCGCGCACGAGGCGGCTACCTGGCCGACACCGCACGCGAAAGGGTCGGCGAGCAGGTCAAGGCCGGCCGTCGCAAGCTGTCCTGACCGGTCATCCGTCCTCGTGTAGGAAGCCGTCGACGATCGCGTCGACGTCCTGATCGACATCGACGGTTGCGCCGGCCTCGTCGCCGCCCAGCGGTTCCAGCGCGTCGAATTGCGAGCGCAACAGCGCGGGCGGCATGAAATGGCCCGTGCGGGCCGCCAGCCGACCGCCGATGAGCGCGGGCGAACCGGCGAGGTGCAGGAATTCGACCTGCGGGCAGTGCGCGCGCAATTGGTCGCGGTACCTGCGCTTCAACGCCGAGCAGCTGACCACCCCGCCGCCGCGGTGCCCGGCCAGCCACTCACCGACCTTTTCCAGCCAGGGGTAGCGGTCGTGGTCGTCGAGCGGTTCCCCGGCCGCCATCTTGGCGATATTGGCCCGCGGGTGCAGGGTGTCGGCGTCCACGAAGGGGACCTGCAAGCGGCGCGCGAGCGCGACTCCCACGGTCGACTTGCCCGATCCGGAAACGCCCATCACCACGACGGGGCCCCGTCCGCTCACTCGGACCGTTCGGCCAGGTTGCGGTTCCATTCCAGCCAGCCGGCGCCGTTGCGTCCGTCGGCGGTCCGGACGCTCGCCCAGACGCGCGGGAACTGACTCACCCGCCCGTCCGCGGCGATCAGACGCACCGGCGCCTGGCCGCGGACCTGAACGTCCGCGGTGATCTCGCCGGGGTTGAGCGCCAAGGTGGCGCGGAGTGGTAACCCGTTGGCGCCGAACGATTCTCGTGAATCCACCGTTTGCAGCTCGGTGACCGTTCCCGCGGCATCCTGGGAGTAGCCGATGCTGAATGCCGGTGCGCCGGGAATCCGGATGTTGACGCCGTGCAGATGGGTGCCGTCGTCCAGGTGCAGCGCGCTCCAAATCCAGTCCATGCTCCACCAGTCGCGCACGCCCCAGGAGTGATCGCGCTGGCCGGGGACCGACTCAAGGCGGTAATTGGTGTCGTCGATGGTGACCGTGCCCGAGACCGTGCATGGGATCTCGTAACGCGTCGTCAACCGGTACTTGTACGGGATGCCGTCGGTGGCCCACACCAGGCTCATCGTCATCTCGACGGGGGTGCCGGGCTCTCCGCGCAACAGCGCCGACGGATCGGGGTACGACTGGGCGTGGGCACGCAGGTCGACGCGGTAGGTCTGCAGCGGGGTGGTCGCGGAGTGGCCGAGCTCGAAGGAATCGCTGCGCACGTCCCACGGATCCGCCGGCAGCGGTACTTGCGCGTCGACGGCCACGGTGGGCATGTCGGGGCCGCACAGCAGCGCGTGCACCCAGGCCTTCCGTTCGTTGGCGATCAGGCCGAGGCGGAACCAGCCGCCCAATCCCTGTGCCGCGTCGGCGAAGTCAGAGTACCAGCTCTCGCTCCACAGCGGCTCGGCGGTCGCCGCGTGCGCACCTTCGTCCTCCACCGTGGGCCGCAGGGCTTCGGGCGTCTGCGCGGCGGGCAGCGTCGCCAGCGCGTCGGTGTCGAGCACGTGGTCGCAGTGTCGTTGCAGCATGGTCATGAACATCCGGTCGCCGCGCTCGGTGCGTTCCACCAGCATCGAGGAGACGATCGCCATCATCACGCCGAAAAAGCTCTGTCGGCGAACACCTTCGGCGACGTCGGTGAGCGACAGCGGCGCCGCAGGCCCCAGCGCCTCGTGGTAGGCCCGCAACAACGCGTCGTACTGCTCCCGGCGATCGGGGGTCGGCAGCGCGCAGCCGAGGAAGTACGACAGGTCGGTCAGGGCGGGCCCCCAGGACACCGTCTGCCAGTCGACGACCGTCAGCGGGCGTTCGGCCCCGGCGGTGCCGAACAGCAGGTTGTCCAGGCGGTAGTCACCGTGCATCAGCCCTAGGATCCGGTCGGGCGCCGACTCGGCGGCCAGGTAGCCGTCGAAGGACGCGACCAGGCGTTCGCAGACCATCCGGTGCTCCGGCGCGATCTGCTCGCCATAGCGGTCGATGAAGCCCGCGTACAGCGGGGCGAGCATCGCCTGGTTGAGCGGCGATTCGCGGTTGAGCCACGGCGCTTCGGCGAGCGCGGTGTCGCCGAGCAGCGGTCCGTGCAGCCGACCCAGCTCGACCACGCCGAGGTGGGCCTGTTCGGCTGTGGCACCGGCGATTTCGTCCCCGACGACCGCCGGCCCGGCGTCGCCGAGCAAAAGATCGAACGCGCCCGTCGAGCTGTCGACCGCGGCGTGGTAGCAGGGCGCTATCGGGCCGCCCAGCCGTGGCGCTATGTCGCCGTAGAATCGCACCTCGCGCTCGTAGAGGCCGAGGGCCAGCCCCGTCTGCCGACTCACCGGGTCGGTCGCCGCCACCTTCAGGACCACCGACTCGGGCCTGCCGGCCTTCGCCGCGCCATCGGCATAGCTGAGCCGGACGCGGTAACACTCGCTCATCTGTCCGGTGCCGATGCGCTCCACGGCAAAATCGGCGACGGGCCCGGCGCCGATCACCGATTCCAGCCATGCTGCGGTGAGGTCGCCGGGTCGTTCGATGATTTGCGCGGTGTCGGCATGCATGAGGGTCAGCGTGCCAGGTCACCGCGCCAGGGAGAAGCCGTCCCAGGCAATCCGGCGGTGCGGGTGTGGATCGAACTCGACGCGGCTCTTGCGGTCGAACACCATGACGGCGCGGTCGGCGGTGCTGTAGGTGGGCCAGTCGTCGCCCGGCGCGCCGGAATGGCTGAAGGCCCGCCAACGCCGTTGCACCTGGTTGCTCACCCGCAGCGCGGCGCGCCGGTCCGCGGCGGCGGTCAACAGGGCACCGAATCGCGTGCGATAGACGTCGAAGACGGCCAGCAACTCGGTGGCATGGGTGGCGCCCAGCCCAGACCAGCGCAGCGTCCTAGGCGCGAAGTCGTACCGGTAGAGGTAGGTCGGCGCGTGAGCGCTGTGCGCCTCCGCGATCTGCCAGGCCGCCGACCCGAACGCGAAATCGCCACCAAGCTGGATGCACGCCGATGGCGCGGGGTAATCCGGATATGCGGCGGTAATGCGTTCGCGTGCAGCAGGTTCCGTGTCGGCCAGCAACTCCTCGATCATGGCTTGATTGGTCGGCAGCATCTTGAGGAAGCGGGTGAACAGCCGACCCTCTTCCGCGTTGGTGCCGACGATGAGCGGCACCCGATGGGCCCGGCCCCCGCGCATCGCCTCGACCGGATCGGTGGGCACGACATCGTCACCGGCGACGGGGCCGATCGGAAAGGCGCCCAGCCTGTCCTCCATGCCCTGGTCGATCAGCCGGTGTTGAGCGTCCACGAGTTGCGCCGGCGACGCCCGCATCAACACCTCGGCGGCGTTTTCCGGGCGCGCGCCCAGCAGCTCGGCGAAGCGCGTCGCGAATTCCGCCGCGGTCTCGCGCGACCGGACCATGCCGGCGGCCGGGCTCTCCGAAATCGCCCGCGCGAACAGCCCTTCGGCGGCGGGCACCGCCAACAGGGTGGCGGTGATGTGCGCGCCGGCGCTCTCCCCGAAGATGGTGACGTTGTCCGGATCTCCGCCGAACGCGGAGATGTTGTCCTTCACCCAGCGCAACGCCAGCACCAGATCGCGCAGGAACAAATTGCTGTCGATGGGGATGTCCGGGGTCGAAAGGGACGACAGGTCCAGGCATCCCAACGCGCCCAGGCGGTAATTCACCGACACGTACACGCAGCCGCGGCGCGCGAGCGCCGCACCGTCGTAGAGCGGCGTCGCCGAGCTACCCAGGATGTAGCCGCCGCCGTGGATGAAGACCATCACGGGAAGCGGCTGTTCGGCGGGCCCCTCGGGAGTGACGACGTTGAGGGTCAGGCAGTCCTCCCCCATCGGCTGATAACGGCCTCCAAGACCGGACCAGCCGAGCATGGTGTAGCGGCGCTGCTGGGGTGCGCAGTTGGCGAAGCCGTGGCAGTGCCGCACACCCGACCACGGTTGCGCCGGCCGGGGTGCCCGCAAGCGCAGCGGCCCGACCGGCGGCCGGGCGTAGGGGATGGATCGCCAGCGGTGGACGCCGTCGCGGGTGAAACCCTCCACGGTGCCGATGGTCGTGCGTGCGCGGACGGTGCGCTGATGCATAACCCGACGTTAGCCGACATGACGGGCGTAACGCGCGCGCAGCGCCTTATTCGCGGCCACGGCGGTTTAGCCTGACTGGATGCGGATCGTCGCGCTGTTTGCAGCGTCGTTACTGATCGCCGGCTGCTCGCACACGGTCGGCGGCCAGTCTCAGCAAACGCCAACGTCGAGAAGCGCTTCTTCCACCCCCTCCGGGGGCAAAGGGCCGGCCCCCTCGGCGGCGCCGGCGGCTGGAGCCTCGATCTCCGACGTCATCGCGTGGATCGAGGCCGGCCATCCCGCGGACCCCGGCCGCTATCACGATGCGATTCGCGACGGTGCGGCCACGCCGCTCGGCAACGACCTCGCGTTCTCGGCCGTCGCCGGCAAAGCATCCTGCATGACCGATTCCAAGCACACGGGTGCCGCCCTGGTCTGTCTGGTCAGCCTGACGAATCCGCCGGCCGCGCCCGCGACCTCGTACGGCGATTGGCAGGGCGGTTGGGTGACCTTCGACGGCGTGAATCTGCAGGTGGGTGCGTCGCGCGCCGATCCCGGTCCGTTCATCAACGGCAACGGTCCGGAATTGGCCAACGGCGACTCGCTGTCATTCGGCGACTATCGCTGCCGGGCCGATCAAACCGGACTCTACTGCGTGAACTACGCCCACCAATCCGCCGCACACCTGGGTCCCGCGGGCATCGAGCCGTTCGGCTGCCTGAAGCCGGGGCCGGCGCCGGACGGTGTCGGCACGGCGTTCAGCTGTTCATGATCGTCGCGAACAGCTCGGCCATCTCGTCCGCGGGCCCTCGCGGAACCGTGTAGCCGGCTTCGTCGCGGATCTCATCGAAATGGTCACGCACACCTTCGATCGACAACCCCGGGTCGTAGAAGCCCCTTGTCCGGCCGATGAAGAAGCGCGCGACGTGTCCGGCCCCCACCGTGTAGATTTCCCCGGACACCGGGCAATCGCGGTGGGTCAGGAAGGCCGCCACCGGGGCGACCTGCGCCGCGTCCAGCTTCTGAAGGTATTGGCCCACAAGGTCGTTCATCACCGCCTGCGACGCGGGGTCATCCTGTTGACCCGCCCCGTCGAGCGAGTGCGTCAGCATCCGGGTGTAGGCGATCGGCGCGATGGCGTTGACCTTGATGCCGCGCTCGGCGCCCTCGGCGGCCAGCACCCGGGTGAACCCGATCAACCCGGTTTTCGCCGCGCCGTAGTTGCTCATGCGCTCGGCGCCAAGGATTCCCGCGGCCGAGCAGGTGTTGAGCACCCGGCCGTACCGCCGTTCGCGCATGGCCCGCCACGCGGGCCGCGTCACATAGAACGCACCGTTCAAGTGGACATCCAGCAGGGGTCGGAGCCGGTCGGCGGTCATGTCTTCGAACGGCGCGTCGCCGACGATGCCCGCGTTGTTGATCAGGATGTCCACCCGCCCCCAGGTGCGCAGGGCAGTGTCGATGATGGCTTCCGCGCCTTCGGGACTCGTCACGCTGTTGTTGTCGGCGGCGGCCTCACCACCGAGCCGGCAAATCTCGTCGACGACGGCGCCCGCCACTGCGGCGTTGGATCCGTCCCCCGTCACCGAGCCGCCGATGTCGTTGACCAAGACGCGCGCGCCACGCGATGCAAGCAACAGCGCGTACTGCCTGCCCAGGCCGGCGCCCGCACCGGTGATCACGGCGACCTGCCCGTCGAATCGCAGCGCGGTGGCCATGTTCACCAACTGACCGGAAGTTCTTTCATGCCATAAATGTTGGCGTCTTTGAACCTCAGTTCCGCCGGGGATACCGCAAGTTTGAGCCCGGGTAAGCGGCGCGCCAGCGTGGCGAATGCGACCTGCATCTCGACCCGGGCCAGGTTGGCTCCGATGCATTGATGCACCCCGTAGCCGAAGCCCAAGTGCCCGCGGGTGTTTCGGTCGACGTCGAAAGATTCGGGATTGTTTACGAACTCGGCGTCCCAGTTCCCGGCGAGCAGATTCATCATGACGTACTCCCCCGCGCGAATCAGCTGACCGCCGATGGTCAGATCTTCGGTCGCCACGCGATCGACCTGGCTGTGCACGATGGTGAGGTAGCGCATCAGCTCTTCGACGGTGTTGGCGATGACGGCCGGGGCTTCGGTCTGTCCGAGCCGCTCGAACACGTCGGGATGTTCCAGCAGCGCAACCGTTCCCAGCGAGATCATGTTGGCGGTGGTTTCGTGGCCGGCCTGCATCATGATCACGCTGTTCATGGCCGTGGTGGTGTGATCGAGTTGGCCCGTCGCGACGTATTCGGTGAGCAGGCGGCTGATCAAGTCGTCGCCGGGTTCGCGCGCCTTGCGTTGCACCAACTCCTCGATGTAGGCGTACATGGCCCCGAACGCCTGGCCCTTTTCCTCGTCGGTCGATTTCTGGTCAAGCCCCTTGGTGGTGTTGTGCTGGAAGAGTTCGAGGTCTTCGGGCGGCACCCCCAGCAGCAGTGCGATCACCATCGACGGCACCGGCAAGGCGAATTCGCGCACCAGATCGGCGGGTGCGCCGTGCTCGATCATCTGGCCGAGATAGTGGTCGACCCATTCCTGGATGTGCGGCCGCATCGCTTCGCAACGCCGAAAGGTGAAGTTGCTCGTCATCATGCGCCGCAACCGATGATGCTCGGGGTCGTCGATCCGTGCGAACATCACCGCGACCTTGTTGTCGGCGTCCGTCGGCAGGATGGAGTCCGGAATGGTCTTCGCGGACAAGCGCGGATCGACCAGCGCCGCCCTGATGTCGTGGTAGCGGCTGACCACCCAAACCGGGCTGCCCTGGAACATCGCCCGCCGCAGGCCGGGCTGTTTGCGCCATTCGTCGAACTCGGGCGGAGCTGCGAGCGGGCAATGCGCCGGCCGCGGGGCGGGCAGCACAGGAAGATTCGCGTCGGAGCAGGGATCCGACGCATCGAAAGATATTGCCATGAACCGTGTTTCTGATTAAGTGTCAGGTATCTGCCAGTTGTTAGAGCGTAAAGCCAGGCTAGTTGGCAGTCAACCGTCAGTTAGGCTGTCGGGATGACCGCGGTTGAGGATCGACCGTTGCGGGCGGACGCGGCGCGCAACGTCGAGCGCATTCTGCGCGCGGCACGAGACGTCTATGGCGAGCTGGGGCCGGATGCGCCCGTGGAGGCCGTCGCCCGGCGCGCCGGCGTCGGTGAGCGAACCCTCTACCGCAGGTTCCCGACGAAGGCCGACCTGGTGCGGGCCGCCCTGGATCAGAGCATCGCGGAGGATCTCACGCCGGTGATCGAGACCGTCCGCCGTGCCGATGACGCGCTGCGCGGTCTCACCCAACTGATCGAAGCGGCAATCTCGTTGGGGGCCCGCGAACACAACCTGCTGACCGCTGCGCGCCGGGCCGGGGCGCTCACGTCCGACATCTCGGTTTCGCTCAACGTCGCGCTCGCCGAGCTGGCCCTCGAGGGTCAGCGAGCCGGCAGCATCCGCGCCGACCTGGTCAGCGACGACCTACCCCGCCTGATCGCGATGCTCTTCAGCGTGCTGTCGACGATGGATGCGGGTAGCGACGGCTGGCGACGCTACGTCGCACTCGTCGTCGATGCGATTTCGGTCAACGAACGACAGTCGTTGCCTCCGGCCGCCGCGCTGCGCTACGAGATCGGGCCGAACAGCTGGCCGCTCTAGGCCCTACCGCTCGTCCCACATCACACCGCGCATCGTGGCGGACAGTGGGATGTCCTCCACGCCGATGAGCCCCTGCGGCGCGCGGCATACCCAGTCGATCGCATTGACGACGCGGGCCGCCGTCGAAATGCAGCCGGCATCAGTGGAATCCAAGACGGGATGCGAAACGTGGGTGTTGATCTCCACCCGCGGCTCACCCTCGACGACGACGCGGTGCACACCGGTATGCCCATCGGGGGGAAACTCCCAGTCGGGCGCCGCGGCTCGGGTGAGCCGGGTGACGTGCTCGAGGGTGATCACCGGCCTCCCCGCGCGCACGCCCTCGGTGGCGAAGCGCACGGCGGCCATTCGGCCGGGCTCCACCGTCATCATTGTGCATTCGATTCGTTCTGGCGTGTACCAGGGTTCGACGCGCTGGCGCACGTCGTCGAGTTCGATGTCGAGGTTGTCTGCCAGGCTGCGGACCTGGCCTCCCCACATCGACACGATCACCCCGGGCAGGAACATCATCGGCGAGTCGTCGTCCGGTGCCGAACCGAAGCCCATTGCGGCACCGGTGAACTCGGCGTCGTCATAGTTTCCGTAGTCGAAGATCTCCTGCACGGTGATCGACGAGACGCGGGTGGTCAGGCTCACCGCCGAGTGCACCAGCGTATCGCCGGAGAAGCCGGGATCGATGCCGTTGATGTACAGCGACGAATTGCCGTCCGCACAGGCACGTTCCAACGGCGCGCGAAGCCAATCGTCGGCGTGGCGAGGAGTCACCAGCCAGACCATCGACGTGCCAACGACGTTGGTCCCGGCCGCCAGGAAACTGGCCATCTGCTCGATGGCTTCCATCGGCCGGGTCTCACCCTGAGACGTGTAGACCACACAGTCGGCGCCGAGGTCGACCAGGGCGTCGACATCGTCGGTGGCAACGACGCCCGTCGGCTGGTCCAGCCCGCACAGCCGCGCCGCATCCTGGCCGACCTTCTCCGCGCTCGCTGCGTGCACTCCGACCAGTTCGAGATCCGGTCGACCGATGATCGCCCGCAATGAGTGCCGACCCACGTTTCCGGTGGAAAACTGTATGACTCTGCGCACCGTTACCCCACATCCTTTCAGGAAGCTGCCGAGCCCATCATCACGCGTTCAGGCGCCGGGCAGGTCAGTAATCGGGTATCGGCAACGGTGAATTGTTCGAGTCGATGCCGCCGTCGACGTGGAAGGTCGCGTTGGTGGCGTAACAATCGCGCGTGCAGAGATACACCGCGAGCCGCCCGAGGTCCTCGACGTCGCCAAGCCGGTGCAGCGGGGTGGCCTCCTGCATCTTCTCCAGTGATCCGGGCATCAGATCCAGGCTGCCCTTCAGGCCGTCGGTGGCGAACGAGCCCAGGGCGATCGCGTTGACGCGGATCTTCGGGGCGAGTTCCTGTGCCATGGCACGGGTCAGCGCTTCGAGTCCGCCCTTCGCGACGCAATACGCGGTCAGCGCCCGAATGCCGAACCGCGCCGATCCCGACGAGATGTTGATGATGGAACCGTGTCCGGCACTGAGCATGTGCGGTGCCACGAGCTGGCTCATGATGAAGGCGGAGGTCACACACCAGTCGAACGTATGCCGAAAATCCTCGTCGGTGATATCCAGAAACCGCGCGTAGGTCGACCCGCCGACGTTGTTGACCAGAATGTCGATGCGATCGAAACGCTCCATGGCCGTCTGCACGACGCGTTCACCGTCCGGGCGACTCGTCGCGTCCGCGACAAGCGCCAACCCCTTACCGCCCGCCGCCTCGATATCCTCAATCGTGCCAACGATATCCGCCTCGGTTCGGGCGGTCCCGACCACAGTCACCCCGGCCTCCGCCAACACCCGGGCGATGCCTGCCCCGACGCCCTTCCCGGCGCCGGTGACGATCGCGACCTGTCCGTCCAACCGGAACTGCTCCAATGCCATGCTGGACTCCTTCGGCCGCGTGCGACGGATGCGCCGTTCAATCTATGAATTTTACTGACTTTAGTCAATGAATCTCTGGCATTCAGGCTGGAAACAGCGTGTACCGTCCAACAATGACCAGATATTGCAAGCCTTTCTGAGCGGAGCACGTCATACTTGTCGGGTTAGCCCGGAAAATCAGACTCGAGTCAGGTCAATTTGCGAGGGATGAAATGGCTGTGACGGACCGGCTGTCGGCGCGAGAAGCGAAGCGCCTGCAGACAAGGGAGCGATTGATGGGCGCCGCGATCGCGGAGTTCGCCCGGGCCGGGATGGCCGAGGCCGACGTCGGCGCCATCGTGGCCGCCGCCGGCGTCGCCCACGGGACCTTCTTCTTCCACTTCCCCACCAAGGAGCATGTTCTGCTGGAACTGGAGCGCCGCGAAGAGGACCGTATCGCCAAGCAGTTCGCGCAATTCTTGAAGGCCGAGCACGATCTCGCTTCCGCGCTGAACGAGGCGGTCCGCCTGGTGGTGGGATTGGAACGACGGCTGGGCGATCGGCTCTTCAACGACTTTCTCGCCCTGCACTTCTCACAAACTCGTCCGCCCACCGAGGACGGCCGGGATCACCCCTTGATCGTATTGGTCGCCCGGGAGATCGCGCAGGCTCAAGAGTGCGGCGAGATCGATCCCGAGGTCAGCCCGATGAACAGCGCGGTGTTCTTCTTGCTCGGCCTGTACTCGTTGTTGATCACCACCAACCACTGGCCTACGGGCCGCGCGCTGCTGGAGGATTACGTCGCGCGGACGTTGCGGAGCGTGCAGCGCTGAAGAGCGTGGGCCTCAAGGCCATATCACGCCGCGCAGCGGCGTAACGCCCAGTTTCTTGTGGGACACCGGTCGCTATTACGCCAGCTCTTACGCTGACTGTAGTCAGCCTGTTATAGTGCGCAGGCTATCCAATCAGCGTTGACGACCGGGGAGGGTTCGTGAATCCGCCGAAGCTGGGCCAGCCCAATGCCGACACCGTCGCCGCCCGCCCCGCTTCCGGTCTGACCATCGACGAGCACGTGGAGCGATCGCACCTGGCGCAGCGTCAGGCCGATAGATGGCTCATCTCCGGCAGCCTGCTGATCGGTACCGCGGCCCTGGGTGTCTTCGGCCTACCGCTGTTTCTCTGGGGCGTCCGGTTGCTCCGGCGGGCCCAGCGAGACGGCCTCTCGGTGCGGCCGATGCTGGTCACGCTGCTCGGCTATCTGGTCATCATCGACGCGGCCATCAACACCGTCGGATGGGCGCTTGACCTGGTGGCAAACCACACGCTGCTGGCCCGCGTGCTCCTCAACGGCTGGGGCAACATGTTCGATGCGGGCTATTTCTGGCACTACAACGAGCTGTGGGTCGGCGGCGCGGCCGGACCTGGCGAAAAGGCGTTGGAAGTCGGCCTGATCCTGACGGTGTTCACGATGCGCATCGCCGCCGCCATCGGCTTCCTGCAGATGAAGCGCTGGGGGCATCAGTGGATGGTCGTCACCTGCTGGATGGGCGTGGTGATCTGGATTACCTACGTCTTCAACATGACGATGTTCGCCGACGTGCGCTTCGCCGGCGTCGTGCTGCCGGTCGTCGGCTGGTGGCTCTACGACATCTTCTACATCACCCCGTTCCTCGCCATCCCCTACCTGCACACCGTCAACCG
>NZ_LZJN01000052.1 GCF_001667735.1 Mycobacterium sp. E183
CGCAGACCGCCGCCACGCTCAACGGCACGCTGGGCACCACCCGGTGGCGGCGCCCCACCGTCCGCGGGCGGCGGGGCCTGCGGCGGCGCTCCGGCGTCCGCGGGTGGTGGCGCCTGGGGGGCCGGCGAGTTGGTCTCGGGCGCCTGGGGCGTCACCACCGGCTGCTGGCCCGGAAGGTGCTGATTGTTCGGCGGGATCTCCGGGGTGGGGCTGGCCTGGCTTTGCGGGGCCTGAGCCGGTACCTGGAGCGGTATCGGCGGGAGGGTGAGCCGCTCTTCGGGAATGTCGGGGGGCGGGACCGGCGCCTGCCCGTTGATCAGCAGCTGCCCCTTGGCGCTGTTGACCAGGGTGGCCCAGCCGCCGTTGCCCAACGTCGCGCCGATGCTGCAGGCGACCTCCCGGCTGCCGGCCGTCCAGCTGGCCAGCGGCACGGTGGGGTAGATCAGCGTCAGGGTGGTGGTGCGCAACTTGACCGGCGCCAGATAGGCGTCCGTCATCTTGGTGCACAGGTCCTTGATGTACCCGTCCTGGTCGGCCTCGGCCGGCAGCGCGCCGGGGAACTTCTCGGCCAGGTTGACCGTGCCGGTCACCTCCATCGCGTGCGGTGCCGCACACTCGACCGGAGCGTCGATCGGCTGATTGGTGGTCGGGTCGATGCCCAGGCAGGTGCCCGCCGGCCAGACCTTGGACTGGTCGACTTCGGCCACCTTGCCCTTGTAGGCCTGCTGCTGATTGTTGGGGCCGGGCAGTTGCAGGCCGCACAGCATGCGGCGCTCGCCGGACTGGCGCCAGGCCCGGTCACCGGGCCACAGCAGGCTGACGATGAACTTGCTGTTGGGATCGAACTTGGGGCCCAGGTAGTTCCGGGCGGCGGACTCGCACTGCTCCTGGGTGATCTGCTGGATCCGGGCGGGCGACGGCGGAGCGGCGTTGGGCCCGTATTCGGAACCGGGGAACGTCCGCATGTCGACGGACTCGGCGACTTCGAACTTGTGGTCGTCGGCGCAGCTGACGATCTTCGCCGACTCCGGGGTGGTGTCCGGCCACATCAGGCAATCACCGCTCGCGGCCTTGTTGAAGGCGGCGTCGCTCTTGTTCCCGGTGGTGGGCACCGGGTTGCCGTCGAGATAGCCGGACAATCGGCCGGGACCGGTGCCGCCGACCGGCAGCGCGGTGACAACCCCGGCGATCAGCAGGCCGCCCAGCGCGGTCAAGAGCAGGGCGCGCCGGGTGGCCTGGGCCTGCAGGCTGCGAGGCCACCGGAAGCCCGCCGGGAACCGTTGCGGCCTGGCGGCAGGGGCGTCGGCCTCCGGGGCTTCAGGGAGGTCCGTCTCGGGCGCTTGCGACATCGGCTCCCATTCTGACAGCAGCGCCTGTGCGGTGTGACAATCGTTACTGATGTGAGTCCTGGGGTGGTCATAGGTGGGATGCTCTGCCAGCCGACCGGAGCCGAAAAAGTAGTCTCAGGGCCGTGATCGACCTCAAATTGCTCCGGGAAGACCCTGACGCCGTGCGCCGCTCCCAACTCGACCGCGGCGAGGACCCGGCGCTGGTCGACGCCCTGCTGGCGGCCGACGCCGCCCGCCGGACCGCGATCTCGTCGGCCGATGCGCTGCGGGCGGAACAGAAGTCTGCCAGCAAGAGCGTGGGCGCGGCGTCCCCCGAGGAGCGGCCGGCCAGGTTGGCGCGCGCCAAGGAATTGGCCGAGCAGGTCAAGGCCGCCGAGACCGAGCAGGCCGAGGCCGAGGCGGCGTTCACCGCGGCGCACATGGCGATCTCCAACGTCGTGATCGAGGGGGTGCCCGCCGGCGGGGAAGACGACTACCGGGTCCTGGACCTGGTCGGCGAACCGGCTGCGCTCGAGAACCCGAAGGACCACCTGGAGCTTGGCGAGTCGCTGGGCCTCATCGACATGCAGCGCGGCGCGAAGGTGTCCGGCTCGCGCTTCTACTTTCTGACCGGGCGCGGCGCGCTGCTGCAGCTCGGGCTGCTGCAGCTGGCCCTGGGCCTGGCCGTCGAGAACGGCTTCATCCCGATGATCCCGCCGGTGCTGGTGCGCCCCGAGGTGATGGCCGGAACCGGATTCCTCGGCGCGCACGCCGACGAGATCTATCGGGTCGAAGCCGACGATCTCTATTTGGTCGGCACCTCCGAGGTGCCGCTGGCCGGCTATCACGCCGACGAGATCCTGGACCTGTCCGGCGGGCCCCTGCGGTACGCGGGCTGGTCGTCGTGTTTCCGCCGTGAGGCCGGCAGCTATGGCAAAGACACCCGCGGCATCATCCGGGTGCACCAGTTCGACAAGGTCGAGGGGTTCGTCTACTGCATGCCGGGCGACGCGGAGGCCGAACACCAGCGGCTGCTGGGCTGGCAGCGCGAGATGCTCGCCCGCATCGAGGTGCCGTATCGCGTAATCGACGTCGCCGCGGGTGATCTCGGGTCGTCGGCCGCTCGCAAATTCGACTGCGAGGCATGGGTTCCCACGCAGGGCGCCTACCGGGAACTGACGTCGACGTCGAACTGCACCACGTTTCAGGCGCGCCGCCTTTCCACGCGCTATCGCGACGACAACGGCAAGCCGCAGACCGCCGCCACGCTCAACGGCACGCTGGGCACCACCCGGTGGCTGGTGGCGATCCTGGAGAACCACCAGCGGCCCGACGGCAGCGTGCGGGTGCCCGACGCGCTGGTGCCCTTCGTGGGCACCGAGCTGCTCGAGCCCACCGGTTAACGGGTGCTGCGGTTCGCCACCATTTGCTAGGGCGCCTTCGCGATCGCCCGGCCCGGCGTGTGTCCGAAGGCCCGCCGGTAGGTGTCGATGAAGGCACTCGCTGTGGCCCAACCACATTCGGATGCCACCGATGTGACGTCACGGCGCTCGGCGAGCAACACCAGGGCGCGCTGCAGGCGGAGCTGGGTGCGCCATTGCAGGAAGGTCATCGAAAGCTCGTCGCGGAACAGGCGGCTCAGGGTGCGTTGGCTGATTCCGATCCGCCGGGCGAGCTGTTGCAACGTCAACGGCGCGGATAGGTTGGCGGCGATCAACGCGCACGCCTCGCGGAGCCGGGCGTCGACCGGTGTCGGAATCCACAGCGGCTCACCGGGACCGGCCGCCTGCACCTGGTCATGCAGCACCCCCAACATTCGATGGTGCTCGCCGGTGTCGGTTCCGGCGGCCCGTGAACACGCGATGATGAGTTCGCGCATCAAGGGGTTGACCGCCAGCACCGCCGGCCCCGCGGGACCACGACGGTAGCGGCGTGGGTCCAGCGCCACACCGTGAAATTGCGTGTGGTCGTGGAACGTATGTTCATGCCAGCAGCCCGCCGGTATCCAGATCGCCCGATTCGCCGGCGTGATCCAGGTGCCCGCCGGGGTGGTGACCGAGACCGCGCCCGAGGACGGGTAGACGATCTGGTGCAGGGGGTGTCGGTGCCGCTCGATGCGGGTCCCCGGCGCCAGCGCCTGCGACGAGGTCGCGGGCCCGTGGTGGCCGATTTCCGACATAACACGGCAGAATATCGGAAGCACGCAGTGTGTGCGACCGCCTAGCGTGGCCGTCATGGCGATGAATCTCTTGCACCGGCGGCGCTGCAGCTCGGTGGGCTGGGAGAAGGCGGTGGCCGATCAGCTGCTGCCGTGGGCGTTGGACGGCGTCGAATTGGGCTCTCGCACTTTGGAAATCGGCCCGGGATACGGCGCGACGACGCTCGCCCTGCTGGATAGGGCGAATTCGCTCACCGCCATCGAGGTCGATGCCGCAATGGCCGAGCGTTTGCAGCGCCGCTACGGCGACCGAGCCCGCATCATCCACGGCGACGGCACCGCCACCGGGCTTCCCGCCGACCACTTCAGCTCGGTGGTGTGCTTCACGATGCTGCACCACGTTCCCGGCATCGAATTGCAGGACCGGCTTTTCGCCGAAGCCTTCCGGGTGCTGCAGCCGGGCGGGACCTTCGCCGGTAGCGACGGCGTCCCGTCCCTGACCTTCCGGCTGCTCCACGTCGCCGACACCTACAACCCGATCGCGCCGAAGGATCTGCGCGCGCGGCTGCTCAAGGCGGGCTTCGCGGACGTGCAGGTCGACCCGTCGGGGCGGCGGCAACGGTGGCGCGCCAGCAAACCGACCTGAGCGCGGACTGCCGCTCGGGGACCGATCAGTCACCGATGCTGGCGAAGGTGGGGCTGCCCGGCTCGAGCGGCACCCGGGCGGCACGCGCGGTGAAGCTGATCGCGTGGTACCACCCGCACAGCATCGTGAGGTCGAGAATCTCGCACTCGTCGAACTCGCCGCGCAGCGCCGTCCACAGGGCGTCGTCGATGTCGCGACGGTCGCAGAGCGAGTCCACGGCCCGCACGAGAAGGCGATCTCGTTCGGCCGTCCAGCACGAATCGTCGGCGCCGCCCTGGGTCAAAGAGCGGACCTGCTCGCGATCGAGGCGCGCCTTCTCTGCGAAAAACGCGACGTGCACGCCCCATTCGTACTCACAGCCGCAGCGAGCGCAGGTGCGGTCGATCACGATTTCACGATCACGAAGGGACAGCGACAACGCGCGGCTGAGTTCGTAACCGCCCCAGAGCGTCATTGCCTCTGCCATGGGCATGTTGTGCACCAGGGTGCGAAACAGGGCGATCGGCGGCACGTTCGGCGGCATCATCTTCTGAAGTTGTGCCGCCACTGCGTCCTCGTACGGCGGGTCGAGGACACCGATGCGAGGCGTTACTATTTCCGTAACCATGGACAAGAAAGCTACGTTACGGAATCCGAAACGTCAATCGGTGGCTCGGCCGGGGCGGCCGGTGCGGGGGTCGACAACCGGGCGCCCGCTCATGGCGGCCCTGGATCTCCTGGGGCGGCGCTGGTCGTTGCGGATCCTGTGGGAGCTTCGCGACGGTCCGCTGGGAGCGCGGGCTTTGCGGGAGCGCTGCGACGGCATGTCCCCCAGCGTTTTGTATGACCGGCTCGGCGAACTGACGGACGCGGGCCTGGTGGTCCAGCGCGCCGACCAGTGTTACGAGCTCGGCGAGGCCGGCCTGTCGCTGGGCGAGGCCCTCGATCCGCTGGACCGGTGGGCCCGCCGCTGGGCGGAGGGGACCTAGGCGTCCACCGTCTCGCGGGCCTGCTCGTGCCGGCGCTGCCGCTCCATGGTGGCGAAGTAGAAGGCGAACGCGAACGCAAAGCTGGTGAACAGGCTGGAGACGAAGTACAGCCACGGGTGCTTGAACCCACGGCGATAGCCGTCCACGATCGTAAACAGCGGCAGCAGAACCACATTCGCGATCGTGTAGTCCTGGCTGGCGGAGGACGCGGCCGGGTTGGTGAACATCAGCCTGATGTACTCGGCCCAGCTGCCGTGCTCGCCCCACAGCGGGTTGGTGGACCCGTGCGAATACTGCGAGACGTAGGTGATGTTGAAGTACCAGCCCAGCGCGACCGACGCGATCCCGACCAGGTAGTAGACGCACTCCAGCGGGGAGAACAACGGACCCCCGGCCGGCCGGGCGAAGACCTTCGAGTTCGCGGCGACGATCCAGCCGATGACAGTGAGCCCGAGAACTGCATGCACAAGAAGCGAGACCATGGCCGCAGTCTCACCCGGCACCCAAAGTTTTGTCAATACTGACAAAAGGCGGTTTGGGGTAACTTACTTGCATGGTCAGGCCGGCACAGACGGCGCGCAGCGAACGCACTCGTGAGGCGTTGCGCCAGGCCGCCATGGTGCGCTTCCTGGCGCAGGGGGTCGAGGACACGTCGGCCGAACAGATCGCGGCCGACGCCGGAGTCTCCCTGCGCACCTTCTATCGGCACTTCAGCTCCAAGCACGATCTGCTGTTTGCCGACTACACCGGGCTGAACTGGTTTCGCGCGGCGCTGGACGCCAGACCCGCTGACGAACCGCTCATCGATTCCGTTCAGTCGGCTATCTTCGCGTTTCCCTATGACGTTGAGGCCGTGGCGAAGATCGCCGCGATGCGAGGCGGGGAGCTCGACCAGGACCGCATCCATCGCCACATTCGCGACGTCCAGGCCGACCTCGCCGACGCCATCGAGGCGCAACTGGATCGGCGTAGCTGCACGGCCCCGCGCAAGCCCGATGCGCGGCTGCGCATCACCGTGACGGCCCGCTGCATCGCCGCCGCGGTGTTCGGTGCGATGGAGGCCTGGATGGTTGGCGAGGAGCGGTCGCTCGGAGAGCTGGCGCGGATGTCGCACGTCGCGCTGGAATCGCTGAGGGAGGGTATCTCCGGTACCTGGGTCAGCACAGTTTCGTCATAATTGACAAAACTTTGACCGCATGCCAGCCTGCTGTGCGGGAGGTCAGGACATGTCTGATTACGACGCGATAGTTATCGGTGCCGGGCACAACGGCCTGGCGGCCGCGGTGCTGCTGCAGAAGGCGGGATTGCGCACGGTGTGCCTGGATTCCAAGCTGTACGCCGGTGGCATGGCGTCCACGGTGGAGCTCTTCGACGGGTACCGCTTCGAGATCGCCGGCTCGGTCCAGTTCCCCACCTCGACGGTGGTCGTCGAGGAGCTCGGCCTGGACACCCTGCCGACGATCGACCTCGACGTGATGTCGGTGGCGGTGCGCGGCGTCGGGGACGACCCGCTGATCCAGTACAGCGACCCGATCAAGTTGTTCACCCACCTCAACGAGGTGCACGGGGCGGACGCCGTCAACGGGATGGCGGGGATGATGGCCTGGGCTCAGGCCCCCACGCGGGCGCTGGGCAGGTTCGAGGCGGGAACCGAGCCCAAGACGTTCGACGAGATGTATGCCTGCGCCACAAACGAATTCGAGCGCTCAGCCATCGATGACATGCTCTTCGGTTCGGTCACCGACGTGCTGGACCGTTACCTTCCCGACCGCGAAAAGCACGGCGCGCTGCGCGGATCGATGACCGTGCTGGCCGTCAACACCTTGTATCGCGGGCCGGCCACCCCGGGCAGCGCGGCCGCGCTCGCCTTCGGCTTGGGTGTCCCGGACGGCGACACCATGCAGATGAAGAAACTGCGCGGCGGTATCGGGGCGCTCACCTCGCACCTGGGCGAGCTGCTGGAAAGCCACGGCGGGGAAGTCCGGCTGCGCTCCAAGGTGACCGAGATCCTGGTCGCCGACGGGCGGGTGCGCGGGGTGCGCACCGAGGCCGGCGAGGAGTTGACCGCCCCGATTGTCGTCTCCGGCATCGCGCCCGACGTCACCGTCAACGACCTGATCGACCCGGCCCTGCTGCCCGCCGACATTCGGGAGCGATTTGCCCGGACCGACCATCGGGGCAGCTACCTGCAGATGCACTTCGCGCTGGAGGAGGCGCCGGAGTTCGCCGCGCCCTACGAGGCGCTCAACGACCCGGCGATGCAGGCATCCATCGGCCTGTTCTGCACGCCGGAGGAGGTTCAGCAGCAGTGGGAGGACTGCCGCCGCGGAATCGTGCCGGCCGACCCCACCGTGGTGTTGCAGATTCCGACGCAGAACGACCCGGACCTGGCCCCCGAGGGCAAGCACGCCGCCTCGGCGTTCGCGCTGTGGTTCCCGATCGAGGGTGGCGCCGACTATGGCGACGCGAAGGTCGAGATGGGCCAGCGCGTGATCGACAAGATCACCCGATTGGCGCCGAACTTCGAGCGCAGCATCATCCGGCACACCACCTTCACCCCCAAGCACATGGGCGTGATGTTCGGCGCCCCGGGAGGCGATTACTGCCATGGACTGCTGAGCTCGGATCAGATCGGGCCGAACCGCCCCGGCCCCAAGGGCTTTCGCGGTCAGCCGATCCCCATCGAAGGGCTGTACCTGGGCAGCGCCGGCTGCCACGGGGGGCCGGGCATCACCTTCACGCCCGGCTACAACGCGGCGCGCCGGGCGCTCGAAGAGCGCACGGCCTGACCTTCGGGACGCCGGCCGGGCGGCACGTCGTTCCGAGCGGCGCACGGCAGCGGGGGCTACGCTACCGGGGAACCTCGGCACCACCGGTGTTTGGCGGATCCCCCGGGTGAGCAGTCACTGCCTTCTCCACGCACCGCCGTCGGTGCTACGTACGGGAGGCAGCGGTGCGGATCGGGCCATTGGAAGTCTCAACGGTCAAGGAATGGGCGCCCGCGCCCGGCGCATTGTTCGCGTGGCACCCGTCACCGTCTGCCCGCACCAAGGCCCTCGCGGCGCCGGTCAGCCCGGTGCCCCCCAGCTACGTCCAGGCCCGGCACCTTCGCAGCCTGCGCGAACAGGCCGCCCGCGGCCTGGATCACTCCCGGTTGCTGATCGCTTCGGTCGAGGTGTCGGGCCGCTGCGACCTGCGCGCCATGACCTACGTCATCAATGCGCACCTGCGCCGGCACGACACCTACCGCAGCTGGTTCGAGTACTTCGACGCCGACCACATCGTTCGGCACACCATCGCCGACCCGGTCGACATCGAGCTGGTGCTCACCGAACACGGCGACCTGACCAGCGCCCAGCTGCAGGACCATGTCGTGGCCACCCCCGACTCGCTGCAGTGGGATTGCTTCGGCTTCGGGGTGATTCAGCGCCCCGACCGCTTCACCTTCTACGCCAGCATCGACCACCTGCACGCCGACGGCCAATTCGTCGGAATGGGACTCATGGAATTCCAGACGATGTACGCGGAGCTCACCGGGGGCAACCCGCCGGTCGAACTTCCGCCGGCCGGCAGCTACGCCGACCACTGCGTCCGGCAGCGGGAGTACACCTCGGCGCTGACCGCCGGCTCCGCGGAGGTGCGCGCCTGGGTCGACTTCGCCGAACGCAACGACGGGACGTTCCCGGCGTTCCCGCTCCCCCTCGGCGATCAATCCGTGCCCTATGAAGGCGACTTAGGGGGCCTGACACTGCTGGATGAGGGACAAACCCATCGATTCGAGACCGCCTGCGTCGGTGCGGGCGCCCGTTTCGTCGGGGGGATGTTCGCGTGCCTCGCCCTGGCGAGTCACGAATTGACCAGCGCCGAAACCTATTTCGGCATCACCCCGAAGGACACGCGCAGCACGCAGGACGACTTCACGACGCAGGGCTGGTTCACCGGCCAGATCCCGATCGCCGTGCCCGTCGCCGGGCTGTCCTTCAACGACATCGCCCGGAGCGCGCAGGAGTCCTTCGACGCGGGGGCGGACCTCGCGCGGGTGCCCTTCGAGCGCGTCGTCGAACTGGTGCCGTCACTGCGCAGGCCGCCGCCGCTGTTCAACCTGGTGAATTTCTTTGACGCGCAAGCCAATCCGCTGTCGATGATGACAAAATTCTTCGAGGGACTGACCGTGGGTGCACACAGCGACGGCAGGGTCACCTACCCGTTGAGCACCATGGTGGGGCGGTTCGACGAGACCGCAGCCAGCGTGTTGTTCCCCGACCACCCGGTGGCCCGAAATTCCGTGACCCGATACCTCGATGCCCTAAAATCCGTGTGCGTCCGCATCGCCGACGGCGGGGCGGCCGAGCGTGCACGTAACGCTGCCCACCGGTATCGGCAGGCCGCGTACTAACGCCGGAAAGAATGCGGTTCTCGAATGTCACTAGCGAAGGCCGGCCGGGACGACTCCCCGGGCATCTTCCCCCGGCTCGGACGCCTGATAGTGCGCCGGCCGTGGCTGGTGATCGGCGTCTGGATCGCGATCGCGGGCGTCCTATCGCTGACCGCGCCGTCGCTGGAACAGATCTCTCAGCAACACCCGGTGGCCATCCTGCCCTCGGACGCCCCGGTGTTGGCCGCAACCCGAAACATGAACGCCGCGTTCGGGGAAGCCGGGTTGCAGAGCATCGCGGTGGTGGTGCTCAGCGACGGTAAGGGGCTGACCCCCGCCGACGAAGGCACCTACCGGAACCTCGTCGAGGCCCTCCGCCGGGACAGCCGAGACGTCGCGATGGTGCAGGATTTTCTGACCACCCCGCCGCTGCGTGAGCTGATGACCAGTAAGGACCACCAGGCGTGG
Organism: Mycobacterium sp. E183; assembly: GCF_001667735.1. Taxonomy (GTDB): domain Bacteria; phylum Actinomycetota; class Actinomycetes; order Mycobacteriales; family Mycobacteriaceae; genus Mycobacterium. The sequence goes on from NZ_LZJN01000052.1 coordinate 9,944, forward strand.
ATGCTGCCCGTCGGCCTGCCCGGCGACCTCGGCTCGCCGCAATCCAAACAGGCGTACGCGCGGGTGGCCGACACCGTGAAGCAGACCGTGGCCGGATCCACGCTGAGGGCCAACCTGACCGGGCCCGCGTCGACGGTCGCCGACCTGAACCTCACCGGCCAGCGCGACCGCGCGCGAATCGAATTAGCGATCGTCGTGCTGTTGTTCGTCATTCTGCTGGTGATCTACCGGAACCCGGTCACCATGGTGCTGCCGCTGTTGACGATCGGGACGTCCGCGGTGGTGGCCCAGCGGCTGGTGGCCGTCGTCGGATCGGCGGGCCTGGGCATCGCCAACCAGACCGTCATCTTCATGAGCGGGATGATGGTCGGCGCCGGAACCGATTACGCGGTGTTCCTGATCAGCCGATATCACGACTACGTGCGTCAGGGCGTGGCTTCGGATGAGGCGGTGGTCAAGGCGCTGGCGTCCATCGGCAAAGTGATCGCGGCGTCGGCCGCCACCGTCGCGATCACCTTCCTCGGGATGGTCTTCACCCGGTTGGGAATCTTGCGGACGGTCGGGCCGGTGCTCGGCATCTCGGTGGCCGTCGTGTTCTTTGCGGCGATCACCCTGCTGCCGGCACTGCTGGTGCTCGCCGGGCGCTGCGGCTGGATCGCGCCGCGCAGCGACCTCAGCCGGCGCTTCTGGCGGCGTTCGGGCATCAACATCGTGCGCCGGCCCAAGACCCACCTGCTGGCCAGCGCGCTGGTGCTGGTGATCCTGGCCGGGTGCGCGGGTCTGGCCCGCTACAACTACGACGACCGCAAGGCCCTGCCCGGCACCGTCGAAAGCTCGATCGGATACGCCGCGCTGGACAAGCACTTCTCGACCAACCTGATCATCCCCGAGTACCTGTTCATCTCCTCGCCGCAGGATCTGAGGACGGCGAGGGCCCTCGCCGACCTCGAACAGATGGCACAGCGAGTCAGCCAGGTGCCGGGCGTCGCGATGGTCCGGGGCATCACCCGGCCCACCGGGCAGTCCCTGGAGCAGGCCAAGACCTCATGGCAGGCCGGTGAAGTCGGCGACAAACTGGACGCGGGCTCCAAGCAAATCGTCGACCACACCGGTGATCTCGACCGGTTGGCGGGCGGCGCCAACACGATGGCGGGCAAGCTCGGCGACGTGCGCACCCAGGTGAATCAGGCGGTGTCCGCCGTCGGGGGCCTGGTCGACGCGCTGGCGACGCTGCAGAACGTCTTCGGCGGGAACCGGGCGCTGGCCGAACTCGAGGGCGCCGAACGGCTCGTCAACGGGATGCGTTCGCTCGGCGACGCCATCGGCGCCAACGCCAATTTCGTTGCGAACAACTCCGATTGGGCCAACCCAGTGCTGGGTGCACTGGACAACAGCCCGATGTGCAGCGCCGAGCCCGCCTGCGTGAACGCGCGCGAGGAACTGCAGCGGTTGGTGACCGCGCGCGACGACGGGACGCTGGGCAAGATATCGGAGTTGGCGCGCCAACTGCGGGCGACCGAGGCCGTACACACCCTCGCGGCAACGGTTTCCGGGTTGCGCCGGGCGCTGTCCACCGTCATCGGTGCGATGGGCTCCCTGGGGATGGGCAGCCCGGGCGGCATGCGGGCGAAGATCACCTTCCTGCAGCAGGGGACCAACACGCTGGCGGACGGCAGCAGGCAATTGGCCGACGGAGTGCAGCAACTGGTCGATCAGGTCAAGAAGATGGGTTTCGGGCTGGGGGAGGCGTCCGCGTTCCTGCTGTCGATGAAGAAGGAAGCCACGACGCCGGCGATGGCGGGCTTCTACATTCCCGCACAAGCCTTGTCGTACGCCACCGGTGAGGGCGGGAAGCCGGCCGAGTTGCCGGGCGGGGTGCAGGACCTGATGGGCGGAATGACGGCCGATCAGTTGAAACGACTTGCCGGCGCGTTCGTTTCACCCGACGGACACGCGATGCGGTACCTGATCCAGACCGATCTCGATCCGTTCAGCACCGCGGCGATGGATCAGGTCAACGCGATCGGGGCGGCTGCGCAGGGCGCCCAGCCGAACACCACGCTGGCCGACGCCAAGGTCTCGGTGGTGGGGCTGCCGGTGGTGCTCAAGGAGACGCGCGACTACTCCGATCACGATCTGCGGTTCATCATCGCGATGACGATCTGCGTGGTGCTGCTCATTCTCATTGCATTGCTGCGGGCGGTCGTTGCGCCGTTGTACCTGATCGGCACGGTGATCGTGTCGTACATGTCGGCCCTCGGCATCGGCGTCATCGTGTTCCAGTTCCTACTCGGCGCGCAAATGCATTGGAGCGTCCCGGGATTGACCTTCGTCATCTTGGTCGCGGTGGGCGCTGACTACAACATGCTGCTCATTTCCCGGCTACGGGACGAGTCGGCGTCGGGAATCCGAACCGGTGTCGTCCGAACCGTCTCCTCGACGGGCGGGGTGATCACCGCGGCGGGCCTGATCATGGCAGCGTCGATGTACGGCCTGGTATTCGCCAGCCTGTCGACGGTGATTCAGGCCGGCTTCGTCCTGGGGACGGGCCTGCTGCTGGATACGTTCCTGCTGCGGACGGTGACGGTGCCCGCCATCGCCGTGCTGGTCGGGCGGGCGAACTGGTGGTGGCCGTCGGGCTGGGCGTCCTTGAGCCGGCCGCTGGGGCGCCGTCGCCCGGTCGGACGTAAGCCGCTGCTGCCCGAAGAAGAGAAGTCACCGGCGCCGATAGCCGAACAGCTGATTGGCTTTTCGCCCCGCGACGGGCTGCGGCTCTAGCGGTTACTTCTTGGCTTTGACGACCGCGCGGACGACCTTGCGCACCACGCCGCCTTTGCCGAGCCCGGGACCCGGGGTGAGGATCCGGGCCAGGTTGGCGACGGCCAGGGAGTTGGTGGCCAGGTTGATCCCGGCGCGGGCGCCGCGGATGGGCCAGGAGACCGCAGAGAAAATCGTCGGGATGTGGGTGATGCCGTTGATGATCTGGACCGGGTTGTGCGCCGGGCCCGGGTCGTAGGCGCGGTCCACCATCGGGCGCAGCACCGCGTCGATCGGCCCCACCGCCTCGGGGGGCATCCCCGCCCCGTCGACCAGCGCCCGGGCCAGCGGCAGCTCGGAGTTCCGGATGAAATAGGTCGTCGACGTGCCGCCCAGGTCGTTGGTGGTCCTCCTGATGTCCCACGGTGCGACCCGCGACGGGTCCGAGAATGCGGTGGCGCTGTGACCGTAATACCCGCCCGCCGCAATCGCGTTCAGGTCGGCCAGCAGGTTTCCGGGATGGTTGGGCGGGTCGGAAAAGGGGTCGTACTGCCCCACGATGTTGACCGTGTCGTATTGGCTCTCCACCGGAGCGGGGACGGTGTAGTCGATGATCGGCACGTGCGTCCCGGGCCCGAACACCTTGTAGAGCAGGTTGTCGGGGTTACCGGCCTTGATGAAGGTGAGCTGACCGGGCGGCGGCGCCGTCGGGTCGTGTGCCAGGCGCGCCTGCTCGCGGTCCAGCGCCAGCGAACCCTGGGACAGTCCGGCCACCGAGATGGGTCCGTCGGTGTTGCGGATCGCGGCATCGAGATTGTTCGCCCCGGTGGTCACGGAGCTGTTGACGGTCGGCGAACTCAGCCCGGTGACCGGCCAGAAGCTGCCCGGGTAGGGCACCACGCGGCGCACGGCCGCCGGACTGTAGTAGTTCGCGTCGATCTGCGGCTGCATCGCGGGATCGAAGTGATACAGCGACCGCAGCGGCCCGTAGGGGGACGGGGCCGTGCCGGGCACTATCAAAGCGGTGTCGGCGGCGGCGCCACCGGAATCGAAAACTATTGCGCACGCCAATGTTCCAACGGTGATGGCCGAGGTGAGCAGTTTGTTCACGAACTCTCCTCACGGCCTACCGAAAGAGCTACAGCAGGGATGCTACCGCGCACTGATGCTGGTCAGCCCGAGGACGAGCATGAAACAACCCGCGAAGGCCAGCAATACCGCGATGTCGCGGTGACCGCGGGACAGCAACCAGTTCCGCAGCCCGGCCATGACGGCACGCGTCTTGCGCGGCGCCGTGAGATACCCGATCAGTGGGAGCTCCGCCACGGTGAAGGCCACCAGGTTGAAGGCCACCAGCGCCTGAACCTGCGCGAGGGGCGCGGCGTGCGAGGCGAGGATGGCGGCCATCGAGCCCAGGTAGTTCGCCGACGGCAAAGCGGCGCCCATACCGCTAACCGCTGCGACACAGAGCGAGTCGCCCCGCAAGAAGACGCGTGCGCGGTCAGCCAGTTGCCGGCGGCCGCTCGGTGCCGGCCGCTCCAGCAGCGCAACGCCGCCAGTTCCGACCCTGACGGGCGCCTCGGCGGGGCGGGCGCGGCTGCGCGCCGAATCGCGCGTGGCCACCACAACGGCGATCAGCAAAGCCACGAGCCCGGAAGCGATTTGCACTTGCGCCACACTGACGTGGCCGACCACCGGCGCGGTCCGTAGCAGGAATAGCACCGTCAGCCCCACGCCCACGCCCATCGCGAAGCCACCACACAGAAACGCGAGCAACTGCCTGAGCGGGCTCCGCCGGCTGAGCAGCAGGATCACCAGACCGAGCCGGATCGGTTCGAAAATCACCGAGCCGGCCAATACCAGCACGGTGATCCACATGCTGGGCAACGTACCGCACGCGGCCAGGTCCAGCGCCCAAACTCGCCCGCACAAGCCGGTCTCGGCTGATCATGCCAGGGGTAGCGAATTTCGTCAGGCTGGGTTCAGACGGGTGTAACCCAAACGTCACGCGCACACGGGATGTCGCGGGGCGGACCCCGCCCAAAGCGGATATGCTGGGGGCTCCCGCAGCACCACTTGCGGCTGGAGAAATCCTGGGGGCGGCTGGGCCTGCCGGTCCGGTGCCGTCATTGTTGGTGCCCACCAGAGGGTTTCGTGGAGCAGCGTGAAACACGCCTGGCCGCGGGATGGCTGCGGGTGCCCCGGCGGGCTCGGCTCCGCGGCGACAGCGCGGACGGCAGGTCGCCTGAGCATCGCCCGGCGGGCGCGCAGCTGCGCCCCGCCGAGCCCAATAGCGCGGAGGTGCAGGGTATTCAGTGTTCGGCATAACCACTCTTCAAGACTGGACACCGCAGGCGCGCTCCGTCATCTGTTGGCACGCCTCACCGGCGGCGAGGGCCAAAGCGGCAGCGGCGCCGCCCAGTCCGGTTCCCCCCAGCTACCAGCAAACCCAACACCTTCGGCGCTACAGCGATCACGCCGCGCGGGGCCTGGACATGTCGCGCCTGATGATCTTCACCTGGGAGGTCCCCGGCCGCTGCGACGTCCGCGCCATGAACTACGCGGTCAATGCGCACATCCGCCGGCATGACACCTACCACAGCTGGTTCGACTACCGCGACGCCCAACAGATCGTTCGCCACACCATCGCCGACCCCGATGACATCGAACTCGTCCCGGTCGAGCACGGGGGGCTCACGCCCACGGAGTTGCGCGAACACATATCGACCCCGCAGCCGCTGCAGTGGGATTGTTTTCTGTTCGGAGTGGTGCAAAGCGACAACCATTTCACCTTCTACGCGAGCATCGCCCACCTCTGCGTCGACCCCATGATCGTCGGCGTTCTCTTCACGGAGATCCACCTGATGTACGCCACCCTGGTCGGTGGCGGCGCGCCCGTCGAACTCCCGGAGGCCGGGCGTTACGGCGAGTACTGCGTTCGGCAGCGGGAGGAGATGGCCGCGTTGACGGCCGACTCCCCCAAGGTGCGCGCGTGGACCGCCTTCGCCGCCGAAAACGGGGGGACGCTACCGCACTTTCCGCTGCGACTCGGCGACCTCTCGGTGCCCTATGCCGGCAAGCTCGTCACCGAGACGCTGATGGACGAACGGCAGACGGAACGGTTCGAGCGGGCCTGCGTGGCTGCGGATGCCCGCTTCAGCGGCGGTGTGTTCGCCTGCGCGGGCCTCACGCACCGTGAATTGACCGGTGCGGAAACGTTTTCCGCGGTAACGACTACCGATACCCGCAGGACGCCAACGGAATTGATGACGACTGGCTGGTTCACCGGCCTGGTTCCGGTCACGGTCGACATCGACGCCGGGCTTTTCGGGGACGCGGCGCACTCCGCGCAGACGTCCTTCGATTCGGGCATCGACTTGGCCACCATTCCGTTCGACCGGGTGCTGGAGTTGGCGCCCCCGGGGGCGGGTTTGGCCAGGCCGCGGCCCGGCAACTTCGTGATGTCGTTCCTGGACGCCAGCATCGCCCCGCTGTCCTCGGTCGCGAACTCCGACTTGAACTTTCGGATCTACGACGAGGGCAGGGTGTCCCATCAAGTCTCGCTGTGGGTCATCCGGCTACAACACGAGACCAAGGTGACGGTGTTGTTTCCCGACAACCCGGTCGCCCGCGAATCGGTGCGCCGGTACATCGACGCCTTGAAGTCGGCGTATGTCCGGGTGGCCGACGGCAGGCGCAGCCAGGTGTTCGCGCACTCGCCCGCGCGGCTAACCGCGCTGACTTAGCAGCTCGTCCAGGAGTGCGGTGAACTCCTCGGGTCGCGCCGGCGTGAAGGCGGGGCTGGGCTGAATGCCCGGCACGTCAAGCGTGATCAGCGTCGACTTGAACGGCCGGCTCACGTCCAGCGGGAGCCAGCGGCGCAAGTCCGAGCTGCCCCAGATCCGGAATCGATGCGTCAGCAGGCCCAACCCCTCGGCCTTGTACCCACGAACCGCGCCGAGTGCGATCACTTTCGACGTGCCGGAGGGAAAGTGGTAGCGGCGCAGGGTGATCGCCGCGCGGTCCAGCTGGACCAGGCCGTCGTCGTAACACTGGCCGTGGGTGGCGCTCATGCCCGCGAACTTCTCAGTTCGTGACCCCGCGCGGTCAGGCAGCGACCGTCGTCCAATCGCCATTGCCAGCCATGCAGGTTGCAGGTCAGCGTGTTGCCCTCGACCACACCGAATTTCGACAGGTCGGCCTTCAGGTGTGGGCAGCGGCGCTGAATTTCCCAGCCGTCCAGCGTGACCGACGAAGAATCGTCATGAGTCTCGGCGAACCAGCCGTCGGCGTAGGCAATCCGCTCGTCGGTGAGGCATTTGAAGAAGGTGTACAGGTATTCGTTATAACCGCCGACACGCCACGCCCTGAACCGGGTGGACAAGAAGATGGTGTTGACCCAATCGGGCTCCCGGTCGCGCAATACGGTGCGCACCAACTCCGGCGCTATGACGAAACCGTAACGGACCTTCTCGTCGGGAATGCGTTCGCGCACAGTACGTTTCGGGAAGTCCAGGATGACGGTTTCCGGGCCGATCACGAGTTCGACGGGATAGCCGATGCCGTCACAGATCTCGTCGCTCTGCGACATGATCGGTTCGAACAGCGCACGCAGCTGCTCCAGCAGCGGCTCGCCCGTGGCGGGCGCCCATCGCGCCTTCTCGGCGGCCAGGACGGGCGCCATCCGCTCGGCGTAGTCGGCGATGTAGGCCTGCTTGCCGGTGGTGAAGATCGCCTCGACCTGGTCGTCGGGCATCGGGTGGCTCAGCGAGTTCAGGGCGGTGCCGGTGAAGTCCGCGGTCGAGCCGGGGATCATCAGCAGGCCGCCGTTGTTGCCGTGGGCCCGCATCTGGTCGAGGAACACGATTTGGTCGGGGAAGATGTTGGCCGGATCGCCGTGGTCGTCGTTGAGATGGCGCAGTTCGGTGTCCAGGAAGCACGGCGGACCGGCCGACGGGATGACCCATGTGGCGCCCACCTGGGCGATGTACTGGCGGGCACGGTCCATCTGCCGCTGCCGCTTCTGGACGCCGAAGGACTCCTTGGCACGGGCGGGCATGTCGTAGACCATCGGGTACCAGATGGCGCCGGAGTACTGCAGCATGTGCACGTCGATGTGGCCGAACGCCGACGCCAACACGTCGAGATCGACCGGCCGGGCGTCGTTCATGTTGAAAGCCGTTGTGACGCCGTCGGAAACCACCAGCGCCGAGTCACCGAGCGGCCCGTCGGCCGGCGCGCGCAGCGCGATGATCATCACGTCGAGCTCGCCCTTCGGACCGCTGACGCGGTGTTTGACCGAGTTGCCGGTCTCGAAGAACCGGTAGAAACCCAACTCCTGCAACGCATTTCGCAAGTCCGGGACCGGGAAGTCCGGCAGCAGCACCACCGCGTCCTTATTGACGTGCTCGGCCAGGTTCTTGGCGTCGAAGTGGTCCTTGTGCAGGTGCGACAGGTACAGGTAGTCGCAGTCACCCAACTTGTCCCAGTCCAGTTGGCTGTTGTCCGGGAAGGGGAACCAGGACGCGAAGTACGCGGGGTTGACCCACGGGTCGCACAGGATGCTGCCCGCTGGGGTCTCGATCAGAAATCCGGCGTGACCTACGCTGGTGACCTGCACAAACACCTTCCTGGGGGCCGTACTCGCCCACGGCCCGGTAACGGGTTTTCAGCCCCCGAGCTTAGCGCGAGGCGGCATCGTCGGCCTCCCACAGCCGTCGGTAGAAGTCGATGCGAGCGGCGTCGGGCTCGACGCCGTAGGCCGCGAAGAATTCTCCGTCCCACACCCGGTCGGGGAAATTCCAGCCCAACGACAGCGTCGCGACCGCGAGGTCGGCCCACCGGTCGGCCACACCGAGGTCGCCCAGGTCGACATGCCCGCGGTACCGGCCGCGCCCGTCGACCAGGGTGTTGGGCGAGCAGGCGTCGCCGTGGCACACCACCAGGCGGTCGATGGGCGGCGGGCTGCCCAGCCGTGCACGCGCGACGGGTGTCAGGGCCGCCAGCCGGCCCTCGACCGACCAGTCGAACGGGCAGGACGACACCGGTAGCCGGTCATGCAGCCTGCGCAGGCCGAGGGCGATCGCGCGCACGGCCACCTCGGGTGTGGCCCGCAGGCGCGGATGTACGGCCGAGACGCCGGGCAGTGCCCGGGTATGCAGCCAGGCGCAGCCCCCGTCGACGCCGGCGCCCAGCACCGGCGGCACCAGCACGTACCGGGCGGCCCAACGCAGGCGCTCCGCTTCACGGGCAAAGTCGGTCACGCCGGCTTCCGCGACCTTGATGAACTCGGCGCCGCCGGCGTCGGGGCCGATCCGGAAGGTCACCCCACCGATCTCGTTGACCCACACGGCGCGAACCACCCTGCCGCCGGCAAACCGGCGAACCACTTCGGGCGGCGGAACGGGTGCCGCGGGGAAGCTCAAGCGATGGCCTCCTTTTCGCCACCTCGGGTGACTCACAGCCAGGAGCATTAGGCTGATCAGCTGTGGAACCGGTATACGGGACTGTCATTCAACTTGCCCGCCTGGTTTGGCGCCTACAGGGCCTCAAGATCACCGTGGCGGGGGTCGAAAACCTGCCCAAAACCGGCGGTGCCGTGATCGCCATCAACCACACCGGCTACCTCGACTTCACGTTCGCGGGTCTGCCCGCCTACCAGCAGGGACTGGGACGCAAGGTGCGGTTCATGGCCAAGCAGGAGGTGTTCGACAACAAGATCACCGGCCCGATCATGCGCAGCCTGCGGCACATCTCGGTGAATCGGCAGGACGGCGCCGCCTCCTACGAGGAGGCGGTCAGGAACCTCAAGGACGGTGAGCTGGTCGGCGTCTACCCCGAAGCCACCATCAGCCGCAGCTTCGAGATCAAGGAATTCAAGTCGGGCGCCGCCCGGATGGCCGTCGAGGCCGGGGTGCCGATCGTTCCGGTGATCGTCTGGGGCGCGCAGCGCATCTGGACCAAGGGGCACCCGAAAAAGTTGATGCGGCCGAAGGTGCCCGTCACGGTGCTGGTCGGCGAGCCGATCGAACCGACGTTGGGCGTCGAGGAGCTCAAGGGGCTGTTGCACTCGCGGATGCAACACCTGCTGGAGCGGGCCCAGGAGATGTACGGGCCGCACCCGGCGGGTGAGTTCTGGGTGCCGCGGCGGTTGGGCGGCAGCGCCCCTTCGCTGGCCGAAGCCGCCCGGATGGACGCCGAGGAGGCCGCCGCTCGCGCTGCCCGCCGGGCCGGACCCACGGGAGCTCCGGAGTAGCGATCAATGGTGGAGCCCGTCTTCCGCACGCTCGAGATTCTGGCTCGGCTGGTGGTCGTCGCCACCAACACCGAGATCTCCTACGGAGGCGAGGAGCACATCCCCGACACCGGCGGCGCCGTGATCGCGATCAACCACACCAGCTATGTCGACTTCCTGCCCGCCGCGCTGGCCGTGCACCGGCGGAGACGGCGGCTCAGGTTCATGATCAAGGCCGAAATGCAGCAGGTGCGGATCGTCAACTTCCTGATCAAGCACACCCGGACTATTCCGGTGGACCGCGGCGCCGGGGCCGGCGCCTACGCCGTGGCCGTGCAACGGCTCCGCGAGGGCGAGCTGGTGGGGGTTTATCCGGAGGCCACCATCAGCCGCAGCTTCGAGCTCAAGGAATTCAAGACGGGCGCCGCGCGCATGGCCATCGAAGCCGACGTTCCCATCGTCCCGGTGATCGTCTGGGGCGCCCACCGGATCTGGACCAAAGACCACCCACGCAACCTGAGCCGCGCCAAGGTACCGATTAAAGTGCAGGCAGGCGCGCCAGTGCCGGCGGCCGAAGACATCGCGCAGACCGACGCCGCACTGCGCGAGTCGATGACCGCACTGCTGCACCGGGTCCAAGCGGACTATCCGCACGAGCCGGGGGCGTACTGGACGCCGCGCCGGCTGGGCGGTGGGGCACCGACCATGGCGGAGGCGGCCCGGATGGAGGCGGACGAGGCGGCGGCGCGGGCCGCGGGCCGAGGCGGACGGCCGTCCCGGTAGACGAAGGAGAAGACATGCCCGAGGGGTTCTACCGGTTGTGCGAGTGGGTCGTACCGCCGATGGTTGCGATGCAGGGAACCAAGTTCACCTATCGCGGGCTGGAAAACATCCCCGAGCGGGGCGGCGCGCTGCTGGCCCAGAACCACACCAGCTACCTGGACTGGTTGCCAACGCTGCTCGCGGTGCGCGAGCGCCACCGGCGGGCGTACTTCATGATCAAAGCCGAGATGGCCGACGTGAAGGCGGTCAACTATGTGATCAACCACGCCAGGCTGATCCCGGTGGACCGCACCAACGGGAACGGCGCGCTCGAGCTGGCCACGCAGCGCCTGCGGCAGGGCGAGCTCATCGGGATGCACCCCGAAGCCACGATCAGCCGCAGTTTCGAGCTGCGCGAGTTCAAGAGCGGTGCGGCCCGGATGGCGCTGGACGCCCAGGTGCCGATCGTTCCGGTGATCGTCTGGGGTGCCCATCGGATTTGGCCCAAGGACCATCCAAAGAAGGTGTGGCGCAACAAGGTTCCGATCACCGTCGCCGCAGGCCGGCCGCTGCCGCCGCACGGCACGCCCGAACAGCTCAACGCGGCGCTGCGCCAGTCGATGAATGCGTTGCTGTATCAGGTACAGGAGGAATACCCCCACCCGGAGGGTGAATTCTGGGTCCCGAGGCGGCTCGGCGGCGCCGCGCCCACCCAGGACGATTCCCGGGCGATCCGCTTGTCGGAGTTGCAGGCGCGGATGCAGAAATACGGCACGGACGGCGTGACCCGACCCGGACAGGACCAGAGCGGAGTGCATTGACCAGATGACGTCAACGTGACCCAGCCGGCGCTAATAGCCTGCGACGTCGACGGCACCCTGTTCGACGACAACGAAACCATCACCCCGCGTACCCGCGATGCCGTGCGCGCCGCCGTCGATGCCGGCGCGACGTTCGTCGTGGCGACCGGCCGGCCGCCACGGTGGATACGCCCCGTCGTCGACGCGCTGGGCTTCGCGCCAATCGCGGTGTGCGCCAACGGCGCCGTCGTCTACGACCCCGCCACGGACCGGGTGGTCTCGACGCGGACGCTGCCCGTCGACACGCTGGCCGAGCTTGCGGAGCTGGCGACGCGCGTCATCCCGGGCGCGGGCCTGGCCGTCGAGCGAATCGGCGAACGCGCCCACGACACGGCGACCCCCCAGTTCATCAGCTCACCGGGCTACGAGCACGCGTGGCTGAACCCGGACAACACCGAGGTGTCGATCGAGGACCTGCTCAGTGCGCCCGCGATCAAGCTGCTCATCCGCCGAAGCGGGGCACGCAGCGCCGATATGGCCGCCGAGCTGGCCAAGCACGTCGGCATCGAGGGCGATATCACCTACTCCACCAACAACGGTCTCGTGGAGATCGTGCCGCTGGGCACCAGCAAGGCCACCGGCGTGGACGAGATCGCCAGGCCCCTGCAGATCGGCAGCGAGGAGGTACTGGCGTTCGGCGACATGCCCAACGACTTGCCCATGCTGCGCTGGGCGGGTCATGGCGTGGCGATGGGCAACGCCCATCCCGACGTGCTGGCCGCCGCCGACGAGGTCACCGCTGTCAACAACGACGACGGGGTGGGGCGGGTGCTCGAGCGCTGGTGGCTCTAGCGACTGCCGGGACCGGCTAGGTGGCAGACGGGTGCGCCGGTAACGAGAAGTGTTCGGGCGGCACGGTGGGGCCGCTCGGTGATTGCGTCGAGAGCGGCGTGATGATCCCCTCCGCGACCTCGGTGACGTTGCCGGTGAGCCGCTCGTAGTTCAGCGTTCCGTGTTGGAAATTCTGCGTAATCTGCAGCGGCTCTTGAAGTTCGGCGCTGGTCGGCAACCCGAGCGGTCCGCGTTCGTAGCTCAGCGACGCCCAGGCGTCGTAAATCGCGCCGGTGACCGGCTGGGCGCCGGTTTCCGGCGACCAATACATCGCGCCCCGGGCGAAGGTGACGTACCGCGCGTCACCCTCCGCGCTGTCCTCGGGGGACGTGGGCGCGCCCAGTACGCTGTTCATGCCGCCCATCGCCTGCCAGTGGTCATAGATCGCGCCGCCCTGCAGGGCCTTGATCAGTTCCTCCGGCGGATCGTTGAAATGCGAAGCGACGTCGCGTACTTCGTCCATCAGCGCGTAGGCGGCGTTGCCCGGGCAATCGGTGTTGCCGACGTCGCGGTGCGTGAAGATCGTGGGCAGCGTCGCGACGGAACCGGCCGGGAAGGTGGTGTAGTGGCTACCCGCCGACTCCAGCGACACGGTGCCCTTGGGGTCGACGTTGTCCAGGCCCAGGCGCCAGCCCAGCAGCCGGCCCAGGGTGCGCAGCTGGATCGGCGTGGGGGGTACGTCGTCGAAGTTGCCGATCATCGCCACGCCCCAGGTGTTGCGGTTGAATCCGCCGGTGTGGAAGGCCTCGACCGCTTTGGTCAGCCCCCCGGCGCTGCCCTCGAACACCTGGCCGTACTTGTCGACCAGGGCGTTGTAGGCGATGTCGCACCAGCCCAAGGTCTTGCTGTGATAGGTGTAGATGGCCTTGACGATCCCGGCCGATTCCAGCGGCGAGTAGTCGTTGCTGCCCGCCGTGTGGTGTACGACGGCGGCACGAACGCCGTTGTCGTACTGCGGACTACCGCAACGCAGCGACTCGTCGGCACCCCATTCCGCCCGGCTGATGATGGCGGGGGCCTGGCCGGGCATCAGCACGCCCGAGGGTGGCGTCCACTGGGCTTTGGCCGGTGCTTGCGGCGGGGAGATGAGGATGGCGGAGATGTTCTGCCCGAAGGGTTGTTCCCGGGACGCCGGTTTGTAGCCCAGATCGGTCTCGCGGGGGGGCGCGGGTGATGGTCCCCCGCCGACGGGTGGGGCCCCCAGGGTCGGCGGCGCATCCATCGGACGCGTGACCGCGATCTCGACGGTGGTGGTGGTGCCGACGAACACCGGGTCGGTTCCGCGCGGCCCCTCGAGCGATCCGGCTGCCGTCGCCCCGTCGGGCGCCGCCGTCTCGTACTCGGTCTGGTACCAGGGCCCCCACGAACCGTCCGGCCGCCGCGCCCGCACCCTGGTCGAGGTGCCTGTCAGGTCGCCCGTGAGCGCGACGAGAGAGAACGGGGTGTCCTGGCTGATCTGGCGAACCGTGACACCGCCGCCCAACCCGACCAGCGGCTGTTCGGTCAGCTGGGTGTCGTGGGTCGGCGGCGGACTGGCAGTGCCGCGATCGCGCGTGGTGTCGGCCACCCAGGAGACGATGACGACGGTCGCCGCGATGGCGGTGAGCAATGTCGTCGGCCCACGACTAGGAGACACCAGCCGATGTTACTTGTGTTTCTAATGTTAATGATGAGACGACACGACCTGGGCGCGACGAAACTGCGCCAAATTCGACGGCACCGCAGAAGAATCTGCGGTGCCGTCTGGTTGGAGGGTTTCCTGAAGGTCTAGACGGGTGGCAGGACCGGTGCCGCGCCGGCGGCAGCCGGCAAAGCCCCGGCAGCGCCCGCGGCGGCCGGCAGGGCACCCGCGGCACCCGGGAGGGCGCCCGCGGCACCCGGCAGCGCACCGGCAGCGGCCGGCAAGGCGCCGGCGGCACCCGGGAGGGCGCCCGCGGCGCCCGGCAGCGCACCGGCGGCGCCCGGAAGCGCACCGGCTGCACCCGCCCCGCCGTGCAGACCCTGCGTGATCGCCGGCATGACCAAGCCCTTGAGCAGGTCGATCGCCTGACCGGCGCCGAGCTGGTTGGCGGCCTGCATCACGTCGTTGACCAGGCCACCGCCGCCGCTGCTGGAGCTTCCGCCGCCGCCGCCGAGGCCGGTGCCACCACCAATCGGTGAACCGTTACCGAAGGACGACGGGTCGCCCAGGATCGGGTAGGTACCGTCGGCGCCCGGGTCCAGGCTGGCCGGGGCCGTGATTGGCACCTCACCGGCAGCCGTCGGGCTCGTCAGCCCGGGCGTGACCCCGGCCGGGCTGGTCAGCCCGGGGTTGGACAGCGCGGGGTTGAGCCCCGCACCCGGGGTCGCCACTCCGGCGCCCGGGGTGGTCGGCAGCGCGCCGGGCGCGGTGAGACCCGGCGTCGCGGTCGGCGCCAGGCCCGGGCTGGTCAGAGCCGGGCTGGTCAAACCGGGGCTCGTCAAACCGGGGCTGGTCAGGCCGGGGCTGGTGAGGCCGGGGCTGGTCAGGCCCGGACTGGTCAGACCAGGGCTCGTGAGCCCTGGAGTCCCGAGGCCCGGAGTGCCCAGGCCGGGGCTGGCCAGGCCCGGAGTGCTGGTCGCGCCCCCGCTCAGCGCGGGCACCGGGGGCAGGTTGATCCCGAATTGCGACAGCCCCTGCGACAAGGCGCCCATCAGCTCGCCCGGCAGGTCGGTCATTACCGCCGCCTGCTTGAAGTCGTGGTGCTCGGCCGGTTTGTTGCCCGCCGTCGATTCGTAGACAAGGAAGTATGCGCAAGGACTCGCCACTGCCAGGGCGGCGACCGCGCTCATGGCTGTCGAAAGCTTGCGTCGGCGTCGGTTCGGCACGGAAGTCTCCTCAATCTGGACAACTCAATGTTCAACTGTGTTGTGTCAGTGCGGCCTTGCCGGTTTCTAGCCGCCGACAACCACACAGAGTCGATGGTACGAGTGAGAATGCTGTGACTAGAGTGGCGATATTGAATCGTGAGGTAATTGCGACCCGGACCGTGATCGCCGGGTTCGACAGTCCCGAATCGTCGCCACACGACCGATCGCGGACTCCCTGGCCTCGCCAAATGGGTTAGGCCGACGCCGTCGGATACCCTAAGCAACCGATGACCGCTCGCTTTGACCTCCTCGTCGTCGGCTCTGGATTCTTCGGCCTGACCATTGCCGAGCGCGTGGCTACCCAACTCGGGAAGCGCGTGCTCGTCGTGGAGCGCCGCCCGCACATCGGGGGGAACGCCTATTCGGAAGCCGAGCCGCAGACCGGTATCGAGGTCCACAAATACGGCGCCCACCTGTTCCACACCTCTAATAAGAGGGTCTGGGACTACGTGCGTCAGTTCACCGACTTCACCAACTATCAACACCGCGTGTTCGCCATGCACAACGGGCAGGCCTACCAATTCCCGATGGGTCTGGGCCTGGTGTCACAGTTCTTCGGCAGGTACTTCACCCCGGACGAAGCCCGCCGCCTGATCGCCGACCAGGCCGCCGAGATCAAGACCGAGGACGCGCAGAACCTCGAGGAGAAGGCGATCTCGCTGATCGGGCGCCCGCTGTACGAGGCGTTCGTCAAGGGCTACACCGCCAAGCAGTGGCAGACCGATCCCAAGGAATTGCCGGCCGCCAACATCACCCGGCTGCCCGTGCGCTACACCTTCGACAACCGATACTTCAGCGACACCTACGAGGGGCTGCCGGCCGACGGGTACACGGCGTGGCTGCAGAACATGGCCGCCGACGACCGCATCGAGGTCCGGCTGGACATCGACTGGTTCGACGTCCGCGACCAGTTGCGCGCGGACAGTCCCGATGCACCGGTCGTCTACACCGGCCCGCTGGACCGCTACTTCGACTACGCCGAAGGCCGGTTGGGCTGGCGCACCTTGGATTTCGAGCTCGAGGTGCTGACCGAGTGCGGCGACTTCCAAGGCACGCCGGTGATGAACTACAACGATCTCGAGATCCCCTACACTCGCATTCACGAGTTCCGCCACTTCCACCCCGAGCGTGACTATCCGACCGACAAGACGGTCATCATGCGGGAGTTCTCGAGGTTCGCCGAAGACGACGACGAGCCCTACTATCCGATCAACACCGAGGCCGACCGTGCGCTGCTGGCCGCCTACCGGGCGCGGGCGAAGGCCGAGACCGCGTCATCGAAGGTGCTGTTCGGTGGCCGGCTGGGGACCTACCAATACCTGGACATGCACATGGCGATCGCCAGCGCACTGAACATGTACGACAACGTCCTCGCGCCACACCTGCGCGACGGCACAGCACTAGTGGAGGAAGGCGCGGGGGGATGACCGCTGTAAGCCTGCTTTCCAGAATCATCCTGCCGCGTCCGGGTGAGCCCCTCGACGTGCGCAAGCTGTATCTGGAGGAATCGACCACCAACGCGCGGCGTGCCCACGCGACCAGCCGAACCTCGCTCGAGATCGGCAAAGAGTCCGAAGTGTCGTTCGCCACGTACTTCAACGCGTTCCCGGCCAGTTACTGGCGCCGCTGGTCGATCTGCACGTCGGTGGTGTTGCGAGTCGAGCTCACCGGAACCGGGCGCGTCGACCTGTACCGCACCAAGGCCACCGGGGTACGAATTTCCGTGGAGGGCCGCCAATTCGTCGGCACCGACGATCAACCGGCCGTCGTCGAGATCGAGGTGCCGCTCAAGCCGTTCGAGGACGGCGGCTGGATCTGGTTCGACATCACCACCGACACCGCGGTGAACCTGGTGAGCGGTGGCTGGTATGCGACCGAGCCCGCGCCGGGCACGGCCAACGTCGCCGTCGGCATCCCGACGTTCAACCGGCCCGCCGACTGCGTCAACGCGCTGGCCGACCTGACCGCAGATCCGTTGGTGGACGCGGTGATCGGGGCGGTGATCGTCCCCGACCAGGGCACCCGAAAGGTGCGCGACCACCCGGACTTCCCCGCCGCGGCCGCGGGGCTGGGCAATCGGCTGTCCATCCACAACCAGCCCAACCTCGGCGGCTCGGGCGGTTACAGCCGGGTGATGTACGAGGCGCTGAAAAACACGGACTGCCAACAGATTCTGTTCATGGACGACGACATCCGCATCGAGCCCGACTCGATCCTGCGGGTGTTGGCCCTGCACCGCTTCGCCAAGACGCCGATGCTGATCGGCGGTCAGATGCTCAACCTGCAGGAGCCCTCGCACCTGCACATCATGGGCGAGGTCGTCAACCAGTCGAACTTCATGTGGACCGCCGCCCCGCACGCCGAGTACGACCACGACTTCGCCGAATATCCGTTGAACGACAAGAATGTTCGAAGCGCCCTGCTGCACCGGCGCATCGACGTCGACTTCAACGGCTGGTGGACGTGCATGATCCCCCGGCAGGTCGCCGAGGAACTGGGCCAGCCGCTACCGCTGTTCATCAAATGGGACGACGCCGAATACGGTCTGCGCGCCGGCGAGCACGGGTACCCGACCGTCACCTTGCCCGGCGCGGCGATCTGGCACATGGCCTGGAGTGACAAGGACGACGCCATCGACTGGCAGGCCTACTACCACCTGCGCAATCGCCTGGTGGTCGCCGCGATGCACTGGGACGGCGACATCACCGGACTGGTCCGCAGCCACCTGAAGGCAACGCTGAAACACCTTGCCTGCCTTGAATATTCGACGGTAGCTATCCAGAACCGGGCCATCGACGACTTCCTCGCGGGCCCGGAGCACATCTTCTCGATCCTGGAATCCGCCCTGCCCGAGGTGCATCGGTTGCGCAAGGAGTACCCGGACGCGGTGGTGCTGCCGGCCGCGAGCCAACTCCCGGCGCCGTCGCACAAGACCAAGGCGATGAAGCCGCCAGT
Organism: Mycobacterium sp. E183; assembly: GCF_001667735.1. Lineage (GTDB taxonomy): Bacteria > Actinomycetota > Actinomycetes > Mycobacteriales > Mycobacteriaceae > Mycobacterium. The sequence continues at coordinate 28,232 of NZ_LZJN01000052.1, forward strand.
GAACCCGCTGTCGATCGGTTACCGGCTGGCCCGCGGCATCCTGCACAACGCGACCAAGGCCGACCCCGAGGCCCACCGGCGCCCCGAATTCAACGTGCCGACCCAGGACGCCCGCTGGTTCCGGCTGTGCACGGTCGACGGCGTCACCGTGACGACGGCCGACGGGTGCGGCGTCGTCTACCGGCAACGCGACCGGCGCAAGATGTTCCAACTGCTGTTCGCCTCGCTGCGCCGGCAGCGCCTCCTGGCGAGCCGCTTCGACGAGATGCGCAAAACGTACCGGGACGCGCTGCCGGTGCTGTCCAGCAAGCAGAAATGGGAGATGGCGCTGCTGCCCGCGCACGCCGAGCGAGAGCATGGCTGAATCGGCCACCCCGCGCGGCGAGGTCGCCGCTCTGGTGGCCGTGCAAGCCGCGCTCGCCGACCGCCCCGGTGCGTTGACGACGGCGCGCGGCCTGTCCCATTTCGGCGAGCACAGCCTCGGCTGGCTGGCCGTGGCGGCGGTCGGCGCGCTGCTGGCGCCGAGGCGGCGTCGGGACTGGCTGGTCGCCGGCGCGGGGGCGTTCGCCGCGCACGCCGCCGCCGTGCTGGTCAAGCGGGTGGTGCGGCGCCAGCGGCCGCACGATCCGGCCGTCGTCGTGAACGTCGGCACCCCCAGCCGGCTGAGTTTCCCCTCGGCCCACGCCACCTCGACCACGGCCGCGGCCATCCTGATGGGCCGGATCACCGGCCTGCCGCTGCCCGCCCTCCTGGTTCCCCCGATGGCATTGTCGCGGATGCTGCTCGGGGTGCACTATCCCAGCGACGTGGCCTGCGGCATCGTCCTCGGCGCCACCGTCGCGCGAATCACCGTTCGGCTAGAGGGCCGGGCGCGGAAGGTCTGGGCGAATGAGTGAGGACGTGGTGACCGGGCCCCCGGGCAACGTGGTGGTCGGGGTCGTCAAGGCGATCCGCCCGCGGCAGTGGGTGAAGAACGTCCTGGTGCTGGCGGCACCGGTGGCCGCGTTGGGCGGCCCGGTGCACTACAACTACGCCGACGTGCTGACCAAGGTCTCGGTGGCTTTCGTGGTGTTCTGCCTGGCGGCCTCGTCGATCTATCTGGTCAACGACGTGCGCGACGTCGACGCCGACCGCGAGCACCCCACCAAGAGATTCCGCCCGATCGCCGCGGGTGTGGTGCCGGAGTGGCTGGCGTACACCCTGGCGCTGGTTCTCGGGGCGGGCTCGCTGGGGCTCGCGTGGTGGCTGACGCCGGACCTGGCGGTCGTGATGGCCGTCTACCTCGGCATGCAGCTTGCCTATTGTTTCGGTCTGAAGCACCAAGCGGTGATGGACATCTGCATCGTGTCGTCGGCGTACCTGCTGCGCGCCATAGCCGGTGGCGCCGCCACCGGCATCCCGCTGTCGCAATGGTTCTTGCTGACCGCGGCGTTCGCGTCGCTGTTCATGGTGGCGGGCAAGCGGTACGCCGAGCTGCAGGTCGCCGAGCGCACCGGCGCCGCGATCCGCAAGTCCCTGGAGAGCTACACCAGCACCTATCTGCGGTTCGTCTGGACGATGTCGGCCACCGCCGTGGTGCTCTGCTACGGGTTGTGGGCGTTCGAGCGCGACCGCCACTCGGGATCGTGGTTCGCGGTGTCCATGGTGCCGTTCACCATCGCGATCCTGCGCTACGCCGTCGACGTCGACGGCGGGCTGGCCGGCGAGCCCGAAGACATCGCGCTGCGCGACCGGGTGTTGCAGCTGCTTTTCCTCGCGTGGATCGCGACGCTTGGAGCCGCCGTTGCCTTCGGTTAGCCCCGAACTGCAGGCCCTCAAAGCGCGCATGATGCGCAGCCGGCCGGCCATCAGGCGGTTGGGCTGGCCGGTGTTCCCTTACACGACCCTGGTGCGGGTCACCCTGTGGATCAGCGTGACGGTGGTCTCCGTCCTGTTCGCCTGCGGTGCTTGGCAGCGGCGCTGGATCGCCGACGACGGGCTCATCGTGTTGCGCACGGTGCGCAACCTGCTCGCCGGCAACGGGCCGGTCTTCAACCAGGGTGAGCGGGTGGAGGCCAACACCTCCACGGCCTGGACCTACCTGATGTACGCCGGCAGTTGGGTGGGCGGGCCGATGCGGATGGAATACGTGGCGCTCGCGCTGGCCCTGACGCTCTCGGTGCTGGGCGTCGCCCTGCTCATGCTGGGAGCCGCCCGGTTGTACGCACCCAGCCTGCGCGGCCGCAGGGCCGTCATGCTGCCCGCCGGCGCGTTGGTCTACGTCGCGCTTCCGCCCGCACGTGACTTCGCCACCTCCGGTCTGGAGAGCGGGCTGACGCTGGCTTACCTCGGGCTGCTGTGGTGGATGATGGTCTGCTGGGGCCAGCCGGTGCGGAACCGCCCGGATCACAAACTCTTCATCGGTGCGCTGGCGTTCGTGGCTGGTTTCAGCGTCTTGGTCCGGCCCGACCTGGCCCTGATGGGCGGGTTGGCCCTGATCATGATGCTGATCGCGGCGCGGACCTGGCGGCGCCGGGTGCTGATCGTGCTGGCCGGTGGGCTGCTGCCCGTCGGCTACGAGATCTTCCGGATGGGCTATTACGGCCTGCTGGTGCCCGGAACCGCGCTGGCCAAGGACGCGGCGGGCGACAAGTGGTCCCAGGGCATGATCTACCTGTCGAACTTCGACGCACCCTACGCGGTGTGGGTGCCGGTGGTGCTCCTCGTGCCGCTGGGGCTGCTGCTTCTCGCGGCGCGCCGCCGGCCGTCGTTTTTGCGGCCCGCCTTCGCCCCGAACTACGGGCGGGTGGCCCGGGCGGTTCAAAGCCCGCCCGCCGTCGTGGCTTTCGTTGTGGTGAGCGGCCTGCTGCAAGCGCTCTACTGGATCCGGCAGGGCGGCGACTTCATGCACGGGCGGGTGCTGTTGGCGCCGTTGTTCTGCTTGCTGGCCCCGGTCGCCGTGATCCCGCTGGCCATTCCGGATGGACAGGACTATTCGCGGGAGACGGGCTACTGGGTGGCCGGTGCGGCCGGCGCGCTCTGGCTGGGTGTGGCCGGTTGGTCGCTGTGGGCGGCGAATTCGCCGGGGATGGGCGACGACGCCACCCACGTCAGCTACTCCGGAATCGTCGACGAGCGGCGCTTCTACGCGCAGGCCACCGGGCACGCGCATCCGCTCACCGCCGCCGACTACCTGGGGTATCCCAGGATGGCGGCCATCCTGACGGCGCTCGAAAACACTCCCGACGGGGCGTTACTGCTGCCGTCGGGAAATTACATCCAGTGGGACCTCGTGCCGATGGCGCAACCGGGGCCCGACAAGCAACCCCAAAAACCGCAGCACGCAGTGTTTTTCACCAACCTCGGCATGGTCGGCATGAATGTCGGGCTCGATGTCAGGGTGATCGACCAGATCGGACTGGCGAATCCGCTTGCGCAACACACGGAACGGTTGCAGCACGGCCGCATCGGGCACGACAAGAACCTCTTCCCGGACTGGGTGATCGCCGACGGTCCGTGGGTGAAGTTGTATCCCGGCATTCCGGGTTATCTGGACCAGCAGTGGGTCGCCGAGGCGGTGACCGCCCTCAAATGTCCCGAGACCGAGGCGGTGCTGAGTTCGGTGCGCGCACCGATGACCCCGCACAGGTTCCTGTCGAACCTGCTGCATTCCTATGAATTCACCAAATACCGGATAGACCGTGTGCCGCGCTACGAGCTGGCCAGATGCGGGCTGCCGGTGCCCGAAGAGGCCCCGCCGCCACCTCGCGAGTAAGCCCAGGGCAGAAGAATTTTCGACCAATCTCAAAATTGTCTTCAAGCCGGCCCCGTGAAAAATTGCCAGCAACATCACATTTGGGCCGTTACCAGCTGGCAATAAGGCTCAAGCACATGCGAAAACCCGGATTCCGGGGCGGGCGTTTCGCCTGGAAAGCGCCGGGTAAAGCGGGCCCAGTGAGGCTTTCGGTGGCCGCCTCGATGCGACCGGGCGCCGGAAGGTGTGGTTGACTACACGAGCACTGCTGCGCGGAGATCGTATGCAGTACGACCCAAAACATGACGCGCCCGGTTGACGGGCGCGCCGAGAAGGATGAGGAAGCAAGGATGACGCTTGTCGACAGGTTTCGCGGCGCCGTGGCAGGTATGCCGCGGCGGCTCGTGGTGGCGGCCGCTGGCGCGGCGCTGCTCTCGGGCCTGATTGGCGCCGTGGGGGGCTCGGCGACCGCTGGTGCCTTCTCGCGCCCCGGTCTGCCGGTGGAATACCTGCAGGTTCCTTCCGCGGGGATGGGCCGCGATATCAAGGTTCAGTTCCAAAGCGGTGGGGCCAACTCGCCCGCGCTGTACCTGCTCGACGGTATGCGCGCGCAGGACGACTTCAACGGCTGGGACATCAACACCCCGGCGTTCGAGTGGTACAACCAGTCCGGAATCTCGGTCGTCATGCCCGTCGGTGGCCAGTCCAGCTTCTACTCCGACTGGTACAAGCCCGCCTGCGGCAAGGCCGGCTGCACCACCTACAAGTGGGAGACCTTCCTGACCAGCGAGCTGCCCGCGTACCTGTCGGCGCAGAAGCAGGTCAGGTCGACCAACAACGCCGCCGTCGGTCTGTCGATGGCCGGGTCGTCGGCGCTGATCCTCGCCGCCTACCACCCGAACCAGTTCACCTACGCCGGCTCGCTGTCCGCGCTCCTGGACCCGTCGCAGGGCATGGGCCCGTCGCTGATCGGCCTGGCCATGGGTGACGCCGGTGGTTACAAGGCAGCCGACATGTGGGGTCCCAAGGAGGACCCGGCCTGGGCCCGCAACGACCCGTCGCTCCAGGTCGGCAAGCTGGTCGCCAACAACACCCGCATCTGGGTGTACTGCGGTAACGGCAAGCCGTCGGACCTCGGTGGCGACAACCTGCCCGCCAAGTTCCTCGAGGGTTTCGTGCGGACTTCCAACCTGAAGTTCCAGGACGCCTACAAAGCCGCCGGCGGCAACAACGCGGTGTGGAACTTCGACGCCAACGGCACCCACGACTGGCCCTACTGGGGCGCGCAGCTGCAGGCGATGAAGCCTGACCTGCAGTCGGCGCTGGGCGCCACCCCGGGCGCCGGGCCGGCCACGGCCGCCGCGGCTGCCGGGAACGGAACGAACGGCCAGGGCACCTAAGCCCACGAACAACGCGACTAACGGCGGAAACCCTTCGGGGTTTCCGCCGTTAGTTGTTTTGGTGTGTGATTTGTTTCACTACCCCGTGGGCGGGGGAACTACGGCGCTGGCTAATGTGCTCGTCAGCGACTAGACGATGGAGGGTGACATGAGGGTCGTGCGGGGTGCGTCAGCGCTTCTTCGGGTGTTCTCCGTAGCCGCGCTGGCGATCGGGCTGATCGGTGTGACCGTGGCGGGCGGACCGGCCGGCAAGGCGAGGGCGGCCGGTTACGAGAGCCTGATGGTGCCGTCGGCGGCGATGGGCCGCGACATCCCGGTGGCCTTCCTGGCCGGCGGACCGCACGCGGTGTATCTGCTGGACGCGTTCAACGCGGCCCCCGACGTGAGCAACTGGGTCACCGCGGGCAACGCGATGAACACGCTTGGCGGCAAGGGCATCTCGGTGGTGGCGCCCGCGGGCGGGGCCTGGAGCATGTACACGAACTGGGAGCAGGACGGCAGCAAGCAGTGGGACACCTTCCTGTCCAGCGAGCTGCCCAACTGGCTGGCCGCCAACAAAGGCCTGGCGCCGGGCGGCCACGCGGCCGTCGGCGCCTCGCAGGGCGGCTACGGCGCGATGGCGCTCGCCGCCTTCCACCCCGACCGCTTCGGCTTCGCCGGTTCGCTGTCCGGGTTCCTGTACCCGTCGAGCACCAACTACAACGGCGCGATCCTGGCCGGCCTGCAACAGTTCGGCGGTGTGGACGGTAACGGGATGTGGGGGGCCCCGCAGCTGGGCCGGTGGAAGTGGCACGACCCATACGTCCACGCGTCGCTGCTGGCGCAGAACAACACCCGCGTGTGGGTCTACAGCCCGACGAACATGGGTGGCGACGACGCCGCCATGATCGGCCAGGCGGGGGCGGCCATGGGCAGCTCCCGCGAGTTCTACCAGCAGTACCGCAGCAACGGCGGGCACAACGGTCACTTCGACTTCCCGGGCGGCGGCGACAACGGCTGGGGCTCCTGGTCGGGGCAGCTGGGCGCGATGTCGGGCGACATCGTCGGCGCGATTCGCTAAGCGGGTCGGCGCCGGGAGACGCGGGTCGCCGCCCGGCTGAGGTGGCCCTGCGAGCCGGTACCGTGTAGGGGGTGCAGCCGGGGGTCGGGAGGACCGCTTGGCTGCGATCCACCGACCTGCTAGCGGGAGACCATGGCCACCAACGCGCGGCGTAAGCGCCACCGAGCCCTCGCCTGGACCGCCGCCTTGGCGATGGCAGGGGTGGTGTTGTTGGTCATCGTGCTAGTGGTCGTCATGCTACGAGGCCGCGAATCCGCGCCCAGCGCGGTGCCGCCGGGCGTCTTGCCGTCGCCGTCCACGACCACCCACCCGCACAAACCCCGGCCCGCTTCGCAAGATGCGTCGTGCCCCGACGTCCAGCTGGTCAACGTCCCCGGCACCTGGGAGTCCGCGCCGCAGGACGATCCGCTCAACCCGATGCAATTCCCCAACGCGCTGCTGCACAGGGTGACCACGGCGATCACCCAGCAGTTCCCCGCGTCCCGGGTGCAGGAGTACACCACCCCTTACACCGCGCAGTTCCACAACCCGCTCAGCGGCGACACTCAGATGTCGTACAACGAAAGCCGCGCCGAGGGCACCCGCGCCACGGTCCAGGCGATGACGGACATGAACGCGAAGTGCCCGCTGACCAGTTACGTGCTGATGGGCTTCTCGCAGGGCGCGGTGATCGCCGGTGACATCGCCAGCGACATCGGCAACGGCCGCGGACCCGTCGACGACGACCTGGTGCTCGGTGTGACGTTGATCGCTGACGGTCGCCGCCAGCCCGGCGTGGGCAACGACATCGGGCCCAATCCGCCCGGGCAGGGCGCCGAGGTCACGCTGCACGAAGTGCCCGTGCTCTCCGGGCTGGGCTTGACGATGACCGGCGCGCGGCCCGGCGGGTTCGGCGCGCTCAACGACAAGACCAACGAAATCTGCGCTCCGGGTGACCTCATCTGCGCCGCGCCGGACGAGGCGTTCAGCGTGGCCAACCTGCCCAATACCCTTAACACCCTGGCCGGCGGTGCCGGGCAGCCCATCCACGCGTTGTACGCGACCACGCAGTTCTGGAACCTGGACGGGCAGCCGGCCACCGATTGGACGTTGAACTGGGTTCAAGGACTGATCGCCAACGCGCCGCACCCCAAACATGGATGACCCGGCCGCGGGACACAGCCATCAGGAGCCCGTTGCCGGTGCAGATCAGCGGTACCTTGTGATTTGGTGTGCTGCGGCCCGCCCCTTAACATTAAGAGGAATTTAAGAGCTATAACACTTTGTTGCGGACCCGATCCTGGTGGAAGCCGGCCTGGGATGAACAGGGGGCCGGCGCCCGCGGCGCCGCGCGAGGACTGGCCCGCGTAGAAATGGAAGCCGTCGGCCTGGCCGACCGAAGGACAGCTAGCCGGCGTACCGCCGGCCTGAAACAGGTGTGACAGGAGAGCGGAATGCCGTACCACAACCCGTTCATCGTGAATGGAAAGATCAGGTTCCCGGACAACACCAACCTGGTCAAGCACGTTGAGAAGTGGGCGAGGGTGCGCGGCGACAAGCTGGCCTACCGTTTCATCGACTACTCCACCGAGCGCGACGGGGTGTATCGCGACATCGTCTGGAGCGACTTCAGCGCCCGCAACCGGGCGGTGGGCGCCCGGCTGCAGCAGGTCACCCAGCCCGGTGACCGCATCGCCATCCTGTGCCCCCAGAACCTGGACTACCTCATCGCCTTCTTCGGCGCGCTGTACGCCGGCCGGATCGCGGTGCCGCTGTTCGACCCGGGCGAGCCGGGCCACGTGGGCCGGCTGCACGCCGTGCTCGACGACTGCACGCCGTCGACCATCCTGACCACCACCGAGGCCGCGGAAGGCGTCCGCAAATTCATCCGCGCACGCGCCGCCAAGGAACGGCCCCGCGTGATCGCCGTCGACGCGGTGCCCAACGAGGTCGCGTCCACCTGGGTCGAGCCCGAGGCCGACGAGAACACGATCGCCTACCTGCAGTACACCTCCGGCTCCACCCGTACCCCGACCGGCGTGCAGATCACGCACCTGAACCTGCCCACCAACGTGCTGCAGGTGCTCAACGGCCTCGAAGGCAAGGAAGGGGACCGCGGCCTGTCCTGGCTGCCCTTCTTCCACGACATGGGCCTGATCACTGCGCTGCTGTCGCCGGTGCTCGGTTACAACTTCACGTTCATGACCCCGGCCGCGTTCGTGCGCCGGCCCGGCCGGTGGATCCGGGAGATGGCCCGCAAGCCCGAAGACGCCCCGGACAGCGAGGTCATCACCGTCGCGCCGAACTTCGCGTTCGAGCACGCCGCGGTGCGCGGCGTGCCCAAGGACGGCGAGCCGCCTCTGGACCTGAGCAACGTCAAGGCGATCCTCAACGGCAGCGAGCCGGTGTCCCCGGCGTCGATGCGCAAGTTCTACGACGCGTTCAAGCCTTATGGCCTGCGCGAGACCGCGATCAAGCCTTCCTACGGTCTGGCCGAGGCCACGCTGTTCGTGTCCACCACGCCTATGGACGAGGCGCCCACGGTCATCCACGTCGACCGCGACGAGCTGAACAAGCAGCGCTTCGTCGAGGTGGCCTCCGATTCGCCCAAGGCCGTCGCACAGGTTTCCGCCGGCATCATCGGCGTCGACGAGTGGGCCGTCATCGTCGATCCCGACACCGCCAGTGAGCTGCCCGACGGGCAGATCGGCGAGATCTGGTTGCACGGTAACAACATGGGCACCGGCTACTGGGGCAGGGAAGACGAGACCACCGAGACCTTCCGCAACATCCTCAAGTCGCGCATCAGCCAGTCGCACGCCGAGGGCGCCCCGGACGACGGCATGTGGGTGCGCACCGGCGATTACGGCACCTACCACAAGGGCCACCTCTATATCGCGGGCCGGATCAAGGACCTCGTCATCATCGACGGCCGCAACCACTACCCGCAGGACCTCGAGTACTCGGCCCAGGAGGCCAGCCGCGCCCTGCGCACCGGCTACGTGGCCGCGTTCTCCGTGCCGGCCAACCAGCTGCCGCAGGTGGTGTTCGACAACCCGCACACCGGCCTCAAGCACGACCCCGACGACAGCTCCGAGCAGCTGGTGATCGTGGCCGAGCGTGCCCCCGGCACGCACAAGCTGGACTACCAGCCGATCGCGGACGAAATCCGGGCGGCCATCGCCGTCCGCCACGGGGTCACCATCCGCGACCTGCTGCTGGTGCAGGCGGGAACGATCCCGCGTACCTCGAGCGGCAAGATCGGGCGCCGCGCGTGCCGCGCCGCCTACCTCGACGGCAGCCTGCGTAGCGGCGTCGGATCGCCGACGGCCTTCGCCGGGGCTAACGACTGAATTCAGGAACCATGGCTGACACAGACGAACCTCAGGAGAACTCGCCCGCCAAGAAGACCGAGCTCACAGTCCCCGAGATGCGCGCGTGGCTGCGCAACTGGGTGGGCCGGGCCGTCGGCAAGTCGCCGGACGACATCGACGAGTCGGTGCCCATGGTCGAGCTCGGCCTGTCGTCGCGCGACGCCGTAGCGATGGCCGCCGACATCGAGGACATGACCGGTGTCACCCTGTCGGTCGCGGTGGCCTTCCAGCACCCGACCATCGAGTCGCTGGCCACCCGGATCATCGAGGGCGAGCCGGAGCTCGACACCTCGGGTGACGACGTTTCCGACTGGACGCGCAACGGCCCGGCCGAGCGCGTCGACATCGCGATCGTGGGCCTGTCGACCCGGCTGCCGGGGGACATGAACAGCCCCGACGAGACGTGGCAGGCGCTCATGGAGGGCCGCGACGCCATCACCGACCTGCCGGAGGGCCGCTGGGCGGAGTTCCTCGAAGAGCCGCGGCTCGCCGAGCGGATGGCCAAGGCCCGCACCCGTGGCGGCTACCTGAAGGACATCAAGGGCTTCGACTCCGAGTTCTTCGCGGTGGCCAAGACCGAAGCCGACAACATCGACCCGCAGCAGCGGATGGCGCTGGAGCTGACCTGGGAAGCGCTCGAACACGCCCGCATCCCGGCGTCGAGCCTGCGCGGCGGGTCCGTCGGCGTGTACGTCGGTGTCTCCAACAACGACTACAGCTTCCTGGCGGTGTCCGACCCGACCGTCGCGCACCCCTACGCCATCACCGGCACCGCGACGTCGATCATCGCCAACCGGGTCTCCTACTTTTACGACTTCCGCGGTCCGTCCGTGGCCGTCGACACCGCCTGCTCGAGCTCGCTGGTGGCCGCCCACCAAGCGGTCCAGGCGCTGCGCAACGGCGAGTGCGACGTGGCCGTCGCCGGCGGCGTCAACGCGCTGATCACGCCGGTGGTCACCCTCGGCTTCGACGAGATCGGCCAGGTCCTTTCGCCCGACGGCCGGATCAAGTCGTTCTCCTCCGACGCCGACGGCTACACCCGGTCCGAGGGCGGCGGCATGCTGGTGCTCAAGCGCGTCGACGACGCCCGCCGCGACGGCGACCAGATCCTCGCCGTGATCGCGGGCAGCGCGGTCAACCACGACGGCCGGTCCAACGGCCTGATCGCCCCCAACCAGGACGCGCAGGCCGACGTGCTGCGCCGGGCCTACAAGGACGCCGGCATCGATCCCCGCAACGTCGACTACATCGAGGCGCACGGCACCGGCACCGTCCTCGGCGACCCGATCGAGGCCGAGGCGCTGGGCCGCGTCGTCGGCCGGGGCCGCCCCGCCGATCGCCCGGCGCTGCTGGGCGCGGTGAAAACCAATGTGGGCCACCTGGAGTCGGCGGCCGGCGCGGCCAGCATGGCAAAGGTGGTGCTGGCGCTGCAGCACGACAAGCTGCCGCCGTCGATCAACTTCGCCGGCCCCAGCCCCTACATCGACTTCGACGCGATGCGCCTGAAGGTGGTCGACCAGCCCACCGACTGGCCGCGCTACGGCGGCTACGCCCTGGCCGGGGTGTCCAGCTTCGGCTTCGGTGGCGCCAACGCCCACTTGGTGGTGCGCGAGGTCTTGCCCCGTGACGTCATCGAGCGGGAGCCGGAGCCGGCGCCCGAACCGCAGGCGGCCGCGGAAACCGCCGAGGCCCCCACCATGGAAAGCCACGCGCTGCGGTTCGACGATTTCGGCAACATCATCCCGGATGCCGAGGCGCCCGAGGAGGACGAGTACGAGCTGCCGGGCGTCACCGACGAGGCGCTGCGGCTCAAGGAGATCGCGCTCGAAGAGCTCGCGGCGAAAGAAGCGGCGGAGCCGACCAAGCCCCTGATCCCGCTCGCCGTGTCGGCGTTCCTGACCTCGCGCAAGAAGGCCGCGGCCGCCGAGCTCGCGGACTGGCTGGAAAGCCCGGAGGGCCAGGCGTCGTCCCTGGAATCGGTCGGCCGGGCGCTGTCGCGGCGCAACCACGGCCGTTCCCGCGCGGTCGTGCTGGCCCACGACCACGAGGAGGCCATCAAGGGTCTGCGCGCCGTCGCCGAGGGCAAGCAGCGGCCGGGCGTGTTCAGCGTCGACGGGCCCGTGACCAACGGACCGGTCTGGGCGATGGCCGGCTTCGGCGCGCAGCACCGCAAGATGGGGAAGAACCTCTACCTGCGCAACGAGGTCTTCGCGGAGTGGATCGAGAAGGTCGACGCGCTGATCCAGGATGAGCGCGGTTACTCGGTGCTCGAGCTGATCTTGGACGACTCGCACGAGTACGGCATCGAGACGTCCAATGTGGTGATCTTCGCGATCCAGATCGCGCTCGGCGAATTGCTCAAGCACCACGGTGCCAAGCCCGCCGCGGTGATCGGGCAGTCCCTCGGCGAACCCGCGTCCGCCTACTTCGCCGGCGGGCTGTCGCTGGCCGACGCCGCCCGGGTCATCGCGTCGCGCTCGCACCTGATGGGTGAGGGCGAGGCGATGCTGTTCGGCGAGTACATCCGGTTCATGGCGCTCGTCGAGTACTCCGCCGACGAGCTCAAGACGGTGTTCGCCGACTTCCCGGGCCTGGAGGTGTGCGTCTACGCGGCGCCCACCCAGACCGTCATCGGCGGCCCGCCCGAACAGATCGACGCGATTGTCGCCCGGGCCGAGGCCGAGGGCCGCTTCGCCCGCAAGCTGCAGACCAAGGGCGCCGGTCACACCTCGCAGATGGACCCGCTGCTCGGCGAGTTCTCCGCGGAGTTGCAGGGCATCGAGCCGATGACGCCCACCGTGGGGATCTTCTCGACGGTGCACGAGGGGACCTACGTCAAACCCGACGGCGAGCCGCTCCACGACGTCGCCTACTGGGTCAAGGGGATGCGGCACTCGGTGTACTTCACGCACGGCGTCCGCAACGCCGTGGACAGCGGGTTCACCACCTTTTTGGAGCTGGCGCCCAACCCGGTGGCGCTGATGCAGATCGGCTTGACCACCGCCGCGGCCGGGTTGCACGACGCGCAGCTGATCCCGACGCTGGCCAAGAAGCAGGACGACGTCGAGGCGATGATCGCGGCCATGGCCCAGCTCTACGTCTACGGCCACGACCTGGACATCTGGACGCTGTTCAGCCGGGCGTCCGGTCCCGAGGACTACGCCAACATTCCGCCGACCCGGTTCAAGCGCAAGGAGCACTGGCTGGACGTGCACTTCGCGCACGGCAGCAGCTCGGTGCTCATGCCGGGCAACCACGTCGCGCTGCCTGACGGCCGCCACGTCTGGGAGTACAACCCCCGCGGCCTGACGGACCTGCCCGCGTTGGTGAAAGCCGCTGCGGCAGAGGTCCTTCCGGACGCGCAGCTGGCGGCCGCCGAGCAGCGTGCGGTGCCCGGCGAGGGCGCCCGGCTGGTGACGACGCTGACCCGGCATCCGGGCGGCGCCTCGGTCCAGGTACACGCCCGCATCGACGAGTCCTTCACGCTGGTCTACGACGCGCTGGTGACCCGCGCCGGGGAGGCCGGTGTCGCCTTGCCGGCCGCGGTCGGCGCGGGCGCGGCCATCACGGCTGCGTCCAACGGGGCCGCCGTCGCGCCGGCGGAGTCCGGCGGTGAGGCCGAAGCCGAGACCCTGACCGACAGCCTGACCAACCGGTATTTCTCGGCGAGCATGGGCAAGTGGTCGCCGGACTCGGGCGAGACGGTCGCGGAGCGCCTGGGGCTGATCGTCGGCTCCGCCATGGGTTACGAGCCCGAGGACCTGCCGTGGGAGGTGCCCCTGATCGAGCTCGGGCTGGACTCGCTGATGGCGGTGCGGATCAAGAACCGCGTCGAGTACGACTTCGACCTGCCGCCGATCCAACTGACGGCCGTTCGGGACGCCAACCTCTACAACATCGAGGAGCTGATCAAGTACGCGGTCGAGCACCGCGACGAGGTCGAGCAGCTGCACGAGTACCAGCAGAGCCACTCGCCCGAGGAGATCGCCAAGGCCCAGGCGCAATTGATGAGCGGCGCCTCGCCCGCGACGATCGCCGCGCCCGCGCCCGACCCGCAGGCGGAGCCCGAGACCCAGCCGGCGCCGCCGCCGGCCTCGGACGTGCCGATCCCGCCGCCGCCCACCGACCCGACCGGGCCGAAGGCGAACGGCGGGCAGCCCGCACCCAACCTGGCCGGCGCCGCACAGGCGCTCAACCAGGAGGCGGTCACCAAGGCGCTGAACTCCGACGTGCCGCCGCGCGACGCCGCCGAACGGGTCACCTTCGCGACGTGGGCGATCGTCACGGGTAAGTCCCCGGGCGGCATCTTCAACCCGCTGCCCAAGCTGGACGACGCGCAGGCCGAGAAGATGGCGCAGCGCCTCTCCGAGCGGGCCGAAGGTCCGATCACCGCCGAGGACGTGGTGACGTCGGAGAACATCGAGGCCCTGGCCGAGAAGGTTCGCGGATACCTCGAGGCCGGTGAACTCGACGGATTCGTCCGCACCATCCGGGCGCCGCAAAACGATTCGCAGATACCGGTTTTCGTGTTCCACCCGGCCGGCGGTTCGACGGTGGTCTACGAGCCACTGCTCAACCGGTTGCCGCCGGACACCCCGATGTACGGGCTCGAGCGCGTCGAGGGCACCGTCCAGGAACGGGCCGCCCAATACGTGCCCAAACTGCTGGAGATGAACGGCGACAAGCCGTTCATCCTGGTCGGCTGGTCGCTGGGCGGTGCGTTGGCCTACGCCTGCGCGATCGGGCTCAAGCGGATGGGCGCCGACGTGGCGTTCGTCGGCATGATCGACACGGTCCGGGCCGGCGAAGAAATCCCGCAGACCAGGGAAGAGACCCGCAAGCGGTGGGACCGGTACGCGAGATTCGCCGAGCGCACCTTCAACGTCGAGATCCCCGCGATCCCCTACGAGCAGCTCGAGGAGCTCGACGACGAGGGTCAGGTCAAGTTCGTCTTGGAGATCGTCCAGCAGAGCGGTGTGCAGGTGCCGGGCGGGATCATCGAGCACCAGCGCACGTCGTACCTCGACAACCGCGCCTTGGAGACGGTCCAGATCGAGCCCTACGACGGCCACGTCACGCTCTACATGGCGGATCGCTACCATGACGACGTCATCGAGTTCGAGCCGCGGTATGCCATTCGCCAGCCGGATGGCGGCTGGGGCGAGTACGTGTCCGAGCTCGAGGTCGTGCCGATCGGCGGGGAGCACATCCAGGCCATCGACGAGCCGATCATCGCCAAGGTCGGCGCGCACATGACCGAGGCGCTGGAGAACATCGAGGCGGGGCGCCGCCGGAAGAGTGAGGTGGGCAACTAGTGACCGGTGCGGAGCCTTCTCGCGCTCACACGACAGCCGAAAAGCTGGCCGAGCTACACGTTCGCATGGAGCTGGCCAAGGAGCCCGGCGGTGAGAAGGCCGTCGCCAAGCGTGACAAGAAGGGCATCCCCAGCGCCCGGGCCCGCATCCACGCACTGGTCGACCCGGGCACCTTCCTCGAGGTCGGCGCGCTCGCCAAGACACCGAACGACCCGAACGCGCTCTACGGCGACGGGTGCGTCACCGGACACGCCACGATCGACGGCCGGCCCGTCGGGGTTTTCTCGCACGACCAGACGGTGTTCCAGGGCACGGTCGGCGAGATGTTCGGCCGAAAGGTCGCGCGGCTGATGGAGTGGTGCGCGATGATCGGCTGCCCGATCATCGGCATCCAGGACTCCGGCGGAGCCCGCATCCAGGACGCGGTCACCTCGCTGGCGTGGTACGCCGAGCTTGGCCGGCGCCACGAGGCGCTGTCGGGACTGGTGCCGCAGATCTCCCTCATCTTCGGCAAATGTGCCGGGGGAGCGGTGTATTCGCCGATCCAGGACGACCTGCTGGTCTCGGTGCGCGACCAGGGCTACTTCTTCGTGACGGGTCCCGACGTGATCCGGGAGGTCACCGGCGAGGAGGTCACCCTCGACGAGCTCGGCGGCTCGGACGCGCAGGCCCGCTACGGCAACATCCATCAGGTGGTGGATTCCGAGGCCGAGGCGTTCCAGTACGTGCGGGACTTCCTGTCGTTCCTGCCCTCGAACTGCTTCGACAGGCCGCCGATCGTCAACCCCGGGCTGGAGCCGGAGGTCACGCCGACCGATCTGGAGCTCGACTCGATCGTGCCGGACTCCGACAACATGGCCTACGACATGCACGAGATCCTGCTGCGCATCTTCGACGACGGTGACTTCCTCGAGGTGGCCGCGCAGCACGGGCCGGCCATCATCACCGGATACGCCCGCGTCGACGGGCACCCGGTGGGCGTGATCGCCAACCAGCCCATGTACCTGTCCGGGTCGATCGACAACGAGGCGTCCGACAAGGCGGCGCGGTTCATCCGGTTCTGCGACGCGTTCAACATCCCGCTGGTCTTCGTGGTGGACACCCCGGGGTTCCTGCCGGGCGCCGAGGAGGAGAAGCGGGGCATCATCAAGCGCGGTGGGCGGTTCCTCTACTCCGTCGTCGAAGCCGACGTGCCGAAGGTGACCATCACCGTCCGCAAGTCCTATGGCGGTGCCTACGCCGTGATGGGCTCCCGGCAGCTGACCGCCGACTTCAACTTCGCCTGGCCCACCGCGCGCATCGCGGTGATCGGCGCCGAGGGCGCAGCCCAGCTGCTGATGAAGCGGTTCCCCGACCCGACCACGCCCGAGGCGCAGCAGATCAAGAAGGACTTCATCGAGGGCTACAACCTCAACATGGCGATCCCGTGGACGGCCGCCGAGCGCGGCTTCATCGACGCGGTCATCGACCCGCACGACACCCGGCTGTTGCTGCGCAAGTCGATGAAGTTGTTGCGCGACAAGCAGTTGTGGTTCCGCACGGCACGCAAGCACGGGCTGATCCCGGTCTAGCGTCAGGCCGAACGGCCGGCCAGTCAGGGGGATCATGTCGGAGAATCTCGAGGCAGTCGATCCCGTCACGGCAGCAGTGCAGAAGTGGCAATCGGTGCATGCCGCGCTGGGGCCGCAACACGAATCAACTTTGGCCGCGCGACTGGCGCTGGCCGAGGCGCGGCAGAATGCCGGCGACACGCTAGGTGCTGTCGGTGACGCCGGTGCAGTCCTCGATACACGTCGCGAGGTACTCGGATCCGAACACCCGGATACTCTCGCGGTGGCCGGCGCGGTGGCACGGTGGCGCTTCCTCCTCGGTGACATCGGCGCGGTTGACCAACTGCGCGAACTGATTCCGGCGATGGTTGGGGTGCTGGGCGCCGAGCACCCCGACACGCTCCGTGCGAGTCATGTCGTGGCCTACGTCGAGTATCCCCATGAGGATGCGGCGACCAGGCTGGTTCGCTGGGTGCGGTTGTGCGGCGCCGAAACTCGCGTGTTCGGTGTCGAGCACGAGGTGACGCTGTCGGCGGCCTACATGGTGGCGCAGGCCCGCTACGACCTCGGTGACCCTTTCGGCGCCAGCTCAGATGCGGTGCCCGTGGTGACGTACCGCCGCCAACTACTGGGGGCGCATCATCCCGAGACTTTGGCCGCCCAACTGGCGCGGCTGGGTTGGCTCGGGGAAGCCACAGGCCCCACCAGCTTCGTTCTGAAGAGCCTCAACGAACTGATAACGACCGCCGAAAACGCGCTCGGCCACGACGACGAAATTACTTTGCGGGCGCGTTACGTTCGTGCGCTCTTGACGCCGAAAACCTCCGGTACCGAAGTGGACTGCATCTCCGAGTGGGACCTGCTGGCCGAGGACCTGACCCGCGGCCTCGGCGAGGCGCACCCGCTGAGCGTCGGTGCGCGCGAACAGCGTTCGGCGGCGTACGCCGAGTGGGAGCAGGACCTCAACGAGGTGCGCGACCTGGCCTTCCATTTGTTCGTCGACGTGGAATCCGAAGAACGCGACATCGACCAGCCTCCGGGACGCGACTGGCTGGACACCGGAGACCTCGACGAAGACGCGGTCGAGAAGGTGACCGAGGACGCCGACGACCAGCGCGCCGAGCGCGCCGCGTTGATGGAAAATGTTGTGGCGGCCAAGAAAGCGTTGTCCCGCAGCGCCCGCGCCGCGGGCAATGACGCCTACGAGACGTTGCTGTGGCGTTATTTCCTGGCCTGGCGGTTCTGGGAGGGGCACGAATTCGAGGCGGCCGGCGAGCGGACCCGGCGGCTGATCGACGATTGCGCGCGGCTGCTCGGCGACGACCATGAACTCACGGAGGCGTCGCGAACGATGTTGCACTTCATCGACACCCGCACCTGGAGCGGTCTGCCACTGTTCTGGGATGGCAGCGCGATGGTCTGACGGGATCCTGGTGTTTCACCACGATCACGAAATCAGTCATGGTTCCGCACCGAGCGAACGTGTGGGCTGATCGCGGTCCAGACCGGCTGCGGGGCAGTATCATTGGTCGCTTCGGCAGCGTCTCGACCCTCATATGCCGACCGTGATATCGCGAGCGATATCAAATCCGTGGATCGAGTGGTGTTTGTCGCACGACGCGACCGGCGGGTGATGATCGTTAGCCCGTGAACGCGCCATCGACCAGGTCGTCGAACCGCTCCAGCGCCTCGTCGGATTCGGCGTCGATGCCGCGCAGCGCCCCCCGATCCGCGAGGTACCGGTGCGCATACAGCCGGGCTACCAACGCCTTTCGCTCCCCGCCGCGGGCCTCGCGCTCCCAGGCGGCCTGCTCGGTGAGCAACGCCGCGGCATAGACGTCGCCCATGAATTGGGCCAGCGGGAACAGCCGCGCCTCGGCCATGTCGCGGTCCAGCTTGGACCACGCCGTGATGGCGGCGTCGAGATCCTCGATGCGCCCGGCGACCAGCCGTGTGGTGTCGTCGTCATCCGACACCGACACCGCGTCGCGCAGCCGCGCCAAAAACCGCTCGTGCGCGCGGGTCTGCTCGATGCCGCGCCGCACATCCAGGCACAGGATGTTGTCCGGCCCCTCCCAGATGGTGTTCACCTGCGCGTCGCGCAGCAGCCGGGCCACCGGCCAGGTCTCGATGTAGCCGTTGCCGCCGTGGATTTCGATCGCGTCGGACGCCGCGGTGATGCCGAGCCGGCACACTTTCAGTTTGGTCACCGGCACCGCGATGCGCTGCCGCATGGCCCGCGGCTGGCGATGATTGGTGGCGCCGGTGCCGTCGAAAACCATTGCCTGCGCGGCTTCCACGTCGACGATCAGCTCCGCGAGCTTGCGCCGCATCAGCGGCTTGTCGATCAGCGCGCCGCCGAACGCGTGCCGCTGCCGGGCATAGCACAACGACTCGACCAGGGCGCGGCGCGCGTTACCCAGGCCGAACAGGGCGATGCCCAGGCGCGCGGCGTTGGTCAACTCCATCATGCGGCCCAGGCCCTTCCCGTCCGATGGCCCGGCTTCGCCGCTGGGCTCTCCCGACAGCAGAAACGCTTCCGCGTCAACGAATTCCACCTCGCCGGAGGCCACCGAGCGGGTGCCGAGCTTGTCCTTCAGGCGGCGCACCCGCACCCCGTTGCGCGACCCGTCGCGGCGGGTGCGCAGCACCAGGAAGTTGGCGACGCCCCGCGTCGAGTCGGGTGCGCCCTCCGGCTTGGCCAGCACGACGAAGGCCTCGCCGGCGCAGTTGGAGGCAAACCACTTGAACCCGTTGAGGATCCAGGAATCCCCGGCCCGGGTCGCCGTGGTCTCCAGCGCGCCCAGGTCCGAGCCGCCGGTGCGTTCGGTCAGCAGCTGCGCCGTCTCCCCGGCCCACTCGCCCGAGGCGAACTTGGCCAGCACGTGCTCGCGCACGTCGGCAGGCGCGTAGGCGGCCACCAGCGAGGAGACCATGCCACCGCCGGTGCCCAACGCGCAGCCCATCCCGATGTCGGCCTGATTCAGCAGGTAGTTCGACGCGAACAGGCCCAGGCCTGAGCTCACCTTGGCGGCGCGGGCGTCGTTGCGCAGCGCCTGCTGGGCGTCCAGGACCGCGCGCTTGGACTGGGTGAAGGACGCCGGCATGACGACCTGGCTGACGTCGTGTCCCCACCGGTCGTAGCGTTCCAGCCGCGGCGGGTTGTGGTCGGTCTCCTCCGCCCATTTCGCGACCGCGCCGCCCATCAGCTCGCCCATGCGCACCAGGTGCGGCTCCACCACCGCCAGCTCGTCCGGCTGCAGGTAGTACGCCATGATGAACTGCAGGGTGGGGTCGGTCAGGTACCAGTTGAGACCGGCGGCCCCGCGATAGTCCTCGGTCCGGTAGCGCTGCGCTTTCTCCTCGGTGGAGAAGGGCAGCCTGTCCACCGCCTCCGCGGCGTAGTCGCTCATGGGTGAGACGCTACGCGCTGGTGAGGAAGACCAGACGGACCCTGCCGATTTGGATTTCGTCGCCGTTGGCCAGCACCGCCGAGTCGACCGGCTCCCGGTTGACGTAGGTCTGGTTCATGCTGCCCACGTCGACGACGCGGAATTGCTTTCCGTCGCTTCGGAATTCGGCGTGCCGGCGGCTGACGGTGATGTCGTCGAGATAGATGTCGCTCTCGGGATGGCGGCCGGCGGAGACCACGTCTGCGCTCAGGGAAAAACGCGAACCGGCGTTGGGGCCACGCTTGACGACGAGCAGCGCCGAGCCTGGGCGCAACCCGGCGGTGTCCTCGATCGCGGCATCGGCGGCGGTTGCCGGCGCGTCGAGCTCGGCGGGCATGGCGCTGCCGATGGCGCCGGTGCGGTCCTCCGGGTCTTCGCGCCGAGTTGGCCGGTGCGGCGTCGACCCCGTGTCGCTCACGCGGCTCGCGGCAGGTCCGGGTTGGCCGCCGTCGCCTGCGATGTCGGGCGCTGCGGCGCCGGCACCCAACCGACGTAGGTCAGGTACAGCCCGACCAGGGTGAAGACGACGCACGCCGTGATCCACCAGCCCTGCGCGCCGATCATGTCGTTGGCCAGCGCGGCGAAGAACCTGGGAAATGCCACCAGCAGCAATCCGCGCAACACGATCAGCCAGCCGACGAGGGAAACCGTGACCGCCGCGGCGCCGCGCCAGCTTTGGTGGGCCGCAACGATGGTCAGGCCGATCAGCAGGATGAAGGCTCCGGTCACGAAGGTCCACATCGAATTCGCCTCGAACTGCGACAGCAGCGACTGCATGTCCGAGGCGCGCGCCACCGCCGTCACATCGACGACGACGAGGAAGGGGCCGAGCACGCGGCAGAAGAAGCGTGTCGACTGTTGGGAAGCGTCCATTGCCGTACCTTTCATCCGACGCCGGTCACGCGGCGACCCCTTTATCGGAGCACTCGACCGCGGCGTCGTGATAGGGACTTAAGGCACTGCCCGCTCCCCAACGGCGTGGTTATACCGGGGCGACGAACTCTGATGTGTAGAACTCCGCCGGATTCTGCGAGTTAGCGTTGGTCCGTTCGATAATCACCCAAACTCCAGTCGTGCCGGGACGAATGGTGTCTTGGACGGTCGTTGTTCCGGTGCCCGCCGCATCGATATCCATGCCCGCGAAAGCGGTGCCGGGATCACCCGGACCGCAGGTGCTCGACGAGGGTCGGGGCATCTGGATCAGCCCGACGTCGAAGTGGGTGCCGGGCTCGGGCTCGTCGTACAGGTGCACCTCCGCGAGCGCTCTTGACCCGCTGGTACGGATCACCGCCGAGCCGGTGCCGAGCATCGGGCTCGGCACCTTCGGGGCCACGCCGACGCGGCTGAAATCGCAGCGCCGCAAATAGTTGTCCAGCACCACCGTGGTGCCGCCTTCGGCGTGGGCCTTGACGCCGAACGTCATCGCCCAGGTGATCGCCACCGCGATCAGCGCCGCACATGTTCGGATACGTCTAAGCGTGTACATGGGCCCACCTGTTTCTCCCGTGTGAACTGAATCACAGCGGTTAGGTATTAACCAGGGCCCGGCAAAATCAAACCTATTTCCGGCAATTACTCATTCGTTAATTTGTGCGGTTATTGGGCGGCTGACGAATTGCGGGAGAAAAGGCGTTTATTACGCCCTACGGTTTAATGCGGATCGGCCCGGGAGACCACCAGCCGCTACGGGTCGC
The DNA here is from genome assembly GCF_001667735.1 of Mycobacterium sp. E183. GTDB lineage: Bacteria > Actinomycetota > Actinomycetes > Mycobacteriales > Mycobacteriaceae > Mycobacterium. The sequence continues at coordinate 49,789 of NZ_LZJN01000052.1, forward strand.
GGTGCCCAGATCGAGCTGCGCGGGATGGGCATCGGCGACGGTGTCGAACTTGCGCAGCGATCCCCAGTCCCGGCCCCAGTCGTGCGACAGGTAGGTCGACATCACGTGGGCCCGCAGCAGCAGATCGGTGATGCCCAGCAGGCCGCCGTTGACGCCGTCCTGCCAGGTGTCGGTGTCCTGCTTCTTGGCGTTGTAGTCCGGGGTGATGCGGAACCTCGGGATCTCGGTGACACCGTTGACATGCAACATCGGCTGCTGGCACGGGAAGGCCAACCCGACCGCCCAGTCCATCAGCACCGGCTGCGTCGAGCCGACATACTCCTGCAACGAGCGCAGTTCCGGCACCCGCGGCGGGGTGACCGCGATCCAGTCGTCCGGCGTCAGCGACAGGTCTTCGGCGACGAGCCGCACGGCGACGGCGTCCGCCGGGATCTGCGAGCGCGCGAAGCGCAGGTTGCGCCACACCTTGGGTTGCTCGCCGTAGAGGTCGTAGGGCACCAGCCTGCCGCCCGGCTGCACGGAGCCGCCGGGACCGGGACGGCCGAACTCCAGCTCGACCGTCTGGCCGCTGGTGTGGTGATGCAAGATGCTGTTGCCGGCGATCGTGCCCGCCGCGGTGACGACTACCAGCGGGTGCCCGTCATCCGCCTTCGGCAGCTGATACCACGCGGAGGTGAGCCGGCTCTGCCGTTGCGCCCCGGTCGTGTAGCTCCCGGCCAGGGGGACCTGCTCGGCGTTGAGGCCGTACGGCAGCGGCACCGTCGATCCGTTGACGCCGGGCGTCGTCAGCTTCAGCGGCGCGTCCCAGTCGTAGTCGGTGCCCGGCTGCGGCACCGACGTCTCCTTGACCGACTCGGCCAGGGTGCGGTCCGGAACACCGTTGGGAGTGAATCCCGTCGGGTTCACGCCCCCGAGCGCCCCCAGCGGACCGTAATCGCCGGGCAGGGGCGCCATGAAGCCGGCGTTGCTGTCCGGTTCGACGAGCACGTCGTCGGCCAGGCCGCAGCCTCCGCTGAACTCGCGCAGGTTGTCCCAGGCATTGGAGTAGGTGGGGTATTGACGCACGATGCCGGCCACCATCGACGCCACGAACACCAGCGCCATGAAGCCGGCCGCCAGCGGGATCGGCGCGGCGGTCAGCGCTCGCGCCAGGCGGCCCTCGCCGTGGCTGGTGTCGGCGAAATGCAACCAGGCCGCATACACCGCGGCAATCACGAACAGCGCGAAAAAGATTGTGCTGATCGAGATTCCGCCGACCCTGGGCATGCTGCTGTTGAACGGCACGCCGTAGCTGGAGACGTACCACCAGCCGTTGGTGGTGGCGAAGCACAGCGCCAGAATGAACAGCACCGCCGCGAGGAACGCCATCCGGTTGCGCGACCAGCGCAGCACCTTCGGCGACACCAGCACCGTCGTCAGCGCGGCCATCGCCGCGCCCACCGCGGCGAACAGCCCGAAGTGGTGCACCCACTTGGTGGGGGTGAACATCAGGAAGAACATGGTGCCGAAGATGACACCCATCAGGCGCCACGCCGGCCCGCGGGCCACGCCCGGAACTCGCTTGCGCCGCAACATGATGAACATGGCGGTGAACAGGCACAGCGCGGTGATCAGGAAGCCGAAGCGGCGCGAGAGTGAACCGTCGACGGTGGGCAGAATCAGGTAGTAATAGCGCAGGTTTTCGGTGTACCAGGCCTGGCTGGGCCCGATCGCGGTCCGAATCCTGGTGGCTTCCAACACCGTTGACAGCGTCTGATCGGCGAACACCACGGTCAGGATGACCGTTCCGGCGGCCAGCATCGGCGCCACCAGCGGCAAGGTGCCGACCAGCCGATGCCGGCGGACCAGGATACGCAGGATCGGACGGCCACCGGCGACCAGTGCGGCCACGGCGATCAATCCGGTGGGCTGGACGCCGAGGGTGAACGCCGCGGTGATGACCGCCAGCGCGGCGGGAGTCAACCGGCTGTAACGCATGGAGCGCTCGATGAGCACGTAGGTGATCAGCGAACCGACGGCGATGATCGGCTCCGGGCGCAGGCCGTTGTCGAACGGCATCCACGCGGTGAGCAGGACCAGGCCCGCCGCCCAGTTCGCCGCCTTGCTGCCGGCGACCGCGGGCCCGAGACGGGGCAGCACCTCACGCGAAAGCAGCAGCCAGCAGACGATTCCCGCGATCAGGTCCGGCAGGCGCATCCACAGGCTGGCGTCGCTGACGTGGGTCATCAACGCCAGCAGGTTGTAGTACCACCCGAACGGGTCCTCCGGACTGCCGAACCAGCGGAAGTAGTTCGACATGTAACCGGCGTGGTCGGCGACCCGGGCCATGCCCAGGATGTAGCCGTCATCGGACGAGTTCGCCCCGATCACGTGCCACAGCAGGAACCCGAAGATGACCGTGACGTCGGCCAGCGTGAAGGTGCGCCAGTTCGCCGGAATGAGCCGGCGCATCCGGTGGCCGTCCAGCTGGTCCAGGCGCCACAACGCGATCAACGCGACGATCGTGGACACGATGGCCAGCACCATCGCGGTCAGCTTCAAAGTCGTTGGGGTGGTGGAGAACCGGGTGTCGATGGTGGCCGACAGTTTCAGGCCCGGCGGGGCCGGGCCGGTGAGGTCGGTGAACACCCCGACGATCTGCGGCCGCAGGTTCGGGTCGGGGAAACCGCCCCCGATCGGCCTGCCGGCCGAATCCTTCAGCCCGACGAAGGTGGCGAAGGCGCCGGCTTTCGTCGAGGTGATCTCGATGCGCTGGCATTGCGGGCCGGCCACCTGGTCTCGAGACGCGCTGGCGATCACCACATTGCGGTCGGTGACGTCGACGCGTTTGGCGTTGACGACGACGAACAGCGCGTTCAGCGCGGCGTCCTTGCCCTTCTTGGGCGCCGTGCTCAGGACGACCCCGCCGTCCGACGGCAACGCGCTCACCACCGAGCACGGCACGGTTGCGGTCACGTCCACCGGCGTCAGTGAAATCAACGGCGCGGTAACGCTGTTCAGCTGGCCGCCCTGGGGCCAGCTGAGGGTGGCGGTGGTCTGCACGACGGGCAGCAACGGCGTGGCGACCGACAGGACGAAGCCGATCAAGCCGGCGATCGTCGCGACCCAGCGCGTCGCGCGCACGTTTTGACCGGCGGTCGCCTTGTCTTCGCGGTTGTTCACGGTCGTGATGCTCATGGAAGCGCCCGAATCGGTCCCTGTCGGCTCCAGCCGTGCACTGTCATCACACCCTGTTCGATTGCGGCGTCGGGCGCCTGGTCAGCCGGCACCAGCCGGAAGTACTGCTCCACGGAGCCCCAGTCGCGATACCAGTCGCCGCGAAGATAGGTGGAGACCGTCGAGGTGCGCAGCATCGCCTGAGTGACCAGGAACGGGCCGCCGGCCTCGCTGGCCTGCCACCCATTCGACGACGACGCCGTCTGCTTGTGATCGGGCAGGATGCGGTACTGCGGAAGTTCGGCCACGCCAAGGTGTTCGGAGAACGGGTGCTGGCATGGGAAGTTCGCGGCGGTCGCGATGTCCATCAGCACCGGCGTGCGCGACCCGATCAGCTGCTGCAGGGTTTGCAGCACCGGCACCCGCGGCGGGGTGAACGCGAACCACTGATCCGAGCTCAGGTTCGGGTCGTAGGCGACGATGCGCGCCACGTTGGCCTCGGGCGGCGCCCAGGTGAGGGGGAAGCGCAGGTTGCGCCACGCCGGCTCGGGGCCGATGTCGATCGGCTGCACCTCGGCCAACGGCTGGGTGGTGCCGTCGGGGCGGGTGACTCCCCACTGCAACTTCAGCGACTGCCCGTAGGTGAAGGTGCCGTCCTCCTTGTACGACCAGATCGCGCCGGTCGCCGACACCACGACGATCGGCCGGTCCGGGGTGCGGGGTGGTAGCTGGTACCACGCCGAGGTCGCCGTGGCGGCCAGCGAATTCTCGCCGTAGCTGCCCATCACCGGGGTGCGGGCCGGGTCGAGTCCGAACGGGAGCGCCGCATGGGAGCCGTTGACGCCGACGGGGCCCTTCCCGCCGGCCGTGCCCGCCGAGTCGCTCATGGCGGCGTTGGGCTTGTTGGGCGACGCATCCGAATTCACCACGCCGGGCTTGGTCACCACCGGGTACGACCGCAGGTCGTCGCCGACGCCGTCGGGCTTGAAGCCGACCGGGTTGACCCCGCCGAGCGGGCCGTCGGGCCCGAAGACCTGCCCGGGCGCCGGCGCCAGCATGCCCGCGTTGGGGTCGGGCTCGGCAAGCACGTCATCGGCCATGGCACAGCTCGTCGGGGACAGGCCGGAAGCGATGGCGGCGAGGTTGGCCTTGCCGGTGGTGTAGAGCGGGTAGCGGAACACCGCGCCTTTGGTCAGTGAGGCGACTTCGCCGACCACCATGATGCTCGCGACCACCAGCAGCGGGGTCGACGCCAGCACCCGGTTGCGCCGGTTGTCTTTGACTTCGGTGTGGCCGGCATAGTCCATGCGGAAGTGCTGCCACGCGGCCAGCAGCCCGGTGAGGATCGACAGCGTCAGGAACATCGACGTCACCGGGTGGCTCGCGATCACGGGCTGGATGTCGTACCACGGCACCCCGTAGTTGCCGACGTAGAACCAGCCGTTGACGCCGGAGGTGGCCACCGCGACAACGAACAGCAGCGCCGTGACGTAGAGCGTCAGGTTGCGGCGGTTGTGCAGGCCGATCCGCGAAAGCGCGAACGCGGTGACCGCGCCCAGCGCCCCGGCAAGTCCGGCGAAGGCGCCGAACTGGACCGCCCACTTCGTCGGGGTGAACGTGAGGAGCAGGAGGCCGATGGCGGTCGTGCCGATCAGCCGCCAGGCCGGGCCGCTGGCCAGCCCGGGCACTCGCCCCCGGCGCAGCAGGATGACCAGCATCCCGAACAGGCACAGCAGCAGCACCAGCACCGCGAAACGCCTCGCCATGGACCCATCGGGGTTCGACTCCACCGTGAGGAAGTAGTAGCGAAGCCAGTCCTGGTACCACGCGATCGTCGGCCCGACCTTGTACTTGATCCGCGCCGACTCGGCGACGTTGGCCAGTGTCTGACCGTGGAACACCACAACGGTGATCAGCGACAGCGACGCCGCGAGCACCGACAGCGGCGCGAGCAGGCCGTCGGTCGCCCGGCGTCGCCGGATCGTCCGGGCGATGGCCCGCGAACCGGTCAGCAACGCGGCGACGGCGATCAGGCCCTGCGGCGCCAGTGTCACGGTGAGCATCGCGACGAAGGTCGCGACCGCGGCCGGGGCCAGGCGTTGCAGCGCGATCGCCCGCTCCACCAGCATCCAGGTGACCAGCACACCCAGGGCGATCAGCGGCTCGGGCCGCAGCCCGTTGTTGAACGGCAACCAGGCGGCCAGGAACACCGCGCCCGCGGTGAACACCGCCACCCGGTTCGCCGCCAGGCCGCCCCTGCCGGGGCCCAACCTGCGCAGGATCCAGTGGCTGATCACGAGCCAGCACGCGATCCCGGCCAGCGTGGCGGGCAACCGCATCCACACCCCGGCGGTGCTCACGGCCGCCAGCTTGGACAGCACCCCCAGATACCAGTCGAACGGCGCGTCCGTCGTACCGAAGTAGCGGTAGTAATCGACGATGTAGCCGGCCTTCGGGGAGACGCGGGCGATGGTCAGGTTGTAGCCGTCGTCGGACGAGGTGGCGCCGATGACGTGCCAGACCAGGAGCGTCGCGATCACCCCGACGTCGGCGATCCAGGTTGCGAGCCCGACGCGGCGCCAGGAACTCCATCGCGCCCGGGGCCGGTACCGGGAGAGCCAGGCGATCGGCGATTGCCAATTGACCAGCGTGCCGCCTCCGCGGCTGCGACGGTCGAGCGCGGCGAGCGCGATGACGGCGGTCAGCACGGCCAGGGCACCGACGGCCATCGCGAGTTGCTTGAGGGCGGTTGGGGCGGTGATGAAGCGGGTGTCGATGTCGATGCGGGCCGATAGTCCCGGCTGGGCCGGCACCTTCAGGTCCGTGAAGATGCCGCCGACTTGGGGCTTCTTGTCTGAGGACAGGGTGCCCGAGGCGCCGGGCATGCCCACGAAGTCGGCGCCCGCCGCGCCCGCGCCGGCCCAGGCGTGCAGCACGCTGCAGGCCCCGCCGGCGACCGCCGCCCGCGGCGCGGCCGCGGCAACGGTGTCGCGGAACGCGACGACCACCAGGTCTTTGTCGGCCCGCACGAACAGCCCGTCCTTGCCGGCGTCGACGCCGCCGGCGGGCAGCGTCGAGACCACCAGGCCTCCGCTGGCGGGCAGGGTCGCGATCGCCGCGCACGGGATGGAGATGTCGAGCGCGCGCGGCGCCCCGGACACCAGCGGCGCGGTGATCTGGGTGACGTGTCCGTCCGCGACGCCCTGCGGCCACAGCACCGTCGCGGTGGTCTGCCTGACTGGAAGCAGCGGGACGAGCGCGCACAACAGCAGTCCGACGATGCCGGCGACGGCGGCGACGAACCGCGGGATCCGCTGCGATCGCTGATTACCGTCGTGGGGCACGAGGCTCGATCGTAAGCGAAGCCGCTTTGTCCGCTGAGGACGCGGGGCCGCGCGGGGCCGCGCGGCGTCAGCGGGGGAGCCGGGCCGCCAGGGTGTTCAGGCCCGGGCCGTCGAGGTCGTCGAGCGCCGCCGGGCGGCCCGACATCGCCATCAGCAAAGCCTCGCCGGGGCCGGTGACTTCCGGCCCGCGGCCGTGTGCCCAGTCGAGGTCGGTGGCGCGCAGGCGCAGCCCCCGGATCCGGCGGCCGGCCCCGAGCCTCGGGTTGCCCGGCACCAGCTGCAGGACGCGCTCGAGCCGATCGGCGGGGACGATGCGAGGCCGGTCGAGGGCGCGGCGGATGTCCTGGTGATGGATCGTGCCGTCGACGAGCGCGATCATTCCGCCGAAACCCGCTGTCAGCCCACGCGGCTGGAGATGGGCTCGCAGAAAGTCGAGCAGTTGTTCCGGACCCAGGCCGGCGAACTCGTCGACGCCCACCTGGTTGGCGCGGACGATCCAGCCCTTCGCGAAGCGCCCCGCCAGACCTAACGGGCCGAGCTCTTCGTAGCTGATCGTATGCGCGACAACGTCTTTGACCGTCCAGTGCGTGCAGAGGCTGGGCGCCTCCCACTGCTCGGGCGTCAGGGTGGCCAGGAACTCGGCCAGGTCGGCCCGTTCGTCGCGGGCCATGCTCATCAGGCTTGCCGTCATTGCCGGCCCCCTCGCTAGCTCTTACGCAGCGGCGCGGGGCTCCACAGGCCGCTGCGGGTGACCGTCCCCAGCTGCAGGCGGGCGGGCTGCGCCCCGGCGTAGTAGGGCGTCAGCCGTTGCAGGGAACCCCAGTCGCGCGACCAGTCGTCCTTCAGATAGGTCGCCATGGTGGTGGCCTTCAGCAGCAGCTCGGTGACGCCCAGCGGGCCGCCACCGTTGTTGTCCATCACCGGTGAGTTGGCTTCTGCGCCGAAACGGTCAGGCAGGATGCGCCATTTCGGCGTTTCATCGACGCCGTTTTGGTGGCCGAACGGACGCTGGCAGGGGAACGCCAGGCCGACGAGCCAATCCAGGAACACCGGGTCCTTCGAGCCGACGACGTCCTGCAGCGTGCGCAGCTGCGGGATGCGCGGCGGGGTGAGCGCGATCCAGTGCTGCGGCGCCAGGTCTTCGTCGTCGGCGACCAATCGGATCTGGGTGGCGTTGGCGGGGATGGCCGACAGCGGCAACCGCAGGTTCCGCCAGGCTGGGGAGGCGCCCACGTCGGATAACTGCAACGACCCGCCGGGGTGTCCGCCGGCCGCTTGGTCGTCGGTCGCCCACTGGACCTGCACCTCGCGGGGATCGAAGCGGCCGGCCGCGCTCACCACCAGCAGCGGCCGGGCGCTGTCGCGGGTGGGCAGCCGGTACCAGCCCGACCGCAGGTGGGCGGGCAGTTGGATGCCCGACCGCCAGCTGCCGAGCACCGGTGTGCGCGCGGGGTCCAGGCTGTAGGGCAGCTGGGCGACCGAACCGTTGATCCCCGGTGCCGGGGTGGTGCCGCCCTCGGTGCCGGCTTCGGCGCCGGTGACCAGCCTGTCGTCGTTGATGAAGCTGCGGTCGCCCGGGCGTTCCATCACGGGGTCGGCACGGACGTCGGCTGGAATACCGTTGGGGGTGAAGGCTTCCGACAGGCCCGCGCCCAGCGCGTCGGCCACCGTGGCGCTCACCGGCGCCAGCGCGCCGGCGTTGGGGTCCTGTTCCACCAGCACGTCCTCGGCCAGTCCGCAGGACTTGCCGGTGAGGGCCTCGAGGTTGGAGCGGCCCACCGTCCAGGCGGGGTACTGGTCGACCATCGCCAGGGTCAGCGACGCCACCTCGAACACCACCAGCAGCCAGGTCGCAATTGCCAACGGGGACTGGACGATTCCCGCGACTCGTGCGCCCAGGCGGGTCGTCGGCGCGCCGTTGTCTGGATCGACGAAATGGAACCACGCGGCCAGTAGCAGCACCACGACCGTCAGCCCGAGTAGCGCGGTGGCAAAGGCGTAATGCCACGCCGGGAACGAATTCGACCATGGCACACCGAAATTGGACACGTACCACCAGCCGTTGACGCTGGCGAACGACAGGGCCATCAGGAACAGCACCGCGGCCGCGAACATGGTGCGGTTGCGCCGCGACCGCATCGCCACGGAAGTCACGGCGACGGCGGCCAGCGCGCCCAGCGGGCCGGCCAGCCCGGCGAACACCCCGTAATGGTGGGTCCACTTGGTGGGCGTGAACATCATCGCGATAAAGGAGATGATCGTGATTCCGACGATGCGGCGGCTCGGCCCGGCGGCCGTGCCCGGAATCCGGCCCTTGCGCAACGACATTGCGACCGTGATCGCGAGCGCCAGGACCAGCGCCAGCACCGCGAAGCGGCGGGCGACCGAGCCGTCCGGGCTGGCCATGAACAGGCGCTCGTAGCGGATGTGTTCGTCGAACCAGCTCAGGCTGGGGCCGACGGCCCGCTTGAGCATGCTGGCCTGGATCTCGCCGGCCAGGGTTTGGTCTCGGAAGATCAGGATGGCGGTGACGGTGACCGCCGCGAACAGGGGTGCCACCAGCGGCAGCGCGCCGAATCGTTTCGACCTGCGGTGCAGGATCGTCCGCAACGGCCCGATGGCGACCAGCAGGGCGCCGATCGAGGCGATGCCGGTCGGCCCGGAGAACAGCGTCAGCGCACCGATGATGCAGGCGACCGCCACCGGCAGCAGCCGGCTGGTGGCTACCGCGCGCTCCACCGAGCACCAGGTCAGCAGGATGCCCAGCGCGATGATCGGCTCGGGGCGCAGGCCGTTGTTCAGCGGGAGCCACACGGCCAGGAACATGCCCGCCGCGGTCCACGCCGCGCCGCGGTTCTGTTTGACGGCGTGGCCCAGGCGCGGCATCACTTCACGGCTGATCACCCACCAGCACGTCAGCGCCATGGCCAGGGTTGGCAACCGCATCCAGATGCTGGCGGTGCTGACATGGGCCCACACCGCCAGCAGGTCGTAGTACCAGCCGAAGGGCGCCTCCGGCGTGCCGAACCAGCGGTAATAGTTGGCCATGTAGCCGGCGTGCTCGGACACCCGGGCCATGGTCAGGATGTAGCCGTCGTCGGAGGTATTGGCGCCGACGAACTGCCACCACACCAGCACGGCGATGACCAGAGCGTCCAGACCGCCGATCGACCACCAGCGCGACGGCAGGAAGCGGCGGTGGCGGCTGCCGTCGGCGGTGTCGAGCAGGTGCAGGGCGACCAGGGCGGCGGCCGTCAGCACGAGCCCGAGGATCATCGCCGCCATCTTCAGCTCGGTGGGGCTGCTGCTGTAGCGGGTGTCGATGGTCGCCGAGAAGCTCAGGCCGGGCGGTGTCGGCCCGCTCAGGTCGGTGAAGACGCCGACGATCTGGGGCCGGAAGTCGTAACCGCTCTTCTCGCCGCGCAGCGGTGCGCCGGGGTGCTCGGTGTTGGGCCCCTGGGTCAGGCCGACGAACTCGGCGGTGACCTTCTCCGCGTGGGCGGTGAAGGTCAGCCGCTGGCAGGCCGGGCTCAGCACCTGGCTCAGCGGGGCGGTCACCACCGCGACGTTGCGCACGACGACCACGAGGTAGTCGTTGGCGCGCTGGATGAGCAGCCCGCGGTCGACGGCCTTGGGGGCCTGCTTGGGCACCGTGGACAACAGCACGGTCTTGGCGGCGTTCTGGGGACCGGCCAGCCCGGCGGCGGCCTGACACGGCACGGTGATGTTCAAATCGGTCGCGACGTAACCGATCAGGGGAGCGTCGACGCTTTCGAACGTGCCGTTCTGCGGCCAGTTCAGCTGGGCGGTGGTCTGGTTGACCGGCAGCAGCGGGGTCGCGATGGCCAGCAAAGCCCCGAGCAGCCCGGCGACGATAGCTACCCACCGAGTGATCCGGTGGTTCGCTCCCGTCTCGGTCACGGTGCTAGATGCTAGTTCTTCGATGCTCGGCGGCCCCTTTTGAGGCGAGGTGTTGGTGCTCATCAGCGGCCCGGCACCGGCTTGCGGATGGCCAGCACGAACGGGCCGGCGCTTTGAACGACGAACTGCGGGCTCTCGAAAAGGGCGGCCCGCAGATCGACGGTGTAGCGCCGGACGTTGGGCTGGTTGGGGTAGACGTCCTCGGCGAGCCGCAGGGTGTAGTTGCCGTTCGCACCGCGGCGCATCAGGAACACCGTGGGCGGCGGCCAGGGACAGGTGTCCAGCGCGTGCAGCAGCTCGTCGGCGGACTTGAGTTTGGACCATTTGTTGATCTGGGCGGCCCGCAGGTCGAACTGCGCGAGTGGGTTGGCGTAGTGCGACGTCAGTCCCTGGAATCCCCAATAGGGATAGAACGACAGGAAGCTGTAGTCGGCGGTCATCACGACGGTCTGGTCGCGGGGGCGCCCGGTCACGGTCACGATGGCGCGGTCGATGTCGGGGTAGAACTTCTCCGAGCTGGGCGGTCGCCGGTCGCCGCGCTGGCCGTTGCCGTCCGTGTCGGTGTAGGCGACGGTGAGATCCGGGCGCAGCACGTCGGGGATGTCCTGGCTGAACGCGATCGCGGCGGCCAGGCCGACGGCGCCGGCGAGGGGCAGCACGGCGCGGCCCCGCGCGGACAGCGTGCGCACCGCCTCGACGAAGCCGAACGCCCCGGCGGCGACCAGCAGCACGGTCAGGGTGGGCTGCAGCCGGAACGACAGCAGCGTGGTGCGCGCCAGCGTGGTCAGCATCGACAGCAGCGACCACAGGTAGATGGCCAGCACGCCGATCCCCAGGGCGCTGGCCCGCACCGACGACCGGGCGCGCACCACCAGCCACAGCGCCCCGAGCAGGCAGATCGTGCCCAGCAGGGAGAACTGCAGCATCGGGAAGGTCA
>NZ_LZJN01000053.1 GCF_001667735.1 Mycobacterium sp. E183
TGCTGGTATCGGCCAACGGCCAATCCATCCGGTTCTCGGCGACCGACGAGGCGCTGCGCCCGATGGGCCGCGCCACCTCCGGCGTCCAGGGCATGCGGTTCAACACCGACGATTACCTGTTGTCGCTCAACGTGGTTCGCGAGGGCACGTACCTATTGGTGGCGACGTCCGGCGGCTACGCCAAGCGCACCGCGATCGACGAGTATCCGGTGCAGGGCCGCGGCGGCAAGGGCGTGCTGACGGTGATGTACGACCGGCGGCGCGGCAAGCTGGTGGGCGCGCTGATCGTCGACGAAGACAGCGAACTCTACGCCATCACCTCCGGCGGCGGGGTAATCCGCACGGCGGCGAGGCAGGTCCGTAAGGCGGGACGGCAGACCAAGGGTGTTCGCCTGATGAACCTGGGCGAGGACAACACGCTGCTGGCCATCGCGCGCAACGCCGAGGAGAACGCGGACGAAGTCGTCGACGAAGCGGAAGGCGCCGCGGACGCAGACGACTAGTCGTTGACAATCCGCGCGGTCCGACGAACGGCCGGGCAATTAGACTCGGCCCGACCGGACAAAATGCGACGCCCCCGCGGCCGTGGCAGGAGAGCTAAGGAGTCGGGGTGACCTCACCGAACGAGCCGGGCGCCCCCAAACTGGGCGATGGCCTTAATGGGGATGGCTCGGCCGAGCGTGCCGGCGCCCACCGCGCGACGCCGCCCGCACCGGCCGGCCGCGCTCCGGACGCCGGGGACTCACCGCCGTGGCAGCGTGGCGGTCCCCGGCCCCCGCAGGCGCCGCAACGGCAGACCGAGCCGCCCACCGAGGCGCGCCAGTCCGGCCCGCCCAGTGGTGTCGAGGCGCGGCTCAACCGGTTCATCTCCGGCACCGCGGCCCCCGGCGCACCCGCGCAGGGCAAAAACCCGCCGCACGACAACGACGCCCCGCAGGGGCGTGGCGACGGGCCGCCGGCGGAGGCTTACGCCAGCGAGTTGCCCGACCTGTCCGGCCCGATTCCGCGGGGCCCCCAGCGCAAAGCGTCACCCGACCGCGCGCCGGAGCCGTCGACACAGGCGGGATCCGGCCGGTCGTCGGCCACGGAAAACCGGGAGGGCCGCGAGACCCGCGAGAGCCGCACCCAGGTGTCGCGGCGACCGCGCGGGCCCGTGCGGGCCAGCATGCAGATCCGCCGGATCGATCCGTGGAGCACGCTGAAGGTCTCGCTGTTGCTCTCGGTCGCGTTGTTCTTCGTCTGGATGATCGCCGTGGCGTTCCTGTATCTCGTCCTCGGCGGCATGGGCGTGTGGTCGAAGCTGAACAGCAACGTCGGCGACCTGCTGAACAACACCAGCGGCAGCAGCGGCGAACTGGTCTCCAGCGGCACCATCTTCGGCGGGGCCGTGTTGATCGGCCTGGTCAACATCGTGTTGTTGACGGCGATGGCCACCATCGCCGCGTTCGTCTACAACCTGACCACCGATCTGATCGGCGGCATCGAGGTGACGTTGGCCGACCGCGACTAGCGTTTTTGGGGGTCGGGCGGCAATTGCGGTAATCTCGTCGCTCGGCCGTACGCGTGTACGGGCCTATAGCTCAGGCGGTTAGAGCGCTTCGCTGATAACGAAGAGGTCGGAGGTTCGAGTCCTCCTAGGCCCACAACCATGTGCCCATCAAGACGTTGCGTAAGACTTGCCCTGCCAATCACACTGATCGCTGTGGTGGCGGCGGTGGCGTGGTCCCGACGCGGGGTCGAGATCTGGCACGTGGCGGTGGACGACACCACGGGTCAGCCACCACCCGAGCCCGGCGAGGGGCCTTAGCTCAGTTGGTAGAGCACCGCCTTTGCAAGGCGGGTGTCAGGGGTTCGATTCCCCTAGGCTCCACAAATCGTGGGCGCGCCGACGTGCGTCCACGCCGCCAGGAACAGCCAACGGAAACGGTTGGCGTAACTCGCGACCCGCCCGAATTTGGCGCGGGTTTTGCGTCCCGGATCGATAGCTATCCCGCTAGTGTGTAAGCACTGATCGCGTGCCGAATAAGTCGCAGCCGCAGCGAAAGCGGTTGACCTGCGAGAAAGCCCACCGCCAAACCACACACCCTCGATATCGACGTCGCAGTAGGCAGCCCCACAACCCGACAGTTGCTATCGCGCGATAGGCAGCCGACAGCGCGACTCCGCCTTTGCTGTGAGGAGGAAACGGCTTTGTTCGGGCCAATATCAAGGGCGCGTGTGCGGGGCGGGCTATGTCTTCGCACCCGGTAGCCACTCCCGTCGCGGTCATCGGCATGGCTTGCCGCCTGCCCGGAGGCATCGATTCTCCAGAACAGTTGTGGGAGGCCTTGCTCCGCGGCGATGACCTGGTCACCGAAATTCCACCCGAGCGGTGGGACGCCGACGAGTTCTACGATCCCCAGCCCGGTGTGCCCGGTCGGTCCGTCTGCAAATGGGGCGCGTTTCTGGACGACGTCGCCGGCTTCGACCCGGAGTTCTTCGGCATCACCGACAACGAGGCGACCGCGATGGACCCGCAGCACCGCCTGCTGCTGGAAACCTCGTGGGAGGCCATGGAGCACGGCGGCCTGACCCGAGAGACGCTGGCCGGTTCCCGCACCGGCGTCTTCATGGGACTGATGCACGACGACTACCAATTGGTGCACGCGGACGCCAACGCCCTGGAGGGCCCGTACGGCTACCTGGGCAATAGCTTCGCCATGGGCTCCGGACGCGTTGCCTACACGATGGGGCTACGCGGTCCGGCGATGACGGTGGATACCGCCTGCTCGTCGGGGCTTGCGGCGGTGCATATGGCGTGCCGCAGCCTGCATGACGGCGAAAGCGAGCTCGCATTGGCGGGCGGCGCCTCGGTGTCGTTCGAACCGCGTAAGTCCTGCTCGGGTTCCGCCATCGGAATGCTGTCTGCCACGGGACGCTGCCGCGCCTTCGACGTCGGCGCCGACGGGTTCGTGGCCGGCGAGGGCTGCGTCGTCTTGTTGCTCAAACGGTTGGCGGATGCCTTGCGCGCGGGCGACCGAATCTTGGCTGTGCTCCGCGGCACCGCGGCAAACCAGGATGGCCACACGGTGAACATCGTGACGCCGTCACGGGCCGCACAGGTCGAGGCCTATCGGGCCGCCCTGGCCGCGGCGGATGTGGACGCCCGCACCGTCGGCATGGTGGAAGCACACGGTCCCGGAACGCCGGTGGGTGACCCCGTCGAATACGCCAGCCTGGCGGAGGTGTACGGCGCGGACGGGCCGTGCGCGCTCGCATCCATCAAGACCAACTTCGGGCACACCCAGTCGGCCGCCGGAGCCCTCGGCCTGATGAAAGCCGTTCTCGCGCTGCAACACGGGGTGATCCCGCGCAACCTGCACTTCACCCAATTACCCGACGAAATGTCCCGTATCAAGACCAATCTCTTTGTGCCGCAGGCTAATACACCGTGGCCCAGCCAGCACGGACCGCGCCGGGCGGCGGTGTCGTCGTACGGGTTCTCGGGGACCAATGTGCACGCGATCGTGGAGCAAGGGCCGGTCACATCGGGCGCCCCGCCGACTCCCCCGGCGATCGATGGCCCGCTGCTCTTCCCGCTGTCCGCCACGTCGGCAGACGGGCTGCGGCGCACCGCCGGACGGCTCGCGGACTGGGTCGAAAAACACGCTCCCGGGCTCGCCGCATCGGACCTGGCGTACACGCTCGCCCGGCGGAGGGCGCACCGGACGGTGCGCACCGCGGTCATCGCCGGCACGCTCGACGAGCTGACCACGGGGCTGCGGGGGGTCGCCGCCGGCGGCTTCCCCTATCAGCCGGCGGTCGGGCAGGACGACCGAGGACCGGTCTGGTTGTTTTCCGGCCAGGGCTCGCAGTGGGCGGCGATGGGCGCGGAGTTGCTCACTACCGAACCGGTGTTCGCCGCGACGGTCGCGACGGTGGAGCCGCTGATCGCCCGGGAATCGGGTTTCTCAGTCACCCAGGCGATTTCGACGCCCGCCACGGTGACCGGGATCGACCGGATCCAGCCGGCGTTGTTCGCCATGCAGGTCGCGCTGGCGGCCACGATGAGGGCCTACGGGGTGCGGCCGGGCGCCGTGATCGGCCACTCGATGGGCGAGGCCGCGGCCGCGGTCGTGGCCGGGGCGTTGTCGCTGGAGGACGGCGTCCGCGTGATCTGCCGCCGTTCCCGGCTGATGTCGACAATCGCCGGCTCCGGCGCAATGGCGTCGGTGGAACTGCCGGCCGAGCAGGTCCTTTTGGAACTCATGGCCCGGGGTGTCGACGACGTCGTGCTGGCGGTGGTGGCCTCACCGCAGTCGACGGTGGTCGGCGGCGCCGCGCAGGCCGTGCGCGACCTGGTCACCGCGTGGGAGCAACGCGACGTGCCTGCGCGCGAGATCGCCGTCGACGTGGCGTCGCACTCCCCGCAGGTGGATCCGATCCTCGACGAGCTGTCCGACGCCCTCGCAGAGGTCGACCCCAGGACACCCGACGTACCCTTCTACTCCGCGACCGCATTCGACCCGCGCGAGCAGCCCGTGTGTGACGCCTGGTATTGGTCGGACAATCTGCGCCACATGGTGCGTTTCGCGGCCGCCGTGCAGGCGGCGTTGGAGGACGGCCACCGCGTGTTCGCGGAGTTGGCGCCGCATCCGCTACTCACCCATGCGGTCGAACAGACCGCGGCCAGCCTCGGTATGCCGCTGGCCGCCCTCAGCGCCATGCGCCGAGAGCAGGAACTCCCGCACGGGCTGCGCGGCTTTCTGGCGGATCTGCACGATGCCGGCGCGGCCGTCGACTTCTCGGCGCTCTATCCGGGGGGCCAACTGGTGGACGTTCCGCTCCCGACGTGGAGCCACCGCCGACTGCTGCTGAACCGCGACGGTCAGGATTCGCGGGCACGCGGCGCCTGGACCGTCCCGGTGCACCCGCTGATGGGGCCACATGTGCGGCTGCCCGAGGAACCCGAGCGCCACGTCTGGCAGGGCGAGGTTGGAACCGCGGCGCAGCCCTGGCTGGGCGACCACCGCATCCACCACGTGGCCGTTCTCCCGGGGGCGGCGTACTGCGAGATGGCGTTGGCCGCGGCTCGCACGATCTTCGGCGAGAAGTCGCAGGTTCGCGACATCGCATTCGAGGCGACGCTGCTGTTGGACGACGAGACTCCGGTCTGCGCGGACGCGTCGATGACCGCGCCCGGCGTCGCCGGTTTCGTGGTGCAGAGCTTTCAGCAGCGCAAGCCGATTCGGCGGGCGACGGCGGTGCTGCGGGCGGGAGGACGGGAGGACCGCCCGGCGGCTTACGACATCGCAGGCCTGCTCGCGGCCCACTCGTGCCGGCTGGACGGGGTCGAGCTGCGGAACCAGTTCGACGACCACGGTTTGCAGTATGGCGCGGCCTTCGCCGGACTGGCCGCGGCGCACAGCGCGGGCGAGGGCGCCGCCACGGTGCTGGCGGAGGTCGCGCTGCCCGGTGCTATCCGCTCGCAACACAGCGCCTACGGCGTCCACCCCGCGCTGCTTGACGCGTGCTTTCAATCGGTTGCGGCGCACCCCGCGGCCCGAGTCGCGGGCAGCGCCGGGCTGCTGTTACCGCTTCGCGTCCGCGGTATCCGGCTCTACGCCGAGACCCGCGGAGCGCGGTACTGCTACACGAAGGTGTCAACCGCCGACGGGGCCGGCGTTGAGGCCGACCTCGAGGTGCTTGATGAACAAGGGACCGTGCTGCTGGCCGTGGACGGACTGCAAGTCAGCACCGGAGCCGCCGAGGGTGCCCATCGCGATCGCGTGCTGAACGAACGACTGCTGACCATCGAGTGGACACAGCGAACACTGCCCGACGTGGAACACCTGGGCCGGGAATCATGCTTGCTGATCAGCACTTCCACCACCGCGGACGTGATGGCGACCAGTCTGGCCGATGCGGTGAAGTCCGCGGGAACCGACTGCGCGACCATGACATGGCCGCAGCACTGCGATCATTTGTCCAACTCCGAAACCCTGGGCTCGCACCTTGGTATCGGCAGTGTCCGCCGGGTGGTCATCCTGACCGGGCCGAAAAACGGCAACCCCGATGAGGAGTGCGCCCAGCGTGGCGGGGACTATGTCCGTCATCTCACGCGAATTGCGAGGCATATCACCAAGATCGATCAAGAGCCGCCGCGTCTTTATGTCGTGACGCGCAATGCCCAGGCCGTTGTGCCGGGGGACGTGAACAACCTGGAGCAGGCCGGGCTGCGCGGCCTGGTGCGAGCTATCGGCACCGAATATCCGCACCTGCGCCCAACGCTGATCGACACGGACGAGGAGTCCGACGCCGAGCAACTGGCCAGACAACTGTTGGGGCCGTCGGACGAGGACGAGACGGCCTGGCGGAACGGTCGGTGGCACACCGCCCGCGTGGCCCCCGGGCCGCTGCGGCCTGAGGAGCGGCGTACCGGCGTGGCGGATCACCCCTACGACGGGATGCGCATGCGGATCCGCACGCCCGGCGATTTGGAAACGCTGGAACTGGCGGCGTTTGAACGATTCCCGCCGGGGCGGGGGGAGATTGAGGTCGCGGTCACCGCATCCAGCATCAACTTCTCCGACGTTCTGGTCGCAGCAGGCGGGCAGGCCGGTGGTAACGGCGATGCAGCACGCCTCGGGACGGACTTCGCGGGCGTCGTGACCGCCGTGGGTCCCGACGTCTCCACCCATCGGGTGGGTGACCACGTCGGCGGGTTCTCTGGAAGTGGTTGCTGGGCAACGTTCGTCACCTGTGACGCCCGCCTGGCCGCGACGCTGCCGCCGGGCCTCACCGACGACCGGGCGGCTGCGGTGACCACTCCGCACACGATCGCCTGGTACGCCTTGCACGAGCAGGCAAGGATCGCCAACGGCGAACGGGTGTTGATCCATTCCGCCGCGGGCGGCGTGGGGCGGGCGGCGATCGCGATCGCCCGCGCCGCGGGAGCCGAAATCTTCGCCACCGCCGGAAGCGAGCAACGGCGGGAGTTGTTGCGCGACCTCGGAATCGACCACGTCTATGACTCCCGCGGTGTCGAGTTCGCGGAACAGATCCGCCGCGACACCGACGGATATGGTGTCGACATCGTGCTCAACTCGCTGTCGGGCGCGGCGCAACGTGCCAGCCTGGAGGTGTTGGCCGCCGGCGGACGATTCGTGGAGATCGGTAAGCAGGATGTCGATGCGAATACCAGGGTGGAGCTCTTTCCATTCCGGCGGAACCACACGTTCCACTACGTCGATCTGGCGTTGATGTCGCAGAGCCATCCAAAGCGAGTGGGCGGGTTGCTGGACACCGTGTACCGCCTTGTCGCACAGGGTGAGCTGCCGACACCGGACATCACCCACCACGCGCTCGGCGATGCCGCCGCGGCCCTCCGAGCGAAAAGCGAGGCCGAGCACACGGGCAGGGTCCTCCTCGATGTGCCGCAGACCGGTCACACCAACGTCGTCGTACCACCCCGTCAAGCCCGGACCTTCCGGAACGACGGCTCCTACATCATCACCGGTGGCCTGGGCGGCATCGGGCTCTTCCTCGCCGAAAGGATGGCCGCGGCCGGCTGCGGCCGCATCGTACTGAGCTCCCGGTCGCGGCCGGATGCCAAGGCGTTGGAAACGATCGAACTCATCCGGGCGATGGGCACCGACATCGAGGTGGAGTGCGGCGACATCGCCGAGGACGGCACGGCTACGCGTTTGGTGAGGGCGGCGACTGCCACCGGTCTGCCGTTGCTGGGGGTATTGCACGCCGCCGCGGTGTTCGAGAACGCGATGCTCGCCACCACGAGCGACGAGCTCGTCGACCGCAACTGGGCTCCGAAGGTGTTCGGGGCGTGGAACTTACACCAGGCGACGGCCCACCTCCGCCTGGACTGGTTCTGCGTGTTCTCCTCGGCGGTGGGTCTTGTGGGCTCGCCCGGACAAACGGCGTACGCCGCGGCTAACAGCTGGCTGGACGCGTTCGCGCGGTGGCGCCGCGCCCGCGGCCTTCCGGCCACCGCGATCGGCTGGGCATTGTGGGCAGAGGTCGGTCGCGCCGCCGAGGTCAGGTCGGAGACCGGCGAAGAGGTGACTCCCGGGCAGGACGGCGAAGGCACCGCGATTGCGCACTGGCGCGACACGGCCTTCACCGCCGAGGAGGGCGCCTACGCGTTTCAGGCGCTCTTGCGCCACGACCGGCCGTACGCCGGTTATGCGAAGTTGACGGGTACACCGTGGTTCGCCGCATACGCACAACGCAGCAGGTTCGCCGAGTTGTTTCGCTCCAGAAGCCAAAGCCCCAAGGGGGCAGGCGAATTGGCGGCCGAGTTGCACGCGCTGCCGCGCGAGGACTGGCCGGCCCGGCTCCGGCGCATGGTTTCCGACGCGGTCAGCCTGATTCTCCGGCGAACCATAGACCCGGATCACCCACTGTCCGAGTATGGACTCGACTCAATGGGCAACCTGGAGCTACGGACCCGTATCGAGGCGGAAACAGGGGTCCGCGTCACCACCAACGACATCACCACGATCCGCGGTTTGGCCGGGCTGCTGTGTGAGACTCTCTCCGCCACCGCCGATCTCGACGCCGGAGCAAACGTGCCGAAGGGGGCAGGGTGTTCGTAGGTGCAGGGCCGGCGCGCGGGCTGTTCGTGGGAACCGTTCATGACTGGATGCCGGAGGCGGGCAGAATCGTGTCCTGGCAAGCAGCTCCGGCCTCCCTCGAGAAAGCCCGGCACGCGCCGGCAAGCGATGTGCCGCTGAGCGCCATGCAGGAGGCGCACCTGCGCGGCTTTTCGCGATACGCCGCTCGGGGCCTAGACTATGCCCGGCTGGTCATCGGGTGCGGCGACGAACCGGGCCGGTGCGACGTCCGCGCGATGAATTACGTCATCAATGCACACCTGCGCCGGCACAAGACGTATCACAGTTGGTTCGCGTACGAAGACGCGGAACGCATTGTGCGCCACACCATCCAAGATCCCGCCGATATCGAGTTCGTTCCGATCCGGCATGACGCGATGACACCCAACGAGTGGCGCCAGTTCGTGCTGTCCACCCCGGACCCGGTGCAATGGGACTGCTTCAGGTTCGGCATCATCCAGCGCGCGGACCACTTCAGCTTCTTTGCGATCGTCGACCACGTGCACTGCGATCCGACGATCATCTCGGGGCTGTACACGGAAATCTTGATGAACTACCGGGTCCTGATCACCGGCGGCGCGCTCGTCGCCTCCCCCCCGCCCGCCAGCCACGACGACTTCTGCGTGCGCGAGAAGCAACACCTGGCCGGCCTGACGTCCTCTTCCCCCGAGGTGCGGAAATGGATCGAATTCGCCGAACGGAACGGCGGAACGCTGCCGGACTTCCCGCTTCCCCTCGGTGACTTGTCGGTGCCCTCCGGTGGTGACCTCATGGTCGAACGGCTGATGGACCAGGAACAGACCGCGGCTTTCGAATCACTCTGCATCCGGGCGGCCGCGCGCATCAGCGGGGGGTTGTTCGCCTGCGTTGCTCTCGCGCAATACGAGCTAACTGGTGCGACAACGTATTACGGCCTCGCACCCATCGACAAACGCAGAACCCTGGCGGAATTCTCGACCATGGGCTGGTTCACCGGCGTGGTCCCGTTCACCGTCCCCGTCGACCCGACATCGTTTGCAGAGACCGCGCGTGCCGCGCAGGCATCCTTCGACTCGAATCTGGATCTCGCGAATGTGTCGTTCAACGACGTGCTGAAGTTGGCGCCCTGGCTCAGACCGTGGGGGCCGAATTGCACCATGGTCAACTACATGGATGCCGGCCTGCCGCCGTTCTCTGCCACCGTCTCCTCCCACATGAAGAACGCGAATCTCAAAATCTACTGCGATCCACGGGATCCGGCGCACTTGTACATCTCGGTGATCCGTCTCTTCGATGCGGTATCAATATGGGTGAATTTCCCCAACAATCCGGCGGCCAGGGACTCCGTCATCCGATTTCTGAACGCGTTGCAAGGCGTGTTCAAGCGAGTCTTGGAAGGCCCCGGCTCGAGTGCACCGACCAAAACCACGGACCTCGCCTACGCGGACGACGACTGACGGAGCCGGTAGCAGCGATGAAGGTTGTCTTGGCCGCCCACGGAACTCGCGGTGACGTCGAGCCCTGCGCCGCCGCCGGCCTCGAGCTGATGCGGCGCGGCCACGAAGTGCGTATGGCGGTGCCGCCCAACCTGATCGGCCTCATGGAGGCCGCCGGGCTGCCTGCAGTCGCCTACGGGCCGGATTCGCAGGAGCAGGTGAACGCGCTCGCGGACTTCCACCACCGCGCCTTCAAGCCGCAGAATCCGCTCAGCTTGGTCCGCTCGGGCAGGGAGCTCTTCATCGAGGGCTGGGCGCAGATGGGCACGACGCTGACTTCGGTGGCGGACGGCGCAGACCTGCTGGTAACCGGCCAGACCTACCACGGGGTCGTCGCCAATGTGGCTGAGTACTACGACATCCCAGTGGCGACACTGCACCACATGCCGATCTGCGTCAATGGCCAGCTGGCCCTTCCGTCGGTACCATCGCCGGCCCCCCTGGTCCGCACCGCGTTGAGGACGGCGTGGTGGCTGTACTGGCGCATCACCAAGGAGGTCGACGACGAGCAACGCCGTCAACTGGGCCTTCCGCGGGCCGCCGGCCCGGCGGCGAAGCGAATGGCGCATCGCGGAGCGCTCGAAATCCAGGCCTACGACCGAGCCTGTTTTCCGGGCCTGGCGAAGGAATGGGATGGCCGGCGACCGTTCGTCGGTGCGCTCACGATGGATTTACCGACCTGTGACGACGGTGAGGCGGCCGCCTGGGCTACCGCGGGAACGCCCCCCGTCTACTTCGGGTTTGGCAGCACACCGGTCCGATCCCCGGCCGACACGATCGCCATGATCGCCGCCGCCTGCACGCAGCTTGGCGAACGGGCCTTGGTCTATTCGGGCGAGGGCGCCCCACACCGTACTTCACAATCCGACCGAATAAAGCTCGTCGGCCCGCTGAATTACGCGGCCACGCTTCCACTCTGCCGCGCCATGGTCCACCACGGTGGCGGGGGCACCACGGCCGCGGGCCTGCGAGCCGGAATCCCGATGCTGATCCTCTGGGATGTGGCCGAGCAGCCGCTGTGGGCCGCGCAGGTCAGCCGGATGCGAGTTGGCCGCGCCCAGCGGTTGGTGAGCACCACCGTGGAGTCACTCGCCCGGCATCTCCGCGAGATCCTCGCGCCGCACTACGCCGGCCGAGCCCGTGAATTCGCCGCCCAGATGACCCAGCCCGCCGAAAGTGTCACCGCGGCAGCGGATCTCTTGGAGAAGGTCGCCGTCGGGGAGCGTGCTTGATGATGTGGGGAACGGTGCTGCCGATCGCAGTTTGGCTGTCGCTGGACCCGACGCGACTGGTCATCGGCGGAATCCTGATGTCACGCCCCCGGCCCCGGCACAACCTCCTCGCCTACTGGTGGGGCGGCCTCACAGCGGGCGTAGCCCCGGGCGTCGGCGCCTTCGTACTCCTGCGGGATTCGCCAGCGACGGTTATGGAAGACGCGAGGTCCACGGTCGTGCGCTTCACGGGCGGGTACTTCCAAATCGCGATCGGCGTGCTTGCCCTGGCGATCGCGACCGGAGTGTGGGCGTACCGCGGCGCCCCACCGTCCCGAGCCCCGCAGCCGCCCCGACCGACCGCGGCCGCCCGGCTGACGGCCCGCGTCCGCCGCGCGTTGCAAGGCGGGAACCCGTGGGTGGCGTTTGGGATTGGACTGGTGACGACCGTGCCACTCGCCGATTATCTCGTGGTGCTCACCATCATCGTCTCCTCGAGAGCAGCGATCGGCGCTCAGCTCGGCGCGGTCGTGATCTTCACGAT
Organism: Mycobacterium sp. E183; assembly: GCF_001667735.1. Classification (GTDB taxonomy): domain Bacteria; phylum Actinomycetota; class Actinomycetes; order Mycobacteriales; family Mycobacteriaceae; genus Mycobacterium. Next base: position 11,843 of record NZ_LZJN01000053.1, read on the forward strand.
CGTGGTCCTCGTCCTGGTAGAGGTCCCCCTCGTCAGCTATCTTCTCGCGCCGGCGCAGACCCAGCTGGCGATGGTGCAGCTGCAAAGGTGGTTTGCCATTCACCGTCGCCGGCTTCTGATCGCCGCACCCGCTCTCGCCGGGATCATGCTGGTGGCCTCGGGCGTAAGCAGCCTCTGAGCGGTCGATGTCGTTCAGTTCGAACCGCGCGGCCCTCGCCGAGCAGATCCCATGCGCCCGTTCATCCGCCCGGCGCCGGGCCGGGCGTAGCCGCTCATCAGGGTCGGCGCTCTCCGGCCGAGCCTGTCCACGTTCGACTGGATGAGCTGGAAGGGATAGTCGGTGTGTCGCTCGATGACGTCGCGCAGGTCCGCCATGGACGCGTGCCACGGCATGTCGTAGCGGGCCAGGTTCGCCTTGAGGAACGGAAACCGGAAGTCCTCGATGAGGCCATCCCAAAAGTGCAGGGTGCCGTTGTTGCGAGCAGAGCGTCTGGTGGCCCACGGGCGGGCCGATGGGCGGCCGTAGGTGAGTTCGATGGCGGCGGCGGAGACGAACGGGTTGAGGCTGAGTCCGGCTCTACGGGCGCGGGCGGATATGCCGATCTCGTATCGCCAGATGACCATCCCCTTGTGGACCACGTACTGGAAGCCATCCCAGAAGTCTTCGAGGAACGTGCGGGTGTGCGAGTCGAGATCCCAGACGAGAAAGAAAGATTGGAGGTGCGGAACCAATTGGGTGTTCTCGACAGCGCCGTACATGTCGGCGCCGTGAAACGAACTCCACATGTCTTCCAGGGGAAAGAGCGGACCGAAGACGCTGTCGTTGGCGACCAGAAACCGGTCGAATTGATTGAGCGACCACCCGTGGTGCGTGAGAATGCACCACGCGAGGTGCCACGAGCCGAAATCGTAGGAAAGCGTTCGGCGGGTGTAGATGCCATCACAGAGGGAGCGGATGGAAGCCACCGACTCCGGTGTGAGAGTGGGCGAGCCGGAGACGAAGACGATGGCCGCGCCCTGCTCCCGCAAGGCTTTCAGGTAATAGGCGACGTACGGATCGACGACGCCCTGCGGGTCGAAGTGCGCAAACAGGGCAAGCGTGCGGCGGCCGGGCGGAGGATCCGGCGGAAGCTCCAGGTGGGTTTCGCATAGGAAGCGGAAAGCGTTGCCGCTGCGGCGGTAACGCGCCGCGGCCGAAGCGCGCTCGCGTTCGGTGCGCAGCATCTCCGAGAATTTCATCACGTCCCCGTGGCGTCCGTGAGTGCTCAGTCGGCGCGAACGGCCGGCCCTCGGCGCTGCGCATCCAACCGGGCGAACTGATTCTGTCGATACCGCTCGACACAGGCCGCCCGTCGGACCTTGCCGCTGGTGGTGATGGGGATCGAACCGGGCGCTACCACAACGAGATCGGCGATGCTCAACCCGTGGACGGTGGATATCGCGGAAGTGACCTTGCGCCGGACGAGATCGAAAGCCTCCTGGCCGGAATCGTCGCGGCTCTTCAACTCGATGATGGCGACGAGTTTCTCCGTGCCCTCGTCCGGAACGGCGATGGCTGCACAACGCCCCGGCGCGATGCTTTGGATCGTTGCCTCGAGGTCGTCGGGAGAGTGGTTGCGTCCGTACACGATCAATAGATCCTTGATCCGGCCGATGATGAACAGTTCGCCGTCGGCGAAGAAGCCCATGTCACCGGTACGCAGCCACGGTCCCTCCGGCGTGCCGGCCGACGGATCGACAAGCGTTGCGCCGAACGTCGTTTCAGACGCTTGTGGGTTCTGCCAGTAGCCGGAAGCGACGTTGTCGCCTTGCACCCAGATTTCGCCGGTTATTCCGGCCGGACATTCGATTCTCGTCGCCGGATCGACGATGCGCACGAGGGGTGAGCGCGCCGCGCCGTAACTAATCAGTGCTGTACCGCCCCCGCCCGCACACCGCTTCGCGCGGCCGGCGGTCAGTTCTTCGGAGTCGAAATGCGCGACTCGTGGTGATTGACCCGCCTCGCGGGTGGCGATGTACAACGTAGCCTCCGCCATTCCGTATGAGGGCCGCAACACCCGGTCCTGGAGGCCGAAGGTGGCGAATCGCTCGGTGAAGCGCCGCAGCGTCGCGGGCTGGACTCGCTCACTGCCGTTGAGGATGCTGAGCACGTTGCCGAGATCAAGCCCTGCCAGGTCGTCGTCGGAGGTCTTTCTTGCGGCCAGTTCGAAGGCGAAGTTGGGTCCTGCCGAAAGTGCGTGACTGTTGCCGGCCAGCAGCTGAATCCACCGGGCCGGCCGCTGCAGGAACGCCACTGGAGTCGTGAGTACGGTGTGGAATCCCGTGAGCACCGGAAAGATGATTCCGAGATGCAACCCCATGTCGTGGTAGAAGGGCAGCCAGGACACCACGGTGGTGTCCGGTGGCGCAACGCCGCCGTGGTCGCCGAAGAAGGCGGCGTTGATCTGCTCGAAATTGGCCAGGATGTTCCTGTCGGAGACCATCACTCCGACGGGGGTGCGCGTCGACCCGGACGTGTATTGCAGATAGACGGTGTCGATCCCGCTGCCGACCCGGCCGCGCGGCCCGGCCGTCGAGCCCGAAGCCAGCGAATCAACCGCGACGATCGACGGAACGGATCTCCCGGCCCCCGACTCGACGTACCGGGCGGCATCGCCTGCGGCGGACGATACCGTGAGAACGACGGAGGGTGAGGTGTCTTTCAGTACGGCGGCGACGCGTTCGTCGCTGGCCCCACCGAGTGGAACCGCAATCAGCCCTGCCTGTAATGCCGCAAGGAACGCGGCGATGTAGTCGAGCCCGTGCGGCGCCAGGATCACAGCGCGGTCGCCCGGCGATCCGTGAATCCTCAACTCCTGTGCGACGTCAAGCACTCGCCGGTAGAGCTGTGACCATGTCACGCTCTCGGCAATTCCGTTGCGATCGCGCTCGTGATCCATAAACGTGAACGCTGTCCGATTGGGCTGCAGACTGGCGCGTTCGCGCAGCAGTGTCGGAATGGGACACTTAAGCATGGGCGTCAGGTTACCCGGGCCATTAACACTGCGTCGGCTTTGGGCTCGAGACGATGGGCAGTTGCAACGTACGCCTATAGAAAACGTCATCAGCCGGCTGAACGGCACGCCAATCTTGGTGGCGCTGTTGGATTTGCGCTTCAAATACGGGTACCGGTTCCTCAGCCGTCTCCTCACAAGAGATGACGTCCTATTCCTCAATTACGGGTACGAGGAGGATCCGCCGATGGCCCTGCCGCTGGCGGCCTCCGACGAGCCCGACCGGTTCCCCATCCAGCTCTATCACCGCACCGCGACCCAGGTGGATCTCACCGGCAAGGATGTGCTGGAAGTCAGTTGCGGCCACGGCGGTGGGGCCTCGTATCTGATGCGGACGCTGCACCCGGCGTCTTACACGGGCCTGGATCTCAATACGGTCGGCATAGCGTTCTGCCAAAAGAGGCACCGTCTGCCTGGCCTGAACTTCGTGCAGGGTAACGCCGAAAGCCTGCCGTTTCCCGAGGGGTCCTTCGACGCGGTGATCAATGTCGAAGCCGCGATCAATTACCGCGACGTGCGCCGGTTCTTCGCCGAAGTGAAACGCGTGCTGCGGCCGGGAGGGCATTTCCTGTACGCGGATATCCGCTACGCCGACGAGATCGCCTCCTGGGAAGCGGACCTCGCCGGGATCGCGATGCGCCGGATTTCAGCGACGACGATCAACGCGGAAGTCATGCGCGGGCTCGAGCAGAATCGGTTGTTCGACCAGATCACCCGGCGTCTGCCCAGCGTCCCATTCGTACGCGGCATCGCCGAGGACTATGCAGGGGGGCGCGGTTCGCTGATCTACAGGCGTCTGGAGAACGGCGAGGCTTCGTACCGGTTGTTCTGCTTTGCCAAGGACTGATCCGTCCGGGTCTTGAGACTTCACGTCGGCGTCACCCCGTGTGAAGCCAACACTCCCTCGCGCCGTGCCCGACGGCCTATTCTTTGATCACCACAGCAAACGCAGGGGGCCGGATTGGCGGAGGTCGGATGACGGCCGTAGCGGCGTGCCACGCGTGTGGCACCGAGCTTCTCGAGAATGCGCGGTTCTGTCACGGGTGTGGTTCGCCGGTTGCCCAGCCCGCCGCGCATGCGGAGTACAAGCAGGTGTCGGTGCTGTTCGCCGACGTGGTGCACTCCATGGACATCGCCGCGGCCGTCGGTGCGGAGCGGTTGCGAGAAATCATGGCCGAGCTTGTCGACCGCTGCACCGACGTCGTGCAGCACTACGGGGGCACCCTGGACAACTTCACCGGTGACGGAATCATGGCGGTGTTCGGGGCGCCCGTAGCAATGGAGGACCACGCGGTTCGCGCCTGTCTGGCGGCCTTGGGGGTTCAGGAGGAGATCAAGGGGCTGGCGGGCGAGGTCCGACAGCGCGACGGTGTGGACCTGCAGTTGCGGGTGGGACTGAACTCCGGTCAGGTGATAGCGGGCGAAATCGGGTCCGGTCCGTTCCGCTACACCGCGATCGGCGAGCAAGTCGGGATGGCCCAACGGATGGAGTCTGTGGCACCGCCGGGTGGGGTGATGCTCAGCGAGTCGACCGCCCGGCTCGTCCAACACGCCACCGAGCTAGGCGATCCCGAGGAGGTGCGCTTCAAGGGCAGCGACGGCCCAGTGCTGGCCCGGCGTCTGCTGCGCATGACGGACGGGCACCGCCGAACCGGCCTGCCCCAAGGCGCATTGGTAGGGCGTGACCTCGAAGTGACAACGGCCGCAGGGCTTTTGGACCGATCGATGAGCGGGCGGGGATGTGTGGTCTGCGTTGCCGGGCCGCCGGGTATCGGCAAGACGCGACTCGCTGACGAAGTTGTCGCGATGGCCAGCCGGCGCGGTGTCGAAGTGTCCTCGGTGTACTGCGAGTCGCACACCAGCGATGTCCCCTTCCTGGTCGCGGCAGGACTGTTGCGCGAAGCCGCCCGGATCACCGAGCTCGACGACGAGGCGGCGCGAGCACAGGTGCGCGCGGGCCTCCCCGACGCCTCCGACGAGGACGTGCTGCTGCTCTATGACCTGATGGGCATTCGAGACCCCGAGACGCCGCCTCCCACGATCCATCCCGACGCGCGGCGGCGTCGGCTGACCGCATTGATCAACTCCCTGTCGCTGAACCGCACCCAACCGGTCCTCTACGTCATCGAGGACGCGCACTGGATCGATGAGGTCAGCGACTCGATGCTGGCCGAGTTCCTCACCGTCATCCCCCAGACGCCGTCGATGGTCCTGATCACCTATCGCCCCGACTATCACGGCGCTTTGGCGAGAGTCCCTGGCACCCAAACGATCTCGCTCGCCCCTTTGAGTGATTCGGAAACCGCTGCGCTGCTCGACGAGTTGTTGGGCTCGGATCCGTCGGTCTCCGGAATCAAAGCGCTCGTCGCCGAACGGGCCGGCGGGAACCCGTTTTATGCGCAGGAGATGATTCACGAGCTCGCCGAGCGCGGCGTGCTCGAGGGCGAGCGCGGCGAATTCACCTGCAGCACAGACGTGGCCGACGTCACCGTACCGGCCAGCCTGCAGGCAACCATCGCGGCGCGGATCGATCGGTTGGATCCGGATGCCAAGCAGACGCTGAACGCCGCCGCGGTGATCGGGTCGCGGTTCACCCCCGAGTTACTCGCTGCGGTGGGCAACGCCCCTGCCCTCGACGCACTGCTCAGCGCCGCGCTGATCGATCAGGTCCGGTTCACCCCGGGTGCCGAGTTCGCCTTCCGCCACCCGCTGATACGGGCGGTGGCCTATGAATCACAACTGAAATCCGATCGCGCGGAGATGCACGGGCGGCTCGCCGCCGCTATCGAGGCCCGCGAGCCGGAATCGGCCGACCAGAATGCGGCGCTGATCGCCGAACATCTGGAAGCCGCGGGTGACCTGCGGGGTGCCTACGGCTGGCACATGCGCGCGGCCAAGTGGGCGACGTACCGCGATATCGCCGCGGCGCGTCTGAGTTGGGAGAGCGCCACGACGATCGCCGACGCATTGACTGCCGATGACCCGGACCTGGCGGCCATGTGCATTGCTCCTCGCACCATGTTGTGCGGGATCGCCTGGCGGCTGCACGTCAACAACGTCGGCGACCGGTTCGACGAGTTGCGCAAGTTGTGCAGCGCCGCGGGCGACAAGCCGTCGCTGGCCATCGCGATGGCGGGGCTGGTCGTGGACCACGCCTTCCAGGACAGGGTGGGCGAGGCGTCACGGCTGGCCTCCGAAGCCATCGCCCTGATCGAGTCCATCGGCGATCCGACCCTCACGGTGGGGCTGTCCTTCACGCCGATCCGCGCGAAGATGGCAAGCGGCGAGTGGTCAGAGATGCTGCGTTTGTCCCAGCGGGTGATCGACCTGGCCGACGGCGATCCCGCGAAGGGCAATTTTCTTTTCGGGTCGCCCCTGGCGCTTGCCTACGCGCAGCGGGCGACCGCCCGCTACGCGCTGGGCCTTGCCGGCTGGCGAGACGATCAGCGGCGGGGCCTGGCGGTGGCCCACGGCGCCGACTCGCTGTCCTACGTCACGGTCGTCAGCTACGTGTACACGGCCGCGATACCGGCCGGCGCGCTGCGGCCGGACGATTCCGTCGTCCGCGAGATCCAGGACGCGCTGGCGATCGCCGAACGGTCCGGCGACAACCTCCAGGTAGGTGTGGCATGGCTGACCTTGGGCCTTGCGCTGCTGCACCGCGATACGGATGCCGACCGGGATCGCGGGCAGCGGCTGTTGTTGGGGGTTCGCGACGTGTTCGTGCGCGGGGGCCACTTCTTGTGCGATCTACCGATGATCGATGTCTACGTGGCGCGTCAGGCGGCGCGCCGCGGGGAGCATGACGAAGCGATACCGCTGATGTCCGCCGCGGTCGACCACCTCGCCCGCGGGGGGCAGCTGCTGTCCTGGGGCATTCTGGCGACGGGGGTACTGGTGGAGACATTGCTGGACCGGGGAAGCGACCGTGACGTCGGCGACGCCGAGGCGGCAATCGAGCGGTTAGCCGCCGCACCGGCCGATGAGGGCCTGGCGATACGTGAAATCTGGCTGTACCGGATGCGCGCCCTCATGGCGCGGGCGCGAGGCGAGTCGGACGCCTACGCGTGTTTCCGAGATCGCTACCGCGACATGGCGAGGACGCTTGGCTTCGTAGGACACGCCGACTGGGCCGAGGCGATGCGGTAGGGCCGACCGCCGTCAGGGGCGCGGCTGCACGTCGACGCTGGGCGGGCGGGACTGCGGCTCTTGGGGCTTGGCGCGAACCGAGCGCCGCACCAGGCTGAACGCGACTGCGCCGCCGGCGAGGACCACAACGGCCGCTCCCGCGAACACCAACGGGCGCCTGGTCCGACGCTGTGCGCGCCGCGCGTCCTGCAACGCCTGAGGCAGGTTCGAAACGACCTCCTGCGCGGCCGCCAGCTCCTGCGCGAGGGTTTCCTGGGCAGCGGCGAGTTCCTTGGCGAGGCGCCCCTCTTGATATTTGCGACGAATCTGCGCCGCGGTCGACTGCGCTGACTGGGCGCTCAGGCCGACGATCCCCCGGGTGACGTCCACCGGGCCCAGCGTCGAGTAGGTCAGCCCGCGAGCGAGTCGCTCGCGCGGGGTCAGCCGGGATTCCGCCTTCGCGCTCATCTGCCGCCTTTCTGCGCCGCCGGGCAAGCCCGTCGCGGGACCGGCTCGTGGGTACTCGAACAGACTGCCAGCATAGGGATGCCGGCGGAACTGTTCTGCGCGCGCCGCCTTTTCGGTCGTCGCCCGGCTCGGGGTGACACCGGGTGCGGACATCCCGGCGCGGAGTGGCAGACTCTCATGCCGTGACCAACAGCCCCTTTCAGACCGCTACCGCCACGCTGCACACCAACCGCGGCGACATCAAAGTCGCTCTGTTCGGAAACCACGCACCCAAGACCGTCGCCAACTTCGTTGGCCTGGCCCAGGGCACCAAGGAGTACTCGACCCAGAACGCCTCGGGTGGCTCCTCCGGTCCGTTCTACGATGGCGCGGTCTTTCACCGGGTGATTCAGGGCTTCATGATCCAGGGCGGCGACCCGACCGGAACGGGTCGCGGCGGCCCGGGCTACAAGTTCGCCGACGAGTTCCACCCCGAACTGCAATTCGACAAGCCGTATCTGCTGGCGATGGCGAACGCGGGTCCGGGCACCAACGGCTCCCAGTTCTTCATCACGGTCGGCAAGACCCCGCACCTGAACCGCCGGCACACCATCTTCGGCGAAGTCACCGACCCGGAGTCGCAGCGGGTTGTCGAGGCGATCTCGACGACGTCCACCGACAGTAACGACCGCCCCACCGAGCCGGTCGTCATCGAGTCGATCACGATCTCCTAAGCCCGGCCCTTCCCGGTCCGCTCAACGCGGGTTTCGGCCCGCGTAACCGGCGGCCGTCAGCGCGTCGAGCACCTCGAGCGGGTCCGTCCCGAGGTCCCACCGAGAGAAGAGCACCAGGCTGTCGTCGGCCGTCTCGACCTCGAGCAGCCGCACCTTGCGTGCGTAGCGGCGGAACTCGGTGATCCGGATGATCTTGATGTCGGACGGCCGTAATAACTGCGTCCGGAACCATCCCCGGAGCGCCAAGCCGTCGGCGGTAATTGCCAGCTTGGGCCGCGCGCGCCACGTCGCGCCCGCAAACAAGATCAGACCCACCGCGGCAATCCCCGTCAGAATGCGCCCCGGCGCGTCTGTGACCACGGTCACAGACGCGATAGCCATCAGCAGCCCGGCAAGGCCACAACCAGCAATTCCGGGGACACGCGGCTCCCATTGTGTTTGCTGCATGCGCCGCTCAGGCCCTCCCACCACGGCCTATGGAGTTATCCACAGACGCTATCAACAGTGGGGATAAATCACACGCGTGTGATTGGGTGGCGGCAATGTTGCTGGCGCAGTAACGGGGCAACCCAAAAATGAATTCATTCGGCCGCTGGTCGTGCTCAGTGCCAGCGCATCGTCAGCAACAAACCAGTGATCATGAAAGCGAACGCGATGGCGTAGTTCCACGGCCCCAGTTGTGCCATCCAGTTGAGCGCGGCGGGCGCCTGACTCCCGACGGCCGCCAGCTGGAAGACCATCAGCCAGACCAATCCGATCAGCATGAGACCGACGAACAAGGCGACGAACCACACGCTCGACGGCCCGACCTTCACCTTCACCGGCGTGCGGCTGACCGCGCTGACGGTGAAGTCATTCTTCTTGCGGACCTTGGACTTGGGCATGATTACCTCAACAAGACGGTGAGCGGGACGGGGTGCAACGATAACGACCGCAGCTGCACGCACAGCTTGGCTACGAGACTAACCCACCTGGCACGGCGACCAGGAAATTGGAGAGCAGATGAGCGACGGAGGCCGGTCGCCCTGGCGCTTCGGCGTCCCGGTGGTGTGCCTGCTGGCCGGATTGCTCCTGGCTGCCACGCACGGGGTGTCCGGCGGCGCCGAGATCCGCCGCAGCGACGCGCCCCGGTTGGTCGACCTGGTCCGGGAGGCCCAGGCCTCGGTGAATCACCTGAACGCCCAGCGCGACGAGCTGGCCGGCAAGATCGACGCCGCGCACGGCCGGTCCTCGGATCGGGCGTTGGCGGCAATGCTGCGCCGCTCGGCCGAGCTGGCCGCCGATGCGGGGATGAACCCGGTGCACGGCCCGGGGCTGACCGTCACCCTGGAGGACGCGCCGCGCGACGCCAACGGCCGCTTCCCGCGGGATGCGTCCCCCGACGACCTGGTGGTGCATCAGCAGGACATCGAGGCGGTGCTCAACGCCTTATGGAGCGCCGGCGCCGAGGCGATTCAGATGCAGGACCAGCGCATCATCGCCACCTCGGTCCCCCGCTGCGTCGGCAACACGCTGCTGCTCAACGGCCGGACCTACAGCCCGCCCTACACGATCACCGCGATCGGCAACGCGGCCACCATGCAGGCCGCCTTGGCCGCCGCTCCCCTGGTCACCCTGTACCGCCAGTACGTGGTCCGATTCGGGCTGGGCTACCGCGAAGAGGTCAAACCGGACGTGCAGATCGTCGGCCACACCGAGCCCGATCGGCTGCATTTCGCGCAGCCCATGGGAACCATCGGCTACTGATTTCGGCCGGACGGTAACCTGGCACGGTGCGGATCCTGGTCGTCGACAACTACGACAGCTTCGTGTTCAACCTGGTGCAGTACCTCGGCCAGCTGGGCGTCGAGGCCGAGGTGTGGCGCAACGACGACGCCAGACTCTCCGACGAGGCCGCCATCGCCCAGCGGTTCGACGGTGTGCTGCTCAGCCCCGGCCCGGGCACCCCGGAACGCGCGGGTGCGTCCATCGGACTGGTGAACGCGTGCGCCGCGGAGCGCACCCCGCTACTCGGAGTCTGCCTCGGCCACCAAGCCATCGGCGTCGCCTTCGGCGCGACCGTGGACCGGGCCCCCGAACTGCTGCACGGCAAGACCAGCAGCGTCTTTCACACCAACGCCGGTGTGCTGCAAGGACTTCCAGATCCCTTCACGGCGACCCGCTACCACTCGCTGACCATACTTCCGGAGTCGCTTCCGCCGGTGCTGGAGGTGACGGCCCGTACCCGCGGCGGCGTCATCATGGGTGTGCGCCACCGGGAGTTGCCGATCCACGGAGTCCAGTTCCATCCCGAGTCGATCCTGACCGAGGGCGGCCACCGCATGCTGGCCAACTGGCTGGCCTACTGCGGATGGGCCCGCAACGACACGCTGGTGCGCCGGCTCGAGAACGAGGTCCGGGCGGCGGTGCAGCCCTATCTCCCGGCCGATCCCGCGGCTACTGGCCGAACTTCAGCGTGATGATCCCGTCCCGGTTGCAGCCGGTGCCGGCCGGCGGGTTCTGATAGACCACCCGGTGCGACTGGGAGCCGCCCGCGTCGACGTCCGGGCCCTTGTCCAGCACGCCGGTCCAGCCCAGCGCCCGTAACCGCGGCTCGGCGTCCGTCCAGAACATGCCGCTCAGGTCGGGCATCACGAACTGGTTGCCCTTGGACACCTGCAGTTCGATCACCGAATCCACCGGAACGGTCTGACCTTTGGGCGGATTGGTGCCGATCACCTCGCCGGCGGGGCGGGTGCTGTCCACCTGTGCCTGGGTGACCTTGGTGAAGCCATAGACCGTGAGGTTCTTCTGTGCGACGTCGACGGTCTGACCGGCGACGTCCGGCACCTGCTTGGTCTCGGGGCCGGAGCCGACGATGACGGTGATCACGTTGGTGATCGCGGACGTCTGGTTGGCCGGCGGGTTGGTGCCGATCACCTTGCCCAGCAACTCGGGACTCGACGGAGAATTGGCCTGCTTGAATTTGCTGAATCCCGCGGCTTTGAGCTTGCTGACCGCGTCGGAGTAGCTCAGCGAGGAGACATCGGGCACCTCGCGCTGCTCGGGACCCGTCGAAACGTTGATCGTGATCTCGTCGCCGGCGCCGACCGACGCGTTCGCGCCGGGATCGGTGCTGATGACATGGTCGGGCGGGATCGTAGAGTCGGGCTTCTGCAAGGTACGCGTCTTGAAGCCGCGATTCTGCAGCGCGGCAATCGCGTCGGCGGACACTTGGCCCCGCATGTCGGGGACCTGGACATCGCGGGTGGTGCCGCCGAAGGTGTTGAAGGCGATGACGACGACGATCGTCAGCACCGCCAGCGCGGCGACCGCGACGATCCACCGGCCGACCCCCCCGCCGTCGCCGTCGTCGATGCGACGAAGGGGTTGCCGGGGCAGCGGATCGGTGCGCGGCCCGGGCTGGTTTGCGCCGGAGGCGATCAGGCCGCTGCGGTCGGCGTCGGTGAGCACCTTGGGCGCCTCGGGCGGTTCGCCGTTGTGCACCCGCACCAGGTCTGCGCGCATCTCGGCCGCGGTCTGGTAGCGGTTGTCCGGGTTCTTGGCCAACGCCTTGAGCACGACCGCGTCGAGGTCGGCAGAGATGCCCTCGTGCCGCTGCGACGGCGGAATCGGGTCCTCGCGCACGTGCTGGTACGCGACCGCGACGGGCGAGTCCCCGGTGAAAGGCGGTTCGCCGGTGAGGATTTCGTAGAGCACACAGCCCAGCGAGTAGACGTCGGACCGGGCATCGACGCTGTCGCCGCGGGCCTGTTCGGGCGAGAGGTACTGCGCCGTCCCGATCACCGCCGCGGTCTGGGTGACGCTGTTGCCGCTGTCCGCGATCGCCCGCGCGATGCCGAAGTCCATCACCTTGACCGCGTTGGTGTTGCTGATCATGATGTTGGCCGGCTTGACGTCGCGGTGGATGATGCCGTTCTGGTGGCTGAAGTTCAGCGCCTGGCACGCGTCGGCGATGATCTCGATCGCCCGGCGAGGGGGTAACGGCCCGTCGGTGTGCACGATGTCGCGCAGGGTGACGCCGTCGACGTACTCCATGACGATGTAGGGCAGCGGACCCGTCGGGGTCTCCGCCTCGCCGGTGTCGTACACCGCGACGATGGACGGGTGGTTGAGCGCGGCGGCGTTCTGGGCCTCGCGACGGAACCGGAGATAGAAGCTGGGATCGCGGGCCAGGTCGGCGCGCAGCACTTTGACCGCTACATCGCGGTGTAACCGGACGTCGCGGGCCAGGTGAACCTCGGACATACCCCCGAAGCCGAGGATTTCGCCCAGTTCATAGCGGTCAGACAGGTGCTGAGGGGTGGTCATCGTGGTATCTCGTGTCGGGCCGGTGACGCGCTGGGCGTCAGTGGTTCAACCCGCCCGTATTCGGCCGGCCCTCGTTGCAGTCCAGAATTACCTATCGTCCCGCGATCCGTCCAATTCAGCCGCAGCACGGGGCCGGACGCGGCACCGCTCGGGGTGTTGGTGGCCGGCGGCGCCGGCGGAGTCCCGGTGTCGGTGACCGTCGGCGGCGGCGGTGCCTGCTGGGTATCGGCGCGGGAATTGATGACGATGAGCACCGCGATGATGATCGCCAGCGCCCCCAGCACTCCGGCGGCCCACAACAACGCGCGCTGGCCCGACGAGAAGGTGCGCCGGGCCGGGGGTGGCCGATGGCCCCCGGTGGCGGGCCGGGATCGGCGCGGCGCCGCGGCCCGGGTGCTGGTCACGGCGGCCGCCCTGGTGGTCGGGCTCGACGGAATGGCCGCCGGCGACGCCCGCCCGGGCGGGGGCGACTGGCTGGGGCGCGGCGGCCGGCGGCCGGCCCGCACCGCCGCAACGGCATCGGCGAACGGCCCGCCGCTGCGGTAGCGCATGGCCGGGTTCTTGACCAGCGTGATCTCGATCAGTTCGCGCACGTTGGGCGGCAGCTCCGCGGGCAGCGGCGGCGGGGGCTCCTTGATGTGCTTCATCGCCACCGTCAGGGCACCGTCACCGGTGAACGGCCGCTTCCCCGAGACGACCTCGTAGCCGACGACTCCCAGCGAGTACACGTCGCTGGCGGGAGTCGCGTCATGACCCAGGGCCTGCTCGGGGGCGATGTACTGGGCGGTTCCCATCACCATCCCCGTCTGCGTGACGGGCGCGGCGTCGACGGCCTTGGCGATACCGAAGTCGGTGATCTTCACCTGGCCCGTCGGCGTGATCAGGATGTTTCCCGGCTTGACGTCGCGGTGCACCAGACCGGCCGCGTGCGCGACCTGCAGCGCACGACCGGTCTGTTCGAGCATGTCCAGCGCGTGCCGCAACGACAGCCGGCCGGTGCGCTTGAGCACCGAGTTCAGCGGCTCGCCGTTGACCAGCTCCATCACCAGGTAGGCGGTGCGGCCCTCCCCGTCCAGCTGGCTCTCGCCATAGTCGTGGACCTGGGCGATGCCGGGGTGGTTGAGCATCGCGGTGGTGCGCGCCTCGGCGCGGAACCGCTCGATGAATTCCGGATCCTGGGAGAACTCCTGCTTGAGCACCTTGACCGCCACGCGCCGGCCGAGCCGACTGTCCACCGCCTCCCACACTTGGCCCATGCCGCCGGTGGCGATCAGGCGCTGCAGGCGGTACCTGCCAGACAGCGTCACACCAACTCGCGGGCTCATGGTCCTCCCTGTAGCGCGGCTTGGATCACAGCCCGTCCGATCGGCGCGGCGAGTGCACCTCCCGTCGCGGACAGGCGGTCGCCGCCATTCTCCACCAACACTGCCACGGCGACTCTCGGCGTCTGCGCGGGCGCGAAGGCGATGTACCACGCGTGCGGCGGCGTATTACGCGGATCGGTGCCATGCTCTGCGGTACCAGTCTTCGATGCGATCTGCACGCCGGGAATGGCCCCTTTCTGCTGTGCGACCTTCTCGGCGCCGACCATCAGCTCTGTTAGCTTAGCGGCGACCTGGGGCGACACCGCGCGGCGCTGCTGATAGGGAACGGTGGTGCTGATGTTGGCCAGATCGGGCCCTTTGAGGCTGTCGATCAGGTAAGGCTGCAGCTGTACCCCGCCGTTCGCGATGGTCGCGGCGATCTCGGCGTTCTCCAGCGGTGTCAGCGCGACATCCTTCTGGCCGATGCTGGACATGCCCAGGGCGGCGGCGTCCGGGATGATTCCGACGGTCGATTCGGCGACCTGCAGCGGGATGACGCTCGGCGTGGAGTCCAGGCCGAACGCGCGCGCCATGCTGCGCAACGCGTCGGCGCCGGTGTGCATACCGAGTTGCACGAAGGCGGTGTTGCACGACAGGGCGAACGCTTGCTTGAGCGACACCGTGGCCTCGCTGCCGCAGGGCTGGCCGCCATAGTTCTCCAACGTCGCGGTGCTGTCGGGCAGAGCGATTGACGGAGCGGCGGTGAGCTGTTCGGCGTCGGTCGCCCCGGCCTCAAGCGCCGCCGCGGTGGTGACGACTTTGAAGGTGGAACCGGGCGGATAGGTCTCCGAGATGGCGCGGTTGGTCAGCGGGTTGTCGGGGTCGTCGCGCAGCCGCTGCCATGCTTGCGCCTGCACTTGAGGATCGTGCGACGCGAGCAGGTTGGGGTCATACGACGGCGATGACACCATGGCCAGGATCTTGCCGGTGGACGGTTCGAGGGCGACCACGGCGCCCTTGCACGGCGGCCCGCCGCAGCCCTGCTGCATTGCGTCCCACCCCGCTTGCTGGACCCGCGGCCGGATTGTGGTGTCGACGTTGCCGCCCCGGGGGTCGCGGCCGGTGAAGAAATCGGCCAGGCGGCGGCCGAACAGCCGCTCGTCGGATCCGTTCAGCAGCGCATCCTCGGCGCGCTCCAAGCCGGTGCTCGAATAACGCAGGGAGTAGAAGCCGGTGATCGGCGCGTACACCGACGGGTTGGGATACACCCGCAGGAAGCGGAACCGGCTGTCGGTGGCCACCGAATAGGCCAGCAGTTGGCCGCCGGCGATGATCTGCCCGCGTTGGCGCGAGTACTCGTCCAGCAGCACGCGCTGATTGCGCGGGTCGGCGCGCAGCGAGTCGGCGGCGAACACCTGCGTCATGGTGGCGTTGAGCAGCAACAGAACGATCAACGCCATGACGGTGACCGAGATGCGGCGCAGAGAGGTGTTCATACCTTCTCGATCACCTCGGTCTTCGCCGCCGCGATCGGGGAATCCTTGCGGTCGCGTCCGCGCAGGGGGTGGCGGGCGCTGTTGGAGATGCGAGCCAGGATCGCCAGCAGTATGTAGTTCGCCAGGAGCGACGATCCGCCGTAGGACATCCACGGTGTGGTCAGGCCCGTCAGCGGGATCAGTTGGGTGACGCCGCCGACGACGATGAACAGCTGGATGGCCAGGGTGGAGGCGAGGCCCGCGGCCAGTAACTTGCCGAAGCTGTCTCGCGTCGCGATCGCGGTGCGCATGCCGCGGATGATGACGATGGTGTAGAGCATCAAGATGCTGGCGAGCCCGACGAGCCCGAGCTCTTCACCGAATGCGGCGATGATGAAGTCGGTCGACGCGGCCGGCACGGTGTCCGGCTGACCGTTGCCGAGCCCGGTGCCGAAGATTCCACCCGTGGCGAAGCTGAACAGCGACTGCACGATCTGGTAGCCGTTGCCGTCGGGGTCGGAAAACGGGTCCCACCACATCTGCACGCGGACCCGGACGTGGGCGAAGATGAAGTAGGCGATGACGCTGCCCACTGCGAACAGCACCAGGCCGATCAGCACCCAGCTGATCCGTTGCGTCGCAAGGTAAACCACCACCAGGAACGACGCGTAAAGCAACAACGAGGTGCCGAGGTCCTTCTCGAAGACCATCACACCGATCGAGGCCACCCAGGCGCCCAGCAGCGGCGCGAGGTCTCGCGGGCGCGGCAGGGTTAGACCCATGAAATGCTTTCCTACGCTGGTGAATAGCCCCCGCTTGGCGATCAACACGGCGGAAAAGAAGATCAGCAACAGGATTTTGGAGAATTCGGCGGGCTGAATGGAAAAGCCGGGGAGGCGGATCCAGATCTTTGCGCCGTTCTGTTCGGACAGCGAAGCCGGCAGGAGCGCGGGAATCACCAACAGCACCAGGCCGGTGATGCCGCATATATAGCCGTAGCGAGCCAACTGTCGATGGTCTTTGAGAAACGTGACCACGAGCGCGAACGTGACCACGCCGACCACCGTCCACATCAACTGCTGGGTGGCGCTGGGATGATTGCGGCCGCTTGTCTGGCTGTTGACGAGGTCGAGCCGATGGATCATCACCAGCCCAAGTCCATTGAGCAGAGCCACAATTGGCAACAGCAGCGGATCCGTATATGGGGCGAACCGTCTGATGGCCAGGTGCGCGGAGCCGAACACGAGCAGGAATATCAGCCCGTAGCTGATGACGTTCCAGCGCAAGACACGGTCCTGGTTTGCCTCGACGATCAATAACGCCGCGACGGTGATCGCTGCGGCGAAGCACAGCAGCAGCAGCTCGGCGTTGCGACGGGTGGGCAGCGGAGGCGTGACCGCGACGGGCGGCTGGAGTTGGGTCGTCATGCCACCGTCCGGCAGTCGATGCCCGGTTGAAGTGGAGGCGCTGGAAGCGCGGTGACCGTCTGAGATGTGGTCGTGGGGCCCGCCTGCGACGAGGGCGCGGGGCCGCTTGTGGCACTGGTAGGAGCTGGGGTGCTGGAGCCGGGAGGGGCGGTGGTCGGTGGCGTGGTCGGTGCTGGAGATGTCGCGACACTGGACTCGGGGGTGCCGCTCCCGGGGGCCGGCTGCCCCGGCGGTGACGTGGCGCGCGGGGACGGGCAGGTGGGCAGCAGGTATTCGGCGAGCAGTTGACGCAGCTGTGACTCGGCTTGATCCAGGCTGCCGCCCGGCAGTCCGGTCTGAACCTGGACCTGGCCGGGACGGCGCAAGTCCCGCAACGTCATCAGCTGACAGTTCGAGTGGTCGGATTGGCCGTAGCTGATCAGGGAGAGTTCGTTGCGCGCGGTCAGGCAGCCCACCAGATACGGCTGCTGCAGGGGCACGCCGAGCAAGGACCCTTGGATTCCGCGGACGATCGAAACTTTGCCGTCGTACTCGGTGACGTAATAGTTGCGCTGAATCACCCACCATCCGATGGCCAGTCCGGAAAGGGCGAACAGCACCGCCAGCGTCACCACGAAGAACATCCGCCGACGGGGCCACCGCGGCCGGCTCGGCGTTTCCGGTTGCGGCGCAACCCGTTTCGCTGCCTCTTCGCGCGGTCTGATCGCCGAGGCGCGGCCCGCGGAGGTGTTGGGCAACGTCATCTGGTCGTCGTCCCCGGAAACAGCTCCAGCAAGGATCGGCTGGGTCTGGCCGTAGTCGTAGTCGACGACGTCGGCCACCACCACGGTCACGTTGTCCGGCCCGCCGCCGCGCAGCGCCAACTCGATGAGGCGGTAGGCGGCTTCGGCGACGTCGGGAATCTGCAGCGCCTCGAGGATGGTCTCGTCGCTTACCGGGTCGCTGAGCCCGTCGGAGCAGAGCAGGTAGCGGTCACCGGCGCGCGCCTCGCGCATGGTCAACGTGGGCTCGACCTCGTGACCGGTCAGCGCGCGCATGATCAGCGACCGCTGCGGGTGGCTGTGCGCCTCTTCCCGGGTGATCCGCCCTTCGTCGACCAGGGTTTGGACGAACGTGTCGTCCTTGGTGATCTGCGTCAGTTCGCCGTCACGCAGCAGATAGCCGCGCGAGTCGCCGATGTGCACCAACCCGATTCGGTCGCCCGCGAACAATATTGCGGTGAGCGTGGTGCCCATCCCCTCGAGCTCGGGCTCGGCCTCCACTTGCGCCGCGATGGCCGCGTTGCCCGAGCGCACCGCGGCGTCGAGCTTGGCCAGCAGGTCGCCGCCGGGCTCATCGTCGTCGAGGTGGGCCAGTGCGGCGATCACCAACTGGGAGGCCACCTCGCCGGCGGCGTGACCGCCCATCCCGTCGGCCAGCGCGAGGAGCCGCGCGCCGGCGTATACGGAGTCTTCGTTGTTGGAGCGCACCAGGCCGCGGTCGCTGCGCGCGGCATATCGCAGGACCAGGGTCACGGGCGCAACTCGATCGCCGTTTTGCCGATCCGAATCGGCGTCCCTATCGGAACTCGTACCGCAGTCGTCACCTTTGCCCTGTCAAGGTAAGTGCCGTTGGTCGATCCTAGATCCTCGACGTACCATTCCGAACCGCGCTGCGATAGGCGGGCGTGCCGCGTCGAGGCGTAATCGTCGGTCAGCACGAGCGTCGAGTCGTCAGCTCTTCCGATCAACACCGGCTGCCCGCTGAGTGTGATGCGCGCCCCCGCCAACGCGCCCTCGGTGACCACCAGGTAGCGCGCCGCGTGCCTGCGTTGCCGCGAGGGCAGCAGGGTGCTGCGCAGCGCCAAGCCGCGGCGCACCATGACGGCCCCGGTGGGCGCGTAGATATCGGTCCGCAGAATTCGCAACACGGACCAGATGAATACCCATAACAACATTAGAAATCCGGCGCGCGTCAGCTGCAGTACGAGTCCCTGCATCTGGCGTCCTTTCCGTCCTGGCCCCGAAATCCAGCGTCCCCCTGGCGCCCGTGACCCCGAGCACATCGGCAACGTCACGATACTTGGACGGCGGTCGACGCGGGGCGAAGCACGGCAGCGTTGAGCCCAGCGGGTTTAGTGGATCCGGACGATGATCTCCGAATGACCCAGGCGGATCACGTCGCCGTCCGCCAACTGCCATTCCTGAACCGGCGCGTTGTTGACGGTGGTGCCGTTGGTGGAGTTCAAGTCCGACAGGAGCGCCACCTGCCCGTCCCAGCGGATCTCGAGGTGACGCCGGGAGACGCCGGTGTCGGGCAACCGGAACTGCGCGTCTTGTCCACGGCCCACGATGTTGGAACCCTCACGCAGCTGGTAGGTGCGGCCGCTGCCGTCGTCGAGCTGCAGGGTGACCGTCGTTCCGGCCGCGCCGTAACCGCCGGCGCCGTAAGCGCCGTAACCGCCGGCCTGCTGGCCGTAGTCCGCCGGCTGCCCGTAGTCGGCGGGCTGGCCGTACTCGCTCGGCTGGGCGTACTCGGCTTGCTGGCCGTACTCGTAGTCGCGGTGGGCGGTCTCGGGGTATCCGCCGGCCTGACCGGGGTATCCCCCGGCCGGCACGTTCTCGGCATACTGCGTGTAGTCGCCGGCCCCGTACTCCTGCCGGCCGTAGCCGCCGCCCTGTTGGTAGCCCTGCTCGTAGCCGCCGCCTTGCTCATAGCCGGCGCCTTGCTCATAGCCGGCGCCCTGCTCCGGATAGGCCTGCCGCTGCTCGGGCGGAGCGTAGCCCTCGTCTTGGCGGGCCGGCCCGCGGCCGTAATCGCCGTAGCCGCCATAACCCTGCTGGCCTCCCCCGGGCGGCGGGGCGTAGCCGCCGCCCTGACGGTAGCCCTGGTCGTAGCCTTGGCCGCCGTATCCCGTGGGCGCGGGAGGACGCTGCTCATACTGCGGTGGGGGCCCGCCCTGAGCTTGGTCGGGATAGCCGCCGCCGGGGCCTTGGTAGCCGCGCTGGTCGGGGTAGCCCCCTTGATCTTGGTAGCCGCGCTGGTCGGGATAGCCGCCGCCGGGGCCTTGGTAGCCGCGCTGATCGGGGTAGCCGCCCTGACCTTGGTAGCCGCCCTGCTCCGGATAGCCGCCCTGCTCGGGGTGGCGTGGCGGCGGGTAGCCCTGCTGCGGCGGGTAGCCGCCCTGCTCGGGCGGGTACCCCGCGCGCGGGTCAGGGCCGCCCTGCGGCTGGTCACCGGCGCGCGCGTCGTCCTGCGGGCGCGCGTAGCGCTCGTCGTAGTACTCGTCGCCAGGCCGCCCCGGCCCCGGAGGGCGGTAGCTCGAATCGTCAGTCATTGGTGCTACTCCTCGTTCTGCGCCGAACGCACTATTTGATTGTGGCGGGACGGGATCGTGGACCGTCGGGCGGGGCTGCACATCGGGATTGACAGCACCGCGGGCGCGGTACTGCCCGGTACGCAAATCCGACGACCGCTCGAACCGGACGACCACATCACCATACGTTTCCCACCCCTGTTCATGGATGTAGTCGACCAAGTACCTACCGAAAGCACCCGACGTGAGATCAGGGTCGGCGCCCACCTTCTCGAAGTCGTGCCTACCGAGGGTAATGATGTATTCGTTGGGGGCCAAAAGCCGATTGCCGTGGAGTTTCTGGACGCCGTCGCGGGCTTCGCGGCGCAGGAGCGCCTCGACTTCCTGCGGAACGATCGATCCGCCGAAGACGCGGGCGAACGCGTTGTCGACGGTGGCCTCGAGCTTGCGCTCGATCCGCGCGGCCAACCCTCGTTGGCTACTCATGCTCCGCCGTTCGCATGCACTTGCCGCAGCATGCCGCTGGCGCGCGGCAAACGATTCGGCGCGTGTCCCTCACCCCAGCATGTTATCGGGACAGCGCGACGGCGCGGCACCGTCGAAACTCTGAGAACTTGGTCGGCCCTGCTCAGACGCGTTGTCTCCCAGCGCCCCACGGCGTCCGGGCCCGACCAGGCGGGTTGGGGGACGCGGCCATTAGAGTGGTATGGTCCATCGGTTGTTTTTCCGGGCGAGTGGCGGAATGGCAGACGCGCTGGCTTCAGGTGCCAGTGTCCTTCGGGACGTGGGGGTTCAAGTCCCCCTTCGCCCACATTTGAGCGGTTCTCCGAACCGATGCGCTGAGGTCACGGACTCGAGGAGTTCGTGGCCTTCGTGTTTTCCGCCATGTTGTGCCGAGCCCTGCGCGCTTGGCCGCGGCAGTGAATTGACGTCTGCTATCGCGTTAGTAGCGTAATTGCCAGCTCAGGAGGGGTGGCAATGGTCGTCGCGGCGTGTGGCGCTGCGCAGCTACGGGTGATGCGATGCAGCTGCGCTACATAAGCATTGCGGCGCTGATCGCCGAGGCCGGCGGTGATCCGTGGGCAATCAACCGAAGCTTGCAAGCCGGCAGGCCCGGGGAGATCTCCTCGCTCGCCGAGGCCTTCCACCGAGCGGGCCGATGCACCGACGAGGCCCAGCACGCCTTCGAGCAAGCGCGCAACCGCTTCGACGCCGCATGGAATCGCCAGGGCGGCGGCGGCAATCCGATCACCGACTCCGCCGATGTGCAACGGGTGACGCAGTCGCTTGGTGCCCAGTCGCTTCAGCTGCCCAAGATCGGCGTCGACCTGGAAAGTATCGCGGCCTCCTTAGCCGAGGCGCAGAAGGCCGCGGCGGGACAGATCGCGACCCTCGAGAACCAGTTGCAAACACTCGACGACTTGATCGGGCAGGCCGTCGCAATGGAACGATCCGGCAACCTGAGCGCGGAGGACCGGCACACCCTCGATGCCCTCATCCGCAATTGCGAGAGGGATGCCATCGATGACACCAAAGCCGCACTGGCACAGCTCAATTCGATACGGAATGGCTACTCCGATGGCTTGCGGAACTCACTGACCAACCTACGAATCGAGGGCTATGATCCGGCTCGCCTTCACGATCTCGACGCCGACGGCTCACCGAAGCCAACTGAGGCCCAGCTGCAGGCGCTGGCCGACCTGCGCCGGAGCACCGACCAGGCGGTGGTGGATCAAATGGGCAAGGTGCGTGCCGCGCAGGATGCCCTGAACAAGGCGATGGCCGACCTCTATACGCACGGCCCGGGGTCGCCCGAGGGCGAGGCCGCGAGCGGGAGGCTGCCCAAGCTCAGGGAGGACCTCGCTCACGCGCTCGACGACCTGGGCAAGATCCCCGACTACAGGGACGTCGACCCCGCGTCGATCACGATCGCTCCCGACGGTCATTTCATGTTCACCCACACCGTGGATGGACAGCCGGTGCAGGTCTACGGGCAACTCAAGGACGGCACGGGTGAGTTCTTCGATCAGGCCATGGGCACGTCCTACGCCTTCAGCGGTGGCAAGTTGACCGGCATGCGCACGCTGGATCCCGGGAAGGTGGTAGCCACCCCTGAGCCGTTGTGGAGCGCGATCACCACCGCGGTCGGCGGCGGCGCTGTGCTGAAGGCGGGCGGTCAGGTGGCCTGGCAGGGGCTGAAGACGCTTTTCACTCGCGAAGCGATTGAGGGCGTGACCGGCGAAAATGTTTTTCCTCGCGCATTGGTCGGTGCGGAGGAGCGCGCGGCAAGTGCCGAAGAGGACCTGAGCCCGCATGGCTCGCCAACTTCCGGCGTGAGCGGGGAACCGGTGCCGGGCACCCACCCCGGTCCCGCGCCCGTGGTGGAGCACACGCCGCACCCGGGGGGTGGTGGCGGAGGTGAGCTTCCGCCCGATGCCGGACCTCCGGCGGGACCGCATGTGCCGGTGGAACCCGAAGGGCCCCCACCGGTCGTGATCGACCCAGCCCACCCGGAGTTCACCCTCCACAACCCCCTCGACTACATGACGCCGGAGTTGCGGGCGCTGTCTGAGCAACACCTGACCGGGAGCGGCGAAACGGTCCTTGGGCCGTACAGGAATCCTTTGGGCGGCCCCTCCTATATCGAGCTCGCGCAACAACGTGGCGCCAGCTACTTCGACATTGGGGATGCATGGGACGCTGCCACGCCCGTTGAGCGATTTGCCGCCAACCAACATGTGCTCGACATTGCAATTGCTAATCGAGATACGATCAAGCTGTCAGTGCCAATCGATCAGGTTCTCGACGATACTTACACTGCCGCCGAGCTCAGTTATCTGCGAGCTCACGGATACGAAGCAATCGACGGTTCAACACTAGTACCCCCCAAGGCCGGAGGCCCATGATGAAGGCGCTTTTAGAGTTCATTATGCAACACGCGGGATTCTTATACCTCAACCCTGAATACCGAATCACAAATTCCAACACCCGGGGCCTCGCTGACATCGATGCGTCGATTACGTTCACCGGTGAGTTGCTCAGGTGGGATGTCGTGAATGATCGTGGACAGATCTACTTCGCGGCGGTGCCCATGCTGCAGGGAGGTGGCGACAATTGGTTCGCGGCTTCCTTAATTCGTCAGTACCTTGAAGGCGGGGACGACACTGGCGCCGCATCACCCGTCGATCAAGCCAATTGGCTGTCGGTAAATCTGAAACGCGTAGAGCAGCTTTTCGCCGATCCGCCCACTGCTGAGCGCACAGCTGACGAGTTGATCTCGCTACGCCGGTCCAATTCGTCGAAGAAGTGGGGATGGCCGAAACCGGACACGATCTAGGCCGAGTCTCGGTAGCTGCGTATCTGTAGAAAACTCAGATCTAAGATGCCGGCTGAGATGTAAGAATCGTCCGCATAGCCCAGGGCATTGCCCTGCCAGCGTCAAGAGATGGGAAGGCGATCTCGATGTCACGGCGCGCAACCGTAGTCAGTGATTTCGGAAACAGTCAGTTGAGGAGATGTAGCTAACATCATGAAGGGCGCCGAGTAACGTGTCGAGCGTGCTTGACTCGAATCGTCCGATTGGGGCACCTTCGATGAAGGCCCTTTTCGAATTTCTTCTGGAGTACTTCGATTTCCTGTACTTAGACCCGCGCTACCGGGTCGCTGATTCAGACGTGGCGAAGCAGGCGCCCAGTGCTTCTTTGACGATAGTCGGGCCAGCATCAACATTTCAGCTCATCAACGAACGGGACCAAATAGAAATCGTGGTCGCGCCAACAAAACTCATGGATCCAGAGAACTGGTTCTGGCCTTCGCTGATCAAACAATATATTGACAACGATCCAGTAATTCGATATTTGCCTGCTTCGGATGAAGCAATCTGGATGCGTGAGAATCTCGACGCCGTCGAAAGACTCTTCTCAGACGATTCGACACTGAAAGCCACATGTGACGGGCTGTGTGCGCTGTGTCGTGCGAATGCGGAAAGGTATTGGTCAAGCTGGCGAGAGCAGCAAGGGCTTACTTAAGCGATCCGGCGCGGGCTGACGAGCGGACTGCCACCAGGAGCGCATCTGCACTGCTATTCTCCGAACCTGCTACGTCATTGCGTCGCGACCAGACTAAGAATTCACCCACCGCAAAATATCCGGCGTCACGGCGTCGGTGATGTCGTCGTACTCGGGGTGCTTCTTGAGCACGGTGCCGATCATCGAGCACACGGGAACTATGCGCTTGCCCTCGCCGCGCGCCTCGTTGAGCGCCTCTTCGACGAGGATGGTTGCCAGGCCGCGTCCGCCATACGCCGGGTCGATTTCGGTGTGGTAGAAGACGCGCTGGTCGCCGCGGTCGGCGAAGTCGGCGAGGCCGACCTGCTTGCCTTCCACGGCAATGGTGTATCGCCCCTCCTCGAGGCTGACGGTCGTCTCTGCCCCGGTCTTATCGGTGGCCATTTGTGTCTTCCTTTCGTTGCGGTATCGGTCGAGGCCGCAGCCGGGTGGTCGGCAGCGGCGGGGCGGGCAGTCGGATGAGCGAACCCCGGTAGCCGTTGACGGCGCCAAAGCGTTCGTCGCCGGCCTCCCACAGTTGGCGGTAAGCCACGATCTCGTCGTGGCTTCGTCCCACGAAGTTCCACCACATCACCAGTTCTTCGGCGAACGGTGTCCCGCCGAGCAGTAATACCCGCGCGGGCCGCTCCCCCTCGTTGCCAAGCCGCAACGACGAGCGGCCGGGTCTGAGGTAGGCCAGTTCGGCGACAGTCAGAGCGGCTTCCTCCACTTGGACCGCACCCGAATCGCAGAGCACGCCATGCTCGAAAGCCGGATCGACGTCGAGGTCCAGGTGAGTTCCGGCGTCGAGATCGAGCTGGGCTCCCAGCAAGGGAGTGAAGGTGGGCACCGGGCTTCGGCTGCCTGCGAGGTCCCCGAGGAACACGCGAGCCGTCCCGCCCCGGAGCGGTACGGGTTTGGGGGCATAGTGATCGAAGCCCCGGTCGGTGTCGCGATCGGAATCGGGCAGCGCCACCCAGAGCTGGACACCGTGCAAGGCCGCCGCCGACGAAACCGATACCTCCGAGTGGCAGATACCGGCACCGGCGGTCATGAGATTCAACTCGCCGGGACGTACAGCCGCGTACACGCCAGCGCTGTCGTTGTGCTCCACTTCCCCACTGAACAACCAGCTGACGGTTTGTAGTCCGGTGTGCGGATGCGGGGGGACGTCCATGCGCGCGGACGCCGGGCCGTAATGGTCGATGAAGCACCAGGCGCCGATCAGCGAGCGCTGCCGTTGCGGCAGCGAGCGTCGTACGCGCATCGCCCGGGGTCCGCCCAACGGCACCTCGCGGGGGCGCAGCACCTCGGTGCCCGCGCTCGGTGCTGCAGCGCAGGCAACTTCGATCGGCGCCGGCTCGAGGTTGCTCATCGTCCACACCGACCGTACCCATACTCGCTACTTACGTGGGGGTCGGAGCACCTTCATCGCCAGCCGCATGACGGGCTCGGGCACCCGGTCCTGCATCGACAACGCGGTGTCGGCGGCGCGGGAGCGCAGCGGAGTGCCTCGACCGAAGACGCGGTTCAAAGGTCCGCCGGACGGTTCGAGCACCACGTGCAGCGGCGGAGTGCCGACGCTGGCTCCCAGCGCATTGGCGATGACCATACGCTGGATCTCACTGGTGCCCTCAAAGATGGTGTATAGCTTGGCATCCCGATACCACTTCTCCACCGGGTGATCGGTGATGTAGCCCCAGCCGCCCATGGTCTGAATGGCGCGTTCGGTGGCCTTGACAGCCACCTCGCTGGCGGCCATTTTCGACATCGACCCCTCCCCGCGTTCGAAGGGCACGTTGTTGGCGGCCATCCACGACGCTCGCCAGGTCAGCAACCGCGCCGCGTCGATCTGGGTGGCCAGCTCCGCCAGCGGGAAGGCGATGCCCTGGTTGTCGATGATCGGCGCGCCGAATGCCTCCCGCTCGGTGGCGTATGCCGTCGCGTACTCCAGCGCAGCGCGCGCGATGCCGATAGCCTGCGCGGCGACCATCGGGCGGGTCTGTTCGAAGGTGCCCAGTGTGGCGGAGCCCGACCGCTTGCCGCCCGCCACGACCTCGCGAGCCTTGGCGAGCTTGTGCTCCAGCTTCTCTTCTCCGCCAAGCAGATTGGCGCCGGGGACGCGGACGCCCTCGAACAGCAACTCGGCGGTGTGGGACGCGCGACAGCCCAGCTTGTCCAATTTACGAACGAGCTTGAGCCCGGGCGTTCCACCGGGCACGACGAACAGCGCCTGCCCGCGATGACCGAGTTCCTCGTCGACGACGGCGTTGACCACGTGCACGTCGGCGATTCCGCCGTTGCCGATCCACATCTTGTGGCCGTCGATGATCCAGTCGTCACCGTCGCGGCGAGCGTGGGTACGTAGATTCCGCACGTCGCTGCCGCCCTCGGGCTCCGAGATGGCCAGCGCCGCCAACTTGAGATCGCCTGGGGTTCCGAAGCATTCGGGTGCCCACTCCAACATCTGTTCCGGTGACGCTGCCTGGCCGATCGCCGACAAGGCCAACGCCGGCATCACGATTGCCAGCCCGATCCCGGCGCAACCCCAGAACAGCTCCTCCATGAACATCGGCAACGACAGGCCGGTCGGGTCGCCGATCAGATCGCGGTAAAACAGCGGGCTGTAGAAGCCGCGCTGGGCCGCCTCCTCCAAGACCGGCCACGGGAACTCTTGCCGTTGGTCGTAGTGGAGCGCCACGGGCCGGATCACGTCTTCGGCGAACTCGTGGGCCCGCCGGGCCAGGTCGTGCTGTGCTGCGGTCGGGGTCAGGTCGAACGTCATGGATCCCGCCTTCGGGTCGACAGACTCGGTCGTGCCGAAGCTCTACCCCGTTGGCTACGCCAGCAAACGGCCCCTGAGGACGACGGAGCTTCAGGCCGCCGAGCGAGGCCCCACCTTTGCGAGGGGCAGGTGCAGCACCACCGCGGTCACCGCAACCGCCTCGTGCTCATGATTTGCCAGCAGAGCCGCATTCTCCGGCAGCTGGCGGGAGTTGATCTCTCCGGACGCGATGCGCCGCAGGACGTCGTGGGCCTGGGCCAACTGGTCGCGCTTGCGGTACTGGCCGCCGGGAAGTTTGACGCCGGCCCAGACTCCGTACTCCTCGCGGTGCGCGATGGCGTGTTGGGCGCACCGTCGCTGCTGCGCCAACGGGCAGCGGCGCAGGCACTGGAGACGCGCCTCGACGGCCGACCGCTCATACGCGCGGGCCTTCGCCGCGCCGTCGCCACCGTCGTCGTCGGGGTAGCCGAACCACAGTTCCGGGTTGGCAGCGCACGGGTGTCCCATGTCGGTCTCCTTGGTCGAACGTGAAACGTAGGCAAAAGCGTATACACAGACGGGTGCTCCGCGCAAGAGAAACGTGACAGAAACGTATATGCGTAGCGATACGGGACCGGCTGTGTAATATCCGGCCTATGGCCGGAGCGTGCGGTGAGCCGTGAATCGGCCGGCGCGGCCATCCGCGCTTTGCGAGAGTCGCGCGACTGGTCCCTAGCCGACCTTGCCGCCGCGACCGGTGTCAGCATCATGGGGCTGAGCTTCCTGGAGCGCGGCGCCCGCAAGCCGCATAAAAGCACAGTTCAGAAGGTTGAGAACGGGCTGGGCTTGCCGCCGGGCACCTATTCTCGCCTGCTCGTGGCGGCCGATCCGGATGCGGAACTGGCGCGCCTGATGGCCGCGCAGCCGCCTGCCGCCGTACCCGCCAGGCGCAGCGGGCCCGTGGTCGTGGACCGTCACAGCGACACCGAAGTGCTGGAAGGGTATGCCGAAGCTCAGCTCGAAGCGCTCAAATCGGTCATCGATCGGTTGCCAGCGACAACATCAAACGAATATGAGACGTATATTCTGTCTGTGATCGCTCAGTGCGTGAAGGCAGAGATGCTGGCCGCCGGTTCCTGGCGGGTCGCGGTGAACGCCGGCGCGGACTCCACGGGCCGGCTGATGGACCACCTCCAAGCCCTCGAGGCGACGCGGACCGCCCTGCTGAAACGGATGCCGACCAGCTTGAGTGCCCGGTTTGACCGGGCGTGCGCGCAGTCGGCCTTGCCCGAGGCCATCGTCGCCACGCTGATCGGTGTCGGCCTCGACGAGATGTGGGACATCCGCAACCGGGGGGTTATCCCGCCCGGAGCGCTCCCCCGCGTGCGCGCGTTCGTCGACGCCGTCGAATCGGGAAACCAACAGGGCGAGGGGCCGCAGTGAATCAAAGCGAAATCGCGCTGTTGAGCCGCGCCCATGACCTGTTCGCCGGCGGCACACGGCAGCCGCCGCTCGACGCGGGCGCCGCGCACTACCGCAAGGTGCTGCTCGGGGCTGCCGGGGCGAACGACGGATTGGCTCGCGGCTACCGGTTCGCCGCGGAACACAGCCGGCAACGGCTCGGCGCCGCCGCGGCCACCGACGCGGCGATGGCGGGTGTCATCGCCGGCGCCGACCGGGACCGGGCCCAGGCCCGCGAGCTGACCCGAAACGTCGTCGACGAAGCCCGCGCCGAACCCGCCGGCATTTCGGCGACCCCGATGGCCCAGCGCGAAGCGATGCGCCGCCGCGCGGCACGACTACGGGCGCAGCACGCCCATGTCGTGTCGGCCCGGCTGCGGGCTCGTCGGCGCCTCGCCGAATTACGTGCGCTGCGCTACCAACTATGGCGCCGGCGCGCCGCGGGATTGGGCTTGACCGCGCGGGCGGCGACCGCGGTGCGCGCTGCCCTGTCGCGTCTGGGTTGCCCGTACGTGTGGGGTGCGACGGGGCCCGACCAGTTCGATTGTTCGGGTCTAGTCCAATGGAGCTACGCACAGGCGGGAATTCACTTGGACCGCACCACTTATCAGCAGATCAACGACGGGATGCCGGTGCCCCGCTCACAGGTCCGGCCCGGTGATCTCGTCTTCCCGCACGCCGGACACGTCCAGCTGGCCATCGGAAACGATCTGGTAATCGAGGCGCCCTACGCGGGTGCCTCGGTGCGGATCAGCCCGCTGGGCCCCCACGTCGCTATTCGCCGACCGCTATGACGAACAGGGTGAGCCGATGACGGAACAAAGCGGACCTTCGGTCGCCGCGATACAGGCGCGCCAGTCGGCGCTCGCCGGCCAGCACGGCACGGTAGCCGACGCCGACCGCGTGCTGGGAGAAGTGCTCTCTAGTGCGCACGCCGCGATGCGCGAAGGCGCCCGTCGACTGGATGCCATCGCCGAGCAGCTCGACCACGCCACCGCGCACCAGGCGAGCCTCGCCGTCGATACCCCGATGGGCGCGCGCGAGTTTCAGCGCTTTTTGCTGGCCAAACACCGCGAGATCACCTCCGTCGTCGAGGACGCGCGCGAACTCAGTCGAGCGAAAAAGGCTGTGCTGGAAGCGCTTCGGGACCAGTACAGCGCCGGCGGCGGCTAGCAGGCACGGTCGCAGTGTCGTCCACAACCGCACGGCACGGTGAATTGTCGACGTCCGAACGCCTGGGTACGGTCGTCGGGCATGGAGAGGTCGCAACGCATCCCGCACGCATTTCGCGTGACTGCAACCGTGGTCGGGTAGCTGATGTCGGCGCATGAGGAGCTTCTCGCGGCGGTGAAAGATGTCCGAGACCGCACCGGTGACCCGAACGCGTGGCAGGCGGGCCTGTCGCCCGGTGAGCTGGCCGCCGTGATCACCCCGACGACACGTCCCGAACAACTCCAGGCGATCGCGGGGAAGATCCGCCAACAACTCGCGGCTCCGCCGGATCGAGAGAGGGGTGAGGCGGCCGAAGCCATCGCGCACGCCGAAGCAGCCCTCGCCCACCAGAATTCGGCCAGCTCTCAGCTGGACATGCAAGTGATCACGGCTATCCTGAACGCCCATCTCAATGCCGTCGATGGCAGCGAGGCGCTGACGAGGTTGCAGCAAGACACGGAAGCCGCGGTCCGAATGCGATCGGACCTCGACACCCCGGCAGGCGCACGCGACTTCCAGCGCTTCCTGATCGGCAAGCTCCGTGACATTCGCTCGGTGGTCCTCAACGCTCGCCTCGACGACACGTCGAAGTCGGCACTGATGGCCGCATGGACGTCGCTGTACGACGCATCCAAGAGTCCCGACGAGCGTGCGTCGGACCGCGCGGTTGGCACCGATGCGGAAACCGCAGCGTCGACAGGGGACTCGGACTGGGATCCGCTGCTGGACTCGTTGCTGGCCGACGACCCGGGTCTGGCGACCGATGACCTATCGGGCACGGGTACCCCGGAGGCCGGGACCGCCCCGACGGCGCCCATCGCTCCCGTGCCGCCGCCGATGCCCAGCGTCGCTCCAGGCCTGCCGAGCTTCGGCGCGACACCGACCGGACTGCCACTTCCCGCGCTGGGCGGTGAGGAGAGAACGGACCCGATGCTGCGAGGCCTCGACGACGAAGGCCCGGTGGACCCCTCCGAGCGGCCGGATCCGAAGACCGAGTCCGGATCAGACGAACCGGGCGACCAGCACGACGACGGTGGTCGGGAGGCGGCCGCGGCCGAGAATGAACCGGCGGCGGCCGGTCCCACCACGGTGACCCTGCCCGACGGCGAGTCGGTGACGGCCGCGAGCCCCCAATTGGCAGCGGCGATCAAAGCCGCGGTCGGCGGAGTGGCGATACCAGATGCGTTCCAACAGCAGGGAATAACGATTCCGCCCCCGGGCTCCGCGGTCACCAACCCGATCGAGCCGACGCGGGTGAGCCCGGCGGATATCGGGATCTTCATCGACCGGCATGCTCTTGCCCTCGGTCCAGGTAAGGCCCTTCTCGACGGCCAAATTCAAGACATCGCCACCGTGACCGGGCCAAGCTTTCTAGGCTGGGAGCATCCGCCGGCGCCGGCCGCAGCCGTGACCCCGCCGACGAGACCCGATACACCCACACCCACGCGGCCGGCGGCTTCGTCGACCACCTGACAATAGTGATCTCGCCGGTTTTCGCCGGCGGCCGGGAACAGGAGACAGCGGATGGCAGATTCGATCCATGTGGTACCCGCGCACTTGCGTCAAGCCGCCGCGCGCCACCAGGAAACCTCCGATTACCTGCGGACGGTTCCTTCGTCGCACGAGGCGATCCAGGAAAGCCTGGATTCGCTCGGGCCGATCTTCGGTGAACTTCGCGACGCCGGACGGGAACTGCTCGAGCTCAGGCGCCAGTGCTACGAGCAACAGGCCGCGGACCACGCCGACCTGGCGGACAAACTGACGGCCTCGGCGGCGATCTGGGAACAGCACGAGCAGGATGCGGCTCGCAACCTCGGCGGCATCGCTGACCGCGGTCGATGACGGACGCGAATCCCGCTTTTGACACCGTTCATCCGAGTGGGCACATCCTCGTCCGCTCTTGTCGCGGCGGCTATATGCACAGCGTTGCGCTGAGCGAAGAGGCGATGGAGACCGACGCCGAGACGCTGGCACGAGGCATTCTGCTGACCGCCGACGTCTCTTGCCTCAAGGCATTGCTGGAAATCCGCGACGAGATCGTGGCGGCCGGACACACGCCCTCGGCCGAGGTTCCGACCCCGCGAGACCTCGACGCGGCGATCGAGAAGCTACTGGCACACAAACTGCGTCGCCGCAACAGGGCCATCTAGCCGGTTCGCAGGGCTTACAACAGCCATGTCTTGGCCGCCTCGGGATCTGGAGCGATATCGGTGGGCGGCTCTACAGGGTTGGGGCCGAACAACTCTCGCGCACGGGCAAGCAAGGCACGCACTTCATCGAGTTGCTGCTGCAGCGCAGATTCAGCCATGTCCCCACGCTACCCAGGCCCTCACACCTGCACAATTCACTCACCGAATAAGCGATCCATCAAATACCGGTACCCTTAACCGGTGGCGATCTTCGGTCGGATGACGGCGCGCCAGCGCCTCCGGAGAGCTACCCGGGAATCACTGGCGATGCCGGCTTTCAGCTCTCCCATCGATTGCACCCCATGGGTGATCGGTGGACTTTGGCCTGCCGAACTGTCGACGGTGACGGCCGAAAACGCCACGCTCGCAGAGTATCTCAAAGCCGACCTGCAGCGGATCGCCGAAAGCGCGAACGAGCAGCTGAAGATGATCAAGCGCGCGGGCTTGGCCGACCTGTCCCGCCAGGCGGAAGAAGCCCGCGTGATCGATGAAGCGCGCGGCCGCGCCGTGCGGCGAGTCGAGTCGACGATGCGCCAGCTGCACGCGGCGAAGAGCGGAGTGAGCGCCGGATATCCCCGCAGGCAGCTCGCCGAACCGTCGCCACCGGACATGACGCAGACCCGAATCCTTCCCGCGGTCAGCGGCGCCAGACCTTCCGAAGCGCCCACCAGGACGACGAGTAGGCCGCGCTGGCAGGTCGACAAGCCGGCTCCCATGGTGCCGGACCCCGGTGCGGTCGAGCCGGGGCCGCAACCGGAAACCACTGCACAAGAGGTCGCTGCGGAGGTTGCCACCACCCCGAAAACGCCGGATATGGACGAAACGCAGGTCATTCCGAGCGTGACTGACGTGAAGCACATCGTCGAAGCGCCGGCCGATCGCGCAGAGCCCGGCCGGGAGCCCGTCGCCGACGGTCGTCGCCAGGTGGAGGTGCAGGAGCCGGCGCCGGAGCGGGATGAACCGGATTCGGCGGTGGACACCGACGCCGCGGTGACCGCGATCGAGGAGACGCAGATCATTCCCGCGATCACCGAAGTCGAGCAGGTCGCTGACCAGCCGGTCGAGAGCGTGCCTGCGGCGGACTGGGAGCGCCCACCCTTGCTCGATGAGCCGGTTCGCCCCCATTTCGAGAAGGACGAATCAGCGTTCGATGAGGACGAATCAGCGTTCGCCTCGACGGAGGAGACGCAGGTCATTCCCGCGTTGACCGAGGTCGGTCCGGTCGTCGAGCCGCCGGTCGCGACCCCGGCGGCCGAGTGGGAGCCGGTTTCCAACGGCCGCCACCATGTCGACGAGGAGGCGGCGCCGGGCCCGGAGGCGCTGCCGGCTGAGGAGGCGGAGCCCGCCGACGCCGCACCGGCGGCTTCGATGGAGGAGACCCAGGTTATCCCGGCGATCACCGAGTCCCACCCTGTCGTCGACGAGCCGACGGACAGCGGTCGCCATCACGCTATCGTCGACGAACCCGTCGCTGCGCGGGATGAACCGGAGCCCACCCACCTATCTCGCGAAAAAAGTTTCACTACAACGGGTTTCGATGCAGAGCGGCTGAATCGACTGCTTGAGTTCGTGGTCCGCCAAGAGCCGCGGCTGAATTGGGCGGTGGGCGACCTTCCGGACGGCGCGACCGTTCTGGTAACCGATCTGGCCCACGGCTGGATACCGGCGGGCATCAACCTTCCGGCCGGCGTGCGGCTGTTGGGGCCCGAGCGTCGCACCGGCAGGGTCGCCGCGTTGATCGGCGACGCTGCGCGCGTCGTGACCTACGCTCCCGGTGATTCGCTGCGCCGCTCGGCGGACTTCGCGACGACGAAGTCGTCGGTCGAGCCGCGGGAGCTGCCCGCGATCGAGGACCTGGGCAGAGTGCTGAGCGAGACCACCCGCCGGTTCGACGGACTCCCCCGCATTGTGCAGAGGCTCGCGGATGCTGCTGCGGCCGAAGCCGTCATCATCGACCAGGAGGTCGACGTGCTGCGGGTGCACCTCGATACGGCGCGCTATCAGCTCCTGGTCCAGTATCCGGCCGTGAACCCGGCACTCCTGCTGAAGTGTTTGCTGATGGCCGCAACCGAAGGCCTCGCGAGTGGAGACCCGGTTTCGGCGAACTACCACCTCTCCTGGTATCGGAAACTCGTCGCCCAGGTACCGGGCGCGTAGCTCCGACGCGACGCGCTTTCGTGGCCTGCGAGTTTGAATTGACGCTGGTTGGAGGGGTCGACATACTGTGATCGTGTCGGATTCGGGCGGTCGCGCGAATCTCAGCGACAAGGATCTCGTCGAATCAGTTCTCCGCGAATTGAGCGCCGCGGCCGACAAGTGGGAAGCCCTCGTGGCCCAGGCTGAGGCGGTCACCTACAGCGTCGATCTCGGTGATATCTATGCGGTGGCCAACTCTGATGGCCGGCTGCTCAAGCTGACTCTGCACCCGGGCGTGATGACGGGCTATGCGCACGGTGAGCTGGCGGACCGGCTGAACCTTGCTATCTCGGCGCTGCGCGAAGAGGCCGAGGCCGAGAACCGGGCGAGTTACGGCGGCCCGCTGCACTAGCCGCGCTCATCGACCGGCGCTTGGCTGGGATGGGCGCCGGCTCTCTTCGCGCGTAGCCGCGCTCATCGACCGGCGCTTGGTTGGGATGGGCGCCGGCTCTCTTCGCGCGTAGCCGCGCTCATCGACCGGCGCCGGGCGGGCCCGCGAAGGCTTGCGCGATCTCCAGCCAACGCTGGGCGTCGGGCCCGTCGGCAGTGATGTCGAGGGCGCTGAGCGGGCGCCGCTGGGTGACCAAGAAGCAGAAGTCTTCCGCCGAACCGGTGACCCGCTGCGTCGCGTCAGGCGGCCCCCAGGTCCAGGTGTCCCCACCGGGTCCGCGCAGTTCGACCAGGAAGGGCTCGGCCGGGGCGGGCAGATTGTTGACGGAGAAGGCGTAGTCGCGGGTGCGCACCCCCAGGTGAGCAATCGACCGCAACCGATCGGTCGCGGCCCGCTTGATCCCCAGCGCATCGGCAACGTCCAGTCCGTGAGCCCACGTCTCCATCAGCCGAGCGGTAGCCATCGAGGCCGCGCTCATCGGCGGCCCGAACCAGGGAAGTTTGCGTCCGGCGGGAACCGTCAGGAGCTCCTCATGCAGCCGGCCCCGGGTGGCCCGCCAGTCGGCGAGCAGTTCGGCCGGCGGTAGAGCTGCCAATTCCTCGGCGCCCGCGTCGACGAAGCCCGTCGGGTCGGCGGCCGCGGCCCGGAGCGCGTCGGCGAACCCCGCCTCGTCGGTGACCGAGGTCAGCGCGACCCGGTCGGTCCACAACAGGTGGCCGACCTGGTGGGCGATCGACCATCCCGGCGCGGGCGTCGGGTCGGCCCAGCGGTCGGCCGGCAGCGGCGCGACCAGGGCATCGAGGTCGTGGCTCTCGGCGCGAAGGTCGGCCACGATCGATTCGGGACCCGCCATCATTGCCTCCGCTCGTCGGTCGCCCCCGCCGGGGAACGATTATTCGCCTGATCGCCGCGCCGGCCCAGGAAACTGTGCATGGCCAGCCCGGCCAGGTAGAGCCCCGAGCCGAACAAGGCGAATGCGGGCGCATGCCCGTCGGCGGGAATCAGCGCCGCGGCCACCGTGATGGAGGCGATGAACGCGACCCAGAACAGCGCGTCCTGCACCGCGAAGACGTGTCCACGCAGGGCGTCATCGACGTCCATCTGCATCGCAGAGTCGGCGCACAGTTTGACCACCTGCCCGGTCACACCGAGAAAGAACCCGCACACCGCCATCACCGGCAGCAGTAATCCCGCTCCCGCCACCTCGATGCCCGCCGACGCCGCAAGCGCACCGTTCACCGTCGCGTAGCGGCCCCAGCGCCGGACCGCCGGCGGAGTGAGCACGTTGGCCAGGAACGCCCCGAGGCCGGCGGCACCGAAAAACACCAGCGCGGTGCCCAATCCCCCGGCCTGCGGGTCTCTCATGTGGTGGACCAGCAGCAAGACCAGCAGCGAATTGATGCCGATCACCATGCGGTGGGCGGCCAATCCGGACAGGGTGGCGGCCACCGTGGGCCGCTGCGCCACCGTGCGCGCGCCGTGCAACCAGCCAGTGATCACTGCGTAGAAAACCGGTCCGTGGATTGCCCTCTTGGTGTCGTCCGGGCCCAGCACGCGGGCGCCGAATCGCAAGGTCAGGAGCAAGGCGGTCGCGACGGGGACGCCGGTGAGAAAGATGATCGCCGAGGCGCCTTTGTCCCCGGCGCCGAACACGAACCGGGGCACGAGCATGAAGTTCGCGCCGATGAAGGCGGCGATCGCCCCCGACGCGTTGGCCACGGCGTTCATCGTCACCACCTGTTCGCGCGGCACGACGTGCGGCAGGGAAGCCGACAGCCCGGAGCCGACGAATCGGGCCAAGCCGTTGGCAAACAACGCGCCCAACAGCAGCGGCAGGTCGCCTGCTCTGACCGCCAGGATCGTGCCGATCGCGGCGATGAGGACGAGGCGGCCGGCGTTGGCGCCGACGATCACCAGCCGCCGGTCCCAACGGTCCATCAGCGCGCCGGCGAACGGACCCAACAACGAGTAGGGCAGGAACAGCACCGTGAACGCCCGCGCGATCGCCATGGGATCGGCGGCTCGGTCGGGATTGAACAACAACGCGCCGGCCAGACCCGCCTGAAACAGCCCATCGCCGAATTGACTCGCCATGCGCACTTGCAGCAACCGCCAGAAGTCCGGCAAACCGCGCACCGACCGCCAGATTTCGGCGGGTGCGCTTGAGTGCATCCGGGATTGGATCACAAAACCGACTTCCACGATTAGGGTCTAGCAAGCTCGTCACGGCCCGAGCTGACTTACCAACAGTACAAATATTTGCGTCCCGCGCTTGATTCCCCCGGGCGGCAAGTGCTGGATGCGATGATGGTGTGGTGCCGCCGCCCGAGGATCCAGAGGACTATGTCGCGCCGGCCGCGCAGCGGGTGCGGGCGGGGACCTTGTTGCTTGCCAACACCGATCTTTTCGAGCCGACGTTCCGGCGCAGCGTCATCTACATCGTCGAGCACAACGACGGCGGCACCCTGGGAGTAGTGCTCAACCGCGCCAGCGAAACGGCGGTGTACAACGTGCTGCCGCAGTGGACCAAATTGGCCGCCAAGCCGAAAACGATGTTCATCGGCGGCCCGGTGAAGCGCGACGCGGCCCTCTGCCTGGCGACGCTGCGGGTCGGTGCCGACCCCCAGGGTGTGGCCGGCCTGCGGCACGTGGCCGGCCGGGTGGTGATGGTCGATCTCGACGCCGACCCCGACACGATTGCGCCCGTGGTGGAGGGGGTGCGAATCTTCGCCGGCTACTCCGGCTGGACCATCGGTCAGCTGGAAGGCGAGATTGAACGCGACGACTGGATTGTCTTGTCGGCGTTGCCATCTGACGTTCTCGTTGGGGCGAGGTCCGATCTGTGGGGGCAGGTGCTGCGTCGCCAGCCGCTGCCGCTGTCATTGCTGGCGACCCATCCGATCGACCTCAGCCGCAACTAACGCCACTCCCCCACGCCCGGGGGGTCCGCGCTAGCTCAGTGGCAGGACTGCGTGCAGCCGGAGCAGGTACCGGTGCACGTCGGCGCCGCCGCTTCCTGCTGGAGCGCGAAGCGCGCGCTTTGCCACGACCCGGCGGCCAGCGTTCCGAAGGCGCCGGCTACGCAGACGATCACCACCACCAGCGCGGTGTGCGGCGGGGCCGCCAGCGCCACCACCCCGCCGGCGGCCAGCATGATCGCCGCCGCCAGTTGCGCGGGGGCCACCGATCGCAACGCCAACGCGGTGGGATCGACATGTTGGCCGCGCGCGAGCGACCACGTTCCGAACCCGGCCGAAGCCACCGCCGCGCATAAGCACAGCACCCCCGCAATCAGCATGGCCTCACAATACGAGCCCGGCCGCCGGTTCGCTCAGCGGGCTCCAGCGGTGCCGCGGGACCGCCCTAGTGCTGCAGAAACGAGAAGTTCGGCAGTGGGGGCAGGCCGGGGACCAGCGTCAACAGGTTCGGCATGGGCTGGCGGCTGGGCACGGGTCCCTGTACCGGCAGGCCCGTCGGAGCCGTCGCCGATGTCTGCCGCAGCGGAGCCGCGGCGGGCGCCTGCCCGAGCGGCGGGGTCGCCGGAACCTGCGCCACCGGAGCGGTCGCCGGAACCTGCGCCACCGGAGCGGTAGCCGGTACCTGCGCGACCGGGGGCACCTGCGCGGCCGGGACCGGGGCCGGGGCCAGCCCGACCGGCGAGGCTGCCGGGGTCTGGACCGGCGCGGGAACGGGAGCGCCGGGAACGGTCACCCGGAAGCCGTTGACGATGGCGTCGGTGGCGGGCGCGTCGGCGACGGCCACCGCACGGTCGGTGGTCACGGCGAGCGACACCAGGTACTTGTCGTTCCCGGAGGTGGCGATGACATGGCGCCGGGAGGTGTTCAGCAGCATGTCGCCGTCGCGGTACGTGCCTTCGACGATCGACGACGGGAAGCCGCCGAAATCGGCCATCGAGGCGTTGGTCGGTTGCCAGGCCAGGAGTTTCTGGCTGTCGACGTAGCCGTGGCTGATCGCCTCGCGGGGGTCGAAGTTGCCGACCAGCTTGTACACCACCACCTGTGCATTCGAGGTGTAGATGCTGCTGCCTTGCCGGTCGGCGATCACCGCGAACGCGTCGGGCACGTTGGGGTCGGGCACCTGGGTCCAGCGGGCCGGCACCGGCAGGGTGATGTCGAGCGCCTTGAGCCCCTCGGGCTTCTGCGCCTCGAGCTTGACTCCCTTCGACTGGAGGTAGTCACGGATCGTTCCGGAGGCGGCCGGGCTCGTATTGTGAGGCCATGCTGATTGCGG
>NZ_LZJN01000054.1 GCF_001667735.1 Mycobacterium sp. E183
ACGAACACCGTCATGAACCCGATGCCGGCGACGATCATCGCCCAGATCCAGGGTTCCCAGTGCGCGGCCTGGCCCTGCTGCAAGCCGAACACGATCAGGAACATGCCCGCGCCGGACAACACGACGCCCACCACATCGAACCGGTGCGACTGCGTGGGCAGCACGGGGACCAGCCAGTAGGCCAGGGCCAGGCCGCGCACTGGGAACCCTGGATCTGGGCGATGATCGTCGCCGGCATCGGGTTCATGACGGTGTTCGTGTTCTGGCAGTCGATGAACACCGACGAGCCGCTGATCCCCCTGGTGATCTTCGGCGACCGCGACTTCGGGCTGTGCAACGTCGGTGTGGCCATCATCTCGTTCGCCGCCACCGCGATGATGCTGCCGTTGACGTTCTACGCGCAGGCCGTCTGCGGGCTCTCGCCGACGCGCTCGGCCCTGCTGATCGCGCCGATGGCGATCGCCAACGGTGTGTTTGCGCCCTTCGTCGGCAGGATGGTCGACCGCTACCATCCGCGCCCGGTCCTCGGTTTCGGCTTCTCGGTGCTGGCGATCGCGCTGACCTGGCTCACGTTCGAGATGTCGCCGCAGACGCCGATCTGGCGCCTGGTGTTGCCGTTCTTCGCGACCGGCGTCGGAATGGCGTTCGTGTGGTCGCCGCTCACCGCCACCGCGACGCGCAACCTGCCGCCGAGCCTGGCCGGCGCGGGCTCGGCCGTGTACAACTCCGTCCGCCAGCTCGGCGCGGTGCTCGGCAGCGCCGGCATGGCCGCGTTCATGACCGCGCGGATCGGCGCCGAGATGCCCGCGCAGCCGTCCCCCGGCGCCGGCGGCGAGGCGCCCGCGACGCTGCAACTGCCCGAGTTCCTGCGCGACCCGTTCTCGGCCGCCATGTCGCAGTCGGTCCTGTTGCCCGCGTTTATCGCGCTGTTCGGGATAGTGGCCGCGCTGTTCCTGGTCGGCTTCGCGCCGACGGCCATGGGTGGCCGGCCCGACGCGGGCGACGCGGTCGACGACGACTATGACGACGACGAGTACGTCGAATTCATCCTGCTCCGTGAACCCGAGGCCGCCCCCGCACCGGTCTCTCGGGTCGCCCGTCCGCGCCCGGCGCCCGCCGTGCGGCCAACCGGGTTCGCCCACAACGGCTCTCATGTCGACGAGCCCAAGGTTTTCCGTCCGGTCACCGGGTTGTCGGCGCGGGCCTACCCGCCCGCCCCGCGCACTCGGGCGACACCGCCGGGACGGCAGCAAAACGGCGCGCCGCGAGGGCAGCGGCACGGCCGCGATCCCGACGACGAGCCCACCGGCTACGGCCGCCACTCGTCCGGCAACTAGG
The DNA here is from genome assembly GCF_001667735.1 of Mycobacterium sp. E183. Lineage (GTDB taxonomy): Bacteria > Actinomycetota > Actinomycetes > Mycobacteriales > Mycobacteriaceae > Mycobacterium. The sequence continues at coordinate 1,339 of NZ_LZJN01000054.1, forward strand.
CGATCGCCGCGCCGGTCTGGGTCAGCGCCAGGAACGCACCCAAGTCGACCAGGCCCGAGGGCGTGCCGGGCAGGTATTCGGTCAGCGATTCCGAGCGCACGATGACGGCCGCGTATTGGGCGCGGCTGATGGCGACGTTGAGCCGGTTCCTATTGAGCAGGAACGAGATTCCGCGTGGCACGGTGTCCGCGGTGGAGGCCGTCATCGAGATGAACACCACGGGCGCCTGCCCGCCCTGGAACTTGTCGACGGTGCCCACCCGGATTCCGTCGAGGCCCGCCGCGGTCAACCGCCGGCGCAGCAGCGCCACCTGGGCGTTGTAGGGCGCCAGCACCAACACATCGGCGGCGGTCAGGGGCCGGGTACCGCGCTCGTCGGTCCAGGCCGCGCCGAGCAGGCGGTCGATCTCGTCAACGACGGCGCCGGCCTCCTCTGGGCTCTCGGTCGAATTACCTTGATGCTCAACGGTGATCGTCCGCACGCCGGGCCGGTAGCCGGCGAGGCGCCGGGCGGCGGTGCACTCGTGGGAGTGCAGCCTGCCCTCGTAGGACAGCGCGGACACCGCGCCGCACACCGCGGGGTGCATGCGGTACGAGCGGTCCAGGAAATACCCGCGCTCGTCGGGCAGTGTGCGCTGGCCCTCGACCAGCCAGTCGAGCGCCGAGGTGTCGACGGGGTCGGGATGGGTGCCCTGGCTGACCTGCGGCAGCTGCTGGGGATCGCCGAGCAGCAACAGGTTGGCGGCGGCCGGCGCCACGGCGACGGTGTTGGCCAAACAGAATTGGCCGGCCTCGTCGATCACCAGCAGGTCGAGGGCGCCCGGCGGCACCCGGGTCGCGTTCGCGAAATCCCATGCAGTGCCGCCCAGTACGCAGCCGGCGTTCTCGGCGATGAACGCGGCGTAGGCGCTGCTGTCGATCTCCTGCCAGCGCGGGGCGCCGTGGTCGTTGCGCTTCTTGGCGACCCGCTGCGCGTCCAGCCCGGCGTCGATGACACAGTCCAGCACGTTCTCCACCGTGGCATGCGATTGCGCGACGACGCCGATCCGCCAGCCATGGTCGGTGGCCAGGCGCTGGATCACGCGCGCGGCGGTGTGCGTCTTGCCGGTGCCGGGCGGCCCGTGCACCGCCAGGTACGACGAATCCAGGTCCATCAGCGCGGCGGTGATGTCGGCTGCGATGTCCGGGATGTCGGCGCCGCGGGGCAGCGCGGAGCCGCTACGCGTGCGGGGCGCGCGGCGCAGCAGGATGTCGACGACCGCGCTGCGGGGTAGCCCTGGCAGGCCGGCCGCCACCGCGGCGGCCGTGGACTCGATGGACTCCCGAAGCGCGGTCGTCGGAATCGGAGGGCCGGGGGTCAACGCGAACGGGAGTTGATGAAAGGGCTTGCCGTCGTTGCCCACTCGTTCGACGATGGTGACTTCGGTGGGCAGCGCCGGATCGTCGGCGGCTATCACCGTGGCGCGCCCGGCCGCCCGCCGGTCGGGATCGTCGGACATCCCCGATGGAGCCGGCGGGTCGTAGAGGGCAAAGACGTCGGTCGGCAGCTCGCCGCGGGCCAACTCGCCGCGCAGTCGCACCCGCCGCTGCGGCTTGCGCGCGCGGGGTGGCGTGTTCCAGTCCACGTTCACCGACGCGTGTTCCGCGACGAAGACGTCGGTGTTATCCGCCCATTCCTCCACGGGGAAGTTCAATCGGTCGAAGTGGGCCCACCAGAACGGCTTGTCCTCGCGCCGGTGGTAGCCGCGCGCCGCGGCCAGCAGCGCCACCGCGGTCTGCTCGGGGGTGCGCTCACCCGCTGTGGCGTCGCCGGTGAATGTCGCGAGCGTCACCGCCAGCGCGTCGCGGTCCTCGACGGTGTTGCCGCCACGGACGGGCTGGGCGCCGATCGGCACGACGCCGGATTCGTAGGCGCGCAGCATCAACCAGTTGCGCAGTTCCTGGGTGGAGCGGCAGTCGTAGAGGTTGTAGTCCTCGATCTCCTTGAGCACCGAGGCGGCGTCGTCGCCGCGTCCGTCGGCCCGCAGTTCGCAGTACCGGGCGTAGGAGGTGATCGAGCCTGCGGCCGTGGTGACGTCACCGGCGCGCAGCTGCGCCCCCATGTAGAGCGGCTCCAGCGCCTTGAGGCTGAATGACTCCGCGCCCACTCGAATGCTCTTGCGCACCAGGGGGTAGAGGTCGACCAGCGTTCCGCTGCGCAGTAGCTCGTCAACTTGGTCCTCGCCGACGCCGTAGCGGCCGGCGAGCCGCAGCAACGCGGTCTTCTCATACGGGGCGTAGTGGTAGATGTGCATGTTGGGCCTGCGTTTGCGGCGTTTGGCCACCATCGCCAGGAAGTCGGTCAGGGCCTTGCGTTCCTCCGCCCGGTTGTGCGCCCACAACGGCCGAAACGCGCCGGCGGGCCCGGCCTCCAGGACGCCGAACAGGTATTCCAGGCCCCACTCCTTGCCGTCGACGGTCCACAGCGGGTCGCCCTCGAAGTCGAAGAACAGGTCGCCCGGATCCGGTTCGGGCAGCAGCGTCAGCGGCTGGGGGTCGACGATCTCGAACTGCGGCGTGCCGGTCTCGCGTTGGCGGACTTGGAGTCTCGCCTGGGCGGTCAGCTTGCCGACCGCGCCCGGCGCCAGCTCCGGCACGGGACCAAAGTGCTGGGCCAGCTCGGACACCGTGGTGACGCCGGCGTCGATCAGCTTGTCCCGCTGGGTCACTCGCATGCCGGCGACCAGCAGCAGGTCGTCGGTGGCACGCAACTGCTCCGTGCACAACGGGCAACGCAAACACGCGCCCACGCCCTCGTCGTCCCACCGGACCGCGGCTCCACCCGCGTGGTGCTCGTCGAGGAGCAGCTGCAATCGTGCGCGCTGCGAACGGTAAACGGGGATCAGGTCATGGACCCGGTAGCGCGCCACCGTCCCGTCGCCCAGGTGCAGTTCCGCCTCGGGCGCCACCCCGACGCCCGAGGCGGCCAGCGCGTCGGCGTAGGCGGCGAGTTGCAACAGCGCGGTGACCTTCGCCGAGCGGGCCAGCTTGGTGTCGATGACCCGGTACTGCTCCCCTTCTCGCACCAGAAAGTCGGCGAATCCGACGAAGCGGCCGTCGAACATGGCGGCCTGATAGACCGCGGGCGCGCCGCCGGCGACTGCGCGTCGCGTCGCCTCGGCCGCCGCCGCGAGGCCCGCGGGCGTGTAGGCCGGGCGGCCGATGACCGCGACGCCATCGCCGAACTCGTCGCGCAGCCGGTCCAGTTCGCGCCGCTCGTGTTCCGTCCCGAGGGTGGCGGTCCGGGCGAGGAGGTCGTCCTCGACGGTGGCGGCCGGCGCCCAGCCGAGCCGCGCGTCGAAATCCCGCAACAACGCGTACTCGCAGCGGGCGGCGGCCGCGAGGTCCGAGGCGCTGTAGACGATGCTGTCGCCGGTGACGAACACAGCAGCAACTGTAGGTGAGGGGACCGACTAAAAGGCGGCTCCGCCTAGTGCCCCGGGGCGTTGCCGATCAGCTCCACTCCGTTGCCGTTCCAGTGGAACCGCACATCGGTGTTCAAGCCGTTGATGCCGCTGGGGTAGGTCAGCGCGACCGTGTCGCCGGTGGTCTGCGCCGGGTCGACGCCGTTGAACCCGTAGGTGTCGGGCACCCCTTGCGGGATGAATTGCCCGAGATGGAACAGGACCGCCCGGGTGGTGGGATTGACGGCGTTGGTGTTGGCCTTGATGATCACCGCCGACAGCTGGGCGCACTGGTTGTAGTTGCCGGCCAGTGGCTCCGGGTTCCAGGGTTGCTGGCTGCGCGGGTCGCGCGGCAGCTCGGAGACCACCTTGGCGATGGTGGGTGAGGCGAGGTTGACCGCGCACGGGTCGGCGGGCGGGGCGCTGCCGCCGGGCGGCGCGGCGGCGCCGGACGGCTGGGCCGGGGCCGTGATGGACGGGGTCTCGGTCGTCGTCGCGGCCTGCGGCGTCTTGGCGACCGTGGAGTCTCCCGAACCACAGCCGGTCAAGGTGATGGCGATCAACGCGACAGCGGCCGAGCCGGTCAGTGGCTCGGTACGGCGGGGTAGCGACCACACATCGGGCACCGTACCGTCATCGCGCGTTCGGGTGTGACAGGCGTGGCCGGGCCCAGCGCGGCTGTGCTCATGATCACGGGACCGCAGCGCTGAAGTCTGACGATCTGGCCACGGCCACTAGACTCCATGGACGATGACCCACCCGGACGGCTCGCCTGAGGCTGCCTCGACTACGTTTGCCGACCTGCAGATCCATCCCTCCGTCTTGCGGGCGATCGCCGACGTCGGCTACGAGTCACCCACCGGCATTCAGGCCGCGACGATCCCGGCGCTGATGGCGGGCTCGGACGTCGTCGGGCTGGCGCAGACCGGCACCGGCAAGACGGCGGCGTTCGCCATCCCGATCCTGTCCAGGATCGACGTCACCAGCACCGCGACGCAGGCACTGGTGCTGGCGCCGACGCGGGAGCTGGCGCTGCAGGTGGCCGAGGCGTTCAGCCGCTACGGGGCCCATCTGCCGAAGATCAACGTGCTGCCGATCTACGGCGGCTCGTCCTACACCGTGCAGCTCGCCGGGCTGCGGCGCGGCGCCCAGGTGGTCGTCGGCACCCCCGGCCGGGTCATCGACCACCTCGAGCGGGGGACACTGGACCTGTCGCGGGTCGACTACCTGGTGCTCGACGAGGCCGACGAGATGCTCACCATGGGCTTCGCCGAAGACGTCGAACGGATCCTCTCCGAAACCCCGGAGTACAAACAGGTCGCCCTGTTCTCCGCGACCATGCCACCGGCGATCCGCAAGCTGACCACCAAGTACCTGCACGATCCGCTCGAGGTCACCACCAAGGCCAAAACCGCTACCGCGGAGAACATTTCGCAGCGCTATATCCAGGTCGCGGGTCCGCGCAAGATGGACGCGCTGACCCGGGTGCTGGAAGTAGAGCCGTTCGAGGCGATGATCGTCTTCGTTCGCACCAAGCAGGCCACCGAGGAAGTCGCGGAAAAGCTTAGGGCCCGAGGGTTTTCCGCGGCCGCCATCAACGGCGACATCCCACAGGGCCAGCGGGAGCGGACTGTCGCCGCGCTGAAGGACGGCGGCATCGACATCCTGGTCGCCACCGACGTGGCCGCCCGCGGGCTCGACGTGGAGCGCATCTCGCACGTGCTCAACTACGACATCCCGCACGACACCGAGTCCTACGTGCATCGCATCGGCCGCACCGGCCGGGCCGGGCGGTCGGGAACCGCACTGCTCTTCGTATCGCCGCGGGAGCGCCACCTGCTCAAGGCGATCGAAAAGGCAACGCGGCAAACGCTTACCGAGTCGGAGCTGCCCACCGTCGAGGACGTCAACGCCCAGCGGGTGGCGAAGTTCGCCGACTCCATCACCGACGCGCTGGGCCGTCCTGGCATCGACCTCTTCCGCAAGCTGGTCGAGGACTACGAACGCGAGCACGACGTCCCGCTGGCCGACATAGCGGCGGCGCTGGCGCTGCAGGCCCGCGACGGCGAGGAGTTCCTGATGGCGCCCGAGCCGCCACGCGAGCGGCGCGAGCGGCACACCGAACGCCGCGAGCGTCCCGAAAGGCCCAGGCAGGACCGGTCGTTCGCCACCTATCGGATCGCGGTGGGCAAGCGGCACAAGATCGGCCCTGGCGCGATCGTCGGCGCCATCGCCAACGAAGGCGGCCTGCATCGCAGCGATTTCGGCCACATCGCCATCGGCCCGGACTTCTCCTTGGTGGAGCTGCCGGCCAAGCTGCCCAAGTCGACGCTGAAAAAACTTGAGCACACGCGCATTTCGGGGGTGCTGATCAACCTTCAACCGGACCGGTCGGCGACCAAGCCCCGCGGCCGTGACGGACAGAAGCCCCGCAGGAAATACCCGGGATGACCCTGTCGGAAGAACAGGACGCCCAGGGCGGACTCGAACAGACCGCCCACGTCGACCGGGTGGCGTCGCTGACCGGAATCCGGGCCGTGGCGGCCCTGCTCGTCGTCGGCACCCACGCGGCCTACACCACCGGCAAGTACACCCACGGTTATTGGGGCCTGGTCGGCTCCCGGCTGGAGATCGGCGTGCCGATCTTCTTCGTGCTGTCCGGGTTTCTGCTGTTCCGCCCGTGGTTGAAATCCGCCGCCACCGGCGGGCCGCCCCCGTCGCTGAGTCGCTATGCGTGGCACCGGGTCCGGCGCATCATGCCCGCCTACGTCGTCACCGTGCTGTTCGCCTACGTGCTGTATCACTTCCGCGAGGCGGGACCCAACCCCGGGCACACGTGGCTCGGGCTGGCGCGCAACCTGACGCTGACGCAGATCTACTGCAACGGCTACCTGGGCAAGTACCTGCACCAGGGGCTGACCCAGATGTGGAGCCTCGCGGTGGAAGCGTCCTTCTATGTGCTGCTCCCGCTGCTGGCCTACGTGCTGTTGGTGCTCGTCTGCCGCCGGCGCTGGCAGCCGAGACTGCTGCTGGCGGCGCTGATCGGGCTGACGTTGATCAGCCCCGCCTGGCTCGTGCTCGTGCACACCGATCACTGGTTTCCCGACGGCGCGCGGCTCTGGCTGCCGACCTATCTGGCCTGGTTTCTCGCCGGAATGCTGTTGGCCGTCCTGCAGGCGATGGGGGTGCGGGGGTACGCGTTTGTGGCCATCCCGCTGGCCGTCGTCTGCTATTTCATCGTCTCCACTCCCATCGCCGGCGCGCCCACCACGTCGCCGGCCACCCTGAGCGAGGCCCTGTTCAAGACCTGTTTCTACGCCGTGATCGCCGCCCTCGCGGTGGCGCCGCTGGCCCTGGGGGATCGGGGTTGGTACTGGCGCCTGCTGGCGACGCGGCCGATGGTGTGGCTGGGGGAGATCTCCTACGAGATCTTCCTGATCCACCTGATCACCATGGAATTCGCGATGGTCTACATCGTTCGCGCCCACGTCTACACCGGCTCGATGCTGAACCTGTTCCTCGCGACGATGGTGGTGACGATTCCGTTGGCCTGGCTGTTGCACCGGTTCACCCGCGTGCGGACCTGAGCCGACGCGGCGCGGCCATGCCGGCTTGTCGCTATGAGGCGGGCAGTTCGGGCATTCCTTCCGGCCGGGGACCGGAGTGACGGGCGTGACGACTTTGGGGTGCGCCTATCCCCGGGCGGAGACCGGCGTGACGATCGGGACGAGGAACTCCTCGATCATCGCCTTCTCGTCGGCGTCGTCTCGACCCGGGAACTGCAGCAGCGACGCGATCACCCGCACCACCCAGCGCGCCCGGCGCTCCACGATGGCGGGGTCCTCGGGCCCGAGCGAGCCGACGAACGCGGCGGCCAGCGCGGTGATCACCTCGGACTGCGCGGCGACCTCGGCGCCGATCGGTGGCCGGCTGACGGCGAACCACGACGCCAGCGCGCGGCTGCCGCGAACCATCCGCAGCGTGGCGGTGATGCTCGCGACCAGCCGCTCCCGGGGGTCCTCGATGCCGCCGATCTGCTCCTTGATCTCGCGGCTCAGCCGGCGTGTCTCGCGGTGCACGTATGCGGTGCGCAGCGCCTCCCGGTTCTCGAAGTACCGGTACAGCGTGGCACGGGAACACCCCGCGGCCCTGGCGATCTCGTTCATGCCGATCGAAGCCTGGTCGCGTTCGGTGTAGAGCCGCTCCGCCGCGTCGAGGATCCGGTCCGCGGCGGCCTCGCTGCGGTGCGCGCCGAGCCAGTCGTTCGGCATCAGGACTTCACCCGAATCGGCACGGACAGCGGACGCCGCACGTAACTGCCGCCCGACCAGACGATCGCGGACTCGTCCACCTCGAAATCCGGGCAGCGGGTGAGCAATTCGGTCAGGGCCACCCGCGATTGCATCCGGGCCGCCGCCGCGCCCAGGCAGTGGTGCGCGCCGTGGCTGAAGGTCAGGATGTTGCGCGGGCGGCGGGTCACGTCGAGCTCGCCCGCGTCCGAACCGTATTGACGCTCGTCCCGGTTGGCCGACCCATACAACAGCAACACCTTGCGGCCGGCGGGGATGGTGGTGTCGCCGATCGTCACGTCGTGGGTGGTCGTGCGGGCCAGCCCCTGCACCGGCGAGGTCAGCCGCAGCAGTTCTTCCACCGCGTCGGGGATCAGGCCCAGATCCTCGACGAGAAGCCGTCGCTGGTCGGGCCGCTGATGCAGCAAAGGCATTGAGCCGCCCAGCATTCCGGTGGTGGTGTCATTGCCCCCGGTCACCATGGTGAACGTGAACGCCAGCACCGACAGCGTGCCGGCGATGTCGCCGTCGGCGCCCACCCCGGCCGCCACCAGGTGCGAGATGGTGTCGTCCCCGGGCTCGCCGCGACGGCGCTCGATCAGGTGAGTGAAGTAGGCCATCATCGACCCGACCGCGTCGCCTACCGTATCCAGCGCCCCGGCCACGCCGCCTTCGGCGGTGTTGGCCGCGACGATCACGTCCGTCCACCAGTCGAATTGCGCCCGATCCGCTTCGGGGACACCGAGGTAGTGGGCGACCACCATCGAGGGCAGCGGCTTGAACAGCTCGGTGACGATGTCGCCACCCCCGGCGGCGCGCAACCCCTCGATGCGCTCCACCACGAACTCGCGGACCTTCGGTTCAACGGCCTCGACCTGTCGCGGCGTAAACCCACGCGACACCAGCTTGCGAAACTCCGTGTGCACCGGCGGATCCTGCATCACGAACGGCGGATTGTCCTGCAGCCCGATCATTTCCAGATCGCCGTAGTTGACCGTCAACCCTTGCGCGGAGGAGAAGGTCTCGTGATCACGCGCGGCGGCCCACACATCCGCGTGCCGGGACAGCACGTAATAGTCGTGCTCGGGCCGTTTGGCCGGGACGACATGGTGCACCGGATCGTGGTCGCGCAGCGCCCGGTACATCGGCCAGGGCTCCGGCCAGGTGTCCGCGGTGGCCAGCTCGAACGTGACCGGCGCGTGGTGAGACATAACCGCAGCCATGTCTCATTCGTACGACAATTGCACGGCGATGTCAACCACCCCCGGCCAGCGGGGCGTTGGACGCCGAGCGCCCCGCGCGCCGGGCGATGAGCGGAGAAACTAGATGCCCGCGCCGGGGTTGAGGATGCCCTGCGGGTCCAGCGCCTGCTTGATGCGCCGGTTGAGCTCCATCACCTCGGGCCCGAGGTAGCCGGCCAGCCACGGCCGCTTCAACCGGCCGACGCCGTGCTCGCCGGTGATCGTGCCGCCGAGCCCGACGGCGAGGTCCATGATCTCGCCGAAGGCCAGGTGGGCCCGCTCGGTCATCGCGGCATCCGCGGGGTCGTACACGATCAGCGGGTGGGTGTTGCCGTCGCCGGCGTGGGCGATGACCGAGATCGTCAGGTCGCGCTCGGCCGCGATGTCCGCGATGCCGGTGACCAACCGGCCCAACGCCGGCAGGGGCACCCCGACATCCTCGAGCAGTAGCGACCCCTTCGCTTCCACCGCGGGAATGCAGAACCGGCGGGCGGCGACGAACGCCTCGCCCTCGTCGGGATCGTCGGTCGAAAACACCTCCGCCGCACCGCATTCCGCGAACACCGCGGCCATCACCGATGCGTCCTCGCTGCCCGCGCGCCCCCGCTCGTCGGAGCCGGCCACCAGCATGGCGGTCGCGCCGCGATCCAGGTCCATGCGCAGGGTGTCCTCGACGGCGTTGATCGCCACCGAATCCATGAACTCCAGCATCGAGGGGCGCAGCCGCGCGGTGACGCCCAGAACCGCCTCGACGGCCGCCTCGACCGTCGCGAAAGAGGCCACCACGATGCTGGACGCGTTCTGCTTGGGCACCAACCGCAGCGTGACCTCGGTGACGACGCCCAGGGTGCCCTCGCTGCCGACGAAGAGTTTCGTCAGCGAGAGCCCCGCGACGTCCTTGAGTCGCGGGCCACCGAGCCGCACCGCCGTGCCGTCGGCCAGCACCACCTGCATGCCCAGCACATAGTCGGTGGTGACGCCGTACTTGACGCAACACAGCCCACCGGCGTTGGTGGCGATGTTGCCGCCGATGCTGCAGATCTCGAACGACGACGGATCGGGCGGGTACCACAGGCCGTGCTCGGCGGCGGCCTTCTTGACCTCGGCGTTGAACAGGCCGGGCTGACATACCGCGGTGCGGGTCACCGGGTCGACGGTGATGTCGCGCATCTTCTCCGTCGACAGCACGATGCCGTTGTCCAGCGCCGTCGCCCCGCCGGACAGGCCGCTGCCGGCCCCGCGGGTCACCACCGGGATCCCGTGCCCGCACGCCCAGCGCAACACGGTCTGCACGTCCTCGGTGCGGCGCGGGCGAACCACGGCCAACGGTTTGCCGGCCGACGGGTCGAACGCGCGGTCCTGCCGGTAGCCCTCGGTGACGGTCGGGTCGGTGACGACCATGCCGTCGGGCAGGCCGGCGATCAGCTCGGCCAGGAGGTCAGCACTCACGACCCGATCCTACGGTCCCATCCGCGCTGTACAGTGGAGCGATTCTTGTGAAAGGTCGGGTCCAAGTGTTCGGACGCAGAGATCTCAGCAAAGTCGGCACCCGCGCGTTCGCGGACGTCCTGGCCGCCGAGCAGTCGGCGATCTCGGTCACGGTCGGCAACCCGAACCTGGTCAACAACACCGAGGTTCGCTGGAAGCTGCTGCTGCGGGTCACGCCCGAGGGCGAAGCGCCGTTCGACGCCAGCGTCACCGCACTGCTACCCCAGCTGAGCCCGCCGCGGCCGGGCCTGAGGCTGACGGTGCTGTACGACCCGAAGGACCACAGCCGCGTGCAGCTCGACCACCGGCCGGCCGCCACCGCCGACGCGGCCATCGACGCCGTGACCGCCACCCGCCCCGACCTGGCGGGCGCCCAGGTGATGGGAATGCCGATGACCGATGTCATCCGGCGCGCCATCTCGGATCCGACCGCCTTCCGGGAGGAGATGATGCGCCGCGGAGCCGAGATGCAGCAGCAGGCGTTCGGCGCGGCGATGCCGGCGCCCGCGGCGCAAGCCCGGCAAGACCCGATCGAGCGGCTCGAGCGGCTGGCCGCGCTGAAGGAGCGCGGCCTGCTCACCGACGAGGAATTCGAGCAGCAGAAGCGCAAGATCCTCGGCGAGTGAATCACGGCGGCGACGGCGGACTCGCCTCCAACTCCGGCGCGCGGTCCAGGTCCCGCAGCGACGGCAGCCTCGAGGCCACCAGCCCGATCGCCAGGATCGGTACCGCCAGCGCCAGGAACGTGACCTGCAGCCCGGCGGCGTCGGTGAGCGGGCCGGCCACCAGCAGGCCCAACGGCCCGGCCGCGTAGGTCAGCCCCGCCATCACCCCGACCACGCGGCCGCGCAGGTGATGCGGTGCCCGGGTCTGCATGACGTAGTTGTAGATGGGCTGGATCGGCCCGTACACCAGGCCGGTCACCCCGCAGAGCACCAGGATCACCGGCAGCGGCGGCAGGAAGGCGATGCCGATCGTCGCGGCGCCGAAGGTGAGGGTCGCCGTCAGCACCGCCGTACGCCGGCGGGTGTATCTCGACAGCGCCGCGTAGCCGAGCGCGCCCGCCACGCCGCCGATCGCGAGCGCCATCAACGCCCAACCCAGCTGCACGGGCTGGTGCCGGTCGGCGAAATACTTTGGGAACAGCACGCTTTCCATCGGCAGGTAGAGCGCGGTCACGGCCAGGTCGATCAGACCGAGCGTCCGCAGCACCCGCAGCCTCCACACGAACCGCAGACCCTCAGCGATCCCGGACACCAGGCCGTCCGGGCGGGTCGCGTGGTGCGGCTTTCCGGCGCCCTCGAGCCGCAGCGCGCCAATCGCCAAGAGCGACAACCCGAAACACCCCGCCGTGAACCACATGGTGTTGATGCCGCCAACCGTCGCGATCATCAGGCCGCCGATCCCCGGCCCCACCATGAACCCGAGATTGAGCACGGCCTCGTAGATGCTGTTGGTGCGGTCCAATGACCAGCCCGCCCGGGCGGCCGCCTCCGGCAGCATCGACTGGCGTGCCGTCGTCCCGGCCGGGTCGAAGGCCGCCGCGCAGAACCCCAGCACCGCCAGTTCCGCGACGTTGATCGCGTCGGCCCCCAGCAGCAAGGCGGTCAGCGGAACGGCGGCCACCGCCGCGCAGGACAGCGAGTCGGAGACCAGCGACACGCGGCGGCGGCCCACCAGGTCGACGGCGGTGCCGGCGACCAGCGTGGAAAGCACCAGCGGCAGGGTCATCGCGGCGGCCACGACGGACGCGTCCCTGGCGCGGTCGTGGTGCTGCAACGCCAGCCAGGGGAACGCGATGATCGAGATGCCGGTGCCCGTCGTCGCCAGCAGCGTGGCGGACATGATCAGAAGTGCCGGGCCGCGGCTCGTGTGGCTCATGGGTATCCCGGGGAGAATGTAGCCGCTGATCCGCGGCCCGACCACCGAATATCCGGGGGGTTCGGCGGTCGCGCACCGGCTGACTGCAGGATGTTGATGTGCTCGTCCACCCACGTACCGGCCAGGCGTTCGATTCTCCAGTGGTTCCCGGCACCGGTTGGCCGGGGGACCCGGCGACCCCGCAGACCCCGGTGGCCGCCGACCCCACGCAGGTCGCCGCGCTGGCTCCCCGGGCCCCGTCGATCCCCGAACTCGACGCCTTGATCAGCGTCTGCCGCGCGTGCCCCCGGCTGGTCGACTGGCGCGAGGACGTCGCCGCCCTGAAGCGCCGCGCCTTCGCCGACCAGCCGTATTGGGGCCGGCCCGTGCCGGGCTGGGGCTCGGAACGGCCCCGGCTGCTGATCGTCGGGTTGGCGCCCGCGGCGCACGGCGCCAACCGGACCGGGCGCATGTTCACCGGCGACCGGTCCGGCGATCAGCTGTACGCGGCGCTACACCGGGCCGGGCTGGTGAACCAGCCGACCAGCGTGGATGCCGCGGATGGGTTGCGGGCCAACGGGGTTCGGATCGCTGCGCCGGTGCGGTGCGCTCCGCCGGCCAACGCCCCGACGCCCGCGGAACGGGACACCTGCTGGCCCTGGCTGGAAGCCGAATGGCGGCTGGTGTCCGAGCACGTGCGCGTGATCGTGGCTCTGGGCGGGTTCGCGTGGCAAATCGCGCTGCGGTTGCCGGGCGCGTCCGCGATGCGCAAGCCGCGGTTCGGCCACGGGGTCGTGGCGCAATTCGCGCCCGGTGTGCGGTTACTCGGCTGTTACCACCCGAGCCAGCAAAACATGTTTACCGGTAGGTTGACACCAGCGATGCTCGACGACGTTTTCCGGGATGCGAAAAGGCTGGCAGGGATTAAGTGACTGACGTTCTGATTTCCGGCGCCAGCGTGGCCGGTGCGACGGCGGCTTATTGGCTTGGACGGCACGGCTATTCGGTCACCGTGGTGGAGCGCCACCCCGGCCCGCGACCGGGCGGCCAGGCGATCGACGTGCGCGGGCCGGCGCTGGGAGTGCTGGAACGCATGGGGCTGCTGGCCGCCGCTCAGAAGCGGAGGACGCAAATTCGCGGCGCTTCCGTCGTCGACAGCGACGGCAACGAGCTGTCGCGCGACACCGAGGCGACACCCACCGGCGGCCCCATCGACAGCCCCGACATCGAGCTGCTGCGCGACGACCTGGTCGAATTGCTTTACGGCGCAAGCCAATGGACGTCCGAGTACATTTTCGACGACACCATCACCGGCTTGGACGACGACGGCGCGGCCGTCAACGTGACCTTCGAACGTGCCCCCGCGCGCAGCTTCGACCTGGTCGTCGGGGCGGACGGACTGCACTCCAACGTGCGCCGGTTGGTGTTCGGCCCCGAGGAACAGTTCATCGAGCGCCTGGGCACCCACGCGGCGATCTTCACCGTCCCCAACTTCCTGGAACTCGACTACTGGCAGACCTGGCACTACGGGGACTCCACCATGGCGGGGGTCTACAGCGCCCGCAACAACGCCGAGGCCCGGGCCATGCTCGGTTTCATGGAAACCGATCTGCGGATCGACTACCGGGACACCGAGGCGCAGTTCGCCGAGCTGGAACGGCGGATGGCCGGCGACGGCTGGGTGCGTCCCCAGTTGCTCGAGTACATGCGCAGCGCACCGGACTTCTACTTCGACGAGATGTCGCAGATCAAGATGGACCGCTGGTCGAAGGGCAGGGTCGCGCTGGTCGGCGACGCCGGATATTGCTGCTCGCCGCTCTCGGGCCAGGGCACCAGCGTCGCGTTGCTGGGCGCCTACATCCTGGCCGGCGAGCTCGCCGCCGCGGGTGATGACTACGAACTCGGCTTCGCCAACTACCACAAGGAGTTCAACGACTACGTCAAGCGCAACCAATGGCTGGTCGTCGACAACATCCCGGGCGGGGCGCCCATTCCGCAGGAGGTCTTCGACCGCATCGTCAGCTCGATCACCCTCAAGGACTACTGACAGTCCTTCGGCCGAGCAGACGCAAAGTCGCCCGCCACGCCGGGCGGGCGTGCGATTTTGTGTCTGCTCGCGAGGAGGCCGGGAACGTTCGTGGGCCGGAAGGCGTTGACGCGAACGTGCGTCTTTCCGTCCTCGACCTGGTCCCGGTGCGCACCGACCAGACGACCCGTGATGCGCTGGCGGCCACCGTGCAGCTGGCCCAGGCCGCGGATCGGCTGGGTTTCACGCGCTATTGGGTCGCCGAGCACCACAACATGCCGTCCGTGGGCGCCACCAGCCCGCCGGTCCTGATCGCCTACCTGGCCGCGCAAACCACGCAGCTGCGCCTCGGGTCCGGCGGCGTGATGCTGCCCAATCACGCGCCCCTGGCGGTGGCCGAGCAGTTCGCGCTGCTGGAAGCCGCCGCCCCCGGCCGCATCGACCTCGGCATCGGCCGAGCGCCCGGATCCGATCCGGTGACCTCCTACGCGCTGCGTGGTAGCCGCGGCGACGAGGACATCGAAAACTTCCCGGAATACCTCGACGACGTGGCGGCGCTGATGAGCGCGCGCGGCGTCGTGGTGCCGCTGCGCTCGGGGGACTACCGGCTCAAGGCCACCCCGGCCGCGGCCGGCGAACCACGCCTGTGGCTGCTGGGGTCGTCGATGTACTCGGCGCACCTGGCCGCCGCCAAGGGGCTGCCGTACGTGTTCGCACACCACTTCTCCGGCCAGGGAACCGAGGAGGCGCTCGAGGTGTACCGCTCGAGGTTCAGGCCGAGCAAGCTCACGCCCGAGCCGGTGACGTTCCTGACGGTGAACGCCGCCGTGGCCGAAACCCACGACGAGGCAACGGCATTGATGCTGCCCAACCTGCAGATGATGGCAAAGCTGCGCACCGGGCAGCCCCTGGGCCCGGTGCCGCTCGTCGAGGAGGCCGAAGGCGCCGAGCTGACGCCGCAACAGCGGCTCATCGTGGACAGTGGGCTGCGCCGGGCGGTCCTCGGTACGCCGGCCGAGGCCGCCGAACAGCTGCGGGCGCTGGCGCAACGGTTCGACGTCGACGAGGTGATGGTCCACCCGGTCGCATCGGCCCACCGAGGCACCGACCCGGCTACCGCGCCGGCGCGGGTCGCGACGCTGGAATTGCTGGCCAAGGAGTTGTTCTAGCTCCTCAGTCCGTCACGCCCGACCGCTCGGAGTCGACCGGTCCCGCGATGGCGCTCCTGTTGGTGATCCAGCGCCGCAGTTCGTCCGGCGGCAACGGCGGGCTGTGCACGAAGCCCTGGGTGATGGTGCAGCCGCAACCGCGCAGCGCGCTCAGGGTCAGCTCGTCCTCCACCCCCTCGGCGACGAGGTCGGCGCCCAGATTCTGCGCCAGGTCCACGGTGGACTGGACGATGGCCACCGACCGGGGGTCCTGGGCCAGGCGCGCGACGAATCGCCGGTCGAGCTTCAACTCGTCGACCGTCACATCCTGCAGGCGGGCCAGCGACGACCACCCGGTGCCGTAATCGTCCAGCGAGATCCGAACGCCCAGCAGCCGCAGGGCGGCGACGGTGTCGCGGGACCGCTCGGAGTCGACGAGTGCGCTCTCGGTGATCTCGACGATCAGCGCCTCGGGAGGCAAGCCGTGGTTCCGCAGCAGCCGCTCGATGGTGACCGCGAGGTCGAGGTCGAGCAGGTTCGCCGTCGACAGGTTCACCGCGACTGTCAGCGGGATGCCCTGCTCGCGCCAGGACCGAATCTGCTCGAGCGTCAGGTTGATCGTGCGATGGGCCACCGCGCGCATCAAACCGGCGCGCTCCGCGGCGGGCAGGAACGCCTCCGGCAGCAGCAGCCCGCGGGTGGGATGCTGCCAGCGCAGCAGCGCCTCCACACTGTGGACGCTGTCGTTCGCGTTGACCTTGGGCTGATAGTGCAGCGTGAACTGGTCGCCGTCGTTCAGCGCGGCGCGCAGCTCCCGCACCAGGTTGGGATCGTGGTCGCGATCGGCCTCGTAGGCCGACTCGTACACCGCGATCCTGCTGACGGCCGACTTGGCGTGCGGGACCGCCGCCTCGGCGCGATTCAACAGCTCCTGGGGGTGGTCGCAGTGGTCGGGGTAGAGGGCGATGGCGATGCAGGCGTCGATCTCCACGCTGATCGCATCGAGTTCGAACGGGATGCTCATGCCTTCGAGCAACCGGCCCGCCTGGGCGCGCGCCGCGACCAGGTCGGATCCGTCGCCGAGGAGGATGGCGAATTCCTCGTCACTCACGCGCGCCAGCAGATCGTCGCGACGCACGTTGCGCGCGAGG
>NZ_LZJN01000055.1 GCF_001667735.1 Mycobacterium sp. E183
GCGCTGCTCAGCCTGATCCTGTTGACCATCGCGCTGGCCACCCCCACCCACGACATGCGTATCCCCCGCAACCGGGCTGTCGTCGTGCTGGTCATCGACATGTCGCAGTCGATGCGGGCGACCGACGTCCCGCCGAACCGGCTCAAGGCCGCCGAGGAGGCGGCCGGCCAGTTCGCCAGTCAGCTCACGCCGGGCATCAACCTGGGCCTGGTCGGCTTCGCCGGCACGCCATACCTGCTGGTGTCGCCCACCCCGCAGCACCAGGCGACGATCGACGCGCTCAAGAAGCTCGACTTTGCCGACAGCACGGCCACCAAGACCGCGACGGGTGAGGGCCTGTTCACCGCCCTGCACGCGATCGCGACGGTGGGCTCGGTGATGGGCGGCGGCGACGGCCCGCCGCCGGCGCGCATCGTGCTGGAGTCCGACGGCGCGGAGAACGTGCCGCTGGACGCCAACGCCCCGCAGGGGGCGTTCACCGCCGCCCGGGCCGCCAAGGCCGCGGGCGTGCAGATCTCGACCATCTCCTTCGGGACGCCGTACGGCACCGTCGAGTACGAGGGCGCCACCATCCCGGTTCCCGTCGACGATCAGACGCTGCAGAAGATCTGCGAGATCACCGACGGCCAGGCGTTCCACGCCGACAGCCTGGAGTCGCTGAAGAACGTCTACTCGACCCTGCAGCGCCAGATCGGGTACGAGACCGTCAAGGGCGACGCCAGCCTGGCGTGGATGCTGCTGGGGGCGGTCGCGTTGGCCGGCGCGATCCTGGCCGGCCTGTTCCTGAACCGCCGGCTGCCGTCCTGACGATCAGACCGGCAGCCGCCGGTTGATCAGCAGCGCCAGCGCCGTCGCGATCAAGGCGGTGATCACGCCCAGGCGCAGCCACCCGGCGCTGCCCGGCCCGGCCACGGTGCGATAGCCGATGTCCTTCTCGATGGCGTTGTAGCTCTTGTTGAGCTCGGCGATGTTGCTGGCGGTGTAGGACTGCCCGCCGGACAGCTTGGCGATCGTCTTCATCTGGTCCGTCGAAACCGGGACGGCCACGCGCTGCCCGTCCATCTCGATCTCGCCGGTCTTGGTGCCGAACGAGATCGTCGAGATGGGCACCCCCTCGTCCCGGGCCAGCCGCGCCGCCGTGTAGACCCCGTCGTGCGGGTCGCTGGGATTGGACGGCTTGTTCTCCCCGCCGTCGGACAGCAGCACGATGCGGGCCGGGGGCGGGGTGTCGCCACCCGTGATGGCCAGGGCGCTCACCGCGTGCAGGGCGGTGAA
>NZ_LZJN01000056.1 GCF_001667735.1 Mycobacterium sp. E183
CCGGGACCCGGCTGCCGGGCGAGCGGCGCACCGCCCGCTGGCTGGTGCGCCAGGCGATGCACGAGGGCGTGCACCACCTCGGCGATATCCGCAGAATCGGGGAAGGCGCTCCCTCGAACCGGCCCTGAGGCCGTCCTGGCCGCGAATTTGGCTCTGAGCTGGTCGTCCCCTAGACTCTAGGGGTTGCCTTGGGCAGACCTCGGCCGGTGCGAATCGGCCCCGCGTGCCCTTCGGTGACAAAGACCGCGCATGTCAGGTTTTTTGGTGGGCTTTGGCCTGCGTCCTGCCGTGCACACGCAACCAGGTCAGGAGATCGAGTGATTCAGCAGGAATCGCGGCTGAAGGTCGCCGACAACACCGGCGCCAAGGAGATCTTGTGCATCCGGGTGCTCGGTGGTTCGTCGCGACGCTACGCCGGCATCGGTGATGTCATCGTCGCCACCGTGAAGGACGCCATCCCCGGCGGCAACGTCAAGCGGGGGGACGTCGTCAAGGCCGTCGTGGTACGCACGGTCAAGGAGCGTCGCCGCCCGGACGGCAGCTACATCAAGTTCGACGAGAACGCCGCGGTGATCATCAAGCCGGACAACGACCCGCGCGGGACCCGCATCTTCGGGCCCGTCGGCCGCGAGCTGCGTGAGAAGCGGTTCATGAAGATCATCTCGCTCGCCCCGGAGGTGTTGTAAATGAAGGTCCGTAAAGGCGACACCGTCCTGGTCATCGCCGGCAAGGACAAGGGTGCCAAGGGCAAGGTGCTGCAGGCCTACCCGGAACGCAACCGGGTCCTGGTCGAGGGCGTCAACCGGATCAAGAAGCACACCGCGATCTCGAGCAACCAGCGCGGAGCTCAGTCGGGCGGAATCGTCACCCAGGAAGCCCCGATCCACGTCTCGAACGTGATGGTCGTCGACTCGGACGGCAAGCCCGCCCGCGTCGGCTACCGGGTCGACGAGGAGACCGGCAAGCGGGTCCGCATCTCCAAGCGCAACGGCAAGGACATCTAGCATGACGACAACTGAGAAGGTGCAGCCGCGCCTGAAAGAGCGCTACCGCAACGAGATTCGTGATTCGTTGCAGCAGCAGTTCGGCTACGGGAACGTCATGCAGATCCCGACCGTCACCAAGGTC
The DNA here is from genome assembly GCF_001667735.1 of Mycobacterium sp. E183. Taxonomy (GTDB): domain Bacteria; phylum Actinomycetota; class Actinomycetes; order Mycobacteriales; family Mycobacteriaceae; genus Mycobacterium. Next base: position 1,129 of record NZ_LZJN01000056.1, read on the forward strand.
GTCGTCAACATGGGGGTCGGCGACGCGGCACGGGACGCGAAGCTGATCAACGGCGCGGTCAACGACCTGGCGCTGATCACCGGGCAACGGCCCGAGATCCGCAGGGCGCGCAAGTCGATCGCGCAGTTCAAGTTGCGCGAGGGTATGCCGATCGGTGCCCGGGTCACGCTGCGCGGGGACCGGATGTGGGAGTTCCTCGACCGCCTCACCTCGATCGCGCTGCCGCGTATCCGCGACTTCCGCGGCCTGTCGCCCAAGCAGTTCGACGGGGTCGGCAACTACACGTTCGGCCTGGCCGAGCAGTCGGTGTTCCACGAGATCGACGTGGACAAGATCGACCGGGTCCGCGGCATGGACATCAACGTCGTCACCTCGGCGACGACCGACGACGAAGGACGAGCGCTGTTGCGGGCCCTCGGCTTTCCCTTCAAGGAGAACTGAGTAGATGGCGAAGAAGGCACTGGTCAACAAGGCCAACCGCAAGCCGAAGTTCGCGGTGCGCGGCTACACGCGCTGCAACAAGTGCGGCCGCCCACGCGCGGTGTTCCGCAAATTCGGCCTGTGCAGGATCTGCCTGCGCGAGATGGCGCACGCGGGCGAGCTGCCCGGCGTGCAGAAGAGCAGCTGGTAAGAGCCAGGACCCCAAGACCAACCCAGAACAGGTGCGCGACAGGCCCGAACCGGGAACCACCGCGAGGAAGGTACCAACGCTGTCATGACGATGACGGATCCGATCGCAGACTTCTTGACACGTCTGCGTAACGCCAATTCGGCGTATCACGACGAGGTGACGTTGCCGCACTCCAAGATCAAGGCCAACATCGCCCAGATCCTCAAGAGTGAGGGCTACATCAGCGATTACCGGACCGAAGACGCTCGGGTGGGCAAGTCGCTGATCGTCCAGCTCAAGTACGGACCGAGCCGGGAGCGGAGCATCGCCGGACTGCGGCGAGTGTCCAAGCCCGGTCTGCGGGTGTACGCGAAATCCACCAACCTGCCGCGCGTGCTCGGCGGCCTGGGCGTGGCGATCATCTCGACATCCTCGGGCCTGCTGACGGATCGCCAGGCGGCCAGACAGGGCGTGGGCGGCGAAGTCCTCGCGTACGTGTGGTGAGGGAGTAGACATGTCGCGCATTGGTAAGCAGCCGGTTCCGGTTCCCGCCGGGGTCGACGTAACGATCGACGGTCAGCACGTCGAGGTGAAGGGGCCCAAGGGCAGCCTGAATCTGACGGTGGCCGAACCGATCACGGTGGAGCGCAACGAGGACGGCGCGATCGTGGTCGCCCGCCCCAACGACGAGCGGCGCAACCGCTCGCTGCACGGGCTGTCGCGCACGCTGGTGTCCAACCTGGTCACCGGCGTAACCGAGGGCTACACCACCAAGATGGAGATCTTCGGGGTCGGTTACCGCGTGCAGCTCAAGGGCGCCAACCTCGAGTTCGCGCTGGGCTACAGCCATCCCGTGGTGATCGAGGCGCCCGAGGGCATCACGTTCGCGGTCCAGTCACCGACGAAGTTCTCCATCTCCGGCATCGACAAGCAGAAGGTCGGCCAGATCTCGGCGAACATCCGCCGCCTGCGCCGTCCCGACCCGTACAAGGGCAAGGGCGTGCGCTACGAGGGTGAGCAGATCCGCCGCAAGGTCGGAAAGACAGGTAAGTAGTCATGGCGCAAAAACAAGCTGACACCGCCGCGCGAAAGCCGGTGGGGCAGAGCGTGTCCGCAACTCGCCGGGTCTCCCGGCTGCGCCGGCACGCCCGACTGCGCAAGAAGATCGCGGGCACCCCGGAGCGTCCGAGGCTCGTCATCAACCGCTCCGCGCGACACATTCACGTGCAACTGGTCAACGACGAGAACGGCACCACGGTGGCCGCCGCGTCGTCGATCGAGGACGACGTGCGCGGCCTGCAGGGCGACAAGAAGGCCCGCAGCGTGCGGGTGGGGCAATTGATCGCCGAGCGCGCCAAGGCCGCCGGCGTCGACTCCGTGGTCTTCGACCGCGGCGGGTACACCTACGGCGGACGGATCGCGGCGCTGGCCGATGCCGCGCGCGAGAACGGATTGAGTTTCTAGATGATCAAGAGCCTGAACAAGACCGGAAGGACCGCATAATGGCGGAACAGTCAGCCGGCGGCCCCGAGGCCCGCGGCGACAACCGCGACTCGCGCGGCGACAACCGCGACAGCCGCGGTCGGCGCGACGGGGGCGGCCGTGGTGGCCGCGACCGCGACGGCGACAAGAGCAACTACCTGGAGCGGGTCGTCGCCATCAACCGTGTCTCCAAGGTGGTCAAGGGTGGTAGGCGCTTCAGCTTCACCGCATTGGTCATCGTGGGCGACGGCAACGGCATGGTCGGCGTCGGCTATGGCAAGGCCAAGGAAGTTCCGGCCGCCATCGCCAAGGGCGTGGAAGAGGCGCGCAAGGGCTTCTTCCGGGTGCCGTTGATCGGCGGCACGATCACGCACCCGGTGCAGGGTGAGGCGGCCGCCGGTGTGGTGCTGCTGCGCCCGGCCAGCCCCGGTACCGGTGTGATCGCCGGTGGCGCGGCGCGTGCGGTGCTGGAATGCGCTGGGGTGCGCGACATCCTGGCCAAGTCATTGGGCAGCGACAACGCGATCAACGTGGTGCACGCCACCGTCACCGCGCTCAAGCTGCTGCAGCGTCCCGAGGAGGTGGCCGCCCGGCGCGGACTGCCCATCGAGGATGTCGCCCCGGCCGGAATGCTGAGGGCGCGACGTGAAAGTGAAGCGCTGGCCGCCAGTGCCGCGCGCGAGGGAACGGCACCGCAATGAGCCAGTTGAAGATCACCCAGGTGCGCAGCACCATCGGGGCCCGCTGGAAGCAGCGGGAGAGCCTGCGCACGCTGGGCCTGCGGCGGATCCGCCACTCGGTGATCCGTGAGGACAACCCACAGACCCGTGGCCTCATCGCGGTGGTCAATCACCTCGTTGAGGTGGAGGAGACACAGTGACCATCAAGCTGCACGACCTGAAGCCGGCGCCCGGGTCCAAGACGGCCCGCACCCGCGTCGGCCGCGGTGAGGGGTCCAAGGGCAAGACCGCCGGCCGCGGCACCAAGGGCACCAAGGCCCGCAAGAACGTGCCGGCCACCTTCGAGGGTGGGCAGATGCCGATTCACATGCGGCTGCCCAAGCTCAAGGGGTTCCGGAACCGGTTCCGCACCGAGTACGAGATCGTCAACGTCGCCGACATCAATCGGCTGTTCCCGAAGGGCGGCTCCGTCGGCGTGGACGACCTGGTGGCCAAGGGCGCGGTCCGCAAGAACGCGTTGGTCAAGGTCCTCGGCGACGGCAAGCTGACAGTCAAGGTCGACGTGACGGCGCACAAGTTCAGCGGCAGCGCCCGCGAGAAGATCACCGCCGCGGGCGGCTCGGTCACCGAGCTCTGATCAAGCCAGCCGCGGAATGACCTCCGCGGCAAGGCGTTCCATCTCTTCGCGGTTCTCGCCGACGTCGACGCCCACGGGATTGAGCAGCAGGTACTCGGCGCCCGCGTCGATCACCGCACGCAGCCCGCGCACCACGTCGTCGGGCGTGCCGGACACCGGCACGTCCTCGACGCCGGGCATCGTGCCGTAGATCCGCCTCAGGCCCGCGAGCACGCGGGTCCGGGCGCGCGCCGCGTCGTCGTCGACCATCAGGTAGACGCGCTTGCCGATGGTGAAACGCGCCGGATCCCTTTGCTGTTCGCCGAGTTCGCGGCGCACCACGGTGACGGCCCCGGCGAACGCCTCGGTGGTCGACGAACCCGCGCCCAGGAACGAGTCGCCGTGGCGCACCGCCCTGGCCAGGGCCTTGGGCGCCAGGCCGCCGAACCAGATGGGCGGGTGCGGCCGCTGCACCGGCTTGGGCTGGATCGGCACGTCGTCGACGTCGCGGAACCGGCCGTGGAACGTCACCCGGGGCTCGTCGGACCAGGCGGCCTTCATCAGCTTCAGGCCCTCGGTGAAATACGAGATGTACGTGTCCTTTTCGACGCCGAACGCGGCGAACCTGCGAAAGCCCCCGCCGGTCCCGACGCCGACGTCCAGCCGGCCGTGGCTGAGCCGGTCGACCGCCGTGACGGATGACGCCAGCTGCAGCGGATCGTGCAGCGACGTCACCAGGACGGCGACCCCCAGACGAAGGCGCTCGGTGCAGGCCGCGCAGTAGGCCAGCAGCTCGAGCGGCGCCAGCAGCGGTGCGTCGCCGATGATCTGCTCGAGGACCCAGCCGCCCTCGAACCCGAGTTCCTCGGCGCGGAGCAGGTAGGCGCGCAGCCCGTCGGCGTCGAACCGGTCGTAGTCGAGCTGGGGGATGGCGATGGCGAACCTCACCCCACCACCGTACGGGCGCGGTGTCGGTACGCTGCAGACATGTTCGCCTTCCTGCCCTCGCTTCCCGGGGTCGACGACGTCCGCGCGCTGGCCGGGCGCGTCGACACCGCCCGCCACCACGGCGTGCCCAACGGCTGCGTGCTCGAGCTCGACCTGCGCTCGGCCCCACCCGAGGCGACGGGGTTCGACCCGCTGGCGCTCTTCACCGGCGGCAGGCCGATGGCGCTGCGCGACGCGATCGCCGCCATCCATCGCGCGGCCGAGGACCCGCGGGTCGCCGGGCTGATCGCCCGCGTGCAACTGGCCGCGTCGCCGCCGGCGGCCGTGCAGGAGCTGCGCGAGGCCATCGCCGCCTTCACCGCCGCCAAGCCGTCACTGGCCTGGGCCGAGACCTATCCGGGCACGCTGTCCTACTACCTGGCCTCGGCGTTCGGCGAGGTGTGGATGCAGCCCTCGGGAAGCGTCGGGCTGATCGGCTTCGCCAGCAACGCCACCTTCCTGCGCGACGCGTTCGACAAGGCGGGCATCGAACCCCAATTCGTCGCGCGCGGCCAATACAAGTCGGCGGCAAACCGTTTCACCGAACACGGCTTCACGACGGCTCACCGCGAGGCCGTCACCCGGATGCTGGAAAGCCTGCAGGAGCAGGCGTGGCGGGCGATCGCCGAATCGCGCAAGCTCGACCCGGGCGCCCTCGACACGCTGGCCGACCGCGCCCCGCTGTTGCGGGACGACGCCGTCGCGGCCGGTTTGCTCGACCGGATCGGATTCCGCGATGAGGCCTACGCGCGCATCGCCGAACTGGTTGGGGTGAAGGACGTTTCGGACGAGACCGCCCCGCCGCGGCTGTTCCTGTCGCGCTACGCGGGCGCGGCCCGCCCCCGGCTGGCCGCACCCAAGCCGCCGGTGCCCGGTCGCCGGCCCAAGCCGACCCTGGCCGTCGTCACGCTCGACGGCATGATCGTCGACGGCCGCGGCGGGCCCCAGTTCCTGCCGCTGGGCACCGCGACCGCGGGCGGCGACACCATCGGAGCGGCGCTGCGGGAGGCCGGCGCCGACGACTCCGTGTCCGCGATCGTGCTGCGGGTGAACAGTCCCGGCGGCACGATCACCGCCTCGGAGAGCATCTGGCGCGAGGTGACCCAGGCCCGCAAGCGCGGCAAGCCGGTGGTGGCTTCGATGGGCGCGGTCGCCGCGTCCGGCGGCTATTACGTCTCGATGGGGGCCGACGCGATCGTCGCCAACCCCGCGACGGTCACCGGCTCGATCGGTGTCATCACCGGCAAGTTGGTGATCCGCGACCTGTTGGACCGGTTGGGCGTCGGGTCGGACACGGTGCGCACCAACGCCAATGCCGACGCGTGGTCGATCGACGCGCCGTTCACGCCCGAACAGCAGGCACACCGGGAGGCCGAGGCGGACCTGTTCTACGCGGACTTCGTGCAGCGGGTCGCCGAGGCGCGCAACCTGACCGCCGAAGCCGTCGATCGCGTTGCGCAGGGCCGCATCTGGACCGGCGCTGACGCCCTCGAGCGGGGCCTGGTCGACGAGCTCGGCGGTTTCCGCACCGCGGTGCGCCGGGCCAAGATCCTGGCCGGATTGGACGCGGACACCGATGTCCGCGTGGTGAGCTATCCGAGCTCGTCGCTGCTGGACATGGTGCGACCCCGGGCCTCGTCGCAACCGGCCGCCGCTTCGCTGCCGGCTGCGCTGGCCGCGCTGCTCGGCCGCACCGTCAGCGGCATCGTGGACAACGTCGAACAGGCGCTGAGCGGCGCCAGCGTGCTGTGGCCGGGGCCGTCGCGGTTCTAGCGGCTAGCCGGTGAGGCCGCCGCTGATGAAGATGATCTCGCCGAGCGGGTCGTCGTTTTGCGGTGGCGGCACCTCGATGCCCTGGCGGTGGAACAGTTCCGTCCGGGTGGTGCCCTCGACGTCCCACCGCTTGGACCGCAGGTAGTCCAGGACGTGGTTGCGTTCGCCGGCGTAGACCAGCGACGCCATGTCGATGTCCACGCCGTGGTCGCGGAAGGAACCGGACATCTCCCGCACCCTGTCGGCATCGAAATCGATGATTCCGGGCACGAATTCGGTGGCGATGGTGCTGCCGGGCACGCTGAGCGCCGTGATGTTGTCGAACAACCGGTCCTGGGCCTCGGGCGGCAGGTAGATCAGCAGACCCTCGGCCAGCCACGCCGTCGGCGCGGTCGGGTCGAATCCGGACGCCTTCAGCGCCGCCGGCCAGTCCGCGCGCAGGTCGATCGGCACGGTGCGCCGCGTCGCGGTCGGTTCGGCGCCGATGCCGGCCAATGTGCCCGTCTTGAATTCGATGACCCGGGGCTGGTCGATCTCGTAGACCACCGTGCCATCGGGCCACGGCAGCCGGTAGGCGCGCGCATCCAACCCCGATGCGAGGATGACCACCTGCCGGACCCCCGCGGCGGTGGCGTTCATGAAGTAGTCGTCGAAATACTTGGTGCGCACCGCCATTCCGTCGACCATCGCCTGCATGCGCACCTGCGAGGTGTTCTCGATCGCGTCGAGGTCGAGCTCGCCGTCCATCATCTTGGTGAAGAAGTCGACCCCCACCGCGCGCACCAGCGGTTCGGCGAACGGGTCGTGGATCAGGCCGCGGGGATCCTTGGTGGCCATGGCGCGCCCGGCGGCCACCATGGTCGCGGTCGCGCCCACACTGGACGCCAGATCCCACTCGTCGTCGTGAGCGCGTGACATAGGCGCAACCCTAGCCAACCCGCTACGCGAGCGTCGCGGCGACGTAGCTCAACTCGCCGAAGGTGGCCGCCATCTCGTCCGCGGGGAAGTCGAACCCGTTCTGGGCGTAGAGCTCTCGCGCCGGATGGGTCGTCACCCGCCAGCCGTGGGTGCTGAGGTAGTCGACGACGACGTTGCGCTCGCCGCGGTAGAACAGGTCGGCCGCGTTGAGGTTGAGACCGAGACGCTGCCACCGTTCGCTGATGCGCTGCAATCGCTCCTCGGAGAACACGTTCGGGTCCGGCACGTGTTCGGTCGCCAGCCGGCTGCCCGGCGCGCTGAGCGCGGTCACGTTGTCGAACAACCGGTCCTGGGCCTCGGGCGGCAGGTAGGGGAGCAGCCCCTCGGCACTCCACGCGGTCGGTTGGGCCACGTCGAAGCCGCCGTCGCGCAACGCGGCCGGCCAGTCGTCGCGCAGGTCGATGGCGATCGTGCGGCGCTCGGCGGTCGGGGCGGCGCCGAGGCCGGCCAGCGTGTCGGTCTTGAACGCGATGACCTGCGGCTGGTCGATCTCGTAGACGACGGTGCCCGCCGGCCACCGCAACCGGTAGGCGCGCGTGTCCAGGCCGGACGCCAGGATGACCGCTTGTCGCACACCGTCTTTGGTGGCGCCGGTGAAGAAGTCGTCGAAGAACCGGGTGCGAACCGTGATCTGCTCGGCCCGCGACTTGCGGTTGAACAGCGGGTCGTCCTCGAAGTCGACGTGCCCGTCGACGATGCGGATGAAGGGCTCCAGGCCGACGGCGCGGACCAGTGGCTCGGCCAGCGGATCGTCGAGCAGCGCGTTGGGTCCCTGCGAGGCCACCGCGCGCGATGCCGCCACCATGGTGGCCGTCGCGCCCACGCTGGACGCGGGTCCCCAGCTGTCGCCGTCGCTACGTCCCTGGCTCATCGCGTGCCGCTCACGTAGAGCATCTCGCCCATGCGCATGTCGTCGTCCTCGAGTGGCGGAAGGCCGTTGGCCGCGAACAACTCCCGGATGCTGACCTTGTTCAGCCGCCACCCGTGGTCGGCGAGGTAGGGCGCCGCTTCGTTACGGTCCCCGAAGTAGACGAGCCCCGCCATGTCCAGGTCGAAACCGTGCGCACGCCAGCGTTCCGAGATGTGCTGCATGCGTTCCTTCATCTTGTCCTCGTCCCCGGGCTCCCGGTTGGGCGCGCTTTCGACGGCCACGCGGCTGCCCGGCGCGCTGAGGTCGGTGATGGTGTCCAGCAGGCGATCCTGCGCCTCCGGCGGCAGGTAGCCGAGCAGGCCCTCGGCGCTCCACGCGGTCGGCTGGGCGGGGTCGAATCCGGCGGCCCGCAACGCGGCGGGCCAGTCGTCGCGCAGGTCGACGGCGACCACCCGGCGGTCGGCGGTGGGCGCGGCGCCCAGTTCGGCCAGGGTGCGCGACTTGAAGTCGATCACCTGTGGCTGGTCGACCTCGTAGACGACGGTCCCGGCCGGCCAGTCCAGCCGGTAGGCGCGGGCGTCCAGGCCGGAGGCCAGGATCACGGCCTGCTTGATGCCCGCCCGCGTCGCGTCGAGGAAGAACTCGTCGAAGAACTTGGTGCGCACCGCCATGTTGTCCGCCATGCGGGACATCGCGCCGGCCGAACCGGTCGCGCCGTCGTGCGCGTCGTTCAGCTCGTCCGGGTTCACCTCGCCGGTCGCCAGCCGGGTGAGCAGGTCCACGCCGACGGCCCGGACCAGCGGCTCGGCGAACTGGTCGTTGATCAGCGGACGGTCGGCGCGGGTCGCCACGGCGCGGGCGGCGGCGACCATCGTCGCGGTCACCCCGACGCTGGACGCCAGGTCCCAGGTGTCGCCCTCGTACCGCGTAGAAGTCATGTCTGCCCCAATTCAGAAGTAGTTAAGCTAATATTTAGCCAATATAACAAGCTTCTACCACTGTACGCTTCCCGCGATTCGCGGCAACCTGGACTGATGGCTGATCGGGTACTCATCACGGGTGCGTCGTCCGGGCTGGGCGCGGCCCTGGCCCGCCGGTTGGCGGCCGGGAGGGCGGTGGTGGGGCTGGTCGCGCGCCGCCGCGACCGGCTGGGCGAGGTGCTGGCCGACTGCCGGCGCACGTCGCCGACGTCGGCGATGTGGGTGGCCGACCTGGCCGACACCGCCGCGCTGGATGGCCTGGCCGCACGTGCCTGGGACGAGCTCGGTGGCGTCGACGTGCTGATCAACAACGCCGCCGTCCCGAAGCGCCGCCCGGTCACCGCGCTGACCCCCGGCGAGGTGGAAGACGTGATGCGGGTCAACTTCTTCGCACCGATGCGGCTGACGCTGGCCCTGCTGCCGCGCATGGTGGCCCGTGGATCCGGCCTGATCGTCAATGTGTCGAGCGTCGGCGGCCGGCTCGGCATCATTCACGAGTCCGCCTATTGCGCAAGCAAATTCGCGCTCTGCGGCTGGAGCGAGGCGATGGCCGTGGACCTGTACGGCTCCGGCGTCTCGGTGAAGCTGATCGAGCCGGGTCCCGTCGACACCGAGATCTGGGACCACCCCGGCAGTGAGGAACCCCTGTACCAAGGGCCCAAGGTGCCCGCCGACGAGGTGGCCGACGGCATCATCGCGGCGCTGGACGGCGACGGCTTCGAACACTATGTGCCGGACATGAAGGCGGTCGTCGACGCCAAGAACGCCGACCTGGACGCGTTCATCGCGGGCGCGGCGGGGATGGCTCCCCGATGAGGGCGCTGGTGTATGGCGTGCCGCCGGAGCCGTTCGAGGTGCCCGACGGGGCCAACACGCTCACCGCAAATTTGGGCTGCACCCCGACCGCGCTGCGCGACGTGCCGGAACCGCAACTGCCGCATGATGATTGGGTGCTCACCCGGCCACGGCTGACCGGCATCTGCGGCTCGGACTCCAAGCAGATCCTGATGGATTTCGGCGAGGGCGACGCCGACAACGCGATGTCGTCCTTCTGTTCCTTCCCACAGGTCATGGGCCACGAGGTGGTCGCCGACGTGGTGGCGCTGGGCCCGAACGCCCGTGGAGTGGAAGTGGGGCAGCGGGTGGTGCTCAACCCGTGGCTGTCCTGCGGGCCCCGCGGCATCTCCCCGCCCTGTCCGGCCTGCGAGGACGGCGACTACAGCCTGTGCTGGAGCTTCACCGACGGCGACATCAAGCCCGGCATTCACACCGGGGTCTCGGCCGACGTGACCGGCGGCTACGCCGAGCTGATGCCGGCCCACGACAGCATGCTGTTCGGCGTGCCGGATTCCATCCCCGACGAGGCGGCCGTGTTCGCCGATCCGCTTTCGGTGTCCCTGCATGCGATCACCCGCCACCCGCCGCCGGGATCGGGCCGCGTCCTAGTGTACGGCGCCGGCTCGCTGGGGCTGTGCGCGGTAGCCATCCTGCGGGCGCTCTACCCGGGCGTGGCCGTCGCGGTGGTGGCGCGGTTCGAGGCTCAGAAGGAACTGGCCCGACGGTTCGGGGCCGCCCTGGTGCTGGATCACGAGCCGCGCCAGGCCGTCATCGAGGAGGTGGTCGCGTGGGGCGGTGGCCGTCTGCGGCGGCCGCTGCTGGGTCTGCCGATGGCGCATCCCGGGGCCGTGGACGTCGTCTACGACACCATCGGTAAGCCGGAGACCTTCGAGGTGGGCGTGCGGGTGCTCCGCTCCCGCGGGACGCTGGTGAAGGCCGGCGTGAACGCGCCGGGCCGCTGGGAGTGGAGTCCGTTGTATTTCAAGGAGATCGCCCTGGTGGGCTCCAACGCCTTCGGCGTCGAGGAGGTCGAGGGCCGGCGCAAGCACGCCATCGCGCACTACCTCGACCTGGCCGCCGGCGGCCGAATCGACCTGCGCCCCATGCTGACACACACCTTTCGGCTCGATCAATGGCGCGACGCGTTCCTGGCGATCGCCAACCAGGCCGACAGCGGCGCCGTCAAGGTCGCGTTCGACCTGCGCTAGTCCGGATGTCGCGCACCCCGTTGATCGCGATGTCGATGGCGCGTTCGACCGCGACGCGCAGCTGTTGGCCGTCGTCACCCCCCTGTAGGCACACCAGCGCAGCGGCGATCGCCGCCCCCATGACCGAGCCGATGACGGCCGCGGCGGCCGTCGGGTCGAGCGTGTCGGGATAGGCGCCCTGCAGCGCTCCGGCGAGTTGGGTCTCGGCGAGGAAGTAGCGATGCAGCGTGGCCGCTTGGACGGCGGGCACCGACATGATCATCGGCAGCCGGACTCCGGCCAGGCCACCCTCGACCTCCTCGGTGAGGGCGTCGGCCAGCATGTGTTGCATTGCGGCCACGAGCACCTCGGCCATCGGGGCATCCGGTCCGCGCCGCTCGATCAGCGCAACCGCGGCGTCGATCCGCCGCGCCAGGTGCGGGAAAAGGACTTCGTCCTTGCTCGTGAAGTAGTTGAAGAAGGTCTTGGTGGAAACGCCTGCGGCCGCGGCGATCTCGGCCACCGTCGTCCGTTCGTAGCCCTTCGCCTCGAACAGGCGCATGGCCGCGATGATCAGTTCCCGCCTGGTCCGCTGCCGCTTGCGTTCCCGCAGGCTTGTCCCGTCGGCCGTGATCGATCCTTTCCAATTATTACATTAAATGTAAGCTTATACCAGATGTAATTTTTCTGGCGTGGGCGCACCGGAGAGGACTGGGTCATGCAGCGGTTCGAGGGCGCGGTGGCGATCGTCACCGGCGGCGGGATGGGTTTGGGCGAGGCGCTGAGTGAGGAGCTCGGGCGTCGCGGTGCCACGGTCGTGGTCGCCGATGTCGACGGCGACGCCGCCCGTCAGGTGGCGGGGCGCCTCGAGCAAAGCGGGGCGGACGCAGCCGCCGTGCGGGTGGACATGGCCGACGAAACCGAGGTGGCCAAGCTGGTCGACGGCGCAGTGGCCGAATACGGACGCGTCGACTACATGATCAACAACGCCGGCATCGCGATCGGCGGGGATTCGCGCGACCTCTCGATGCAGCAGTGGCGCCGCGTGCTCGACGTCGACTTGCTCGGCGTGGTCTACGGGACGATGCACGCGTATCAGGTCATGGCGCGCCAGGGCCACGGCCACATCGTGAACATTTCATCGCTCAGTGGGCTGGTTCCGCAGCCGGGCAACGTTCCCTACTGCACCAGCAAGCATGGGATCGTGGGACTTTCGCTTTCGCTGCGCGCCGAGGGAGCGGACCTCGGCGTGCGGGTCAGTGCGGCATGCCCGGGCGACATGAAGACGAAAATCTACGACAACATGGTCGTGGTCAACATGCCGCGCGAGCGGGTGGCGACGCTGAGCCGGCGCACTCATTACCTGATGCCCCAGATGAGCGCGCCGGCCGCGGCCCGCGCGATACTGCGTGGTGTGGACCGCAACCGGCCGCTGATCGTGTTTCCCGCTGCGGTTCAGGTCATTTGGCACTTGTACCGCCGGTTCCCGGGCCTGTTCTATCGAATCAATGTCCACCGCATGAGGGTGTTTCGCAGCCTTCGGATTGATCAGGGGCGCGTGGCGCGGTAGTAGTTCAATTGCCCCAGGACGCGGTGGGGCGTCGACGCGAGCTCGGCGCACTCGAACCCCGCGGCGCTCAGCAGTCGGGGGATCGCGTCGCCGAGGTTGCCGGCCGCGTGCGGGTTGCGCCTGATGAGCCGCGCCAGCGGGCCGTGGTCGGCGGACGCGTCGCCGCCGATGTCGACCAGGTGCAGCCGGCCGCCCGGGCGCAGGACCCGGAAGATCTCCTGCGCGGCAGTGGCTTTCGCGTCGGCGCTGACATGGTGCAGCATCATCGACGACAACACCCGGTCGAACTCGCCGTCGGTGTAGGGCAGCCGCTCGGCGTAGCTCTGTTCGAAGCGGATGTCGTTTGATTTGCGCCGCGCCCGGTCCAGTGCCCTCGGGTCCGGGTCACATCCCGTCACGTCGACGGCGGGGTGGGCGCGTTTGACGCGGGTGGTGAGATTACCGGTGCCGCAGCCGATTTCCAGTACACGCTGGCCGTCGGCGAGTTCGGCCTGCGCGATCAGGGTGTTGTAGACCTTCGGCATTCCCAACAGCCGGGCGAACAGGTCGTAGCAGGGCAGCAGCGCGTCGTGTCCGGCGGCCGGGAGGTAGTCATGTGGATGATGTTTCGTCATACACTTCATGATGAGACGCTGATTCACAGGCAAGGTGGCCGATCTTTGGCAAAACTAGGACGATATTTCGCACCATGACCCAACCCGCCCGGATGATTCGGCACCGCAGGGGCGTGCCGATCTACGAGTATCGGACCGGTCCGGACACGCCTCCGGTGTCGGTGCTACGGGCCGGGCGGGAAGACTTGCCCGAGCAACGCCGCCACATTCACGAATTCCCGGCGCTCTGGTACACCCCCGATTCGGGCGTCGTGTATGTACTGGCGGCCGGCGCCGTGATCGACCCCGCCCAGGTTGTGGGCCTTATCGATGTCGGGGTCGGGGTGTTCTTCGATCCCGCGGCGCTTGGCGAGGCCGGGCGATCGCCATGGCCGGCGTGGCGGGCGCATCCGCTGCTGTTCCCGTTCCTGCACGGCAGATCCGGAGGACTGCTGCGGCTGGAGGTCCCCGCCGACCGCCGGTCGGCGTGGGAGGGCGCCATCGCGTCGATCGAAACCGAATTGAATACGCGCCGAGAGGGTTACCAGCAGGCGTCGCTGGCGCATCTCACGCTGCTGCTGATCGACCTCTCCCGGTTGGCGGTCGACGTGGTCGGCGACCTGCGACGCAGCGGCGAGCCACTGCTGGCCGAGGTCTTCGAGGTGATCGACCGTCGCCTCGCCGAGCCGTTGTCGCTGCGCGACGTGGCGGGCGAACTCGGCATCACGGCGGGACACCTGACCACAGTGGTGCGTCGCCGCACAGGACGCACGGTGCAGGAGTGGATCATCGAGCGCCGGATGGCCGAGGCCCGGACGTTGCTGGCCGAAACGGACCTGCCGATCGCGGAGGTCGCGGGGCGGGTCGGGATCGGCGACCCCGGCTACTTCAGCCGGCTGTTCGGCCGTACGCATGGCGTCGCGCCGCGCGTGTGGCGCGGTTCAAACCGTTAGCGCCCCTTTAGATCCCGTGATCGGCAGGTCGGTCGGCGTGATGACGCCTGGCCCCGCGTCGCACAGGAACGGGATGGCGTTGACCGCGGCCACGGCGGTGCTGTCCATCAGCACCGTCATCGCGTCCTGCCCGGCCTCGCCGAACCGGATCGTCGCGTCGACGCGCGGTTTGCCCTCGATCACCACGCTGAACCCCTCGGGGTCGCTCCACTGCGGGTCGAGCGCGTCGTTGCTCATCGTCCAGCAGATGGCAAGCTCGACCACCGGCCGGCCCCCGAGCAGGCCGCGATAGGTGCGGCGCTGCCCCCCGATGGTGCCGGCGGCGAAGTCCACCCACCCCAGCTCCAGATCGCGGGTCAGCACCGCCGGTTCGACGAACGCCTCCTTGGCGTCGAGTTGCACACCGAGCATGGCGGCGATCATGTCCAGCGTCTCGAAGTAACCGAGGCCGTATCGCTGCGTCGCCGGGTCGATGTGCGTCACCGGCTCCCGCGGTGTCTTGCCGAATCCCAGCACTTTCCATACGTCCCACACGGGATACGTTGTGCAGTCCAGCGTTTCGACGAGCGTGACTTTGTCGACCCGCCGGCACGCGCCGGTGAGGAAGCCGGCGACGACGTTGATGAAGCCCGGCTCGAACCCGGTCCCGAGGAAGGTCGCACCGCCCCGCTGCGCCGCCTCTTCGAGCGCCGGGAGCTCCACCGGGTGATGGGTGCCGGTCAGGAAGTCGCCCGTGGTGACGACGTTGATGCCGGCGCGCAGCATCCTGAGCACCAGGTCGTAGTCGATGGCTCGCGGCATGTAGCACACGCAGTCGGGGCGAAGCCCGATCAGCGCGTCGGCGTCGTCGGTGGCGGCGACGCCGACCGTGGCCTGCCCGGCCAGCTCGCCCGCGTCGCGGCCCACCTTGTCCGGCCCGAAGGCGTGGACGCCGACCACGTCGAAGTCGTCGCGGTCCAGCAGGACGCCGAGCGCGCGCTTGCCGATGTTGCCGGTCGACCACTGGACCACTCGGTACGGCGCCATGCCTCACACCGTATCGATGTCGAGCCAGCGGTCGATGTCGAACTGATCGTCGACGGCGCGGATCGTGGCGCCGCCGTGGCCGGGGTAGTGCGCGGGGATCACGGCGGCATTCGCTCCGACCGCCTCGGTGAAGATCCGCCTGCGGGTCACCGCGGCGGCGGGCGCGTCGATGTCGAAGGCGCAGGCGTCGGCGGGCCGGCGGAGTTGCAGTGGGCTGTGGGTGAGGTCGCCGACGAACACGGCCGGCTGGCCGGCGTCCAGCCACAGCACCGAGGAGCCCGGCGTGTGTCCGGGGGCGGGCCGCAGCCGCAGCGACGGGCTGATCTCGTAGTCGTCGGACCATTGGACGAGCTGGCCTTCGATGGGTGCGACGCTGTCCGCGAACACGAGCTGGTCGCCGCGCTGCTGGGCCGCCTCCTCCTCGCTGCGCGGCGTGCGCGCTGCCGCGGGGCCGTCGGGTGCGAAGTGGCGGTAGTCGGCGGCCGGGACGACGTAGCGGGCGTTCGGGAAGGTCGGGACCCACGCGCCGTCCTCGAGCATCGTGTTCCACCCGACGTGGTCGGAGTGGATGTGGGTGTTGACCACCACGTCCACCGCGGCGCGGTCGACGCCCGCGGACCGCAGGGCGCCCAGGAATCCGGTGTTCAGGTGGTCCAGGGGCGGCATGTGCGGGCGCGAGCGGTCGTTGCCGACGCCGGTGTCCACCACGACGGTCAGCCCGTCGACCTCGATCACCCAACTCTGGATCGCGATGTGCCACTGGTCGGTCGACGGGTCGAAGAAGTCGGGCTCCAGCAGGTCGGCGTTGTCCCGCCAGCCCGACGGCGGCGTGTGCGGGAAAAACTGCGCCCCCAAGTCGAATCGGAGTTCGAGTACCCGCGCCACGCTCGCGCGGCCGAACCGGACCGGGCGCATCAGGCGTTCGCGCGCAGGTAGCCGTAGACGGCGGCGAAGTTGCGGTTGACGTCTTCGGGGATGGGCACCGGGCCACCGAGGGCCCTTGCGCCCCAAACGATTTGGGCGGTCCGCTCGACCAGGGCGGTGATGTGCAGCACCTTGTCCGGGCGCGGCCCCACCGCCACCAGGCCGTGGTTGGCGATCAATGCGGCGCCCCGGCCGTCGAGCGCCTTGACGGCGTTGGCGCCGACGTCCGGCGTGCCCGACGCGGCGTACTCGGCACAGCGGACGTCCCCGCCGCAGTACACCGCGAACTCGTCGATGCAGGCCGGAATCGCCTGGTGCGCAATGGCGAACATGGTCGCCCACACCGGGTGGCTGTGGATCACACTGCCGATGTCGTCGAACGCGTGGTAACAGGCCAGGTGCAGCTGCAGCTCCGAGGACGGCGACCGGCCCTCGGCCGCCTGCAGCACGGCGCCGTCCGCGTCTATCAGCACGAGGTCGTCGAGCTGCATGTCGCGGTAGTCGACCGACGACGGCGTGATGACGATGTTGCCGTCGGAGCGTCGCGCGGAGATGTTGCCCGCGGTTCCCTCGACCAGGCCCCTGCGCAGCATGTCCTTGGCCGCGTCCAGCACCGCCGTTTCGGGGTTGTCTACGGATCTCATGGGCCGAGCACCTCCGGGTTGACGACGTGGGCGGGCGTCATGCCGGCCAGCAGCGCCTCGAGGTCGTCGGCCACCATCTGCGCCTGCCGAGCCTCAGTGTTCCACGTGGCGCCGCCGATGTGGGGCGTCAGGACGACGTTGGGCATGCCGACCAGCGGGTGATCGGATGCCAGCCACTCGCCGACGAAGTGGTCCAGGCCGGCGGCGGACACCTTGCCGCCGCGCAGCGCGTCGACGAGTGCGTCGGTGTCGTGCAGATGGGCGCGGGCGGTGTTGAGGAAGACCACGCCGTCGCGCATGGCGGCGAACTGCTCGGCGCCGATCATGCCGACGGTGTCGTCGGTGACGGGGGCGTGCATGGAGACGACGTCGGCCTCGGCGAGCAGTTCGTCCAGGCCGTGCCGGGCCTCGTCGTTGTACGGGTCGTGGGCGATGACCCGCAGGCCCAGGCCGGACAGCCGCCACGCGGTGGCGCGGCCGACGGCGCCGAGGCCCACCAGCCCGGCGGTGCGCCCGGCGACCTCCCAGCCGCGGAACCGCTGATAGGGGATGGTTCCGTCGCGAAAGATGTTGCCGCTGCGGACATCCGAGTCCGCGGGCAGCAGCCCGCGGGTGGCGGCCAACAGCAGCGCCACCGTCATCTCGGCGACCGCGTCGGCGTTGCGGCCCGGGGTGTTCAGCACCGGGATCCCGGCCGCGGTGGCGCCGGCGATGTCGACGTTGTTGGGGTCGCCGCGGGTGGAGGCGATCGCCCGCAGGCCCAGGCCGAAGACCGGGCCGGCCACCGAGTCGCTTTCCACCACAACGACATCGGCGGCCTCGGCGGTGATGCGCTCGGCGAGTTGTTCGGCGCTGTAGATCCGCAGCGGTGTCTGCTCGATCCAGGGGTCGTAGACGACGTCGGCGAGTTCGCGGAGCTTGGCGAAGCCCGGCCCGCGCAGCGGGGCGGTCACCAGGGCGCGCGGTCTTGACGTCACGAACCCCAATGCTGGCGTACGGTGACGCCCGTGTCACGTGAAGGCGTCACAATCGGCATCGACGTCGGCAGCACCGCGGTCAAGGCGGTCGCCGCGGACGCCGACGGCCGGGTGACGGCGCGGGCGCGGATCCCGCACCAATTGCGGGTGCCGACGCCCGGCCGGCTGGAGCACGACGCGGACGAGGCGTGGCGGCGGGGACCGGTGGTGGCGCTCGACCAGCTGGACCGTCCGGACGCGAGGGCGGTCGCCGTGTCGGCGATGGTGCCGTCACTGACGGCCGTCGACGCCGAGGGTGCGCCGATGACGCCCGGGCTGCTCTACGGCGACGAACGCGGCCGGGTTCCGGAACAGGACGCGCAGCCGCTGCCCGCGCTGGGCGAGGCCGCCGAGTTCCTGCGCTGGACCGCCGGCGAGGCGCGCGGCGCGGCCGGGTACTGGCCGGCGCCCGCGGTGGCCAATTACGCGCTGGCGGGCGAGGCGGTGATCGACTTCGCCACCGCCGCCACCGCTTACCCGCTGTTCGACGGGACCGGCTGGAATCCCGAGGCGTGCGCCGAACGGGGCGCCCGGCCCGACCAGATGCCCCGGGTGGAGAGCATGGGCGCCGCCGTCGGGCGGGTGCGGGGCGGCGGCGCCGCGCTCGGGATCGGCGCGATCGACGCGTTGTGCGAACAGATCGTGGCGGGCGCCGACCGCGACGGCGACGTGCTGGTGCTGTGCGGCACCACGTTGATCGTGTGGACCACCATCGCAGAGCCCCGGCAGGTGCCCGGACTGTGGACCATTCCCCACACGGCCGCGGGCAAGAACCAGATCGGCGGGGCCAGCAATGCCGGCGGGCTGTTCCTCGGTTGGGTGGACCGCGTCGTCGCACCCGCCGACCCGGCCGCGGCGCTGCCCGGGCGGGTGCCGGTGTGGTCGCCCTACATCCGCGGGGAGCGCACCCCGTTCCACGACCCGGATCGCCGGGCCGTGCTCGAAGCCCTCGACCTCACCCACGACGCCGCCGCGCTGCGCCGGGCCGCCTACGAGGCGTCCGGCTTCGTGGTCCGCCAGCTCATCGAGCTCGGCGGGGCGCCGGCGGCGCGGATCGTCGCCACGGGCGGCGGCACCCGGGTCGGGCCGTGGATGCAGGCCATCGCCGACGCCACCGGGCGGCCGGTCGAGGTGTCCGCGGTTCCCGAGGGGGCGGCGCTGGGCGCGGCCTTCCTCGCGCGGATCGCGGCGGGCCTGGAAACCTCGATCGCCGACGCCGCGCGCTGGGCCCGCACCGAGCGCGTCGTCGAACCCGACCCCGCCTGGGCGGCCCCGGTCGAGGACCGCTACCGACGGTTCCTGGAGCTGGGAAACCGGCGATGTAGCGCGCTTCCCCCACCGGCGTTCTAGGCTGGTGCAATGACCGACCACGACCGCAAAGCCGCCCGTCGCGAGATCGCCGATGCTCTGCTGAAAGCCCTTGAACGGCGGCACGAGATCGCCGATGTCGTCGTGGAGTCCGAGAACAAGGCGGCCGCGGTCGAGGCGATCGTCCGGCTACTCGACACCTCCCACGTGGCCGCCGAAGCGGTGATGGGAATGTCGTTCGACCAGCTCACCATCGACTCGCGCCGCAAGATCCTGACCGAACTCGAGGACCTGAACAAGCAGCTGAGCTTCACCCTCGGCGAGCGGCCGGCCAGCTCCGGGGAGACCCTGGAACTGCGGCCCTTTTCCGCCGATAAGGACCGCGACATCTTCGCCGCCCGCACCGAGGACATGGGCGCGGCGGGCGACGGTTCCGGTGGGCCGGCCGGTAACCTCGACGACGAGATCAGCGCGGCGCTCGGACGGCTCGACGACGAGGAGGCCGCCTGGTTCGTGGCCGTCGACTCCGGCGAGAAGGTCGGAATGGTGTTCGGCGAGTTGCTCGGCGGCGAGGTTAACGTGCGGATCTGGATTCACCCCGAACACCGCAAGAAGGGCTACGGCACCGCCGCGCTGCGCAAGTCGCGCACCGAGATGGCGTGGTGCTTCCCCGCCGTGCCGATGGTGGTGCGTGCCCCGGCCGCCAGGCCCAGCTAGCGGGTCGCCGCCATCGGGTTAACTCAGCGTCGCGGAGACGGTGACGATGTTGCGCAGCTGCGACGTGTCGTCGTCGGGGAAGACCAGACCGTAGTCGGCGAAATACTCGCGGCGCTCGCGTGTGCTGACCTGCCAGCCGCGGCCTGACAAGTACTCGACGACGTTGCTGCGCTCGCCCTCGAAGAACAGCCCGGACAGGTCGATGTCGCAGCCCAGGTTCGCCCACCGCTCGTTGAACTGATTGGCGCGTTCGGTCATCGTCCGGCCCGAATCGCCGTGGAATTCGGTCGCCAGCTTGCTGCCGGGGGCGCTGAGCTCGGTGATGTTGTCGAAGAGCCGGTCCTGGGCCTCGGGCGGCAGGTACATCAGCAGCCCCTCGGCGCTCCACGACGTGGGCTGTGCCGGGTCGAAACCGCTGCGCCGCAACGCTTCCGGCCAGTCGTCGCGCAGGTCGACGCTGACGGTCCGGCGTTCCGCGGTGGGAGTGGCGCCCAGCTCGGCCATGGTGGCGGTCTTGAATTCGACCACCTTGGGCTGGTCCACCTCGTACACCACGCTGCCGGGCGGCCAGCTCAACCGGTACGCGCGCGCGTCGAGGCCGGCCGCGAGGATCACCGACTGGCGGATGCCGTCGCGGGCGCCGTTGAGAAAGAAGTCGTCGAAGAAGCGGGTGCGCACGGCCATCGAATCGGTTTCCAGCTGCAGGTTCCGCTCGCCGTCTTGGACGTCCCCCGGGGCCAACTCACCGTCGACCAGGCGGCGAAAGAACTCCAGCCCGACGGCTCGCACCAGGGGCGCCGCGAACGGGTCGTCGATGATCGGGTCGGTGCCCTCGCTGGCCAGCGCCGTGGCCGCGGCGACCATGGTGGCCGTGGCACCGACGCTGGAGGCCAAGTCCCAGCTGTCTTGGTCAGTGCGTGTCATGGTGCTCCTATTTATTTAGCAAATGCAACGAGCCAACTGAACTCTACCTCCGGTGGCTTACGGCTTCCTGTGCATTTATGGGCGGTCGCCGACGGCCGTGGACGGCGTCACCCAATCCAGCTGTTAGTCTCGTACACGGTTTTACGCGCTTTAGATAAAGCGGCCGTACGTCCTGGCCTGCGGGTGTTGGGCGCGGAATGCAGGAGACCCCCCGGCTGCGCAGGAGGAAGAGTGCTTTCGGCTTTCATCTCATCGCTGCGGACAGTCGACCTGAGACGGAAGATCCTCTTCACGCTGGGCATCGTCGTTCTCTATCGGCTGGGCGCCGCTTTGCCGTCCCCGGGCGTCAATTTCCCGAACGTCCAGCAGTGCATCAAGGAGGCCAGCGGTGGCGCGGCCGGCCAGATCTATTCGCTGATCAACCTGTTCTCCGGCGGTGCGCTGCTGAAACTGACGGTGTTCGCGGTGGGGGTGATGCCCTACATCACCGCCAGCATCATCGTGCAGCTGCTCACGGTGGTCATCCCGCGGTTCGAGGAACTGCGCAAGGAGGGCCAGTCCGGCCAGGCCAAGATGACGCAGTACACCCGCTACCTGGCGATCGCGCTGGCCATCCTGCAGGCGACCAGCATCGTGGCGCTGGCGGCCAACGGCGGGCTGCTGCAGGGTTGCTCGCTGGACATCATCGCCGACCAGAGCATCTTCACGCTGGTCGTCATCGTGATGGTGATGACGGCCGGCGCGGCGCTGGTGATGTGGATGGGTGAGCTGATCACCGAGCGCGGCATCGGCAACGGCATGTCGCTGCTGATCTTCGTGGGCATCGCGGCGCGCATCCCGTCCGAGGGCAAGACCATCCTGGACAGCCGCGGCGGGGCGATCTTCGCCGCCGTCTGCGTCGCCGCCCTGGTCATCATCGTCGGCGTGGTGTTCGTCGAGCAGGGCCAGCGCCGGATCCCCGTGCAATACGCCAAGCGCATGGTGGGCCGGCGCATGTACGGCGGAACGTCGACCTACCTGCCACTGAAGGTCAACCAGGCCGGCGTCATCCCGGTGATCTTCGCGTCGTCGCTCATCTACATCCCGCACCTGATCACGCAGTTGATCCGCAGCGGCAGCGGCGGCGTGGGCAACAGCTGGTGGGACAAGTTCGTCGGCAGTTACCTGTCCGATCCGAGCGATCCGATCTACATCAGCATCTACTTCGGGCTGATCATCTTCTTCACGTACTTCTACGTGTCGATCACGTTCAACCCCGACGAACGTGCCGACGAGATGAAGAAGTTCGGCGGCTTCATTCCCGGCATTCGCCCGGGCAAGCCCACCGCCGATTACCTGCGCTATGTGCTGAGCCGTATCACCCTGCCGGGCTCGATCTACCTCGGCGCGATCTCGGTGCTGCCCAACTTGTTCCTGCAGATAGGCAATGGCGGAGCGGTTCAGAATTTGCCGTTCGGCGGTACCGCGGTTTTGATCATGATTGGTGTCGGTTTGGATACGGTCAAGCAGATCGAAAGCCAGCTGATGCAGCGCAACTATGAAGGGTTCCTGAAGTGAGAGTCGTTTTGCTCGGGCCGCCGGGGGCGGGCAAGGGAACGCAGGCCCAGAAGCTCTCCGAAAAGCTCGGGATCCCGCACATTTCCACCGGTGAGCTCTTCCGCAGCAACATCGAGAACGGCACCAAGCTCGGCCTGGAGGCCAAGCGCTACCTGGACGCCGGTGATCTGGTGCCCTCCGAGCTGACCAACCAGCTCGTTGACGACCGCCTCAGCGATTCCGACGCTGGTGGCGGCTTCGTCCTGGACGGGTATCCCCGGTCGACGGAGCAGGCCAAGGCGCTGCACCGGATGCTCGAACGCCGGGGCGCTGACATCGACGCGGTGCTCGAGTTCCGCGTCTCGGAGGACGAGCTGCTGGAACGGCTCAAGGCCCGCGGCCGCGCGGACGACACCGACGACGTCATCCTGAACCGGATGAAGGTCTACCGCGACGAGACCGCGCCGCTGCTGGAGTACTACCGCGACGAACTCAAGACGGTCGACGCCGTCGGCACCATGGACGAGGTGTTCGCCCGCGCCCTGCAAGCGCTGGGCAAGTAATCGTGCGCCCGCTGGCCCGGCTGCGGAGTCGCAAGATCGTGCCGCAGCGCACCCCCGACGAACTCGACGCGATGGCGGCGGCGGGGGCGGTGGTCGCGGCGGCGCTGCAGGCGGTGCGGGGGGCCGCGGTTCCCGGCGTGTCGACCCTGGGCCTCGACCAGATCGCCGAGTCGGTGATCCGGGAGGCGGGCGCGATCCCCTCGTTCCTCGGCTATCACGGTTACCCCGCCTCGATCTGCGCCTCGGTGAACGAGCGGGTGGTGCACGGGATCCCGTCGGCCGGAGAGATTTTGGCGCCGGGTGACCTGGTGTCCATCGACTGCGGCGCGGTGCTGGACGGCTGGCACGGCGACGCCGCGATCACATTCGGCGTCGGGACCCTCGACGCGGCCGACCAGGCGCTCTGCGACGCGACCAGGGAATCGCTGGAGGCCGGGATCGCGGCGATGGTGCCCGGCAACCGGCTGACCGATGTCTCGCACGCCATCGAAACGGGCACGCGCGCGGCCGAGGGCCGGCACGGGCTCGCGTTCGGCATCGTGGAGGGCTACGGCGGCCACGGCATCGGCCGGCACATGCACATGGACCCGTTCCTGCCCAATGAGGGCTCGCCGGGGCGCGGCCCGCTGCTGGCGCCGGGGTCGGTGTTGGCGATCGAACCGATGCTGACGCTGGGGACGGGCAAGACCGTGGTGCTCGACGACGAGTGGACCGTCACCACCTCCGACGGCTCCCGTGCGGCACACTGGGAACACACCGTGGCCGTCACCGACGCCGGTCCGCGCATCCTGACGCTGGCCTAAACCGGCGGGTCGGCGGGTCGCGATCGCAAGCGCGGCGGAGCCGGGCGCGGCGGGTCGCGCCGTTTGAACCGGGTCGCGATCGCAAGCGCGGCGGAGCCGGGCGCGGCGGGTCGCGGCGATTGAACCGGGTCGCGATCGCAAGCGCGGCGGAGCCGGGGTGCGGCGGGTCGCGGCGATTGAACCGAGCCGCCATTCGACTCGTTTCAGTAGTCGGAGGTGATGGAGTGGCTCGTGTGGCAGGCACTCGTGGGGCGTCGGAAGCTGCCGAAGCCGCCCTGATGAAGGCGCTCTACGACGAGCACGCAGCGGTTTTGTGGCGTTACGCGCTCCGGTTGACCGGCGACGCGAGCATGTCCGAGGACGTGGTCCAGGAGACGTTGTTGCGAGCCTGGCAGCACCCGGAGGTCGTCGGGGACACCGAGCGCTCGGCGCGGGCGTGGCTGTTCACGGTCGCGCGCAACATGATCATCGACGACCGGCGCAGCGCCCGTTTCCGCAACATCGTCGCCTCGACCGACGAGGCCGGCGCACCCGAGCGGTCGACGCCCGACGAGGTGAACGCCGCGCTGGACAAGCTGCTGATCGCCGACGCGATGGCGCAGCTGTCCGTGGAGCACCGGGCCGTGATCGAGCGGTCCTACTACCGCGGATGGACGACCGCACAGATTGCTGCGGACCTCGGCATTGCCGAGGGAACGGTGAAGTCGCGATTACACTACGCCGTGCGGGCGTTGCGGCTCACTCTGCAGGAACTTGGAGTCACCCGCTGAGGGGCTCCGAAAGCTTGAAGGGTGAAGAGGAAATGGATGACATGAAGGCGCCGCTACGGGGGATCGGCCCGCCCGACGACCCTTACGTGATGTGGGACGCCGCATACGTGTTGGGCTCGTTGTCGGCCGCCGAGCGTCGCGAATTCGAGGCGCACCTGGCGCACTGCCGGGCCTGCCGGGAGGCCGTCGCCGACCTGAGCGGTGTGCCGGCCCTGCTCTCGCAGCTGAGCCGCGAGGAAGTCGCCGCGATGAACGACCCGGCGCAATCGTTGGCGGCGACACCGGAGATGTCGCCGGAGCTGTTGACGTCGTTGCTGGCCAAGGTGAGCTGGCGCCGGCGTCGCACGCGCATCGTGACGTGGGTTGCCTCGTCGGCCGCGGCCGTGGTGCTGGCGATCGGTGTGTTCGTCGGCGTGCAGGGCTATTCGTCGACCTCGTCGCAGCAGGTGGCCGCCTCCGCGGAGCCGATGGCGCAGGTGGGCACGACGCTGCTGACCTCCTCGGTGGAGCTGTCCAGCCAGCACTGGGGCACAGCGATCAACCTGCGGTGTGTGTGCCTGGCGCCGTTGAACGCGCACCACGACACGCTGGCGATGGTCGTGGTGGGTCGCGACGGCAGCCAGACGCGGCTGGCGACCTGGGTGGCCGTGCCGGGGCACACCGCGACGCCCGCGGGCAGCATCTCGACGCCGGTCGACCAGATCGCCGCCGTGCAGGTGGTCGCCGCCGACAGCGGCCAAGTCCTGCTGCAGCGCTCGATGTAAGGCCCTGACGTGTCTGGCCACGGGCGCTCCCTTCGGGTGCTGGTGGTGGGCGCCGGTGTGGGCGGCATCTCGGTGGCCCGGGGATTGCTGCGGGACGGGCACGACGTCACGGTCTTCGAGCGGCGGCCCGAGCTCCGGGCGCCCGGCGGTGCGGTGACGATCTGGTCCAACGGCGATACGGTGCTCCGTCAGCTGGGCGTCGACATGGACGGGGCCGGTCAGCTGCTGTCCACCGTGCGGGCCGTGACGTCCACGGGCCGCCCGCTGGCCACGCTGGACGTGACCGCGTTGGCCGACCGGCTGGGCGGACCCGTCCGGATGGTTCCGCGCCGGGTGCTGCTGGAGCGGTTGCTGGACGGCTTTCCGGCCGACCGCGTCCGCTGCGACTGCCGGGCGGTGGCGTTGGCCGGCACGCACGGCGGCGTCCGGGTCGAGTTCGGCGACGGCGGCTCGGTCGAGGGTGACGTGGTGATCGGCGCCGACGGCCTGCACTCGATGGTCCGCGACGCCGTCGGCGGCCGGGCGGCCAAGCCCACCGGCTGGTGCAGTTGGCAGGGGCTGATCAGCCTCGCGGAGATCCCGGACAGGGACACCGCGCTCATGGTCGTCGGCGAGCGGGGGAACCTGGGCCTGTGGCCGGCCGGGGGTTCCGACGTGCAGTGGTGGTTCGACCTGCCGTGGTCGCACGAGTTCGTGCGGCCGCACCGTCCGATCGAGACGATCCGTTCCCATTTCACCGGGTGGTCCGACGCCGTCGATCGGGTGTTGGCGGCGCTGACCGACGACGACCTTGCGCCCTCGCCGTACCCGCATTTCCGGCATCCGATGCCGCCCGCGGGGCGCGGCCCGATCACGTTGCTCGGCGACGCCGCGCACACGATGCCGCCGACCTTGGCGCAGGGGACCAACCAGGCCCTGCTCGACACCATGGTGCTGTGCAAGGCCCTCTCGGATCGGGCGACCGGCGCGGGCGTATCGAGTGCGCTGCGCAGGTATGAGAGGACCCGGCGGCGCAGGGTGATGGCCGTGTCGCGGGTCGCATCGCTGCCGGTATCGCACGGTGAGATCGTGTTGCGGCCGGCCGCGCTGATCCCGGACCGGCTGCAGGCCCGCGCGCTTACGATGTTTCTGTTGTGGACGAGCCACCGCCGGATTTCCGCGGAAATCGACCGGGAGATGGGGGCGGCGACGACCAGCCGATCCAGCTCATGAACGACGAATCCGTCAGGGTGCGAGGCGATTTCGACGCCCCGTCACGCTGGCTTTGGCTGGTGAAGTGGTGCGTGCTGGCGGTGCCGCACTACCCGATCCTGATCGGGCTGTACCTGATCTACCCGCTGTCGACAATCGTCGCGGGCGTCGCCATCCTGTTCACCGGGCGGTACCCGCGGCCGATCTTCGACTTCAACGTCGGCGTGCTGCGCTGGTCGTGGCGGGTGATGAATTTCCGGTTCCCGATGAACAGCACGGACAGGTACCCGCCGTTCACGCTCTCGTCGCGGCCGGACTATCCGGGCGATCTGCAGGTCGACTATCCGGAGCGGCTGAAGAACTGGGCCGTGCTGGTGAAATGGCTGCTGGCCATCCCGCAGGTCCTGCTCTGCTGGTCGATGGAGCCGCTGCTGCAGCTGCTGTGCGTGGTCACCGCGGTGACGCTGTTGTGCACCGGGACCATCCCGGGGGGCATGTCCGATCTCTTGCTGGGCATCGTCCGCTGGCGGTATCGGGTGGCCGTGTACGTTTCCCTGATGCGCGACGAATACCCGCCGTTCCGGATGGACCTGGGCGGCCGGTGACTCGTCGTAATCCGTTGTTCCCCTATGTATATCGGTTCGGCCAGCCGGTCTTCGACCGGTTGTTCTATCACCGGTACCGGCGCGCGGCGCTGAGCAACGCGACCGGCCGGCTGTTGATGCTCGGCCTCGGGCCGGGAACCGACCTGAGGTTCCTGCCCGCGGCGGTGACGTCGGTCGCCGCCGTGGAGCCGGAGGCGCCGTTCCGGCGGATGGCGTCCCGGCTCGCCGGTCGCCACGGCGTCGCCGTCGACATCGTGGAGGGGACCGGTGAGTCGATCCCCTTCCCGGACAACAGCTTCGACTCGGTGCACATCGGTCTGGTGTTGTGCTCGGTCGACGACGTGGCCGCCACGCTGGGTGAGATCCGCCGCGTGCTCACCCCCGGCGGAAGGCTCGTCGTCCTCGAGCATGTGCGGGGGGACGGCACGACCGGCCGCTTCCAGGACCTGGTCGCGAAGCCGTGGTCGTGGCTGGCCGCCGGATGCGAGCCGAACCGGCGGACCCTGGATTCCATCGCCGCGGCCGGGTTCGACACCACCGCGCTGCACACCATCCCGCGCACGCCGGTCCCCTTCCCCTGCAAGCCCCATCTGCAGGGGTTCGCCACGCTCAGTCCACGCTGACGGCCTCGATGATGTTGAGCCGGGCCGCCCGCCGCGCCGGTGGCAGCGAGCCGAGCAAGCAGATCGTCAGCGCACCCGCGGTGAAGGCCAGGGCCATCGGGCTCAGGCGGAAGCCGACCGGAAAATTCATGATGTCCCCGCTGATCAGGCTGAACAGCCACTGGTCGGTCAGGCCGAACAACAGCCCCAAAAGGCCGCCCACCAAACCGATTCCAGCCGCCTCGGCCAGGACGGTCCGCAGGGTGAACCGGCGGCTGGACCCCATGGCCCGAAGCACGCCGATCTCGCGGCGGCGTTCGGTCACCGAGAGGGTCAGCGTGTTGAGCAGCGCGACGGCGGCCACCGCGACGACGATGACCCACACGGCGTTGGCGATGAACATGCTCTGATGCAGCGGGGCCTCAAGCCCGGCCAGCGCCGCGCGGCCGTCGTACACCTGGTTCGGCGCCGGCACCACCCGGCGGACGTCCGACAGCAGCCGCTTCGGATCCGTCCCGGGTGCGGCGGTGATCTGCAACGTCGTCGCGGCCGGGCGGTCGAACCACGCCCGCAGGTGGTCGAGATCGATACCCACGGTGCCGATGACGGTCGAGAAGAACGGCACCAGGGCCAGCACGGCGGCCTCGCGCGGGCCGTGCGGTGTCTGCAACTGCAGCCGGTTGCCGGCGCGGACATGCAGCGTCGCACCGAGATTCTGGGTGAGCACCACGCCCCGGCCCGCGAGCACGTCGGCGCGCAGGCGTTCGTCGAGCGCGCGGAAGAGCGCATCATGGGTGCCACCGGAGAAGCCGTCGAGCAGGACGCGGGTGCCCCCGACGACGGCGAACCCGAATGCCCCCTCGGTCACCCGCGCGACCCCGGGGACTGCGGCGACCCGCTCCGAAAGGCCTTGCGGCAGAGGATCGGTGGGGTAGCTGTCGGGGGGATCCGCGCTCACCCACACGGCGGCGTCGGCGACGGGGGACAACATGCCGCGGGCCGAGCGGATCATGTCGGCGTTGGTGCCGGTGATCACCACGGTGGTGACCACACCGATGCACACGGTCATCACCGTCGCCCACACCCGCCGCGGTGCGCGCTCGACCGTGGCCGCCGCGAGCGCCCCGACCGATCCGAACGAGCGGGCCGTGGCGGCCGTTGCCTTGACGAGGGCGGCGCTGAGCGCGAAGCCGAGCGCGATCTCGGCGCTCAGCAGAGCGGCCATCGCGGCGAACGCGAGGGTGCCGCGCTGGCCGATGACGATCCAGATCGACGCGGCGAACACGGCGACGGCGCCGGCCCCGGCGACGCCACGCAGCCATCGCGGCACGACGTCCGCCGCCGACGCCCCGACGGGCGCCAGCGCCTCGATCGGCGCGACCTTGTACACCTGGCGCGCGGCCATCGCGGAAGCGACCACGCTGGTGAGCGCCGTGGCCGCGAGGGCCAGCGGAATGGCGTAGCCCGGCAGCCAATACTCGACCCTGGCCTCGAGCCCCTGGGTCATCGCCGGGGGCAATCGGCGAATCGCGATGTGCCCGGCCACGATTCCGAGCCCCGAACCGATGGCGCCGCCGATGAGGCCGAGGGTCGCCGCCTCCCCGATCATGTCGCCGACGATCGTCACGCGCCGGCCGCCGATCGCACGCAGCATGGAAATCACCGGCCGGCGCGCGGTGATCGCCATGGTCATCGTGGTGTAGATCAGGAACGCTCCGACCACCAACGCGACCGCCGCCCCCAGCAGGGCCATGTAGTTCATCAGCTTGACGCCGTCGCCGGCGCGGGCGGCCCGAACGCTCGGGGCGGCGACCAGGGCGCGACCGTTCACCGCCGCGGTGACCGCGGCGCGCACGGCGGCCACATCGGCGCCCGGCCTGGTGGCGATCAGTATCGAGTCGAGCTGACCGGGGCGGCCGCTGACGCTCTGCGCCAGGGCGAGCGGTGCGAGGACGTAATGCCCGCCGTTGAGATCGGCGAACTGCTTGCCCGCGAGCACCTCGCTGACCCTGACCGAGCCCGAACCCAGTTGCAGCGTCTGGCCTTTCGTGTAGCCGACCCGTGGCCCGACCTGGACCCCGTCGGGCGCCGAGGACAGCGCCTGCACCGGCCGTGCGACCGCGTCCTTCAGGGCACCGCCCAGCGCGGCGGTGCTCGCATCCGCGCCGAGCAGCAGCACCGGACCGGTCGGCGTGGTCGCGGAGGTCCGGATCATCGGCGCCGCCGTGGCGACTCCGGGCACCGCGGCCACGTCGGCCAGTATCGTGTCGGGAAACCCGGCGTCGGTGCTGCCCGAGACCTCGAGTGCGGCCACACCGGCGATCCCGTCGGCCAGCCGGTTGACCGATCCGGTGATCGATCCGAAGATGCCGAAGATCGCGACCAGATAGGTTGCGGACACGGCCATTACGGCGACCGACGCGAACGTGCGGCGGCGATGCACGGCGAGTTCACGCAGGCTGAATACCCGCAGTCGGCTCGCGGCCGCCGTGATCATCACGCGGGGACCGCCGGCACGTCGGACCCGACCCGTCCGTCCTGCAGCGTGATCACCCGATCGGTCGCCGCCGCGGCGTCGGCGTTGTGGGTCACCATCACCACCAGCCGCCCTTGGCCGTCCTCGTGTGCCACCTCGGCGAGCAGCTCCAGGATTGCGGCGCCCGTCGTCGAGTCGAGGTTGCCGGTGGGCTCGTCGGCGAGGATCAGCGGCGGATCCATCATCAACGCCCGCGCCACCGCGACCCGCTGCATCTGGCCGCCGGACAGTTCCGCCGGCCGGTGCTCGATGCGGTTGCCCAACCCGACGCGGTCGAGCAACCGGATCGCCTGGGGCTTGGCCCTGCCCAGCCGGACACCGTCGAGCAGCTTGGGCACCGCGACGTTCTCCCAGGCCGACAGCGTCGGCAACAGGTTGAAGAACTGAAAGATGAAACCGATCCGGTGGTGGCGGAATCGCGACTGCTGTTCGTCGCCCAGGCGGCCGATCTCCTCGCCGTCGAACGTGATCGAGCCCGAATCCGGGGAGTCGAGCGCGCCGAGCAGATGCAACAAGGTGCTCTTACCGGCGCCGGAGGGCCCGACCACCGACACGAACTCGCCCCCCGCGAGGCGCAGGCTGATCCCGTCGATCGCCCGCACCGCTTGACCGCCGACCCGGTACTCGCGCACCACGTCCAGCAGCTCGATGGTCATCTAGGCACCACGATCGCCGCCCGCAGACGGTTCACGCGCCGGGGTGAACCGATCAAGAACCCGGTTCGTGTCTGAAGACATGTTCGGCAACTACCGGGTGGTCGATCACGTCGTCGGCCAACTGGCGGCGCTCGGGGTGGACCACATCTTCGGTGTCGACGGCGCCAACATCGAGGACCTCTACGACGCCGCGCACTACCGGCCCGAGGTGACCGCGGTGCTGGCCAAGCACGAGTTCTCGGCGGCCACCATGGCCGACGGGTACAGCCGCAGCGGCGCCGGCCTCGGCGTGGTGGCGTCGACGTCCGGTGGGGGAGCGCTGAACCTCGTCGCCGGCCTGGGCGAGTCGTTCGCCAGCCGGGTTCCCGTGCTGGCCCTGGTCGGCCAGGCCCCCACCACGATGGACGGCCGGGGCAGCTTCCAGGACACCAGCGGGCGCAACGGCGCCCTGGATGCCCAGGCGCTGTTCTCGGCGGTGTCGGTGTCGTGCGAGCGGGTGCTCGCGCCGGCCGATATCGTGTCGGCGCTGCCCCGGGCGGTCTCCGCCGCGCGCACCGGCGGCCCCGCGGTGTTGTTGCTGCCCAAGGACATTCAGCAGGCCCACGTGCCCGTCGAGGATGGCGCCGAGCGTCCGGCCGACCTCGGCGCGCCGATCGGCAACCCGCAGGTCATCGCCGCGGAACTGCGCCGGGCCACCGGTCAGGTCACGATCATCGCCGGCGAGCAGGTGGCCCGCGACGACGCCCGGGCCGAGCTCGAGCACCTGCGCGCGCTGCTGCGCGCCCGGGTGGCCACCGTCCCCGACGCCAAGGACGTGGCCGGCACGCCGGGATTCGGGTCGTCGTCGGCGCTCGGGGTGACCGGCGTGATGGGCCACCCCAGCGTGGCCGATGCCGTGGCCGCCAGTTCCGTGTGCCTGATCGTCGGCACCCGGCTGACGGTCACCGCGCGCGGCGGCCTGGACGACGCCCTGGCCGGCGTGCGAACCCTGTCGATCGGGTCGGCGCGGCCCCATCCGCGCTGCACCCACGTGCACACCGACGACCTGCGCGGCTCGCTGCGCCTGCTGACCCAGGCGCTGCGCGGTCACGGCCGCCCGAACGGCCTGCGCGTGCCGGACGTGGTGCGGCGCACCGAGCTGACGCCGCCGGCCTGCCCCGGCCCGGGCGTGCGTTACCGCGACGCCATGGCGGTGCTGGACCGGACCCTTCCCGACGCGGTCGACATCGTGGTCGACGCCGGCAACACCGGTGCCGCCGCCATCCACTACCTCCCGGCGCGGCGCGGCGGCAGGTTCGTGGCCGCGCTGGGCATGGGCGGCATGGGTTACAGCTTCGGGGCCGGGATCGGGATGGCGTTCGGCCGTGCGAACGGCGGTCGGGCCGGCGGACGCACCGTGGTGATCGCGGGCGACGGCGCGTTCTTCATGCACGGCCTGGAGGTGCACACGGCGGTGCAATACCAGCTTCCCGTGACGTTCGTCCTGTTCAACAACAACGCCCACGCCATGTGCGTGACCCGCGAGCAGCTGTTCTACGGCGACCGCTACAGCTACAACCGTTTCCGGCCGAGCGCGCTGGGAAGCGGCCTGGCGGCCATGTTTCCCGGGCTGACATCGGTAGATGTCAGCGAACCCGCACAATTCGCCGCGGCGATTCGGGTGGCGCTGGAAGTTGCGGGCCCGGCTGTGGTCAGCGTCGAGTGCGCCGCCGACGAAATGCCGCCGTTCGCACCATTTCTCGCCGCGCTGCCCAGCAACGCGGTGGTTGCAGAACAGGTTTCGACCGTAAAGGAGAACCGGGCCGATGTCGCTGCCAGCGCTTGAGGATATTCCCACCCCCATCGACGGCGTGGTCCGCATCGAGACCAGCCCGCGGGAGCAGGCGACCCCGATCATCATGGAGATGATGCGGTCGGTGTACCCGCACGACCAGGTCTTCGGCCAGTACTGCACGGTCAACGATTACGTGGCGTGCCCGCCCGACGAGCTCTACGAGTACATGTCGGATACCCGCAGCCTCGAGGAGTGGACCTACAGCCTGCGCGGCTTCACGACCACCGACGAGCCCGGCCTGTGGCTGGCCTACGACCGGCTGGGTTCGGAGACCGAGATCTACACGCGCACCGTCGCCAACGCCCAGGCGCGGACCGTCGACTACCACTGCGCGTGGGATCAGGGCAAGCACCTGTGGATGGTGTACCTGATGCGCGTCATCGATGCGCAGGTCGTCCTGGACAAGCCGGGATCGGTTGTGCTGTGGACCAATTGCCACCACCCGTTCTACGACCGCAACCCCTACCCGGAGACCGCGCCGGCACAGCGCCCGGTGTGGGTGGGCGACTTCTGGGACATGTTCGGCGCCGGGCACGCGCTGGAGTTGCAGAATCTCAAGGCCATCGCCGAATACCGCCACCGCAACGGCCTGCCGGTGACGCCGAAATGGATGAGGTAACACCATGAGCGTCAGCCTGATCGACGTGTCCACCTATCTGCCCGGCGAGCCGATCGGCGCCGACTACTACGCACAATTCGCCGAATCCGACGCCCTTCGCGAGAACGTCATGTTCCGCGCCCCGAAGTTGCGGCATCACGTCGCGCCGGACGAGAGTTCGATCGACATGATCGAGCGCGCCGCGCAGGGCCTGATCGAGCGGCACGGCCACGACGTGGTCGAAGGCGCCGACGTGCTCATCACCCACACCCAGGTACCGGACATGGCCTTCTACGGCCAGGGCGGCGGCATCGCGCACCGGCTGGGCATGCGGCCGTCCTGGGTGCTGGACCTGAACAACGGCGGCTGTGCGGCGTTCGTGTTGGCGCTCAACGTGGCTCGCAAACTACTCACCTCCGGCGCGGGGCACACCGCACTTATCGCCATCGCGCAGAACGCGGCGGGGCAGTTCTTCGATCAGCCGACCATTCGCCGCAAGGCACAGTCCGCGGTGCCCGGCGACGGGGCGGCCGTGGGCCTGGTCACGGTAAGCGATCGATCACCCATCCTCGACGTCGAGTGCCGAACCTACGGCGAGTACGCCGGTGAGATGACCCTGTCCTACGACCCGCCCCGCAAGTGGTGGCAGGCCGGCCCCGGCGAGGGCAGCATCGGCTTCACCGAGAGCAAGATCACCAAGGTACTGGCCCGCGGCAATCGCCAGGTTCCCGAGGTGGCGCTGGCTGTGTGCGACCGAATCGGGCTGCCCGCCAAGGAGATCGACCTGCTGGTCACCAACCAGCCGAACCGCGTGTTCCTGCGCAATTGGCGTGAGGCGCTCGAGTTGCCCCCCGAACGGCATCGAGACACCTTTGACGAGTGCGGCAACCTGTTCGGTGCCGGCATCCCGGTCAACCTGGACCGCGCGATCTCCGAGGGGCAGCTCGCGGCCGGGGACGTCGTCATGATGGCCGCCTTCGCGCACGCCGGCGACTTCGCCGGTGCGGCGGCCGTGCGCTGGGGGGGCCGGGGCTGATGCAGGCCGCCCCAAGCCCGGCCCCCGACGACAGCTGCGGTCCGTTACCGGCCGCGGTGGATCCGCTTGCGTTGTCGCTCAACGAGAATCCGTTCCCGCCGCTACCGGAGGTCCGATCGGCGCTGATGCGGTCGGTGCAGGCGGCGCACCGCTACCCGGAATTCCTGCCCGAGCGGCTGCGCGCCGTGATCGCCGACCACATCGGGGTGCCCGCCGAGCAGGTGGTGCCGGGCGCCGGCGCGACGGGTGTCGTGCAGCAGGCCCTGCACGCGCTGACCGCCCCGGGCGACACGATCGCGATGTCGGCACCCACCTTCGACGGTTACCCGATCCTGGCGCGGATGGCGCGGCTGCGGCCGCGGACGGTCCCCCTGGACGAGCACGGTCACAACGACCTCGATGGCCTGGCCCGCGCCGCCGCCGACGCCCGGGTGGTGGCGCTGTGCCGCCCGCACAACCCCACCGGAACGCTGGAGTCCGCGGCTGCCGTTTCGGCGTTCCTGCGGCGCGTGCCGCGCGACACCGCCGTCCTGCTCGACGAGGCGTACATCGAGTTCACCGCGCCCGAGCATCGCATCGCCGTGTCGGCGTTGCTCGCCCGCTTTCCCAATGTGGTGGTGGTGCGGACCTTCTCCAAGGCGTACGGCCTGGCGGGGCTGCGGGTCGGATATGCGGTGGCATCGCGGGAGCTGGCCGCCAGACTGTGGTCCCAGCAACCGCCGTTCGGCGCCCCGATCACCAGTCTGGTCGCGGTCGCCGCCTCGTACGGCGCGGAAGGCCAACTGCTGCAACGGGTCCGGATGATCAACTCCGAGCGCTGTTATCTCCGGATGCGGCTGAGCGCGCTGGGCGTCTACACCACCGACGCGCACGCGAACTTCATGTACCTGCCCCCGAGGGGTGGGCCGTGGCAGGAGGTCTTCGCCGGCGGCGGCCCGCGGGTGCGCTGCTACCCCGACGGCGGCGCGCGGATCACCGTGGGCAACCGCGCGTCGACGCTGGCGGTGCTGTCCGCGCTGGGGAAAGGCCGCGCTCGCGCGCCAAGTGCGGTATGAAGGGGCGTGGCTGCCTCACGACCGCCGAAGCGTGACCCGATCGCCGCGGCGCGCGACAACTGGGAGCGCTCCGGGTGGGCCGACGTCGCGCAGGGGATGGTGGCGGTGACGTCGGTGATGCGGGCGCACCAGATCCTGCTGGCCCGCGTCGAGACGGCGTTGCGTCCCTACGACCTGAGCTTCTCCCGCTATGAGTTGCTGCGGCTGTTGGCGTTCAGCCGCACCGGCGCGCTGCCGATCACCAAGGCATCCGACCGCCTGCAGGTCCACGTCACCAGCGTGACCCACGCGATCCGCCGGCTGGAGGCCGACGGGCTCGTGCAGCGGGTGCCGCATCCGACCGACGGGCGCACCACCCTGGTGCAGATCACCGAGCTGGGCCGCTCGACGGTCGAGGACGCCACCGTCACGCTCAACGAGCAGGTGTTCGCCGATATCGGGATGTCCGAAAGCGAAGCGCGGGCGCTGGTTTCGTCGATCGAGTCGCTGCGTCGCGACGCCGGCGATTTCTGAACACGTCGCGCGATCAGGCCGCCCGGATGGCCGTGGCGACGCGTTGTGCGGCTTCGGACTGCGGGTAGTGACCCACACCGGCAAGCTTGGTCACCCTGGCGCGGGGCAGTACTTTCGCCGCCGCGTCGAGGACATGTCGACCCGATACCGGATCCTCAAGCCCCCACACCAGATGCAGCGGACCCGGCCAATTCGCCAATGCGGCCTCCCACCGATCGTGATGGACCGCCCGTTCGGCGTTGTACTTGATCAGAAGGTGCGCGAGCTTGTGACCGCCTGCACGCGACATGCCCAGCCACAAGTCGTCGAATTCGGTGTCGGTGAGCCGTGATCCGCGCACGGCGTCGAGTCCGGACCGGACCCGCCCGGGGTCGACGCGGGCGGCCAGCACTCGGCCTACGACCGGCAGGATCAGCAGTCTTTGCAGCCGCGTCGGTCGATACGCGTTGTAGACGATCCCGGAGTTCAAGACGATGACACTGTCGATGGTGAAACCGAGCCGGCCCCGATTGGCGCGGTCGATGAGTTCCTGCCCCACGATTCCGCCGTAATCGTGAATCACCAACTTCACCGAAGCCACGCCGAGGTGGGCGGTGAGGTCCGCGACGATGTCAGCCGATTCCGCCACCGAATACTCGTAGGGGTTGGGCTTGTCCGAGGCACCGTAGCCGAGGAAGTCCAGTGTGATGACCTCGTGGTCCCGCGCGAGCTCGGTGGCCACGGCTGCGAAGTCGTAGGACCAGGTCGGAAAGCCGTGCAGCAGCAGGACGGTCGGACCCGCACCGCGGCGCCGGAAGGCGATGCGGTGACCCCGCCGGCTGGTCAGGGTCTCGTTTTGCTCGATCCACTCCGCGGCCCGGGGGACCTCATCCTGGTCGATCACGCGTGCACCCTCTCTGGTGGGCCCGAAAGCGCGAATACATCTGCAAATTAAGATACACTTGCGTATGAGAATGCATCTCTGTCACCTCGGTGTCAACTGCAGATGGTGCGCCTACACGCGATCAGGAGGTAGCGAGTGGCTCGCTTGACCCGGACCGAGCAACGCGAACAAACCAGGCAACGGCTCATCGAATCCGCCGGCCGGGTGTTCTGCCGCGTCGGTTTCGAAGCGGCGCCGATCGACGTCATCGCCGAAGAGGCCGGATTCTCGCGCGGCGCTTTCTATTCCAACTTCGAGTCCAAGGACCACCTGTTCCTCGAACTGATCCGCCGCCACCTCGACGCGGAGATCGACACTCTGGGGCGCGCCCTTGATCGCATCAAGTCCGCCTCCGACCTGGCGCCGGCGATCGAACGCCGCTACCGGGTTCTCGGCGAGGACAGCAGCTGGTGCCTACTCAGCACCGAATTCCAGCTCTATACGATGCGCGGTGGAGCCAAGGCCGACGAGTTCGGTGCCATATACGAGTCCTATCGGCGCCGGCTTGGAGAGCTCATCAGCCTCCACTTCGACCGCCTCGGCATCGAATCGACCCTCAGCCCGTATGAATTCGGTGTCGCCCAAATCGCGCTCTCGCACGGATTGGCACTGCAACGCGCGGCCAACGGGTCGCTGAAAGCCAACCTGACCGCGCGCGCCCTTGCCACCTTCGTCCGGGGCGCCCTGGCCGAGCACCGGTCAGACGACGGCTCTTAGCCATCAGCGGAGCATCTCGATGACCGCGCTGAAGTCCTTGTCGGCGTGGTCGGCCGCGAATTTGGCGTAGATCTCGGCGGCGTGCCTGCCCAGCGGCGCCGCCGACCCGGTCGAGGCCACCGCGTCCATGGCCAGGCCCAGGTCCTTGTTCATCAGGGCGGTCGCGAACCCCGGCTTGAAGTCGTTGTTGGCCGGAGATGTGGGCACCGGGCCCGGCACCGGGCAATTGGTGTGCACGGCCCAGCAGTTGCCGGTCGCGCCGGTGATGACGTCGAAGAGGGACTGCGCCGACAGCCCGAGTTTCTCGGCCAGGACGAACGCCTCGCCGATGGCGATCTGCTGCACCGCCAGGACCATGTTGTTGCACACCTTGGCGGCCTGGCCGGCGCCCGCCGCGCCGCAGTGAATGACCTTGCCCGCCATGGGCTCCAGCACCGGCCGGGCCCGCTCCAGGGCGTCGTCGTCGCCGCCCACCATGAACGCCAGCGTCCCCGCGACGGCGCCCTTCACGCCCCCGGAGACCGGCGCGTCGAGCTGCGACACGCCATGCGACTCGGCGAGCGCATGTACCTCGCGGGCGTCGTTGACCGAAATGGTCGAGCTGTCGATGAACAACGCGCCCGGTTTGGCGGCCGGCAGGACATCGGTGTAGCAGCGCTTCACCAGGTCGCCGTTGGGCAGCATGGTGATCACCACGTCGGCCCCGGCCACGGCGTCGGCCGCGCTGTCGAACGTCGTGACACCGTTGCCGGCCGCAGCCGCGACGGCCGCGGGCACCGGATCGAAGCCGCGCACCGTGTGCCCCGACGCCACCAGGTTCGCCGACATCGGTCCGCCCATGTTGCCCAGGCCGAGGAAAGCGATGCTCGTCATGGTCGCCTTTCTACGCGCTCGCCCGCACTCGCGCCGCCTCGGCCCTCCCGACGACCACCCGCATGATCTCGTTGGTGCCCTCCAGGATGCGGTGCACGCGTAGGTCGCGGACGATCTTCTCCAGGCCGTACTCGCGCAGGTAGCCGTAGCCGCCGTGCAGCTGCAGGGCCTTGTCGGCGACCTCGAAGCAGGTGTCGGTGACGTAGCGCTTGGCCATCGCGCACAGCTCGACCTTGTCTGGGTCGTCGTTGTCCAACGCATCCGCGGCCCGCCACAACATCATTCGCGACGTTTCCAGCCCGGTGGCCATGTCGGCCAGGGTGAACCGGATCGTGGGCTCGTCGAGCAGGGCTTTGCCGAACGCCGCCCGTTCCCGGACATAGGCGCCCGTCTTGTCGAAGGCGGACTGGGCGCCGCCCAGCGAGCACGCCGCGATGTTGAGCCGGCCGCCGTTGAGGCCGTTCATCGCGATGCCGAAGCCGGCGCCCTCGCCGTCCGCGCCACCCAGCATGGCCTCGGCGGGCACTCGCACACCCTCCAGGATCACCTGCGCGGTGGGTTGCGCGTGCCAGCCCATCTTCTCTTCCAGCGCACCGAAACTCAGCCCCCGCGCGCCCTTTTCGACGACGAAGGCCGAGATTCCGCGCGGACCCTCACCGCCGGTCCTGGCCATCACGACGTAGACGTCCGAAGCCCCCGCGCCGGAGATGAACTGCTTGACGCCGTCGAGCACGTAGTCGCCGCCCTCGCGGACGGCGCGCGTACTCAACGCGCTGGCGTCCGAACCCGCGCCCGGCTCGGTGAGGCAGTAGCTGGCGATGACGTCCATCGCGGCCAGCCGCGGCACCCACGCCTTGCGCTGTTCGGCGGTGCCGAACTTGTCGATCATCCACGCGCACATGTTGTGAATCGACAGGAACGCCGCGATCGTCGGGCACGCGATGGCCAGCTGCTCGAAAATGCGGACCCCGTCTAGCCGGCGCAGCCCGCTGCCGCCGGCGTCTTCGCGGCAGTAGATCGCCGCCATGCCGAGCTCGGCGGACTCGCGCAGCACGTCGGTCGGAAAGTGCTTGGCCGCGTCCCATTCCAGCGTGTGCGGGGCGATTCGTTTGGCGGCGAACGCGGCCGCCGTTTCGGTGATGACCCGTTCGTCGTCGTTCAGGGTGAACATAGTGCCCTAATCCATCGTGGGAATCACGAATTCGGCGCCGTCCTTGATGCCGGACGGCCACCGCGACGTGACGGTCTTGACCTTGGTGTAGAACTGGATCGACGCCGGGCCGTGCTGGTTCAGGTCGCCGAAGCCGGAACGCTTCCAACCGCCAAACGTGTGGTAGGCCACCGGAACCGGGATCGGCACGTTGACACCGACCATGCCCACCTGGACCCGGGACACGAAGTCACGCGCGGCGTCGCCGTCGCGGGTGAAGACCGCGACGCCGTTGCCGTACTCGTGCTCCGACGGCAACCGCAGCGCCTCTTCGTAGTCGTGGGCGCGCACGATGCACAGCACCGGCCCGAAGATTTCGTCGGTGTAGATCGACATGTCGGGGGTGACGTGATCGAACAGCGTTGGGCCGATGAAGAATCCGCCCTCGAGGCTGGCGTCGTCGAAGGTCAGGTCGTCGCTGGCGCGTTCGCGCCCGTCGATCACTATCTCCGCTCCGGCGGCCACGCCCTGCTCGATGTAGTCGCGCACACGCGCCAGCGCGGCCTCGGTGACCAGCGGACCGTAGTCGGCCTTGGGATCCAGGCTGTGGCCCACCCGCAGGTTGTTGATCCGGTCGATCAGCCTGGCGCGCAGGCGGTTCGCGGTCTGCTCGCCGACCGGCACCGCGACGCTGATCGCCATGCAGCGTTCGCCGGCGCTGCCGTAGCCGGCTCCGATCAGCGCGTCGACGGCCTGGTCGAGATCCGCGTCGGGCATCACGATCATGTGGTTCTTGGCGCCGCCGAAGCACTGCGAACGCTTGCCGGTGGCCGCGGCCGTCGCGTAGATGTACTGCGCGATGTCCGAGCTGCCGACGAAGCCCACGGCCTGGATGTCGGGGTGGTGCAGGATGGCGTCGACGGCCTCCTTGTCGCCGTGCACCACCTGGAAGACGCCGGGCGGCAGGCCCGCCTCTCCGAACAGCTCCGCCAACCGCACCGGGACCGAGGGGTCGCGCTCGCTGGGCTTGAGGACGAACGCGTTCCCGCACGCCAGGGCGGGTCCGGCCTTCCACAGCGGGATCATGGCCGGGAAGTTGAACGGGGTGATGCCCGCGACCACGCCCAGGGGCTGGCGCAGCGAGTAGACATCGATGCCGGGGCCGGCGCCCTCGCTGTACTCCCCCTTGAGCAAATGGGGGATGCCGACGGCGAACTCGATGACCTCGATGCCGCGCTGGATGTCACCGCGCGCGTCGGCCAGCGTCTTGCCGTGCTCGAGGGACAGCAGCTCGGCGAGCTCGTCCATGTGGTCGTTGACCAGGTCGATGAAACGCATCATCACCCGGGCACGACGCTGCGGATTCCATGCGGCCCAATCCTTTTGCGCTTCGACGGCCGAGGCCACCGCGGCGTCGACGTCGGCCTTGCCGGCCATCGCCACCTGCGCCTGCACCTCGCCGGTGCTGGGGTTGAAGACGTCGGCGGTGCCGCTGGACTGGCCGGCGGTGCGCTGCCCGTCGATGAAGTGGGGGATCTGTGTGCTCATGGTGTCCTCGGGTTCGTACGCGCGTGAGAGGCGGATACTTGGATATCCTAGTAACCGCCGCCGGGCGTCGCAAGGACGCGGTATTTCAGCTGGGGTAGTTTCCGGCCTCCAGGTCGGCCAGCAGGCTCGGATGGGTGGGCTGCCAGCCGAATCGCTCGCGGGTCAGCTCGCTCGAGGCCGGCTGGTCCAGGGCGTAGACGGCGCCCAGGGGTCCGAAATGCTCGGCGGGGACCGACGCCGCGGGGAGACCGAGCTGGCCGCCGATCGCCTCGGCGAGCGCGCGCATCGGGTCGCCCTCGTCGGCGACGGCGTGCGCCACCGTCCCCGGAGTGGCCTCCTCGAGGACCAGGCGGAACAGGCGGGCGGCGTCGAGGACGTGCACGGCGGGCCAGCGCTGGGTGCCGTCGCCGACGTATCCGGACACCCCGGTTCGTCGGGCGGCCTCGACGAGCAGGGAGGCGAAACCGCAGGGGCCGCCGGCCCGATGGACGGAGCGGGGGAGGCGGACCACCGCCGAACGGACGCCTCGGGCGGCCAGTTCCAGGGCGGCGTGCGCGTTGTGGGCACGCCCGCCGATCGGGCCCTCCGTCGGTGGCGCATCCCGCTCGGTGGAGGCGCGACCCGGGACGGGGGGCGTGCCCGACGCCATCACGAACGGCTTGCCGGTCCCGTCGAGCGCGGCGCCGAACGCCTCGACCGCGCCGGCTTCCTGGGCGACCGCCTTCTCGAAATCGTCGAAGTGCAGGAAGGCGAGGTGAACGACCCCGTCGGACTCCTTGGCGCCCGTGCGCAGGCTGTCCGGGTCATCAAGATCGCCGGGCAGCACGTCGGCTCCCAGGGCTCGGGCGGCCCGGGCCGACGCGTCGGAGCGCGCCAACGCCAAGACCTGGTGGCCCGCGCCGATGAGCTCGGGCACGACTGCCGAACCGATCCCGCCGGTGGCGCCGGTGACGAACACGCGCATGAGCATCTCCTCGAGTGATGGGACTTATGTCTCATCACGCTAGCAGAGTGATGGGACAAATGTCGCATCGCTACGATGACCGGATGCCCCGTTGGGAACCGGATGCGCGCGCGCGGCTGGTCGCCGCCGCCCTGCAGCTGTTCTCCGATCAGGGTTACGACCGGACCACCGTCGCCGAGATCGCCGATCGGGCCGGCCTGACGAAAAGCACCTTCTTCCGGTACTTCCCCGACAAGCGCGAGGTGCTGGCGGCCGGCCAGGAGACCCTCGCGCGACTGCTGACCGAGGGCATCGCCTCGGCGCCCCCGAATGCAAGCCCGCTCGCCGCGGTCGCCGCCGGGCTACAGCGGGCGGCCGGGCCGTTGGCGCCGTTCAATCGCGAGCTGGGTCCCCGGCTGCAGGCCGTCATCGCCAGCAGCACCGAGCTGCAGGAGCGCGACGCGCTCAAACAGGTCGGCCTCGCCGCGGCCACGGCCGACGCGTTGCGCGCGCGGGGCGTGCCGAAGAGGGTCGCGGCCCTGGCCGCCGAGCTGGGCGTGCTCGCGTTCAAGGAGGCCTACGCCGAATGGCTTGCCGGGGACGACGACCAGGACCTCGCCGAATTGGCCCTCAAGGCCCTCGATGACCTCCGCGCCGCGGCGGCCGACATCGGCTGAGCGCGCTAGCCTTCAGGCGTATGCACACCATCGAGGCCGACTACCTGGTGGTCGGCGCGGGCGCCATGGGCATGGCGTTCGTCGACACGCTGGTATCCGAGACGGACGCCCGCGTGGTGCTGGTCGATCGCAACCACCAGCCGGGCGGGCACTGGACCATGGCCTACCCGTTCGTCCGCCTGCATCAGCCCTCGGCGTTCTACGGCGTCAACTCGCTGCCGCTGGGCAGCGACTC
Organism: Mycobacterium sp. E183; assembly: GCF_001667735.1. Lineage (GTDB taxonomy): Bacteria > Actinomycetota > Actinomycetes > Mycobacteriales > Mycobacteriaceae > Mycobacterium. The sequence continues at coordinate 43,932 of NZ_LZJN01000056.1, forward strand.
GATTGACCGAATCGGTTGGAATCAGGGGCTTTACGAGTTGGCCACCGCCGGGGAGGTGTGCGCCTACTACGACCACGTGATGCGCCGGCAGCTGTTGGCGACCGGGCGGGTCACCTACTTCCCGATGAGCGAGTACCGCGGCCAGGAAGGCGCAAAAGGCCGCTTCACCACGCTCGCGGGCGACGACTACACCGTCACCGTGGCGCGCCGCGTCGTCGACGCCACCTACATGCGCGTCACGGTGCCGGCCATGCGCCCGCCCCCCTACGCGGTCGCACCCGGCGTCGCCTGCGTGCCCCCCGGCGACCTGCCACGGCTCGGCGCGCACCAGCGGTACGTGATCGTCGGCGCCGGCAAGACCGGCATCGACACGTGCCTGTGGCTGCTCGGCCAGGGCATCGCGCCGGAGCGGCTGACCTGGATCGTGCCCCGCGACTCGTGGCTGCTGGATCGGGCGACGATGCAGCCCGGGTCGTTGTTCGCCGACGTCATCAAGAACAGCTTCACCGCGCAGCTGCGGGCCATCTGGGACGCCACGTCGGTCGAGGACCTGTTCGCGAGGCAGGAGGACGCCGGCCTGCTGCTGCGCGTCGACCCGGCGGTCCGGCCCACCATGTACCGCTGCGCGACCGTCACCCGGCTGGAACTCGATCAGCTCCGCCGCATCGGCGACGTGGTCCGAATGGGCCACGTGCGGCGCGTGGACGCGGACCGAATCGTCCTCGACGGCGGCACGGTGATGCGCGGCGGTGACGACCTGTACATCGACTGCACCGCCGACGGCGCCGAAAAGCGGCCGGCGACACCCATTTTCGGTGCCGGACACATCACGCTGCAAGCCGTTCGCGGCTGCCAGCAGATCTTCAGCGCCGCGCTGATCGCCCACGTCGAAGCCGCGTATCACGACGACCCGGTCAAGAACGAGCTGTGCGTGCCGTTGCCGCATCCCGACACCGACACGGACTGGCTGCGGCTGGCGCGGGCCGACTACGCCAATCAGTTGCGCTGGCTCGACGACCCGGACCTGACCGCCTGGATGTCCGCGGCGCGCCTGGACCTGTTCGGTCACCTGATCGGCCACCTGTTGCCGCCGGCGTCGGCGAAGCCCCGCGTCCGTGAACGCATACTCAGCATCGCCAAGTCGGTATTCTCGGCCACCGCCGCCAAACTCGACGAACTGCTCAGTGAACAAACCTCGCTCGCGGCACCGTGATACCCGGTGTAACCCGGCTCGATATTCATCGGGTGGAGGAGGCACGTGGCGGCAGGAAACGAACCCGTCAAACGGCCGCTGCGGGCGGTGCCCGACAGCGGCATTGACGATGGCTATCCCGATTGGGAAGCGGTGTACCAGGACAACGCGTCCTGGGTGTATCGCACGCTGTTCGCGCGTGTCGGCAACCGGGCCGACGCCGAGGACCTCACCGCCGAGGTCTTCCTGGCGGCGCTGCGGCCGCTCCGGCTGACCGCGAGCGTCGGCGAGGTGCGCGCGTACCTGCGGGTCACCGCGCGAACGGTGCTGGCCGCGCACTGGCGGGAGACGCTGGGCCGGGAGATAACCTCGATCGACGACATCGAACAGCCACCGGAAAGCGAGGAGGCGATCAGCACGGCGCCGCAGCGTGTCGCCCGGGTCCTGGACAACCTTCCGGACCGTTACCGGCACATCCTGGAACTGCGCTTCCTGCAGGGTCATTCGATCAAGGACTCCGCCGCGGAGCTGGGGGTCAGCGTCGCCAACGCCAAGGTGCTACAGCATCGCGCGCTGCGGCTGGCGGCACAGGTGAGCGAGGGGGGCGCACCATGAACGCCCGCGGGTTACGCCGATACGTCGACGACCTGTTGCGGGGCCGCCGGCCCAGGCCGTTCGCCCCCGACGACTTCGAGGCGGCGCAGCTGCGCACGGCGATCGAACTGCGCGCGGCCGGGCGCAGGGGCGACGCGCCGCGCCCGGAGTTCCTCGACGATCTGCATCGCCGCATCGCCGAACAGATGTCCGACGGCCGCGGAGAAGCGGCGCCCAAACACAGCAGCACCCGCCGCCAGGTCATCGTCGGGACGTCCGCCGCGGCGGCCGCCGCGGTCACCGCGCTGTCCATCGACCGCGCGCTGGTCACCGGTGAAAGCGGTGGTGTCCCGGCCGCCGACAACGCGCCGCTCACGCCCAACGCCGGGACGTGGCAGCGCGTGGCGGCCAGCTCGCAGGTGACCGACGGGGTCATGCACCCGTTCGACCTGGGTTCGGTCAGCGGATTCGTGCGCCGTGTCGACGGCAAACCCCAGGCCGTCTCCGGCGTGTGCACCCATCAGGGGTGCCGGTTGTGGTTCGACGCGCCCGACGACACGCTGCGCTGCCCCTGTCACTCGACGTCCTTCTCGCCGACCGGGCAGGTGCTCACCCATCAGTTGCCGATCGCCCCGAAGCCGTTGCCGCCGTTGTTGGTTCGCGAGGCCGACGGCGTCATCGAGGTGTTCGCGCCCCCGCGTCCCGACCAGCCCGCCTGAGTGGTGTAACGCGTCGCCCTATCTATGGGCATGACGCTTACAAAACTTTCGGCGGCCGCGCTGGCCGTCGCCGCGGTGCTGGCGGGTTGCTCGGCTTCGCGGCCGGCCGCCGGCTCCAGTCCCGGCGTGTCCATGGGTTCCACGTCCGTCACCGCACCGGCGGCGCCGGCGACCGGCAACCAGGTCAACATCGACGGTTTCGCATTCGCGCCCGTGACGCTGACCGTCACCGCGGGCACCACGGTCACGTGGACCAACCGCGACGAAGAGCCCCACACCGTGGCCGCGAGCGACGGGTCGTTCCACTCGCCCGGGATGGGGACCGGTGCCACCTTCACCCACACCTTCACCGACCCGGGCACTTTCGACTACGTGTGCTCGATCCACCCGATGATGCACGGGACCGTGGTGGTGACCCGGTGAACCCGAACATGAGTCGCCGCCAGCTGATGCGACACACGGCTTGGTTCGGCGCGGCGGTCGGGTTCTCCGTGGTTGGCGGCGAGGTCATTTCGCACGTCGCCGGCGCGGCCGCCACCGAGCACACCCACGCCCGGCCCGCCCTGCGGTTCGCGCAGATCAGCGACAGCCACATCGGCTTCACCGGGGCACCCAACCCGGACGTCGCCGGCACATTCGGCCACGCCATCGACCAGGTCAACAACCTCGGCTACACACCGGATTTCGTGGTGCATACCGGTGACCTCACGCACCTGTCCAGCCCCGAGCAGTTCGACCAGGTGAAGCAGATGATGACCGCCTTGAAGACGCCGCACGTGTTCACCGTTCCGGGGGAGCACGACTCCGTCGACGACGCGGGCCAGAAGTACCGCAGCGCCTTCGGCGCCGGATCCGCCGGTGACGGCTGGTACAGCTTCGACACCGCGGGCGTCCACGTGATCGCACTGGTCAACACGTTGAACCTGCACAAACTCGGGCACCTGGGGACCGACCAGCTGGAGTTCGTCGAGAAGGACGTCGCGCGGCTGTCGAGCGACACCCCCGTCATCGTGTTCAGCCACATCCCGTTGTTCGCGATGTACCCGAACTGGGGCTGGGGCACCGACGACGCGACCCAGGCGCTGTCCTACCTGCGCCGGTTCTCGTCGGTCACCTGCCTGAACGGGCATGTGCACCAACTCTTTTCCAAGACGGAGGGCAAGGTGACGTTCTACAGCGGGACTACGACCGCGTATCCGCTGCCGAAGCCCGGCGACGGGCCCGCGCCCAAGCCGGTCACCCTGCCCGCGGGCAAGCTCCGCGACGCGCTCGGCATCCGCGAGGTGAGCTACACCAAGGGCGAGACCGTCCTGGCGTTGAAAGAGCAGGCCCTGCAATGACTCTGCTGATTCGCCTCGGCCTGGCCGTGTCACTGGTCGTCAGCGCCGCCGGCCACGCCTACCTGTATGTCCATGGCTATCGCCACATCCCGGACATCGGCGCCGCGTTTCTGGTTCAGGCCAGCGCCTCGTTCGCCCTCGCCCTGCTGATCCTGCTCGGGGGCCCCGAATGGCTGCGGTGGGCCGCGGCCGCCGTGGCGGGCGGCTCGCTGGTCGCGTTCGCGCTATCGAGGACCGTTGGGCTGCAGGGGTTTGTCGAGCGAGGTTGGGAACCGGCGCCGTATGCCGCGATTACGGTGACCGCGGAGGCGTTGACGGTGCTGCTGTGGGCGGGGGAGCTGGCGATTCGGCGGGATCGGGGAGTTCGCCGACTTCGGCGAGGTCGCGAACAGACCACTTCCGCTTGAGGCGAGATCTGAGAGTCTGCGCGGGCTTTTCGACCAAGAACCAGCTCAGCGCCGCCAAGGGCAGGGTGGCCAGCGCCGAAATGAGAAAGAACACAATCGGATGCAGCCAGATAAGTCCGCAGACCGCGAGCAACTGTTGCATCGGGTACGCGTAGATGTAGACGCCGTACGAAAGATCCGTGCGTAATCTCAGTCGCTTGTTGCGGATCAAGGCGCCCGAGACGATGACGGCATAAGCCAGCGGAAGGGCAGCCACCACGCGGTAATCGGGCAACAGGCCTGCCAACAAGACAATCACCACGCTCACCGCGACCAGTGACCATCGGGCGGGAATCACGTCGCGCCACTGATACAGCACCGCGCCGGCCGCAAACATGATCGCCGATCGCACAGCCAACTGCGGGATGGTCCATACCCCGGGAAATGTCAGGGGCGGCAATAGCAACGCCCCGAACACCGCTAGGACCAAAATTGCAGGGGACACCCAGCGGCGATTGGCGAGTCCGATGACGCCGATGAGTGCGACAACCAGGTAGCACATCAGTTCCCAGATGAGGGACCACAGGGAGGCGTTCCATTTTCCCGCATCCGGGATCCCGCTCGGTGTGGCACCGACACCCTGATGAAGGTAGGCCACTGCGGCGTTCTTCCAGACGTACTCGAGCGGGTCGCTGGACAGCAGGAGCTTGAGGGCCGAGCCGCCCTGAATCGCAACACTTATCGGAGCAATGACGAAGGCGGTCACGAATAGGCAAACGTAAAACCCAGGAAGAATGCGCAGGGCTCGAGCAACGAGATAGTCGCGGACTCGTGGGTCGTTGAGCCAGCTGGCGGTGATGAGAAAGCCGGAGATCGCAAAGAAGCCGTCGACGCCCACCGAGAAGAACAGCTGAAGAATCGCCGCGGGTGGCATGCGTCCTGTAATCGGCCACGAGTGGAACAGCATCACCTCGGCCGCCAGCGCCAGCCGGAATGCGTTCAGCGCGTTGTTTCGCGGATCGAATACCAGTCCGAGCTTCATTCGCCTCCGCTTGTCGTCTATGCCCAGCGCCGTCCGCGCCATCGTATCGGGCTGCAACTAGGCGGTGCCCCGGAATTCAGGAGGAAGTGCGGTACCTCGAACCTCTGTGGACACCACGAGCACCGTTTGCTTTGTCTGCTCTCGGAGGGCAGGTGACTTTCGCCTGAGACGACGTTTGAGCGACCGCGCGGGGTTCTCGACGAAAAACCAGCTTGCCGCGGCCAGCGGCAGGGTCGCTGCCGTGGCAACGACGAAGAACACGAACGGATTTAGCCATTTCAGCCCGCCGATGACCAGCAGCTGCTGGATTGGGAATGCGTAAATGTAGACGCCATAGGAGAGATCCGTGCGCAATCTCAGGCGCTTATTGTGGATCAAGGCGCCCGACACAACGATGGCATAAGCCAGCGGAAGGGCGGCCACCATACGGTAGTCGGGCAGCAGGCTGGACAACGCAACGATGACCAAGCTCACTCCAACGAGGGACCAGCGAGCGGGGATCCTGTCCCGCCATTGGTATAGGAGCGCGCCCGCCGAAAACATGATGGCGGTTCGGCAGGCCAAGAATAAGAGGGGGACGAGCGCATTGCCTTGCTGGTGAGCCAGTTCCTCCGGAGAGGCCAGGGGCGGCATTAGCGACGCCCCGATCAGCGCCGCCACCAGAATGGCGGGAGAAACCCACCGGTGACTAGCAAGTCCGACCACGCCGATGACGGCAACGATCAGATAGCACATCACTTCCCAAACGAGGGACCACAGTGACCCGTTCCAGACACCCGCGACCGGAACCCCTTGCGGCGTCCCGCCGATATCGAACTTGACTAGTGCCACGGCGCTGTTCTCCAAGACGAACTCCAACGGCGCGCCGGAGGATATAAGCCTGGTGGCCGAACCGCCCTGCATTGCCACCCCGAGCGGGGCGAAGACAAACGCGGTAACGATCAAGCACGCGTAGAAGCCAGGGAGGATGCGAAGCGCACGGGCCGCGAAATAGTCGCGGACCCGCGGGTTGCTGAGCCAACTGGCGGTGATCAGGAACCCCGAGATCGCGAAGAACCCGTCAACCCCCACACAGAGTAGAAGTTGATAAACCGGCCTGTTCGTGGGGTTGCGGCCCGTGACCCCCCACGAGTGAATAAAGATCACCTCGGCCGCCAGCAGCAGGCGCCACGCGTTCAATGCGTTGCTCCGCGGATCGAAGACCTGCGCTAGCTTCATCGGCCCCCTTCGCCCGAGCGCCGTTGCTCGACGCCATCGTATCGCCTCTGACCACCACAAAGGTCAATTCACACCCCCCGCATCACCGATTCCACCATTTATCGGGGCCGGGTGGGGGCTACTTTGCCAAAATTGGATCTGATGCGTCTTGCGCATGAGATAACCAACCGAACGCCTGGTCAGCGTCAATTGCTCGTAATGATTATTCGTTACGCATCCCGTCGACAAACTCCAGCGTCTCGTCCCACTTGGGCAAAAGCCCCGCCCGGCGGATTTCTTCGAGGCTGGGCGCCGCCGCGTCGCGGTCCGACAGGCTGGGGACGACGCCGTTAACCAGCGGCCAGTCGATCCCGATCGCCGGGTCGGTCGCACAAATGGTGTGTTCGCGCTGGGGGTTGTACTCCGCAGAGCACAGATACATCACCGTCGAATCGTCCTGCAAAGCAAGGAAGCCGTGCCCCAGGCCTTCGGAGATGTAGATCGTCCTGCGGTCCTGGTCGTCGAGCAGCACCGAATCCCACTGCCCGAACGTCGGTGAACCCTCGCGAATATCCACCACGACGTCGAACACCGCGCCGCGTACGCAGGTGACGTATTTCGCCTGGCTCGGCGGCAGCTCGGCGAAATGCAGGCCGCGCAGCACCCCCGCGGACGAAACGGAGCAGTTCGCCTGCCGCACATCCAACCGGTGACCGGCGAACTCGGCGAAGCTGCGGTCGGTAAGCCATTCGAAGAACATGCCGCGGGAATCGCCCCGAAGGGTGGGGGTGATCTCCCAGGCGCCGGGGACGGCGAGTTCGCGCACCTTCATCTCATTGACCACGCTCTTCGTAACGGGCTTCCGCGGCGTCCTTCAGAGGGCGCCACCACGATTCGTTCGCACGATACCAGTCGATGGTGGCGCTCAAGCCCTCCTCGAAGTCGGTATGCTTTGGCGCCCAGCACAATTCGTCGTAGAGCATCGACGGGTCGATGGCGTAGCGCAAGTCGTGGCCGACGCGGTCGGACACGTGGTCGAAGTCGTCGGGTTCGCGGCCCATCATCTTCAGCAGCGTGCGCAGCACGCTGAGGTTGTCGCGTTCGCCCTCCGAGCTGATCAGGTAGGTGCGGCCGATTTCGCCCATTTCCAGGATGCGCCGCACGGCGCTGTTGTGGTCGTCGACGTGGATCCAGTCGCGGACGTTGGCGCCGCTGCCATACAGCTTGGGCCGCCGGCCGGTGAGCACGTTGGTGATCTGGCGCGGGATGAACTTCTCGACGTGCTGATACGGGCCGTAGTTGTTCGAGCAATTCGAGATCGTCGCGCGCACGCCGTAGGAGCGAACCCACGCCCGGACCAGCATGTCGGCGCCCGCCTTGGTGGCCGAATACGGGCTCGACGGGTTGTAGGGCGTCGATTCGGTGAACCGGTTGGGGTCGTCGAGCTCGAGGTCGCCGTAGACCTCGTCGGTCGAAATGTGGTGCAGCCGCACGCCGTGGCGCCGGACGGCTTCCAGGATGGTGAACGTGCCGACCACGTTCGTGTGCAGGAACGGGCCCGGGTCGTCCAGCGCGTTGTCCACGTGGCTTTCCGCGGCGAAGTGCACGACCGCGTCGGACTCGGCGACCAGCCCGGAGACCAGCTCGGTGTCGCAGATGTCCCCGACGACCAGCCGAATGGCGTCCTCGACGTCGGCCAGCGACTCCCGCCGCCCGGCGTAGGTCAGGGCGTCGAGCACCGTCACCGAGTCCTCGGGGTGTTCGCGGACGGTGCTGTGCACGAAGTTCGCGCCGATGAACCCCGCGCCGCCGGTGACCAGTAACCGCATGGTCAAACCCTAACCGAGCGGACGGGTCAGCTTGCGGCAGTCAGCCCCAGCGGCCCGGCCAGTTCGCTGAGCGCCGAAACGAGCGCGTCGTCGTCCTGGCTGTCCAGCACCTGGATGGCCACGTGGTCGGCTCCGGCGTCGCAGTGTTCGCGGAGTCGCTGCGCGATGGCCTCCGGCGTGCCATACGCGACCACCGCGTCGATCAGCCGGTCGCTGCCCGGCTTGCGGACGTCGGCTTCGGTGAACCCGAGCCGCAGCCAGTTGTTCACGTAGTTACTCAGGTCCAGGTAGAAGTCGGCATACCTGCGCCCGATGGCGCGGGCTGCCTCCGCCCCTTCTTGGTCCGGGGTGGTCAGCACCACCTTGTGTTCGGGCGCGAGGAACACGGACTTGCCAACCAGTTCGCGGGCCTTGGCCGTGTGTTCCGGCGTGGTCAGATACGGGTGCGCGCCGGCGCTGCGCTGGGCCGCCAGCCGCAGCACGCGCGGCCCGAGCGCGGCGAGCACGCGGCGGCTGGTGGGCACCATCGCGGCGTCGAGCTCGTCGAGGTAGGAGGCCAGCGCGTCGTACGGCTTGACGTACTCCTGGGTGTGCTCGGGATGCCCGACGCCGACCCCGAGCAAAAACCTTCCGGGATAAGCCTTTTCGATGCGCTGGAAGGACCGGGCGACGGCCGCGGCCTGCGCCGTCCAGATGTTGATGATCCCGGTGGCCAGCTGCAGCGAGGAGGTCTGCGCCAGGGCCGGTTCCACCCACGACAGCTCGGCGTCCGGCGAACCACCGATCCAGGCGGCGCCGTAGCCGAGTGACTCGATCCGCGCCGCCAGTTCTGCGGTGATGGATCGGCTGGGCAGCCAGACGCCGAACCGGCCCAGGTCGGGTTTGAGTGCTACTGCCTCGGTCATCTACGTCCCCTCCCGCGTCTGTCAGCTCAGTCCGAGCGGCCCCGCCAATTCGGCCAACGCCGGCACCAGGTTTTCATCCTTCGTCAGGACCTGCACCGGCACGTGGTCGGCCCCCGCGTCGAGGTGCTCTTTCAATCGGGCCGCGATCGCCTCCGGCGTGCCGTAGGCGACCAACGAGTCGATCAGGCGGTCGCTGCCCGGCTTGATGACTTCCTCGTCGGTGAAACCGAGCCGTTTCCAGTTGTTGCGGTAGTTGGCCAGTTGGAAATAGATGTCGAGCGCCCTGCGGCCCACCGTGCGGGCCTTCTCGACGTCGGTGGTCAGCACGGCTTTGTGTTCGGGCGCCAGGAACGCCGACGGGCCGATCAGCTCGCGCGCCTGCGCGGTGTGTTCGGGGGTGGTGAGGTACGGGTGCGCCCCGGCGGCGCGCTCCGCGGACAGCTTGAGTACCCGGGGTCCGAGCGCGGCCACCACGCGGCGGTGGGCGGGCACGCCGTAGTCGTCGAGTTGTTGCAGGTACTCGGCCAGCGCGTCGTAGGGCTTGCGGTACTCCGCGTGCGCCTCGGGATGGCCGACGCCGATGCCCAACAGGAAGCGGCCAGGGTAGGCCTTGTCGATGCGGTGGAATGACTCGGCTACCGGCTTGGCCGCGGCCGTCCAGATGTTGACGATGCCGGTGGCCACCTGCAGGGTGGTCGTCGCTTCGAGGATGGGCTCCACCCAGGCCAGCTCGGCGGGGGGAGAGCCGCCCACCCAGACGGCCCCGTAGCCCAGGGCTTCGATGTCTTTGGCTTGTTCAGGCGTGACGCCGCGTCCGAACGATCCGAACCGGCCGAGGTTGGGCTTGCTCGCTGCATCGGTCATGGTTGTTCCCAACCGGCGCGGCGGCGGCCCTATTCCACCGATTCGACCGGCTCCGGGTCCGCGACCGGCGGGACTTCCAGCGGTAGCAGCACGATGAACCGGGTGTCGCCGGGCACCGATTCGACGCGCAGGTCCCCGCGATGCTTCTTGACGACGATGTTGAACGCCAGGTCCAGCCCGAGGCCGGTGCCCTCGCCGAACGGCTTGGTGGTGAAGAACGGCTCGAAGATGTGCTCGCGGGCTTCCTCGGGCACCCCGGGCCCGGTGTCGCAGATCTCGACGCGAACCATGTTCTCGCCCTCCCGGCCGGTGCGGACGGTCAGCGTGCCGCCCGTGTCGCGCATCGCGGCGATGGCGTTGTCGATGATGTTGGTCCACACCTGGTTGAGATCACCTGGGTAACAGGGAATTTCGGGAAGCGACTGGTCGAAATCCTTCACCAGGGTGATCGCTTTGGTGCCCCTGCTTCCGTCCTTGGTCAACCGGTCGGCGAACATCACCAGTGTGGAGCGCAGCAATTCGTGGATGTTGGCCACCTGGAACGGGGCGCGGTCCAGCTGCGAATACTGCTTGGCGTCGGCGACCAACGCCGAAATCCGCTTGCTCGCTTCCAAAATCTGGTTCATCAGCAGCTCGCTCTCGATGGTGTAGTTGATCCACCGGATCGCCTCCTCCAGCGATGTCGACGCGAGTTCTTCGCTGACCGTGGAAATCCGCTCCAGCCAGTCGGTGTCGATGCCGCCCTCGACGAACGTCGGCGCGATGTCCCAGCCGCCCTCGACGCCGTGCTCTTCCAGCCAGTCGCCGACGGCGTCTTCGCGGTCGGCGGTTTCCATCGCGCTCAGGTGTTCCGTCGCCGACTTGGCGACCTGCTCGGCCACCCCTTGCTGGAGGTGGACCAGGGCGCTGAGTGCCTCGGGGCTGACGGTGCCGTCGGCGAGCATGGCCAGCTTGCCCCGCATGCCGGCGACCCGGCCGCGCAGATCGGCGGCCGCGCGGGCGATGGCCGCCGCGGGGTTGTTCAGCTGGTGGGTCAATCCGGCCGACAGCCGGCCCAGCGCGAGCAGCTTCTCCCGGTTGTCGATGATCCGCCGGGTCCGGTCGGTGCCGACGGCGATGCCGTCGAGCAGGTGGACGGCCATCGGGAACTGGTCCTTCATGAACTGGGCGAACACGGGTGCGTCCATCACGAAGAACCGCGACGGCTTGGTCACGTGCACCGAGGCGTCGTAGCTCTTCTGCTTGCCGCCGGTGAACGCCCGCCAGGCGCCGCAGTAGACGCCGCGCTGCGAGGTGCGGTTGGTTTCGATGTCCTGGCCGCCCGAGAGCTTGGACATCGTCAACTCGCCCTGGATGAGGACGTAGAAGCAGGTCGCCGGCTCGCCTTCGACGCAGATGGGGCCCGGTTCGTAGTTCTCGATGTGCCCAGCTGCGCACAGCACCGCGAGCTGTTCGTCGGTGAGCGCCTCGAACAGGAACAGGCTGCGCAGCTCGTCGGGCTGGCAGGGTGTCTTGGCCGTCATGACTCGGCCAGGTAGCGGTGCACCAGCATGACGGCCATCGATCCCTCGCCGACCGCGGCCGCGACGCGCTTGGCGGACTCGGCCCGCACGTCGCCGGTGGCGAATACGCCCGGCACGCTGGTCTCCAGGTGATGCGGCGGGCGGTCGAGCGTCCACCCGCACACGTTGCGCAGGTCCGGGCCGGTGAGGACGAAGCCGTGGTCGTCGCGCGCGAGCACCCCGTCCAGCCATTCGGTGCGCGGCGCGGCGCCGATGAAGATGAACATCCGGGCGCAGGTGACGTCCTCGGTCTCCCCGGTCTGGTTGTCGACCAGGGTCAGCCGCTCCAGGTGGTCTTCGCCTACGGCGCGCCGCACCTCGGTGCAGGTGCGCACGGTGATGTTGGGCCGCCGCTGGATCTGCTGAATGAGGTAGTAGGACATCGACGCGTCCAGCGACGGGCCGCGCACTACGATGGTCACCGACTTCGCCTCGCGGGACAGGTACATCGCGGCCTGGCCGGCGGAGTTGGCCCCACCGACGACGTAGACCTCCTCGCCCGCGCACTCCGAGGCGATCGAGACGGCCGCCCCGTAGTAGACGCCCTTGCCGGTCAGCTCGCCGCAGCCCTCGGCCTGGTGCTCGCGGTAGGTGACGCCGGTGGCCAGGATGACCGCGTGCGCGTCGATCGAGCCGCCGTCGGCGAACCGCACGGTGCGCTTGGGACCGTTGACCTCCAGCGCCGTGGCAGAGCGCGCGGTGATCAGCTCGGCCCCGAACTTCTCGGCCTGCCGACGGGCGCGCTCCGCCAACTGGCCGCCCGACACGCCGTCGGGGAAGCCGAGGTAGTTCTCGATGCGTGAACTCTGGCCCGCCTGGCCGCCCGTCGCGGTGCGCTCGATCAGCACCGTGCGCAGCCCCTCCGAGGCGCCGTAGACGGCGGCGGCCAGGCCCGCGGGCCCGCCGCCGATGACGATCAGGTCGTAGAACTCTTGCGACGGCGTGGTGGTCAGGCCCAGGGTGTCGGCCAGCTGGGCGTCGGTGGGTTCGACCAGGGTGTCGCCGCGTTCGGTGACGACGACGGGCAGCCGCAGGCCGTCCTCGCCGGCGGCCTTGAGCAGCCGCTCGCCGTCGGGATCGTCGGCCATGAACCACGAGTAGTGCAGCCCGTTGCGGGCCAGGAAGTCGCGCACCTGCCAGGACCGCTCCGACCAGCGGTGCCCGATCACCTTGGTGTGCGGGATCGGGTGTTCGGGGGCCGACCGCCAGGCATCCAGCAGGCCGTCGATCACCGGGTAGAACTTCTCCTGCGGCGGGTCCCACGGCTTGAGCAGGTAGTGGTCCAGGTCGACGACGTTGATCGCGTCGATGGCGGCGTGGGTGTCGGCGTACGCGGTCAGCAGCACGCGGCGCGCGGCGGGGTACAGGTCCATCGCCTGCTCGAGGAACTCGATGCCGCTCATCTGCGGCATCCGGTAGTCGGCGATGAGCACCGCCACGGTCTCGCCGCGCAGCTTGAGCTCCTTGAGCGTCTCCAAGGCGTCGGGACCGGACTCGGCGCGCACGACCCGGTGCCGGTCGCCGTATTGGCGGCGAAGGTCACGGGCGACCGCGCGCGAGACGGAGGGATCGTCATCGACGGTCAGCAACACCGGCTTGCGAGGCTGGGCGGAGGGTTCGGCGGGACTCGCGGGGCTCGTCATCGGAGTTAAGTATGCCCTCGTCAGGGCCCTCGCGGCAGGTCGAGGAGGCCGGGCGGATTTCGCTGCCGGCGATTTTGGGTGAAGGGGCCTGACCGGGTATCGTGGGACAACGGTGCGTCATCCGCGCCGACTTTTTGCGTGCCCTGTCTGAGGAATTTCCTGTAACCGGCTCACGTTTCTAGTCGGGCGAATGCTGCGCCGGCAAGGGCGCACACAGGATACGAAACCAAAGACGAGGATTGCTGAAAAGTTATGGCCAAGAAGGACGGTGCCATAGAGGTCGAGGGCCGCGTGGTCGAGCCCCTGCCCAATGCGATGTTCCGCATTGAGCTGGAGAACGGTCACAAAGTGCTCGCCCACATCAGCGGCAAGATGCGGCAGCACTACATCCGCATCCTGCCCGAGGACCGGGTGGTGGTGGAGCTGTCTCCCTACGACCTGTCCCGGGGCCGCATCGTGTACCGGTACAAGTAAGCCCGAATAAGACAACGAGAAAGAACAGGATCGAACAGCCGTGAAGGTGAACCCGAGCGTCAAGCCAATCTGTGACAAGTGCAGGGTGATCCGTCGGCATGGGCGGGTCATGGTGATCTGCTCCGATCCGCGCCACAAGCAGCGCCAGGGCTGATCTGGCGGCGATCGCAAGCGCGGCGTAGCCGGGCAATGCGGGTCGCAGCCATCAAGGCCGGCTCTGCCCAACACAACTGAATGCAGACCTCCCAGCACCACTGAGCGAATACGTCGCTCATCCACGCCCGGACGGAGGCCGGGCCCCGTCTCAAGACGGGAACGGACTGGGATCAGACCTCCGCTTAGAAAAAGAGGAAACGCCACCTATGGCTCGATTAGTAGGCGTCGATCTGCCGCGCGACAAGCGGATGGAGATCGCGCTGACCTACATTTTCGGCGTCGGCCGTACCCGGTCGAACGAGATCCTGGCAGCTACGGGGATCGACAAGGACCTGCGCACCAGGGACCTGACCGACGACCAGCTGACCCACTTGCGTGACTACATCGAAGCGAACCTCAAGGTTGAGGGTGACCTGCGCCGCGAGGTGCAGGCCGACATTCGCCGCAAGATCGAGATCGGCTGCTACCAGGGCCTGCGGCACCGCCGCGGCCTGCCGGTGCGCGGCCAGCGGACCAAGACCAATGCGCGCACCCGCAAGGGCCCGAAGCGCACCATCGCCGGCAAAAAGAAGGCCAGGTAATCGCCCATGCCACCAGCCAAGAAGGCAGCGTCTGCCCCCAAGAAGGGGCAGAAGACCCGCAAGCGGGAAAAGAAGAACATCCCGCACGGTGCCGCGCACATCAAGAGCACGTTCAACAACACGATCGTGAGCATCACCGACCCCCAGGGCAACGTCATCGCCTGGGCGTCGTCGGGCCACGTCGGCTTCAAGGGCTCGCGGAAATCGACCCCGTTCGCCGCTCAGCTGGCCGCCGAGAACGCGGCGCGCAAGGCGCAGGAGCACGGTGTGCGCAAGGTCGACGTGTTCGTGAAGGGCCCGGGCTCGGGCCGGGAGACGGCGATCCGTTCGCTGCAGGCCGCGGGCCTCGAGGTCGGCGCGATCTCCGACGTCACCCCCCAGCCCCACAACGGCTGCCGTCCGCCGAAGCGCAGAAGGGTCTAGGACACAATCATGGCTCGTTACACCGGACCCATCACCCGCAAGTCGCGCCGGCTGCGCACCGACCTCGTCGGTGGCGACCAGGCGTTCGAGAAGCGCCCCTACCCGCCCGGCCAGCACGGCCGCGCGCGGATCAAGGAGAGCGAATACCTGCAGCAGCTGCAGGAGAAGCAGAAGGCCCGCTTCACCTACGGCGTGATGGAGAAGCAGTTCCGCCGCTACTACGAAGAGGCCACCCGGCAGCCCGGCAAGACGGGTGAGGAGCTGCTCAAGATCCTGGAAAGCCGGCTGGACAACGTCGTGTACCGCGCGGGGCTGGCCCGCACGCGCCGGATGGCCCGCCAGCTGGTCAGCCACGGCCACTTCAGCGTCAACGGCGTGCACGTCAACGTGCCCAGCTACCGGGTGTCGCAGTACGACATCATCGACGTGCGGGACGGCTCGCTGAACACGGTGCCGTTCCAGATCGCGCGGGAGACGGCGGGCGACCGCCCGATCCCGAGCTGGCTGCAGGTGGTCGGCGAGCGCCAGCGCATCCTGATTCACCAGCTGCCCGAGCGGGCTCAGATCGACGTGCCGCTCGCCGAGCAGCTGATCGTCGAGTTCTACTCGAAGTAAGAGCTTCCGCACCGACCGGTGCGGAAACCTAACGGCATCAAATAGCGGGTGCCGAGAAGGAGAAGAAGAAACACCATGCTGATCTCTCAGCGACCCACCCTGTCGGAGGAAGTCCTCACCGACAGCCGCTCGCAGTTCGTGATCGAGCCCCTGGAGCCCGGATTCGGTTACACCCTGGGCAATTCGCTGCGGCGCACGCTGCTGTCCTCGATTCCCGGCGCGGCCGTCACCAGCATCCGCATCGACGGCGTGCTGCACGAGTTCACCACCGTCGCCGGGGTGAAGGAAGACGTCACCGCGATCATCCTGAACCTCAAGGGCCTGGTGGTGTCCTCGGAGGAGGACGAGCCGGTCACCATGTACCTGCGCAAGCAGGGCCCGGGCGCGGTCACCGCGGGCGACATCGTGCCGCCCGCCGGCGTCACGGTGCACAACCCCGACATGCACATCGCGACCCTGAACGACAAGGGCAAGCTCGAGGTCGAGCTCGTCGTAGAGCGTGGCCGTGGCTACGTCCCGGCGGTGCAGAACCGGGCCTCCGGGGCCGAAATCGGCCGCATCCCGGTCGATTCCATCTACTCGCCGGTGCTCAAGGTGACCTACAAGGTCGACGCGACCCGTGTCGAGCAGCGCACCGACTTCGACAAGCTGATCCTGGACGTCGAGACCAAGAGCTCGATCACCCCGCGCGACGCGCTGGCGTCGGCCGGTAAGACCCTGGTCGAATTGTTCGGCCTGGCACGCGAACTCAACGTCGAGGCCGAGGGCATCGAGATCGGGCCGTCGCCCGCCGAGGCCGACCACATCGCGTCGTTCGCGCTGCCGATCGACGACCTGGACCTCACCGTGCGGTCCTACAACTGCCTCAAGCGCGAGGGCGTGCACACCGTCGGCGAGCTGGTGAGCCGCACCGAGTCCGACCTGCTCGACATCCGCAACTTCGGCCAGAAGTCCATCGACGAGGTGAAGGTCAAGCTGCACCAGCTGGGTCTGTCGCTCAAGGACAGCCCGCCGAGCTTCGACCCGTCGCAGGTCGCCGGCTACGACGTGGCCACGGGCACCTGGTCCACCGAGGGCGCCTACGACGACCAGGACTACGCGGAAACCGAACAGCTGTAATGGCCGTCCGGTGACGATGCGGCCGTGCAGCGGCCGCCGAGGAACCGGACACAACTAGAGAAGTCCGTCCCGGCCCTACCTGATACGGGGGCCGGCCCCACTTAGGAGATAGTGCAATGCCCAAGCCCACCAAGGGTCCTCGCCTCGGCGGGTCGTCTTCGCACCAGAAGGCGCTGCTGGCCAACCTGGCCACGTCGCTGTTCGAGCACAACCAGATCAAGACGACCGAGCCGAAGGCGCGCGCGCTGCGTCCGTACGCGGAGAAGCTGATCACGCACGCGAAGAAGGGCACGCTGCACAACCGTCGCGAGGTGATGAAGAAGATCCGCGACAAGGACGTGGTGCACAAGCTGTTCGACGAGATCGGGCCGTTCTTCGCCGACCGCAACGGCGGCTACACCCGCATCATCAAGGTCGAGCCGCGCAAGGGCGACAACGCCCCGATGGCGGTGATCCAGCTGGTGCTGGAGAAGACGGTGACGTCGGAGGCCGAGCGGGCGCGCCGGGCGAAGACGCCCAAGAAGGCTGATGCGCCCGTGGCGGCAGCGGCGGCGCCTCAGGCGGCGGTCGAGCCTGAGGAGGCCGTCGGGCCGACGGCCGAAGAGGTGACCGAGCCGGCCGGTACTTCGGAAGCTTCAGAGCCTTCGGAAACCGGGGAATCCACGGAGGCCCAGGCCAAGGCCGAGGAAAAGCACGACGAGGCCATCGAGGCGCGGGCCGAGGCCGAGAAGGCCGAAGAGGCCGACGAGGCTGACGAGAGTTAACGACTCGGATTCTCAGGTCCGTCTGCGGCTCGACATCGCCTATGACGGAACGGAATTCGCGGGCTGGGCGGCTCAGGCCGGCCAGCGCACCGTGGCGGGAGTGCTCGACGAGGCGCTGACCACCCTGTTCCGCACCCCGGTACGGCTGCGCGCCGCCGGCCGCACGGACACCGGCGTGCACGCCACCGGGCAGGTGGCCCACCTCGACGTGCCGCTGGACGCGCTGCCCAACGCCTACCCGCGCTCGCCGCACGTCGGCGAGCCGGAGTTCCGGCCGCTGGTGCGCCGGCTCGGCCGGTTCTTGCCCACGGACGTGCGGGTGCTCGACATCGTCCGCGCCCCTGCGGGTTTCGACGCCCGGTTCTCGGCGCTGCGGCGCCATTATGCGTATCGGCTGTCGACCGCGCCCTACGGGGTGCAGCCGCAGCTGGCCCGCTACGTCACCGCCTGGCCGCGGCCGCTGGACGTCGACGCGATGGCCGCCGCCTCCCGAGAGCTGGTGGGCCTGCACGACTTCGCCGGGTTCTGCCGGCACCGGCCCAACGCCACCACCATTCGCGACCTGCAGCGCCTGCAGTGGTCACGCGACGGCGACCTGATCACCGCGCATGTGACCGCCGACGCGTTCTGCTGGTCGATGGTGCGCTCGCTGGTCGGGGCGCTGCTGGCCGTGGGCGAGCACCGGCGGCCGGTGTCCTGGTGCCGCGAATTGCTCAGCGCCACAAGCCGATCCAGTGATTTCGCGGCCGCGCCGCCGCACGGTCTGACGCTGGTGAGCGTCGACTATCCGCCCGACGATCAGCTCGAAGCGCGCAACCTGATCACCCGGGACCTGCGCACGCGCTAAACCTTTTTCGCGACGAAATTCGCGGCCTGGTTGGTCAATCCGGGCACATAGCTCAGATGGGACGCCCAGCGGGTTCCGGGCGAGCAGATCGGGTCGCCCGGGTTGCACAGGTCGATGGTCTTGCCGTCGAATTCCGGGGTGAGGGCGCTCATCAGCTGACCCGCCCGGGCGGACGGGTTGCCGAACAGGGCGACGGCGGCCACATGGTCGGCGGCCGCGGCCGGCAGCGGCTGACGGAAGCCGAGGCCGGGTAGCGGTGCGGCCGTGACGATGTCGATGACGGCCGCGCCTTGCGAGTATCCGCCGAGCACCAGCTTGGTGTTGGGGCAGTTACCGGCCATCTGCTGGATGTGGTTGCTGGCGTCGTTGGCGCCGTCGGCCGCGGCGAGGAAGTCCTTGTTGGCCGGGTAGTTCACCCCATAGGAGCCAACGCTTTTGGAAGTCTGCTGGCGCAGCGCGTTGACGAAGGCGGCGCCGACCTTGCCGACGCCGGGCGGCTCGTCGGTGCCGCGGGCAAACACCACCTCAACGCCGGGGCACGAGGCGAAGGCCTGCGGAATCAGTTGGGGAGCAACCACTATCGCGGCGCCCGCGAGCAGCCCGGCGCCCAGTGTCAGTGGAATGAGCCGCACCCCACGATGTTAGGGGCGCGTTGGTCGCGGGCCGGTAACGATTCAGACGAGAGGTGCTTGCGGAGTCACCGTGGTCGGCGTCGCCGGCGTGGGCGCGGGACCGGTGTCGCCGTGGATCGAGGGCGGCGAGCCGGGCGGGGTCTGCCCGTTGACCGGCGACGGCGTTCCACCGGGACCGGGGCCCAGCGGCGGACCGAACGCGGGGCTGGACGGGCTCGAGCCGGCCAGCTTCTGGGCGACGAACGCCGCGGCCTGGGTGGTGTACACGGGGACGTAGCCCTCCGTGTGCCCGCTCCACTCGTTACCGGGACCGGCGTGGCAGATCGGGTCGTTGGGGTTGCAGTAGTCGGCGGCCTTCGACCCCAGCAGCGCGCTCTGGGTGGGCAGCGTGCCGCCGGCGCGGTCGGCCACGTCACCGAACGTGACGACGGCCGCGATGTTGTTGGCGTACTGCTCGGGCAGCTTGTTGCCCCAGCTGATGCCGCCGATTGGGACGCCGGCCACGATGTCCATCACCGACGCGCCCTGCGAGTAGCCGCCCAGCACGATCTTGGTGTTCGGGCAGGTCTCGACGCTCTTCTTGACGCGGTCGATGGTGTCGTTGGCGCCGTCGCCGCCGTGCAGCTGCAGCTTGCTGGCCGCGTAGTTCACCCCGTAGGGCAGGATGTTCAGCCCGGTCTGCTGGCGCAGCGAGTCCACCAGGGCGTCGCCGACCCGGCCCAGGCCGGGGGGCTCGTTGGTGCCGCGGGCGAAGATGACCTCGACGTCCGGGCAGTCGAAAGCGGAGGCTGTCGGCGCCGCGGCGGGGGACAGCAGCAGGCCAGCCGCGGTGACCAGCGCGGAGGTCCCCAGCCCCACGCAGCGACCTATCCGGTGAGAAAACACGCCGTAACTTTACCTACCCTAAGCACGGTTCGAAAGTTCGCTGGCCTGTGGATCAATTAAGCGGCCCGACCTATGCCCGCTTTAGCGTGTGTGCAACAACTGCGCAGGGTAGGGGGACCAGTGCCGCGTCAGCCGACCACCGGGCTGCAGGTCAGCGGCTACCTATTCCTGCTGCG
>NZ_LZJN01000057.1 GCF_001667735.1 Mycobacterium sp. E183
TGGCGTGCGGGACGGCCTGGGCGTGCTCGACGACGTGCTCGATCACGCGCTCGATCAACTCGCCGGCGGAGACCACCAGCGATGACGCTGGTCGTCCGTGCGGCCATGACCGATCACCCGATCTTCCTGGCCGAGCACGAAGAGCTCGTGGCCCATCAGTCGGCGGGGGCTGTCGTCGGCTTCGTCGGCATGATTCGCGACCACGACGGCGGACGGCGGGTGGTGCGGCTGGAGTACTCCGCGCATCCGTCGGCCGAAGAGGTGTTGGCCAAGGTGGTCTCCGCCGGCGAGTTGATCGAGCGCGTGATCGAGCACGTCGTCGAGCACGCCCAGGCCGTCCCGCACGCCACCGGGCGAACCGGGCAGGTTGACGATCAGGGTCCGTCCCGCCACACCGCACACCCCTCGGGACAACACCGACGTGGGCACCTTCGGCAGGCCCGACCGGCGGATCGCGTCGGCCAGCCCCGGGATCATGTAGTCCAGCACGGCGACGGTCTGGTCGGGCGTGCCGTCGCTGGGCGAGATACCGGTGCCGCCCGACGTGATGACGACGTCGACGCCGTCGTCGACCGCCTTGCGCAGGGCCTCGCCGACGGGCTCACCGTCGGCGACCACCGCCGGCTCGGCAAACGAAAACCCGCGCTCTGCAAGCCATTCCGCGATGATGGGCCCGCAGCGATCGTCGTATACCCCGGCGGACGCGCGGGTCGAGGCGATGATGACGCGGGCGGATCGGGTGCCCATCACCGCACCCAAGTTCCGGTCTTGCCGCCTTCCTTGCGCAGCACCCGAATGTCGTCGAGGCGCGCGGCAGGATCCACAGCTTTGATCATGTCGTACAGCGTCAGGCCTGCCACACTGACAGCGGTCAGCGCCTCCATCTCCACCCCCGTGCGGTCGGTGCTGCGAACGGTCGCGATGATCTCGATGTCGGCGGGTCCCACCGTGAATTCCACGTCGACTCCCGTGAGCGCCAACTGGTGGCAGAGCGGGATCAGCTCACTGGTGCGCTTGGCCGCGAGGATGCCCGCCACGCGGGCGGTGGCCAGCGCGTCGCCCTTGGGGAGCCCTCCGGCCGAGATCAGCTCCACCACGTGCGGGGAAGTGTGTAAGGCGCCGGCGGCCACGGCGGTGCGCTTCGTGGTTCCCTTTTCGCTGACGTCGACCATGTGGGCCGCGCCTCGGTCGTCCAGGTGTGACAACGCGCCCGGGCCGGATTCTCCCGATGCCCAGGTCGCCGCGGGCTTGGCGGCCTCGGAGGCCTTAGCCATCCTGGCGCCTACCGGTTAACGACGGTAACCGGGTGCAGGTAGGGCAGGTCAGTGGAGGGCAGCGGGAACACCAGCTCGCCGAACGGCGACAACGCGCCCGTGCGGTCGGTCACGAGTTCGCTCACCGCGTGGTCGTCGGGGTCCGTCGTCGGCCACCCGTTGTCGACATACCTGGTTTTGCGGGCTTTGCCCTCAGCAGTGTCAGCCACGGCGTCCATTCTGACAGGTCGCTCCTGCGCATGTCGTGCAAGATCGGCAGTTCGACCGAGGAGGCCCCGCCATTCGTGGCCGACGTGCGACCCGCCGACTGTTTTACGCTGGTCAGCAATGACCGACAACACCCCGGACATCCCGCTGGGGTCGTGGCTGGCCGACTTGCCCGACGAGCGGCTGATCCGACTGCTGGAGCTGAGGCCGGACCTCGCCCAGCCCCCGCCCGGCAGCATCGCCGCGCTGGCCGCCCGCGCTCAGGCCCGCCAGTCGGTCAAGGCCGCCACCGACGAGCTCGACTTCCTGCGGCTCGCGGTGCTCGACGCGCTGTTGGTGCTGCAGGCCGACGCCACGCCGGTGCCGACGACGAAACTGCTGGCGTTGATCGGCGAGCGCGCTCGCGACGCCGACATAGCGGACGCGCTGGACGACCTCCGCGCGCGCGCGTTGGTCTGGGGCGACACCGCGCTCCGCATCGCCCCGGACGCCGGCACGGCGCTGCCTTGGTACCCGGGCCAAGTCACCCTCGAGGACGCCGCCCGCACGGGCGAGGAGATCGCGCGGCTCATCGACGACCTCAACCAGGCCCAGCTCGACGTGCTGGAGAAGCTCCTCGAGGGTTCGCCGATGGGCCGCACCCGTGACGCCGCGCCCGGCGCTCCCACGGACCGGCCGGTGCCCCAGCTGCTGGCGATGGGACTGCTGCGACGCATCGACGCCGAGACCGTGATCCTGCCCCGCCACGTCGGGCAGGTGCTGCGCGGCGAACAAGCCGGTCCCATGCAGCTGACCGCACCCGACCCGGTGGTGTCGACGACCACCGCCGACGATGTCGACGCGGCGGCGGCCGGGGCCACCATCGACCTGCTGCGAGAGCTCGACGTCCTGATCGAAACGCTGGCCGCCGCACCGGTTTCGGAGCTGCGCAGCGGTGGACTGGGGATCCGCGACGTCAAGCGGCTCAGCAAGACGACGGGCATCGAGGAGTCGCGGCTGGGCCTGATCCTCGAGGTGGCGGCCGCGGCCGGCTTGATCGCCAGCGGGATGCCCGACCCCGAACCGGCCACCGGCGACGGGCCGTACTGGGCGCCGACGGTGGCCACCGACCGGTTCACCGCGCTGCCCACCGCGGAGCGCTGGCAGCTGCTGGCCGGCAGCTGGCTGGACCTGCCGAGCCGGCCGGCCTTGATCGGCAGCCGGGGGCCCGACGCCAAACCGTATGGCGCCCTTACCGATGCGCTGTACTCGACTGCCGCGCCGCTGGATCGCCGGCTGCTGCTGGGCACGCTGGCCCAGTTGCCTTCGGGCGCCGGCGTCAACGCGGTTTCAGCGTCGGCGGCGCTCATCTGGCGGCGCCCCCGCTGGGCCAAGCGGTTACAGCCCGGACCCGTGGGTGATCTGCTCGCCGAGAGCCACGCGCTGGGCCTGGTGGGGCGCGGGGCGCTCAGTACCCCCGGCCGCGCCCTGCTCGACGAGAGCACCGGCCCGCAGCCCGCGGTCGACGCGATGGCGCGTGCCCTACCGAAACCGATCGATTACTTCCTGGTGCAGGCCGACCTGACCGTCGTCGTGCCGGGGCCACTGGAACGCGACCTCGCCGAGGACCTGGCCACCGTGGCCACGGTCGAATCGGCCGGCACCGCGATGGTCTACCGCATCAGCGAACCGTCGATCCGGCATGCGCTCGACGTGGGAAAGACCCGCGACTGGATGCATGGACTGTTCGCCAGACACTCCAAAACGCCTGTGCCGCAGGGGCTCACCTACCTGATCGACGATGTCGCGAGACGGCATGGCCAGCTGCGGATCGGCATGGCCACGTCATTCGTGCGCTGCGAGGATCCCGCGCTGCTGGCCCAGGCCGTCGCCGCACCCGCGACCGACCGGGTGCAACTGCGCGCGCTGGCCCCGACGGTCGCGGTGTCTCCGGCGCCGATCGCCGAGGTGCTGACCGCGCTGCGCGCGGCGGGTTTCGCCCCGGCGGCCGAAGACTCCACCGGCGCCGTCGTCGACGTCCGCCCCCGCGGCGCCCGGGTCCCCACTCCGCAGCAGCGCCGGCCCTACCGCCCGATGCCACGACCCAACAGCGAGAGCCTCAACGCCGTGGTCGCGGTGCTGCGCAAGGTGACCGCCGCGCCGTTCGGCAACAATCGCGTCGATCCGGCGGTCACCATGTCGTTGTTGCAGCGGGCGGCCAGGGAACAAGAGACGCTGGTGATCGGTTATCTGGATGCCGCGGGTGTCGCCACCCAGCGTGTCGTGGCGCCGATCACCGTTCGCGGCGGTCAGCTGACCGCGTTCGACTCGGCGTCCGGGCGTCTGCGCGACTTCGCCATCCACCGCATCACGTCGGTGGTGTCGGCCAACGGCCGATAATGGGATTGCGATGCGTTGCGACCGCGAGGAATGAGAAGGAGTTGGGCCATTGACTGACGGCCCCTTGATTGTGCAGTCCGATAAGACGGTGCTGCTCGAAGTCGACCATGAACTGGCCGGCGCGGCACGCGCCGCCATCGCGCCGTTCGCCGAGCTGGAGCGCGCGCCCGAGCACGTGCACACCTACCGCATCACGCCGTTGGCGCTGTGGAACGCCCGCGCCGCCGGCCACGACGCCGAACAGGTCGTCGACGCGCTGGTCAGCTTCTCGCGCTACGCGGTACCCCAGCCGCTGCTGGTCGACATCGTCGACACGATGGCCCGCTACGGCCGCCTGCAGTTGGTCAAACACCCGGCGCACGGCCTCACCCTGGTCAGTCTGGACCGCGCGGTGCTCGAGGAGGTGCTGCGCAACAAGAAGATCGCCCCCATGCTGGGG
The DNA here is from genome assembly GCF_001667735.1 of Mycobacterium sp. E183. Lineage (GTDB taxonomy): Bacteria > Actinomycetota > Actinomycetes > Mycobacteriales > Mycobacteriaceae > Mycobacterium. Next base: position 4,300 of record NZ_LZJN01000057.1, read on the forward strand.
GCCCGCATCGACGACGACACCGTCGTCGTGCACCCCAGCGAGCGCGGCCGGGTCAAGCAGATGTTGCTCAAGATCGGCTGGCCCGCAGAGGATCTCGCGGGCTACGTGGACGGCGAGGCGCACCCGATCAGCCTGGCGCAGGACGGCTGGCACCTGCGCGACTACCAGCAGATGGCCACCGATTCGTTCTGGGCCGGCGGATCCGGGGTGGTGGTCCTCCCGTGCGGGGCGGGCAAGACACTGGTGGGCGCGGCCGCGATGGCGAAGGCCAGCGCGACGACGCTGATCCTGGTCACCAACATCGTCGCGGCACGGCAGTGGAAGCGCGAACTGGTAGCGCGCACCTCGCTCACCGAAGAAGAGATCGGCGAATATTCCGGCGAGCGCAAGGAGATCCGGCCCGTCACCATCTCGACGTATCAGATGATCACCCGGCGCACCAAGGGCGAGTACCGGCATCTGGAGCTCTTCGACAGCCGCGACTGGGGGCTGATCATCTACGACGAGGTCCACCTGTTGCCCGCGCCCGTGTTCCGGATGACCGCCGACCTGCAATCCAAACGCCGGCTGGGCCTGACCGCCACGCTGGTCCGTGAAGACGGCCGCGAGGGCGACGTGTTCTCCCTGATCGGCCCGAAGCGCTACGACGCCCCGTGGAAGGACATCGAGGCGCAGGGCTGGATCGCGCCGGCCGAGTGCGTCGAAGTGCGGGTGACCATGACCGACAACGAACGGATGATCTACGCCACGTCGGAACCCGAGGAGCGATACAAGGTGTGCTCGACGGCGCACTCGAAGATCGCGGTGGTCAGGTCGATCCTGGACAAGCATCCCGGCGAACAGACGCTGGTGATCGGCGCCTACCTCGACCAGCTCGACGAACTGGGCGCCGAACTGAACGCCCCGGTGATCCAGGGGTCGACCCGGACGAAGGAACGCGAGGAACTGTTCGACGCGTTCCGCCGGGGTGAGGTGTCCACACTGGTGGTGTCCAAGGTCGCCAATTTTTCCATCGATCTGCCGGAAGCTTCTGTGGCGGTGCAGGTTTCGGGAACCTTCGGTTCGCGTCAGGAGGAAGCGCAGCGGCTGGGCCGGTTACTGCGACCCAAAGCCGACGGTGGTGGCGCCATCTTCTACTCTGTGGTGGCCCGCGACAGCCTGGACGCGGAGTATGCCGCGCACCGGCAGCGCTTCCTCGCCGAGCAGGGCTACGGTTACATCATTCGCGACGCGGACGACCTGCTGGGGCCGGCGATTTAAGCCGAGCGCTCTCCGCCGCCATGCGACGTTGGCGGAAATTGATATCACGGGCGATATCAAGTTTGCGAAGGCCCGCATAGTCCCGGCCTGGCGCCGCGCATCCACCTTCCTGAGCGTCCCGCCTGATCGGCCACTGGCGCAAAGATTTCCACTAACATTGCCTAGTGCAACTGTTTCATAGTGCTATAGTGGACCCAACTCCAATTACCGGAGGGTGGGCACAATGAAGATCGCCGTTGTCGGCGCCGGCATCGCCGGCCCAACGCTCGCGTACTGGCTATCACGGTATGGCCACGAGCCAACCCTGATCGAGAAGGCGCCGCGGCTGCGCACCGGCGGCTACGTGGTGGACTTCTGGGGTGGCGGATACGCCGTGGCCGAACGCATGGGACTCACCGCCGAGCTGCACGCCGCGGGGTACACCGTGCGCGAGGTCCGACTGGTAGATCGCGATTCACGTAGGGTGGGCGGCTTTGCGGCCGAGGTGTTCCAGCGCAACCTTGATGGCCGGTTCGTCACCGTGCCCCGTGGTGACCTGTCGGCCATGATCTATCGCTCCATCGACAACCATTGTGAAACCCTTTTCGGTGAAAGCGTTTCCGCCGTCGAGCAAAACGATTCGGGAGTGCGGGTGACCCTCGACGGGGGCGGCTCACGGCAATTCGATCTGCTCGTCGGTGCGGGTGGCATTCATTCGCCCGTGCGGGACTTGGTATTCGGCCCCTCCTCTAGATTCGAGAAGGATCTCGGCTACCGGGTCGCGGCATTCGAAACCAAGGGCTATGAACCGCGCGACGAACTCGTCTACCTTGCCTACACCATGCCGGGACGCATGGTCGCCCGATTCGCCATGCGCGACGAGAAGACCATGTTTCTCTTTATTTTCACGCCTGAGCACATGAGCGGTCCCGATCCGCACGATGCGTCAGAGGTTAACGCGACATTGCATCAGGTCTTCGGCAACGCGGGTTGGGAGTGCCCGGAGATCCTGCGCCAACTCGACGGGGCAGCCGACGTGTACTTCGACCGCACCAGCCAGATCGTCATGGACCACTGGTCGGACGGGCGGGTGGCGCTGGTCGGCGACGCCGCGGGCGCGGTCTCGCTGCTGGCGGGTGAGGGGACGGGCCTGGCGATGGTGCAGGCCTACACACTGGCGGGCGAACTTGACCGCGCGGGAGACGATCACCGGGAGGCGTTTCGCCGCTATGAGAATCGGCTGCGTCCGATCGTCGAGGCCCGGCAGCGGTCGGCCCGCGCATTCGCCACCACGTTCGCGCCAAAGACGGCGCTGGGTCTGTGGACGCGCAACCAGGCGTCCAAGCTGCTGAACGTTCCGCTGCTGGCCGATTGGGTCGTCGGGAGCGAGTTCGGAAACGACATCGCATTGCCCGAATACGCCGCTTAGCGGTGCGCGTAGCTCTTCCGAACCGTGCGACGTTCGTCGAACTTGATAGCACCGGTGATATCAAATTCGGGGACGCACGCATGGTCCGAGAGCCGCGCGCGGTCGCGGACTACAGCGACAGGATGGTCGCCGATGCCGTGCCGGGTGCGCCGTACACCTGGGCCAGGCCGACGCGCGGGTTGCCGGGCACCTGACGTTCGCCCGCCTCGCCGCGCAGCTGGCGCACGAGCTCGTGCATCTGCCGCAGCCCCGACGCGCCGATCGGCTCACCGTTGGCGATCAACCCGCCGTCGGTGTTGACAGGCATCGAGCCGTGGATCTCGGTGGCACCGTCAGCGAGCAGCTTCTCCTGTTCGCCGTCGGCGCACAGGCCGGTCTCGGCCATGTGGATGACCTCGTTGCCGGCGTCGGTGTCCTGCAGCTGCGCGACATCGACGTCCTCGGGCCCGATGCCGGCGGCCTCGTAGGCCGCCTTGGCCGCGTACACCGTCGGGGAGACGTCCTCGTCCAGCGGGGCGAAGGTGGCGTGCACCTCGTAGGCGCCGTACCGGCGGGTGCGAATCTCGCAGGCCCGCACGTACACCGGCTTGTCGGTGTACTTGTGCGCGATGTCGGCCCGACACATGATCACCGCGGCCGCGCCCTCGTCGGGCGCGCAGAACATGTACTGCGTCAGGGGGTAATTGAGCACGGCGGAATTGAGAATCTCTTCCTCGGGAATCGGCTTGCGGCGGAACGCATTCGGGTTCAGCGCGCCGTTGCGGAAGTTCTTGGCCGCCACCTTCGCGAGCGTGGCCTGGGAGATGTTGTGGTCGTGCAGGTACTTGTTGGCCTTCATGCCGAAGAACTTGGTGGTGACGAACTGGCCGTTCTGCGCGTACCACTGTGGCAGCGCCAGCTTGGCGGGGTCGTCGGTGAAGGCGCCGCGCGGGTGCTTGTCCAACCCGATGGCGATTCCGATGTCGTACTTGCCGAGCCGGATGGTGTCGGCGGTCTGCTGGATGGCGCTGGCGGCGGTGGCGCAGGCATTGAACACGTTGGTGAACGTGATGCCGGTCAAGCCGACGAGACGGGTGACCGCGTCCGGGTTCGACACTTCGTGGCTGCCGCCGAAGCCGAACTGGATGTCCTTCCAGTCCACCCCGGCGTCGGCCAGCGCGGATTGAATGGCCTCGGCGCCCATCTGCATTGCGGTCTTGTCGAACCGGCCGAACGGGTGCAGGCCCACGCCGATGATGGCGACATCGTTGGTCATCTCAGGCTCCTTCCGGAGAAGTTGCGATCGGCCGGAACGCGAACGTCATGATTTCGGTGCCCTCTTCGTCGGTGGTGAGCGGGACCATCGTCAGCTCGACCTCCTGGCCGAATTGCAACTCGGCCGGGTCGTTCTCGGTCAGCCGCCCCTCGACTCGGATTACGTCGTCGAGTTGGACCAGTCCGACGCCGAACGGCACGAAGTCCTTGCCCGTCGGGCCTGCGTACGGGGCCCCGGGCGGAAAGCCCTGGGTGGTCCACGCGACCAGTGTCCCGCGGCGCGGCAGCAGCACATCGGTCATCTCCCCGAGGCTGCAGCGCGGGCACCACTGCTGGACCGGGAAGGTGGTGGCGCCACAACTGCCGCACCGGCTGCCGATCAGCTGTGGGCTCTCATCGGGCCAGGTAGAGATCTCGGGGGCGAGTGCCTTTTGCATCGGGGGATCCTCCAGAAGCGTCCACGGTGCGCCTACAGAATGTTGCTCACTGAACCGTATAACAGCTTTCCGAAAAGTGGAAACCGCATTCTCGCTAATTGATCGGGCGCGCCCGGGACCCGCGGATATCGTTGAGACCATGCCAGTCACGGTGATACTCGAACTGAAGTTCAAGCCCGACGCGGTGCCGCAGGCGCGCGACGTCATGGGCCGCGCGTTGCGCGACACCCGGGCGTTTGCCGGGAACGTCCGCACCGACGTGCTCGTCGACGAGGACGACGAAGCGCACTGGCTGATCTATGAACTGTGGGACTCGGTCGAGCACGACGAGGCGTACCGCGCGTTCCGGGCGGGCGAGGGGAAGCTGACCGAGCTTCCTCCTCTGCTGGCCGCCCCTCCGGTCAAGACGAGATACGCCACGTCCGATGTCTAGCTCAGCGCCGGGATGACCTCGCGCTCGAACAACTCGATGCCGGACCGATCGTAGGCCGCCTCCGGGAAATAGCAGATGGCGTACTCGCACCCGAGGTCGCGCAACTTGGCCATCCGCTCGATCACCTCTTCCGGCGTGCCCGTCGCCGAATCGGGTCCGCTGCCGGCGGCGAGCATCGCATCCGCGGCCGCCTCCGGCACATGGCGGACGAGGCGGTCGCGGACCCGCTGGAGCCGGTCCTGGACGTCGGCGTCCGACGTCCCGACAACGGCGTTGACGTTGGCCGAACGCACGATGGCATCGAAGTCGGTACCCAGCCGCCGACAATGCTGGGCCAGCACTTCCGACTTGTGCGCGAAGGCCTCGGGCTCCGGTGTGAAGTTGGTGTATTGCGCGTATTGCGCTGCGATGCGCAGAGTCACCTTTTCGCCGCCGCCGGCAATCCACAGCGGAATCCCATTGTCCTGCAGCGGTTTGGGGGCAACGATCGCGCCGTTGACCTGGTAGTGCTTACCGTCGAAGCTGACCTTGCCGTCGCGCCAGGCATCCCGCATTATCCGCACGCCCTCGTCCAGCCGGCCCAGCCGTACGCCCGCCGAGGGAAATCCGTAACCGTAAGCGCGCCATTCGTGTTCGTACCAGCCACCGCCGATGCCCATCTGGATCCGCCCACCGGAGATGATGTCGGCGGTCGCCGCGACCTTGGCCAGGTACACCGGGTTGCGGTAGCTCATCGCAGTGCACATCTGGCCGAGTTTGATCCGCGACGTGACCGCCGCGTACGCGGCCATCAGCGACCACGCCTCGTGGGTGGCTTCGTCGGTCGGCATCGGGACGGTGTGAAAGTGGTCGTACACCCACAGTGAGTCCCAGGCGCCGTTGTCGGCGTAGGTGGCCAGGTCGCGCATCACCGCCCAGTGCTTCTCCGGTTCGATGTCGACCAGATCCATTCGCCAGCCCTGGGGGATGAAGAGACCGAAGCGCATAACAACGGACTCTAGCCCGGTCGTTGGGCCAGACCCGCCGCTAGGCTTACCCATCGTCGAGCAAGCGGGAGGTCGTCATGCGGGTCCTGGTCTCCGGTGCCAGCATCGCCGGACCGGTGCTGGCGTACTGGCTGACCCGTCGCGGCTTCGACGTCACCGTCGTCGAGCGGGCACCCGCCCTGCGCAAGACCGGCGGTCACGCCGTCGACCTGTTCCGCCCCGCGATGGAGATTTCGGCGAAGATGGGCGTCCTGCCCCGGATCGAAGCGCTCGCCACCGGAACGAACCGCATGATCATGCGTCGGGAAGGTCGCGCGCGGCCCTTCGAGATCGATCTCACCAAGATCTACGCCGCCACGTCGGACCGGCATGTGGAGATCATGCGCGACGACCTCAGCGAAATCTATTACGACGCCGGTCGCGACGACGTCGAGTACCTGTTCGGTGACGCGATCACCGCGATCGACCATGACGGCGAGGTGACGTTCGAGCACGGCCCCGCCCGCCGGTTCGACGTCGTCGTCGGCGCCGACGGGCTGCACTCCAACGTCCGTCAGCTGACCTTCGGCGATGAAGCCAACCTAACCCGGTTCCTCGGCGGCTATCTGGCGGTGGTGTCGGCACCCAAGGCGCTCGCCGGCCGCGGCGAGATGACCTGCCACGTCGGCGTGGGCCGCCTCGCGGCCATCTACACCGCCGAGCACCTCGACGACGCGCGCGCCGTCTTCCTGTTCCGCAGTAGCCGTGAACTCGACTATGACCACCGGGATGCGTTGCGGCAGAAGGACTTATTGCGTTCGGCGTTCGCCGATATGCACGAGCAGGTGGACGATTGGCTAGCCGAAGTCGACAGCACGCCCGCCTTCTACTTCGACTCCATCAGCCAACTGCGACTGGACCGATGGTCACGTCGGCGGGTCACCCTCGTCGGCGACGCGGGATATTGCCCCGGCCCGGCGGTCGGGGGCAGTACCAGCCTCGCGGTGCTCGGCGCCTACGTACTGGCCGGCGAGCTCGCCCAGGCCGACGGCGACCTCCTGCGCGCGTTCTCCGCCTACGAACTGCAGATGCGCGAGCCGGTACACCAGAGCCGCGCGTTCGCCCGCGGCGCCGCCAAGGGCATCATTCCCGGGTCGCGGTTCGGCGTGTGGGCGTTGACCCGCGGCGCGCAGCTGGTCTCGGCCATGCCCGGGTCGTTGTCGCGGTCGCTGGCCAAGCTGAACGCCAAGGGCGTCCGGATGCACGACTCGATGCCGGTGCCCGACTACAGCGCGACCGACCGACAAGCGAACGAAAGGAACAACCGCCGATGGAACTAGCCGGTGTGGGAATCTGGAGCAGTCAACTGCGCTACGGCGATCCGTCCGAATCCGCCGAGGCGGCAGCGGAATTGGACGAGTTGGGTTTCCCCGCGCTGTGGATACCCGACGTCGGCGGACCGGTGTTCGACGCCGTCGGCAACCTGCTCGCCGCGACCGAGCGGACCGTGGTCGCGACCGGGATCCTCAACCTGTGGATGCATGCACCCGGCGACGTCGCCGAGTCCTACGCGGCACTCACCGACGAGCACGGGGACCGGTTCCTGCTCGGCATCGGCGTCAGCCACGCGCCGCTCATCGACGCCGGCCAGCCCGGGCGCTACCGCAAGCCGCTGGCGGCGACGGCGTCGTTCCTGGACGGGCTGGATGCCGCCGTGCGGCCGGTGCCCGCCGAGAACCGGGTGCTCGCCGCGCTCGGCCCCAAGATGCTGACCCTGTCGGCGGAACGGTCCCGCGGCGCGCATCCTTATCTCGTCACGCCCGACCACACAGCCTCCGCTCGCGCGACTCTGGGTGAGGGCCCCCTGCTGCTGCCTGAACAGACGGTGATCCTGACCGCCAGCGCCGACGAGGCGCGGCGAATCGGAACCGATTGGCTGCGTGCGTATTTGGCTTTGCCCAACTACGCCAACAACCTGCTGCGCAGCGGGTTCTCCGAAGACGACCTGGCGCAGGTGAGCGACCGTCTCTTCGATGCCATCATCGCGTGGGGCGACGAAGGGGCGATCATGCGCAGGGTCGACGAGCATCGGTCGGCGGGCGCCGACCACGTGTGCGTGCAAGTGCTGCTGGAGGACCCGAAGGCGTTCCCGCGCGAGCAATGGCGCAGGATCGCCGCCGCCTCCGGTTGAGGCCGCCGACGCGGTACCGCCCCTTCCATTGCCGCGACACTTAAACCACGGCGACGACACGCCGTAACGCACCGCCATGGTTTAAGTCTCGCGGGACCACGCCACGCAAAAGCCCCCGAGGCCAACGGCTTCGGGGGCTTTTGCGACTGAAACTAGGTCAGCGAGTCCGGCGGCAGGAAGCGGTCACCGTACTTGGCGGCCAGCTCGCGTGCCCGCGCCACGAACGCTTCCTTGCCGGTCCCTCCCGCACCCTCGTAGCCGACGATGAACTGCGCGCTGCCACCGGTATACGGCGGGAACCCGATGCCCATGATCGAACCGATGTTGGCGTCGGCGGTCGACGTCAACACGCCCTCGTCGAGGCACTTCTGGGTTTCCAGCGCCTCGGCGAACAGCATCCGATCGATCATGTCCTGCAACGGGATCTGCGCGCTGCCCGACTTGAACGTCTCCCGCAGGCCCGGCCACAACCGGGTGCGCTTGCCGTCGACGTACTCGTAGAAGCCCGCGCCCTTGAGCCGCGACGGGCGGCCGATCTCGATCATCTTCTCCACGACCGCCTCCGCCGGGTGCGGCTCGTAGGTGCCGCCGGCGTCCTCGACGCCCTTGCGGGTGGCCGCGGCGATCTTGTGCATCAGCTCCAGGTTGAGCTCGTCCGAGAGCTGCAGCGGCGGCGCCGGGTAGCCGGCCTGCGAGCCGGCGTGCTCGATGCTGGCGGGCTCCACGCCCTCGCCCAGCATCGCCAGGGCCTCGTTCACGAAGGTGCCGATGACGCGGCTGGTGAAGAAGCCGCGGCTGTCGTTGACGACGATCGGGGTCTTGCCGATGGCCAGCGTGTAGTCGAACACCCGGGCCAGTGCCTCGTCAGAAGTCTTCTCGCCCTTGATGATTTCGACCAGCGGCATCTTGTCCACCGGAGAGAAGAAGTGGATCCCGATGAAGTCTTCCTGGCGCTTGACGCCGGTCGCCAGACCGGTGATCGGCAGCGTCGAGGTGTTGGACCCGAGCAGCGCGTTGGGTTCGACGATGTCCTCGATCTCCTGGAACACCTTGTGCTTGAGGTCCTGGTTCTCGAACACCGCCTCGATGACGAAGTCGACGCCCTTGAAGTCGGCGGGGTCGGCGGACGGCGTGATGCGGTCCAGCAGCGCCTTGCTCTTCTCCTCGGTGGTCTTACCGCGCTGAAGCGCCTTGGCCTCAAGCTTTTCCGAGTAGCCCTTGCCCTTCTGGGCGGCCTCGATGCTGACGTCCTTGAGCACCACGTCGAAACCGGCCTTGGCCGAGACGTACGCGATGCCCGCGCCCATCATGCCCGCGCCCAGCACGCCGATCTTGTTGATCTTGACCGGCTCGATGCCGTCGGGTCGCGAGCCACCGCCGTTGATGTGCTGCAGGTCGAAGAAGAACGCCTGGATCATGTTCTTGGCGACCTGGCCGGTGACCAGCTGGGTGAAGTAGCGGCTCTCGATGCGGGTGGCCGTGTCGAAGTCCACCTGCGCGCCCTCGACGGCCGCGTCCAGGATGGCCCGCGGCGCGGGCATCGGCGCACCCTTGAGCTGCTTCTTCAGCAGCGCCGGGAACGACGGCAGGATGCCGGCCAGCGCGGGGCTGGACGGGGTGCCGCCAGGCATCTTGTAGCCCTTGGCGTCCCACGGCTGGGTGTGCGAGTCGGGGTTGGCCTTGATCCACGCCTTGGCGGCGGGCACCAGTTCCTCGACCGAGCCGACCAGCTCGTCGACCAGCCCCATCTCCTTCGCCTTGGCCGGCTTGAAACGGGTGCCCTGCGAAAGGATGTTCATGAACGCGTTCTGGATGCCGAACATCCGCACGGTGCGGGTGACCCCGCCACCACCGGGCAGCAGGCCCAGCGTCACCTCGGGCAGGCCCAGCTGGCTGCCCTTGACGTCGGCGGCGATGCGGTGGTGGCAGGCCAGCGCGATCTCCAGTCCGCCGCCGAGCGCGGCGCCGTTGATGGCGGCCACGACCGGCTTGCCCAGGGTCTCCAGCGTGCGCAGGTCGCGCTTGATGTCCTCGACCTCGGTGAAGACGTCGCCGGCGTTCTCGGGGCCGGCGTTGATCATGCTCTTGAGGTCGCCACCGGCGAAGAACGTCTTCTTGGCGCTGGTGATCACCACGCCGGTGACCGAATCCTTCTCCGCCACAAGGCGTTCGACGGCTTTGTGCATCGACTCCTTGTAGTGCTCGTTCATCACGTTCGCCGACCCGGTGGGGTCGTCGAGCGTCAGCGTGACGATGCCGTCGGCATCCTTGTCCCAAGTGATGGTGTTCTCTGCCATGGTCCTAAACCCTCTCGATGATGGTGGCGACGCCCATACCGCCGCCGATGCACAGCGTGATCAGCGCGCGACGCGCGTTGCGGCGCTCGAGCTCGTCGACCATGGTGCCGGTGATCATGGCGCCGGTGGCGCCCAGCGGGTGGCCCATCGCGATGGCGCCACCATTGACGTTCAGCTTCTCGTCCGGGATGTTGAGGTCCTTCTGGAACTTCAGCACCACCGACGCGAACGCCTCGTTCAGCTCGAACAGGTCGATGTCGTCGACGGTCAGCCCGGCGCGGTCGAGGACCTTCTGGGTGGCCGGGGTCGGGCCGGTCAGCATGATGACCGGGTCGGACCCGCTGGTCGCGGTGGCGACGATGCGCGCGCGGGGGGTCAGGCCCTGCGACTTGCCGGCGGCCTCGGAGCCGACCAGCACCAGCGCGGCCCCGTCGACGATGCCCGAGCTGTTGCCGCCGGTGTGGACGTGGTTGATCTTCTCGACGTAGTGGTATTTCTGCAGCGCCACGTCGTCGAAGCCGCCCATCTCGCCGATGCCGTCGAACGCGGTCTTCAGCTTGGCCAGGCCCTCCATCGTGGTGTCGGGCCGCATGTGCTCGTCGTGGTCCAGGATGACCAGGCCGTTCTGGTCGCGCACCGGAATGACCGACTTGGCGAAGTAGCCGCCCGACCAGGCCTCGGCGGCCTTCTGCTGCGACCGCAGCGCGTACGCGTCGACGTCCTCGCGGGAGAAGCCCTCGATGGTGGCGATCAGGTCGGCACCGATGCCCTGCGGCACGAAGCCGATCCGGTAGTTGGTCTCGGGGTCGGTCGCCCAGGCGCCGCCGTCGGAGCCCATCGGAACGCGGCTCATCGACTCGACACCGCCGGCCAGCACGAGGTCGTCCCAGCCGGAGCGCACCTTCTGCGCGGCGGTGTTGACGGCTTCGAGGCCCGAGGCGCAGAACCGGTTGAGCTGCACGCCGCCGGTGGTCTCGGGCAGCCCCGCCACCAGCGCCGCGGTGCGGGCGATGTCGCCGCCCTGGTCACCGACCGGGGACACCACGCCGAGGATCAGGTCGCTGATCAGGTTCTCGTCGAGGTCGGGGTTGCGCCGGCGCAGCTCGTCGACCAGCCCGACGACCAGGTTCACCGGCTTGACCTCGTTCAGCGAGCCGTTGCGTTGCTTGCCCCGCGGCGTGCGGATGGCCTCGTAGATGAAGGCTTCTTCGGACATGTCGAGTTCCTCTTCACAAGTGGGTTTCGGATCCGTATTAAAGGTAGGTCCGGATACCGCACCCTAACAAAGTGCCCGGCCAACCTGTTGGTTGGGCCGATCGCCGCTGGTAAAGCCTGCCGAGCGTCACGCCAGCGTGGCCGCCGCACGCGAGCGCCACGCTGGCGTGACGTTCGAGTCCTGGCGACCCCTAAGCTCGACCAGCATGACGGTGTCGCGACTGCGTCCATACGCGACCACGGTGTTCGCCGAGATGTCGGCGCTGGCCGCGCGGGTCGGTGCGGTCAACCTGGGCCAGGGCTTCCCCGACGAGGACGGCCCCGCGGCCATGTTGAAGGCGGCCCAAGATGCCATTGCCGAGGGGAACAACCAGTACCCGCCCGGCATCGGCGTGGAGTCGCTGCGGCACGCCATCGCCGCCCAGCGGCGGCGGCACTTCGGCATCGAGTACGACCCCGACACCGAGGTGCTGGTGACGGTCGGGGCGACCGAGGCCATCGCGTCGGCGGTGCTCGGCCTGATCGAGCCCGGCTCGGAGGTGCTGCTCGTCGAGCCGTTCTACGATTCCTACTCGCCGGTGCTGGCGATGGCCGGCGCGGACCGGGTGGCCGTCCCCCTGGTCCCCCACGGCCGCGGCTTCGCCTTGGACGCCGACGCGCTGCGCCGGGCGGTGACGCCACGCACCCGCGCGCTGATCGTCAACTCGCCGCACAACCCGACCGGCACGGTGCTCAGCGCCACCGAGCTCGCCGCCATCGCCGAGGTCGCGGTCGCCGCCGACCTCTTGGTGATCACCGACGAGGTGTACGAGCACCTGGTGTTCGATCACCACCGGCACCTGCCGCTGGCCGGCTTCGCCGGCATGGCCGAGCGCACCGTCACCATCTCCAGCGCGGCCAAGATGTTCAACTGCACCGGCTGGAAGATCGGATGGGCTTGCGGCCCAGCACAACTCATCGCCGGGGTGCGGGCGGCCAAACAGTACCTGAGCTACGTCGGCGGCGCGCCGTTCCAGCCGGCGGTGGCCCTCGCCCTCGACACCGAGGACGCGTGGGTCGCCGAGTTGCGCCGCTCGCTGCAGGCCCGTCGCGACCGGCTGGCCGCCGGGCTGTCGGAGATCGGCTTCGAGGTGCACGACAGCGCGGGCACGTACTTCCTGTGCGCCGACCCGCGGCCGCTGGGCTACGACGACAGCGCCGCGTTCTGCGCGGCGCTTCCGGAGAAGGCGGGGGTGGCCGCCATCCCGCTGTCGCCGTTCTGCGACCCGGCCGCCGCGCACGCGTCGGCCCAAGCCAAAGTGTGGAATCACTTGGTGCGCTTCACTTTTTGCAAACACGAGGACACCCTCGACGAGGCGATCAGGCGGTTGGCCGTCCTACGGTGACCCGGCCGGGCCGTAGCCCTCGGTCACCCGCTTTCGCAGGCCCTCCAGCGCGGCATGGAGGATTTTCTTGCGTGCCCGGTTGACCCAGAATTCGGGCAGCGGCGCCCAGGGTTCGACCGTGATGGTGAATCGGACCCGCGTCTTGTCGTCGCTCACGCGGCTCAGGTTGTACTCCCCGTGCTGACCCCGTTGCTGGGCGGTCTTGGCGGCGTCCCACACCATCCAGTCCGGGCCCCAGTGGTATTCCAGCAATTCGGTGTCGTGAATGCCGGTCACCGCGATGGTGACCTTCACGTGGTGCGGCCGCCCGTCGGGATATTTGTCGACGACCTCCACCCGCTTGTGCACCGGCGACCATGACGGCACGGCGTCCATGTCGGCCAGCGCCTCCAGGATCACCTCCGGAGGCGCGTCGATCACAATTTCCGACGATGCTTGAACGGCCACTGCTAATAAGTTAGCAACCGCTCCGGCCGTCCCGAAGGCAAAAATGCGTGCCGCCGACTATTCCGACTCGGCTGTACCGTCGACGTGCTTTACCAATTCGCACAATCCCTTTACCGCCGAGTCGAGCACGCTTTCGCTGGCCCGCCGGACGATGAAGGCGGGCATCGGCCGGCCGGGTTCGACCGTCACGTCGAACCGCACCCGGGTCTTGTCGAGGCCCTCGGGCGTGAGGTTGTATTCGACGTGCTGGCCGTGCTGCTGGGAAGTCCCTTTGGCGTCGTAGACGACCCAGTCGGGGCCCCAGTGATATTCCAGGATCTCTTTGTCGACGAGCCCCAGGATCTTGATGGTGGTTTTGACGTGGTGGGGACGGCCGTCGGGATAACGGTCGATCACTTCGATGTCTTTGTGCAGGGGCGACCACGACGACAGGACGCGGACATCTGTCAGCGCCTCCATGACCACTTCGGGCGGCGCGTCGACGACAAATTCGCGTGATGCTTTTACGGCCACTGAGCTCAACCTAGCAACAACGACCCGCATCCGGATCGATTCGGCGTAAAAACGCTGGCTACCAGTCGATTTCGCTAAGTGGCGTGGTGGCCGCGGGCGGCCGCCCGACCGGTGCCGCCGGGGTGCGGGAGAAGCGGGGGCCCGGGGCGGCCTGGTCGACGCCGTCCTCGGTGATCACGGTGGACCGTGCCCTCAAGTGCTCGTCGGCCGCCGCTTCGCTCCACGTCAGCACCGGGGTGACGCACGCATCGGTGCCGGCGAATGTGGCCGTCCACTCGTCACGGGTGCGGCTGGCGAATCGCTTCGTGAAGACGTCGTACATCCGCGGGTAGGACCCGACGTCGAGCTGGCCGGGGACCTCGTCGGCCGACAGGCCGAGCCCGGTCAGCAACGCCGCGAAGAACTGCGGCTCGATGGCGCCGACCGCCATGTACTTGCCGTCGGCGGTCTCATAACAGCGATAGAAGGGAGCGCCGCCGTCGAGCAGAAACGACTCGCGCCGGTCCCTGAGCGCCCCGGTCGACTTCATGGTCCACATCATCTGGGCGAGCAGGCTGACGCCGTCCACCATCGCCGCGTCGATGACCTGACCCCGGCCCGAACGTTCCCGTTCATAAAGCGCGACGGCGATGCCGAGCAGCACCAGCATCGAGCCGCCACCGAAGTCGGCGACCAGGTTCAGCGGCGGCATCGGCGGCCGGTCGGCGTGGCCCAGCGCGGAGAGCGCGCCGGTCCGCGACAGGTAGTTGATGTCGTGGCCCGCCGTCCGGGCCAGCGGCCCGTCCTGCCCCCAGCCGGTGATCCGCGCGAAGATCAGGCGCGGATTGACCGCCGCGCACTCGTCGGGACCGATGCCGAGTCGCTCACAGGTCCCCGGGCGGAAACAGTCCAACAGCACGTCGGCCTTGGCGGCGAGATCGAGCAGTGCCGCCGGCCGCGTCTTGACGTCCAGGTCGACGATCCGCTTCCCGCGATGCAGCAGATCGCGATCTTCGGCCGGCATCTTCAGGCCACCGGGCCGGCGCACCCGCACCACGTCGGCACCCAGGTCGGCGAGCATCATGCCCGCGTGGGGCCCCGGTCCGATCCCGCCGAGCTCGATCACCCTCACCCCGGCCAGGGGTCCGGCGCCACCCACTGCGGCTACTTGCCCTTCTTCACTTTCAGTACCCGCTCGCGCAGCGCCTTGGTCGCGGAATCGATCGTCCCCTTCACCGCGCGCTTCAAGACGAAGCCGGGCAGTGGCACGTTCGGGTCCGCGAGAAGCTCGAACTTGACCAGGGTCGCGTCTCCCTGCGGTACCAGGGTGTACTTGCCGTCCTGCGCCTTCTGCTGCGAGGAGCTCACCAGCGTCCAGCTCACCGCGTCGGGCGCCCAGGTGTAGGCCACCACCTGTTCGTCGGTAATCCCGGCGACCTTCACCTTCATCTTCACTTGGCTGGGCCGCCCGTCGTCGCCGGTCGAGAGGACCTCGGCACTCTGATGGGGTTCGGACCATTCGGGCATCGCCTCGAAATCGGCGATGACGTCCAGGATCTCCTCCGGACTGGCTTCGATGACGATGTCACGGGATTCTTTGAGTGCCATGGCCCGCACGATACTGAAACGCCGTGCCCGCCGGAATGAATTTGACCGAGGTACCGTCGTGCTTGTGCCTGACAACCAGCCCGTCTACACCGTCGGTGACTACCTGTTGGACCGCCTCGCCGAACTCGGCGTCACCGAGATCTTCGGCGTTCCCGGTGACTACAACCTGGAGTTCCTCGACCACATCGTTGCCCACCCGACCATCCGCTGGGTGGGCAACGCCAACGAGCTGAACGCCGGCTACGCCGCCGACGGGTACGGCCGGCTGCGCGGAATGTCTGCGGTGGTAACGACTTTCGGCGTGGGCGAACTGTCGGCGGCCAACGCGATCGCGGGCAGCTATGCCGAGCAGGTGCCCGTCGTGCACATCGTCGGGGGCCCGTCCAAGGACGCGCAGGGCACCCGGCGCGCGCTACACCACTCGCTCGGCGACGGAGACTTCGAGCACTTCTTGCGCGTCAGTCGCGAGATCACCTGTGCCCAAGCCAACCTGATGCCCGCGACCGCCCGCCGCGAGATCGACCGGGTGCTGTCCGAGGTGCGCGAGCAGAAGCGGCCCGGGTACATCCTGCTGACCACCGACGTGGCCCGCTTCCCCACCGAACCGCCCGCGGACCCGCTGCCCCGCTACACCGGCGGCACCAGCCCGCGCGCGCTTTCACTGTTCGTTGAGGCCGCCGCCGAACTCATCGGTGACCACCAGCTGACGGTGCTGGCCGACTTGCTAGTGCACCGGTTGCAGGTGGTCAAAGAACTCGAGGCGTTGCTGGCGGCCGACGTGGTGCCCTACGCGACGCTGATGTGGGGTAAGAGCCTCCTCGACGAAAGCTCACCCCACTACTTGGGCATTTACGCCGGGTCTGCCAGCGTCCCGGCGGTGCGCACCGCGATCGAAGAGGCGCCGGTTCTGGTGACCGCCGGCGTGGTGTTCACCGACATGGTCAGCGGCTTCTTCAGCCAGCGGATCGACCCGGCGCGCACCATCGACGTCGCGCAGTACCAGACCACCGTGGCCGGTGAGGTCTTCGCTCCGCTGGAGATGGGCGCCGCGCTCGAGGCGTTGGCCACCATTTTGACCCGCCGCGCGATCACGTCGCCGCCCGTGGCGTCGCCGCCCGCCGAGGCCCTGCCCCCGCCACCGCCACGCGATCAACCGCTGACGCAGGAGATGCTGTGGGACCGCCTCTGCGTGGCCCTGACACCGGGCAACGTAGTCCTCGCCGACCAGGGCACCTCGTTCTACGGCATGGCCGACCACCGCCTGCCCCAGGGCGTGACGTTCATCGGCCAACCGCTTTGGGGCTCAATCGGATACACGCTGCCGGCGGCGCTGGGTGCCGGGGTGGCACATCCGGACCGGCGGACGGTGCTGCTGATCGGTGACGGTGCCGCGCAACTGACCGTCCAAGAGCTCGGCAACTTTTCGCGCGAAGGGCTGTCACCGGTCATCGTGGTGGTCAACAACGACGGCTACACCGTCGAACGGGCGATCCACGGGGAAACGGCGCCCTACAACGACATCGTGAACTGGAAATGGACCGACATCCCCAACGCGCTGGGGGTCGCCGATCACCTGGCGTTCCGGGTGCAGACGTACGGTGAGCTCGACGACGCCCTGACCGCCGCCGCGCAGCACCGGGACAGCATGGTGCTCGTCGAGGTGGTATTGCCGCGGCTCGAAATCCCGCCCCTGCTGGTCGAACTCGTCCAGCCGATGTCGCCGGACGGCAGCGTTCGCCGCTAAGACCGCGGCCGGGTGGCAGCGCCGTTCGGATCCGACGATCGCAGCATCGCCTGGACGGTTCGCCGGCAGCGCCCGCAGTCGGCGCCCGCCCCACAGGCTGCCGCGACCTCCTTGGTCGTGCAGGCGCCGGCTTGCAGCGCCTCGGTCACCGTTTGGCTGGTGACTCCGTTACACAGGCAGACGAACATTCCGGCGGACCGCTCAGTCCGCCTCGATGCGCATCATGTTGGAGAATCGCCCGACGAAAACCGGCGGGTAGGGGCCCACCCCGGCGCCGCTCATCCACTCGGCCGCCGCGTCGGGGTGCTCGATCCACCGCCGCGCGCTCTCCTCGTCGGGCAACTCCGACATGATCAGCACCTCGTGCTCGTCGTCGAAGGCCTGGAAGATCCAGGTCTTGCGGATGCCGGCCGCGACGAATCTGTCCCTGGCCGAGGCGACTTCGGCGGTGAGCGCCGACACGTCGTGGACGGAGGCGATGGCGGCGACCACGACGCCGGGCGCCTCCGGAGTCGCCGGGGCCTCCGGGACGAACCTGTCCACGATCTCGCCGGCGAAGACCGCGGGAATGTCGTCGACGCCGGCCGCGTCGAACCACTCGAAGAACACGCGCGAGCGCAGCAACTCGACGATCGGCTCGCGACTGTGGACTCCGATCATCACCAGCACCCGGCCGTAGTCATGCGTCGAGGTGTAGACCAGGACGTGGTGGGCGCCGATATCGGCAAGGGCCGCCTTCCTGCGCTCGAGCAGCGGCCATACCCGGCTGGGGTCGGGAACACGATAGTCCGACGCGATGACCATCGAATGAATGTCGCCGTCGCTCAACGAAGTTGATCCTTCATAACTTTCCCGGTCGCATTGAGCGGCAGCTCGTCGAGAAACGCGATGGATCTCGGCGCTTTGAAACCAGCCATCCGCTCCCGGCACCATATCAACAGGTCATCCTCGGAAACCTGGGTTTTCGCCACCACGAAGGCCTTGCCGACCTGGCCCAGGCGATCGTCGGGAACCCCGATCACGGCGGCCTGCGCCACCGCCGGGTGCTCCAGCAGGTAGCCCTCGATCTCCGCCGGGTAGGCGTTGAACCCGCCCACGATGAACATGTCCTTCTTGCGCCCGTCGATCCGCAGCCGGCCCGCCGCATCGAGGCGGCCCAAATCGCCGGTGTGCAACCACCCGTCCGGATCGATCGCCTCGGCGGTGCCCGCCGGGTCGTCGAGGTATCCCTGCATGACGCCGTAGCCGCGGACCAGCACCTCGCCATCGCCGGCGATGCGCACCTCGACCCCGTCGCAGGGCACACCCGCGGTGGTGGCGACGTCCTCGAACGAATCCCCGGGCAGGGACAGCGTGACGTTGCCCGCCTCGGTGAGGCCGTATCCGGTCATCAGCGTCTGGAACGGCAATTCGTCATGGATGCGACGGACCAGCTCGACGGGGATGTCGGCGGCGCCGGTCACGCCGGCGCGCAGGGTCGACAGCTTGGACTTGTCGGCGACGGTCAGCAGCGAGTGGTAGAGCGTCGGCGGCCCGGGAAGCATCGTGATCCGTTCGCGGGCAATCAATTCCACCACGGCGTCGACGTCGAACACCGGCACCGGCAGCATCGTCGCGCCCCGCAGGAATGACGTGATCAGCCCGGCCTTGAGGCCAAAGGTGTGGAAGTAGGGGTTGATCTGCAAGTAACGATCACCCTGGCGCAGATCCGCGAGCGTCGCCCATTCCTCGTACATCCGCAGCGTCTGCCGATGGTTCATCATGGCGCCCTTCGGGCGGCCGGTCGTGCCCGAGGTGAAGATGATGTCGGCGATGTCGCTGCCGTTCACCGCCCGCTCGAACGGTGCACCGCTGGCGAGGAAGTCGGACTTCAGGTCGATGACGGGCGTCCCCGCGGGCGCGGTGTAGTCCTGGCCCAGAAAGCCCTTCTGGACCAGGACGGCCTTGACCTTGCTGCGGGCGATGATGTCGCCCGCTTCGTCCGGCTTGAACCGAGTGTTGACCGGCACCAGCACACCGCCCGCGGTGAGCAGCCCGAAGGCCGCGATGATCCATTCCGCGGAATTCGGCGCCCAGACCGCGACACGATCGCCCTTGTCGACGCCCAGCTCGGCGAAAGCGCCTGCTGCGCAACGGATTCTGTCGACGATCTCGGTGAAGGTGAAGCGCAGCGGACCGTCGACGACCGCTTCCGAGTCGCCGAAGCGGTCCGCCGCGCTCGAGACCATCGCGGGGATGGTCTCCCAATGCTGGCCGGCCGGCGCGCCAGTCACACCGTGACGAGCCGACCGAGGTTGCCACCCATGATCTTCGCCTGGTCGTCGACGGACAGGTGCGACAGCGCGTTGACGTAGAACGTCGGCTCCGCAAGCCCCTCCGGGTGCGGCCAGTCCGAGCCGTACAGCACCTGATCCACCCCGACGAGGCTGATCAGGTCGTCGATGCCGTCCTCGAAGAACGGGCTGACGTGGATCCGGTTCTTGACCATCTCGACGGGGTCGCTCGGGAACGCCTCCGGCGCCTTGCGGAAGACCTCGGCGAGGCCGTCGAGCAGCGGGGTCATCCACTTCGAACCCGCCTCGACGATCGCGACCTTCAGCTTGGGGTGGCGATAGAGCGCGCCGTGGATCACCCACGAGCCCACCGCATCCTGGATCGGCCGCCACTCGTTGAGGATGCCCATCGCGTTGGTCTGGAACGGCAGCATTTCCTGTTCGGCCCCGTCCCACTCGGAGGTGTAGCGGGAGTAGCCGCTGTCGCTGGAATGCATGCCGACCAGGACGTCGTGCTCGACGACGCGCTCCCAGAACGGGTCGAACTCCGGCAGGGCGAACGACCGGGGGCCGCGGAAGCCGGGGACCGGAGCCGGGCGCACCAGAATGCAGCGGGCACCGCGCTTGACCGCCCATTCCAGCTCCTCGATCGCCTTCTCGACGATCGGCAGGGTGATGACCGGCGTGGTGAAGATGCGGTTCTGGTAGTTGAACCCCCAGACGTCGTCGAGCCACTCGTTCAGCGCGTGGACCAGGACGTGGATGGCGACCGGGTCGTCGCGCAGCCGCTCCTCGAGCAGGCTGGCCAGCGTCGGGAACATCAGGGTGCGGTCCAGACCCAGCTCGTTCATCTTCTCCAGCCGCGGGCCGGGTTCGAAGAACGCCGGAATCGCGCGCATCGGCTCGCCGAACAGTTCGCGCTTGGATTTGCCCTCCGGGTTGCCGTACTTGAAGTACTCCTCCCAGGCGCCCGGCCGGGCGACGACCTCGAAGGTCGGGTTGGGGATGTAGTTGCTGATGTGGCCGCGGATCGCGATCTTCGTCCGCCCGTTGACCTGCACGTACTGGACGTAGTCCTGGTACGCCTTGGGCAGGTATTTGGTCAGCGCCTCCGGCGGCTCGTAGAGGTGGTTGTCCGCGTCAAAGATCGGGAACGGGACGTCTTCACGATGCGACAACTGGCCCATGGAATCCTCCTTCTTGATTTACGAGAATACTATTCTCTACGGGCGTCGAATCGCAACGCCGCCCGCCGATTGCGGTTCCGAGCGGTCAGCAGGTGACGACGATTTTGAACGTCGCGGTGGCCGGCTCACCGGGTTTGTCGGTCTTGTAGCCGTTGGCGGTGCCGCTGACGGTGAACTTGTCACCGGTAACGCTCAGGTCGGCGTTGCCGCCGTCGCCCCGGGAGTACATCCCGCTGAACCCGCCCAGGTTCTGGATGCGGACGGACTCGGCGGACGCGGGTTGCGCGTTTTCGTCGATGACGATCTTGGCGCCGGCGAAGTTGCCGCCGATGTCGATCGTCCGGGTCCACTGCAACTGGCCGCACTTCACGATGTGGAAGGTCCGGTCGTTACCGTCGACCGTCACCGAGGCGGTGCTGGAGATCTGGGTCGACGGTCGCGACGCGCAACCCGCAACTGCGGCGACGGCCAGTGCCGCCGCGACCGTGGCCACGCTTCGATCCAGCACCGAGCACCCCTGTCTTCGTTGACGATAGCCCTTCGGCCTGCGACGACGATGTTATTCTCGCACCGAGAGAATGCCAATATCGTGCATTTTCATCCGAGGAGCGAATGACGCATGGTGGACCTGGAGATCGACGACGGGTTGGCGGTGCTGACCATCGATCGCCCGCAAGCGCGCAATGCCATCGCGCTGGACACCATGCAGCAGCTGGAGAAGGCGCTCGACGCGGCGGCGGGCGCCAAAGCCCTGGTGATCAAGGGCGCGGGTGATCGGGCCTTCGTATCCGGCGGCGACCTCAAGGAGTTGCGCGCACTGCGGACGGAAGAGGATGCCGCGGCGATGGCCAAGCGGATGCGAGCGATATGCGACCAATTGGCCAGCTTCCCGGCGCCGGTGATCGCCGCGCTGAATGGCCACGCCTTCGGCGGCGGCGCCGAAGTCGCGGTCGCGGCCGACATCCGGCTGGCGGCCGACGACGTCAAGATCGCCTTCAACCAGGTGGAGCTGGAGATCATGCCGGCCTGGGGCGGCGCCGAGCGGCTGGCCGCGCTCGTCGGCAAGAGCAGGGCGCTGTTGCTGGCCGGCACCGGAACCGCCCTCACGGCGGCCGAGGCGCAACGAGTCGGCCTGGTCGATCGGGTGCTGCCGCGCGCGGAGTTCGACGCGGGATGGCAATCCGTCGCCAGGTCGTTGGCCCGGCACCCGGCGACCGAGATAAAGCGCGTAATCAGCGGGGTTTCGGCCGACGAAGCGATAGCATCCTTTGCGCGGCTGTGGGTCGCCGACGCACACTGGCGGGCCGCGGAGCGAGTCATGAACCGCACCACGAGTGCGGGACGGGCGGCTGGAGGAGCGAGATGACGGACAGACGATTGGGCGTGGGCGCAGCGACCCTGTCGGCGTTGCTGGTTGGTGCGACCGGTTCGGTCGTGAGCGCCGCGCACGCCGTCGCCGACCCGGCGATGCACCACGTCAAGTACACCGTCACCGCGCAGAATCCGATCTACACCGACATCTACTACCTGGACCACCAGCCGGAGAAGTTCTCCGACTACAGCCACAACCCCTACTCCTTCACGCCGCACGTCGATGTCGATCTCGGCCCGGGCAAACCGTGGAGCTTCGACCTGGACATGTCCAACCCCGATGACTACGCGATGGTCGTGGCGAGCACGGGCACCGAGCCCGGCACGCCGGGGCTTCACTGTGATCTGGCGGTGGACGGAGCCGTCGTCGTGTCCAAGGACGGCCCCAAAGGCGTGCTCTGCTCGCTGCGCAACTGGTGAACTACCCAGGTCGGCGGGACATCCTCGATCGGTCGCGGCTCGCCCTCTAGGCGACGCAGGTATTGCTCGACCAACTCCACGGTCTCGGCGTGACCGCCGGACATGCCGATCGCCTGCTCGAGCACCAGCATGCGCGACAAACTGGTCATCAACACCGTCCAGACCACCGCCGGCACGTCCTCGTTGCCCGCGCCGTAACGCTGCAACGCGGCGGCCACCGCTTTGCGCTGCTCCTCGCGGAAACGTTCGGCGTAGTAGGCGATTTCGGCCCGCATGTCCTTGCGATGATTGGCCAACGCCATGAATTCCATCGAAATCCGGGTGAAGCCCGGATCGGTGCCGAACCGCCAGAGCGCCCACAAGGGTTGCGGCGATTGCAGCAGCTGGGCCTGCGCCTGCAGTCCTTCGTCGGCGCGGCGGCGGAAGACCTCCAGAAACAGCTCCTCCATGGTGCGGAAGTAGTAGTGCACCAACTGCGGTTTCAGCCCCGCCTTGTTCGCGAGGCGGCGTGACGTCACGGCGGCATAGCCCTCTTCGAGCATCAGCTGCTCGGCCGCGTCGAGCAGCAGGCCGCGATTCTTCGCGTCCGGCGCCCCGATCCGGCGGGCCGCAGAAGCAGATGTCATGCCGTCACTCCATGCTCTCGAGATTCCGGTGTCGACCTAGTCAAATCGTAGCCAGGTCATCGCTCTGCCCCGGCGTTGCGATCTTGACCCTGACATTACCGCCATGCTAAGCAGGTGCTCAGCACATTTCGGTTTCGAGATCGCGCGGCCCCATGCCCCTGCCGCCGAACACAGCCGGTAATCCAAGCCAGGGAGACGCAATCCGATGAGCGATTACGAGTCGATCGACTTCTTCACCGACCCGTCTCTGGTGCCCGATCCGCACCCCTACTTCGATTACCTGCGCAGCCAGAACCCGGTGTTGCGGCTGCCGCACTATGGCGTCGTCGCGGTTACGGGCTACGACGAAGCCTGCGAGATCTACAAGGATCCCGACACGTTCTCCAACATCGTCGCGCTGGGCGGCCCGTTCCCGCCGCTGCCGTTCACGCCCGAAGGCGACGACATCAGCGCCCAGATCGATGCGCACCGCAGCTCCTTCCCCATGTTCGAGCACATGGTCACCATGGATCCGCCGGACCACACCAAGGCCCGGTCCGTGCTGGCCAAGCTGCTGACCCCCAGCCGGCTGAAGCACAACGAGGAGTTCATGTGGCGCCTGGCCGACCGGCAGCTCGACGAGTTCCTGCAGAACGGCGAGTGCGAGTTCATCGCCGAATACTCAAAGCCGTTCGCCACCTTGGTGATCGCCGACCTGCTCGGCGTGCCCGAGGAAGACCACAAGGAGTTCCGCTCAGTCCTCGGTGCCGATAGGCCCGGTCGAGTGGGCGCCCTCGACCACGAGTCGGTCGGCATCAACCCGCTGGAGTGGCTCGACGACAAGTTCTGCAACTACATCGAGGACCGGCGGCGCGAGCCGCGTAACGACGTGTTGACCTCGCTCGCCTCGGCGAAGTATCCGGACGGGTCGACGCCCCCGGTGATCGAGGTGGTCCGCTCGGCGACGTTCCTGTTCGCCGCGGGCCAGGAGACGACGGCCAAGCTGCTCAGCGCGGCACTTCAGGTGCTCGGTGACCGACCGGACATCCAGCAGGAGCTGCGCGAGGACCGCAGCCTGATCCCGGGGTTCATCGAGGAATCGTTACGGATGGACAGCCCCGTCAAGAGCGACTCGCGGCTGGCCCGCAAGGCCACCACCGTCGGGGGTGTCGACATCCCCGCCGGCACGGTGGTGATGATCCTGCCGGGCGCCGCGAACCGCGACCCGCGTCGGTTCTCCAACCCGCACGAATTCGACCTGCGCCGCAAGAACGTTCGCGAGCACATGGCGTTCGCCCGGGGTGTCCACTCCTGTCCGGGCGGTCCGCTCGCCCGAGTCGAGGGCCGCGTTTCGATCGAACGCATCCTGGACCGGATGCCGCACATCGAGATCGACGAAGCCCATCACGGCCCGGCCGCCGAGCGTCGCTACACCTACGAGCCGACGTACATCCTGCGCGGCCTGAGCGAACTCCACCTCACGTTCACCACCGCGGACGCGGTCGCGGTCGCGGGCTGAATCAGAGGTACAAGCCGACGAAGTAACAGCTGAGCAGGGCGACGCCCATCAGCAGCACCCACGCGTCCATAAGCCGGCACAGCAGCACGGGAGCGTTGCGCACCTCCATGAACTCTCGAAAAATGATGCGCACCTTGACAAGTGCGATCACGATGACGCTCGACGTGACCACCGCGCTGGATCTCAGCGATCCGCCCGCGGAATGGTCTAGCCACAGATAGGTCAGCGTCAGCGACGCCAGGATCAGCCACACCACCAGCAGCCGTTTGTTGAATTTGATTCCGATCACCTCACCACATACAGCAACGCGAAGATGAGTACCCACAGGAAATCGACGGTGTGCCAGTAGGTCGCGCAGGTTTCGACGAGCTGCTGAGATTCCCGCGTTTCGTGGGCTTTTCGCGCCTTCCCGCGAAGTTGGTAGACGATGACGCCGAGGGCGACGAAACCGATCAGCAGGTGTACGAAGTGGATGCCGGTGAGGAAGAAATAATAGGTGAAAAAATCGTTGCTGCCCAAACCGTTACCCGTGCCGACCAGTCGGGCCCACTCGAAGACCTTGCCGAGCAGGAAGACCACCGCGAACCCCGCCGTGATGAACGCGTCCCGCAGTGCCGCCGGGTAGGCGCCGGCGCGGGCGGACTGGACACACCGCGCCACCGACCACGAGCTCAGGAGCAGGACAAGGGTGTTGAATACCCCGATGCGCAGGTCGAGGTGCGCCTGCGACTGCAGAAACAGCTCGGGATCGCGAGCCCGGGAGAACAGATAGAAGCCGAAATACGCTGTGAAGACCAGTGTCTCGAACAGCACGAAGGCCCACATGTCGGGTTGACCGGGCACGAATCTGGATCGTTGGTTCTCGTCGGCCACCTCGGTCATCAGGCAGCTGCCTCTTTTGCCGGCAGCTTGGGCAGTGGTCCGGTACCGAAGTCTTCGCGGCGGATCATTTGAAATAGCATCACGATGAAAGTGACTTGGTAGACGCCGAATACGACCATGTCCAGCCACCAGGCAATCTCGCCGTCCCACGCGAACACGCCGCGCCGGAAGATCCAGCACGGTGCCACCACCACCTCGGTCAGCGCGTTGCACAGGTTCAAATACCCGAACCACTTGGGGAACACCCGATTCTTGTCGAGCAGGATGGCGACCATCCAGATCAGCGAGCCGATCAGGAACACCCCCATGGTGCCGTCGAAGGACAAGAAGGCGAAGTCGTACAGCCAGCCGATCGCCTCGGGGTCGCGCTCGGGTCGCAGGGTGCCGACGATCAGCGCGATGTTGAGCAGCAGCATGCCGGGAACAGCGCTGAGCGAATAGATGAGCAGATATGAATACGCGAAGGCGCGGCTGACCGACATGCGCCGCATCGAGTACGCGATGATCGCATTGTTGAACGCGATCATGCCGCTGATCGCGAAGATGATGCCGAAGCCGACCGGTATCCCAAGATGGCGCTCGGAGAACCAGTGCGCCTGCGTGGCGAGATCCCAGGTGGGCTCCGGCGGGGGCTGGACCTGCGCCACGATGAAGAACATCGGGAAAAAGATGGTGTAGAACACCATCAGGGCCCCCCACGCCAACCACAGTTCTCGCTTGGGGTTATGCCTGATGTGCCAGCGGATTCGCTCGGGCAGCGAGCCCGCGGGGGGTGGGGCCGGGGAAGTCGGCGGTGTGATCACCGCGCTCATGCGCCAACCAATTCGCCTGCGGGCCCGTGGTTCTCGGCGCGCTCGCGATATAGGGCACGCGCCAGGACAACGCCCATCACGACGATCCAGACGGCGATCGCAGCGTTTTTCACCCAGAACGACAGGAAGCCGTCCCACGCCAGCGGCCCGGTCAACGAGACGCCGACGAACGCGGCGGGGACCAATGCGGCTGCCACCAGAAGGTTGAAGTAAGCCACCCAGCGACCGAAGACCGGGCGCGGCTGATCATCGAAATAGATTGCCAGGGCGAGGATCACGCTCTGGCCGATCAGGAAAGGAACCAGGATCGTGAAGGTGATCCAGCCGAAGTCGTTGAGCAGCTGGGTCAGCCCGGGGCTGCGTTCCGGACGAAAGGCGGCCAGTAACCAGCAGACGTTGGCGACGAGGAAGAGGGTCGGGCCGCCGGCCGCACAACCCAGCATCGCGTAGGAGAAGATCGGCGTCCGGTGCGCCATCCGGCGGATCTGCAGCACGATCAGGGCCAGGATCGGGATCAGGCATACGCCGAACCAGTTGAACACGATCATGCTGTACCGGATCTCCGGCAGGTGGGCCGGATCGCGATAGAACGCGGCGACCTGTTCCGCGGACATCGACGGTGACATCGGCGGGTTGAAACCCGGGAAGAGAAGGAACGAGGTGATCCACAGGATCAGGGCCGCGGGCAGAGTCCACAGCAGGATCAGCTCACCGTCGGTCCGCCGCTGCGCGGCCCGCGTCCTCCCCCGGCCCGGTGCATCGCCCCCGTCGGCGTCGGACATCTGCACCCCTCCCGAAATCGGCTACACACACGGCTCGTCAGCGAAGCTAGCCGATCGGCTAGCTTCGGTCAAGGGCATCGTCTAGTCTCGGTGCGTGGGAACAGCGCGGCAACACCTCACCGGCGAGCAATTCTGGCTGATCGAGCACAGCCCGGCCCGGACGCGGGTACTCGATGCCGCGCTGGATCTGTTCGCTATGCACGGTGTCAGCGGCACGTCGCTGCAGATGATCGCCGACGCCGTCGGCATCACGAAAGCTGCTGTCTACCATCAGTTCCGGACCAAAGAGCAGATCGTCATCGCCGTGACCGAGCGCGAGCTCGGCCGGCTCGAGCCGGCACTCGAGGAGGCCGAAGCGTACGACGACGGCCCGCAAGCGCGAGATGCCTTGCTGGTCCGCGTGATTGAGATGGCCGTCCGTGACCGCCGGCTGGTGCGCACGCTGCAATTCGATCCCGTCGTAGTCCGATTGCTGGCCGAACACAAGCCGTTTCAGCTCTTCATGGACCGCCTGTACCGGGTGCTGCTCAGCGATGCCGGTCTGGACGGACGGATCGAAGCGGCCATGTTCTCCGGCGCGCTCAGCACCGCCGTCATGCATCCGCTGGTCGCCGACATCGACGACGACACATTGCTCGACCGGGTCACCGATTTGAGCCGACGCCTGCTGGGTCTGCCACGGGAAGGCCGCGGCTGACGCGGCTACGTGTCAGCGCGGACCCAACTGGCTATGCCGTCGTGAGCAATACAAATCAGGAACAAACCGTCAGGTGCCTGCGCGACGTAGTTCAGGTAGTTCTGGCAGTTTGCGTTCTCCTCCTTGACCCCCGCCATCGGAGGTGAGCGGAACCAACGCGGCTGGTACCTCCTCGGCGAGCCGCAGAACATCAAGCGTCCGGGCTCCGAGGCGAACGAGACATAACCGTCGGCGACGCCGAAGGCGTAATAGGAGGTGTTGTCACACGGCGCACCTAGAACCTGATGCGGCATGATCCCCGGGGTGCAGGCGGGGTAGTCGCAGACCGTCGGCCCCGCGAAGGATGGCGGCGCCGCCAGCAGGCCGGCGCCGACCAACGCGGCTGCCATCGCCACGATGAATCGCACCCAATTACTTTGCCACACCCGAAAAGAAAATTCTCCTGCTTGGAGAAGATCACTTCGGGCAACCGGGGGTGGGCGCCAGGCCGTCTCGAACGCCGCTCCGCGCGCCTCCCGGGGGGAGCAGTTCCGCATGTCAGGGGCACAACCCAGCCGTCCGGTGAAGGCGTTGACCCCAGGTCGGAGTGATAAGCTTCCTCCCCGTGCACGATCCGGTGGGACCCGACACCGACGATTGTGGTGACCCGAGGGATATGACCGATCCCGACGAACCGCGGTCAAACGCAGGGGCTGAGAGCGGCGACGTAGCGGCCGCATCCGGAGAGCATCCGGAAGAAGACGAAGTTGCCAAGGCTGAAGCGCGCGCCGCGGCGGCTCGGGCGCGCCTGGAGAGCCTGCGCGGGGCAGCCGAAACCGAGGACGCGGGGGACGACGCCCACGACGTCGAGCAGCGATCCGCGACGTCCACGCGGAAACGGCTACGTTTGCCGCGACGACCCAGGCGGCCACGGTGGCTACGGCGCCCAGGGCGGAAGACTGTAGCCGCCGGCATCGGCATCGTTCTCTTCTCCACTTCTCTCGCCGCGAGCGGCTACATGCTGTGGCAGCATCACACCGCGTTGCATAATCGCCAACTCGCCGCGGAGTTCAGTGCAGCCGCCCGGCAAGGGATTAAGGCCTTCATGTCGATTGACCCCGATCACGCCAAGGAGAGTGTCCAGCGCGCCATCGATGCCTCCACGGGCGACCAGAAGGACCAGCTCTCCGTGCTGTCGCCCCTGATGGTCAAGAGGGCCGAGGAGACTAAGGTCGGCGCCAAGGTCACCATCGAAGCCGTCGCCGTCCAGTCGTTTAGCGACAATTCCGGAGTCGTGCTTGTGGCGGCGAAAACCGATCCCATTGGGCCAGATACCGCCAAACCGCCGCCCGCCCTGTTTCGGCTCAGCGTCAATATGGACCGCGACGGCGGCCAGCTCAAGATGTCGAAAGTTGAATTCGTGCGATGACTGTCGAACCCGGCTCGCCGCCGGACGGGACCGGAAAGGCGATTGACGGCGCCCATACTTCGCCCGACGGCGAGGACGGACTGGCGCGCGCTGGAGTGGGACCGGCGCGCTTGCACCGGCTGGCGGAGATCGGGCGCCGGGGCCGCCGGTATGCGGCGAGGTGGCGTTCGATCGTCGCGACAACGTTGGTTATTGCCGCACTGGGAGTCGCTGGCGGCGTGTACTTCATCGTGTACCGGCCGGATCAGCAGGTCGACGATGTGGCGGCGCACCGGGCGATCCAGGCGGCGTCAGATGGCGCCGTGGCGGTGTTGTCGTATTCCTATGACCATTTGAACCGCGATTTCACCAACGCGAAGTCACATCTCACCGGTGACCTTCTGAGGTATTACAGCAAATTCAGCGACGATGTCGTCGCGCCGACGGCGCAGAAGGGACAGCTGACGGCCTCTGCCAAGGTGATTCGGGCCGCAATCTCGGAATTGCATCCCGATTCGGCCGTCGTGCTGGTTTTCGTCGACCAGACGACGAAAAGCGAGCAAAAGAAGGATCCTGAGAACACGCAGAGCAGCGTCCTGGTCACGCTGTGGAAAGTCAACGGCTCCTGGCTGATCGCGAAATTCGACCCCTCCGGATGAGCGCGGCTGATCTTGCCCTAACCGTTAACCGGCGGCCCGAAGCGGTGTAACGTCATCGCTCAAGAGCGCCGCAACCGACGGCGAAAAGGTGCCACAGGCACTCTCGGATTACCCGGTTCGAGGAGCAGCCGATGCGTCCAGCCAAAACACTCAGCACTGCAACGCTGGTGGCTCTCACCGCCTTCGGCGGTCTGAGCACTGCGCCCACGGCCAAGGCTATAACCAAGGAAGACGTGGCGATCAATGGGACTTACCGTGCCACGTCCATCGGCGACTGGGCCCAGAGAAATGACCAGTACTTCGGCGAACCGACGGTCTACCAAGTATGGACCATCAACTCGACGTGCGAAACCACCCAGGAGTGCCATGGCACGGTCACGAGCGACCAGGGTTGGAGCGCGCCCATGTATATGAACGATGGCCAGATGTGGAAGGTGAAACGCGAAGTGCCGAACTGGGAGCGGTGCGAAGACGGTACCGCGTTCCCCGGGATGCAGGCCTTCTTTTTCTACCCGGTGAATGACAATGGTGGATTCCAACTCGGGTCGCGCGTCTTCTCGGGCAAGGACAAGACCGTCGGCCCAAGCGGCGCCTGCGGGCAGAACAATTGGCTTGATATCACGATGCCGTTGCGCCTGGACCAGCTCTCCTGACCGGGCGGTCGTAGCCGCAGGCCAGCCCTGCCGACCGCTTCATGTCGGGGCGAATTCAGGTGGGAAGCATGTCCTTCCACGTCCTGGGCGCTTTCGGAGCAACGAGGTCCGACTGCTGATACAGCTTCCCATCCGGGCCGACATAACGACCGGTGCGCGGATCGTACTTTGCCACCACGACCGAGGGCGCGGGTTTGGATGCGTTGGCTCCGAACGAGCTTGGCGCAGCCTGGGGTCCTCCGCCGCCAGCTGTGTCTGCAGGTGCCGAATCGGAAGGAACGGGTGGGGCCGGCGGCGGTGCCGGCGCAGCGGGCGGTGCGGGAAGCTCTCCCGGCGCAGGGACGTCGAGTGGCGCGAAGGGCGGAAGGTCCGCCGACATTCTCGACATGGGCGCCAGCGCAGGGGGTCCGGACGAAGGCATGGGCGGTACAGCAGCTCCCACCGTGCCCGGTGGGGGATTTTCACCCCGGGGCCCCGCGGGTGCGCCGCGCGGCACCGCCCCAGGCGGCAGCGGCGTTCCCTCGACTGGGCCGAAAATCCTGTCGTTGGTGGTGATCCGGTCATCGGGCGGGACGCCCTGGGCTAGTAGATTCGGATCCAGCGGATAGGGACCGAGGGCGTGCTGGCGCATCGCCAGCGGCATGAACGGCTTGTCGCTGTTACAGATTTCGACGGTCGGCGCCCGCTTACCCGGGTGACCCATGCAGGGGTAGTTGCGGGCGCCGCGAACCGCGATCGGTGAATCCTGCGGGAGTTTGCAATACAACCCGTCCGGTGTGTCCATGTCGGTGAGGTCGTCCGGGGATCGCCATGTGTTGGGCGGCATGAAGCCGACCGTGCAGATGGGTGGATCCTCGACCGTGGCTGCGAAGTCACCGTAAGCCCTACCGTCGGGGTGGTTCTCACCCGCAGCGGCCTGCTCGATCGCGACGCCCGACGGAAGCAATACGAGCAGCTGCTCGAGCGAGGGATGGTAGGTGACGCCGATCTGGCCGATGGTGGTGAGGTTGGCAAGCAACACCGGCAGTGTCGGTTTGATTTGTTCGAAAAGCCGGGAGGCTTCGTTCGCAGTCTCCGGACCCGTTTGCAGGATGGTGCGGAAGTGAGAATCGTTGGTCACCAGCGTATCCGAAATGCCCGCGAAGCTGCGCGCCCACGTTCTTATCGAATCGAGGGTGCGCGCCTGGGTGTCCAGCAGCGGCCCGGTGTCTTCGGTGAGGGCCCGGGTGCGATCGACCACGCCGTTGGCGTCGCGGGACAACGTCTGTGAGGAGTCGAGCAGTGACCCCAGGTCGTAACCGGAACCGTTGAAGCCCTGGAACGACTCGTCGAGTAATTGGCCGAGTTTGGTCTTCGGGATGCTCTGGACCAACGCATTGACCTGCTCGAGCATTGGGGCGACCGGTTGCGGAATTGTCGTGTCGCGCATGGCAATAACCGAGCCGTCGTGCAGGTAGGGCGGCGAGTCGTTTCTGGGCCGAAGGTCCACGTACTGTTCACCCACCGCGGAGACACTGAGCACCTCGGCGGTCAAGTCCGCGGGGACCTTGGGTGAAGTGCTAAGCGACAGCGTCGCTTTGGCGCCGGTCGGTGTCAAACCCACGGCGGTGACCTTGCCGAGCTGAACTCCACGATAGGTCACGTTGGAGAACCGATAGAGGCCGCCGGTGGCCGGCAGCTCCAGCGTCACCGTCATCCGACCGATGCCCAGTAGCGTCGGCGCTTGGATGTAGAACAGGACCATCGCGATCACGCCAATGGTCCCGGCGATCGCGAAGATCGCCAGCTGGATCCGAACGAAGCGCGTCAGCATCTATCCACCGGCTCCCGTTCCAGGCGCCTCTGCGGGCGCCGGCGTCTGACCAGGACCCGCGTCGGGCGGCGAGGCCGCAGCCGGCGGAGGTCCGGGTAGCGGTCCATAATTGCCCGGCCCCGGCCCCGGTCCCGGTACCGCACCCGGCGGTGGCGGGGGCAGCGGTAAGGCATCGGGATCGATCCACGGCGGCCGTAGCGGGTTATGCAGCGGATCGAGTGTGTAATTCAGGCGATACGGGTCCCCGGGCACCGGCGGCTCGGGCATATCCAGCTGTCCCCAGTGGGTGCCTAGCAACAAGCCCCTCTTAAGCCGGGGAATCGTCAGGTCGAAGTCGAAATGCAGGTTGAAGAAGTCGCCTCGGACCGCTCGGTCGACAAAGTTCTGCGTGAACGGGAACACGAACGACCCCGCGATGGCCGCGCCGAACTCCGGTCCGACGTCGGCGAGCGCCTTGATGGTCGGCTCCAGGTTTTTGAGGTTCGTGACGAGATCGGCCTGGGCATCGTTGACCAGTCTGTTGGCGGTGTTGCTGAACACACGGAGGTGGTCCAGCGCGGCCGTCAGACGAGGCCGCTCCCTGGTCAACACCTCGAGCGCCGGCGGTATTTTACGCAGCGCATCGGTAAGAACGTCGCGTTGGTCGGCGAACGTTGCCGACAGCCGATTCAGCGCCTGGATGGAGGCGACGATGTCGTCGCGCTGGTCGTCCAAAGTCCCGACGAACGTGTCCAGGCGGGTAATCAAATCACGCACGGCGCCCTCGTGCCCGGACAGGGCGGCCGAGAAGTTGTGGATGACCTCCCCGATCTGTCCCAGTCCACCGCCGTTGACGACCGCGCCCAGCGACGACAGCGTCTGCTCGGTCGACGGGTAGGCCGATGACCGACTCAGCGGGATGGTGGCGCCCGGCTGCAGCCGTCCGCTTCCCTGCTGACCCGGCGGAGTATTGAGCTCCACATGCATCGAGCCCAGCAGGCTCGTCTGACCGACGGTGGCCACCACATTGGCTGGGACCACCACATCGCGCTTGACCGAGATCTCGACGTCCGCGTGCCAGCCTTGCACCTTCATCGCACCGACACTGCCGACGACGACGTCATCGATCATCACCGGCGAATTCGACTCCATCGTACCGACATTCGGGAGTTCGACGTGGTAGATGTTGGCCCCTGGCCCGCGTCCGACCGCGCCGGGTAGCGGTAGCGAATTCAGGCCGTGAAATGCGCATCCCGTGGCCGTCACCACCACGCAACAGCCGGTGGCGAATACCCGCTTGGCCGCAACCCGTGCGCTCATTGTTGTGGCCCTCCGTCTGGCAGCAGCATGCCCGACACGCTGGGCGCCGGCGGTGGTGGCGGTGTCGAAGGCGGGGGCGGCAGCGGCATCGCCGCGCCCGGTATCCGCTCCGGCGGCACCGCCCCCGGGGGGCCGACCGGATCGCCCGGCAGCCCGGTGTAGGCCGACACCGCGGGCGGAATCTCGGGCGGTCCGGGTTTCGGACCCTCGCCGCCGGGCGCCAGGCGCTGTTCGGTGTAGAGAACCTTGGACGGGTCAATCGACTTGTGTAGGAACGGGTTGATGGGAATGGGCGAGTTATTCCAGTTGGTCTGCCGCAGTCCGGGTCCGAGGAACAGCGAGCACAGCTTGCCGGATTCGACCGCCGTGATGTTCTCGATGGCGCCGATTTGCGTGCAGCCCGGTACGGACAGCAGAACCTGACCGCCCCATGTCGGATTCGCCGCATTCATGAGCCCGAATCCTCCGATGATGGTTCCGGTGTCGGCGTTGTAGTCGTTGAAGAAGTTGCCGAACGCGTTCGGCGCCGCGTGCAGGATGTTTTCCAGGGCCATGTGGTGATCGACCAGGTTCTGCGTGACATCGGCCAGCCTGGCGATTTGCTCGCTGGTCTGGTTGCGAGTCCCGGCGATGAATCGCTGCACCTCGCCGACCGCCGTCGACAGATCGGTCAGAGCCGCGTCCAGTTCGGATTTGCTGTCATTGACCACACTGGTGAGCGTGGCCAGGCGGTCATTGAACTGCACGAGCTGGACGTTGCTGTCGCGCAGGGCGCCGACAAAGGTCTGCAGGTTTTTGATGATGTCGACGATGTTGCCGCTGCCGTTGGCGAGGATCCGGCCCACGCCCGACAATTGACCGAGCGTCTGGCGCAGCTTGTCGCCGTTGCCGTCGAGCGCATTGGCGGCGCTGTCGATGAATCGGCCCACCGACGTGCCCGATACCCCGCTCTTGGGACCCAAATCCGTTGCCAGCCGCATCAACTGGGTTTTGACCTCGTCCCACTCAACCGGCACCGCGGTCCGTTCGACCGGGATGACCGCCCCGTCGCGCATCACCGGCCCACTGTCGCGGTAAGCCGGCGTGAGCTGGACGTAGCGGGCAGCCACCAGATTCGGGGCGACGATAACGGCCTTCGCGTCGGCCGGGATGGGCACGCCGCGGTCGACCGTGAGGACCATCTTGGCCTGGGTGCCTTGCGGCGCAATGGACTTGATGCTGCCGACTTTGACGCCCGAGACCCGTACCTCGTCATGGGGATAGATCGCGGTGGCGGTGGTGAAGTAGGCGGTGATCGTTCGTGGGCCGAAAAACGTATTACGGACGAGCACGGCGGCGGCGGCAATTGTCAGCCCGACCAAGACAACCGCCGTGACGGCCGCCAGCCGCTTGCGCGGAATCCGGGAGGTCATTGTGATCCCCCGATCCGTCCGCCCAACGTGCAGCCAGGGCACTGCGGAATGGAGTTGTACGGCCAGGGGGTCAGCGCCCGAGGTACCGGTGACGGGAAGCCCGGACCCTTTGAAGTATCGAAGGTGCGGAATCCCCAGAGGTAGTCGAAGAACTCCTGGAAAAGTTGCGGGACAAGGAAGTTCGGGACGAACGCCTGGTAGGCGTACATACCGGCGATGGCCTCACCGACCGTGATCTGGAATTTGGCGAGGCCCGGAAGGGCTTTGCCGATGTTGTCGCGGTTCTTTTCCAAGACCGCGAGGACCCTGTTCAGCCTCTCCAGCGTTGGCGCCAAGGTGCTTTCGTTGTCGTGCACCAATGCCGTCAGCTGCTTGGCCACTGCCGAGGTGTTGGCCAGCAGGTCCACGATCTCTTGCCGGCGTGCGACCAGCACCTGGAGCAGGGAATCGGAGTTGAGGATGAGCTTGTTGACCTGCATGCTGCGTTCGGAAAGTATCCCGGTGACGTCGCCGGCGCTTTTGAATAACTCGCCCAGGTTCTTGTTACGGCTGTTGAGGGTTCGCGATAGCCGGGTGAGCGCGTCGAAGGCCGGCCCCATTTGGGGTGCGATCTGGTCGAGCGTTGCCGCCAGCGTGTCCAACGATTGATTCAGCGCGGCGGTGTTGGTGCCGGCCGTATCCGACGTGAAGTCGCTGACCGCTTCCGTCAGCGAGTACGGAGAAGAGGTGCGCGAGACGGGAATGAGAGCCATCGGGTGCATCGTGCCGGTGCCGGCGGACTCCACCGTCAGCATGCGCTCGCCGAGCAGTGTGCCCGTGCGGATGTGGGCGGACGTTTCCGAGCCGAGCAGGACGTTGCCCTTCATCGCGAACGTCACGAGAGCGTCGCCGTGCCGCAGCTTCACGTCCGACACCGTGCCGACCTTAATCCCCGACACGATTACCGGATTGCCCTTCGCTAGGCCGCCGGCTTCGGTGAACAGCGCCTGGTACCTGACCATCGTCGCCCATTGGATGAATCGGTCGGGTGACAGGCCGACCAGGATGACCATCACCGCCAGGATGACGCCGATGAAGCCAGGCTTGACGAGCTGAGCTCCGCGATACTTGAGCATCAGGGTTCCGTGCACCTTCCTGCATCTGAACGATAGATGTTGGCGCGCACTGTCTTGCCCTGAAGATCTGTGCCGCGGATCCCGAACTGGCAGAGGTAGTACGGGATGGTGGCGCCGTTCACGCCGAGCCGGACCAGCTTGCGGTAGTTCTTCGGCGCCTTCTGAAGTGCGCCGTCGAGGCGGTCCTTGTCGTTATCGAGAATCGGCGCCAGCCGATTCAGCTGAGCTACTGTGCCAGACAGCGGCGGGCGGGCCTCGGCAAGCAGATCCGCCAACGACGCGGTTCCCTTGTCCAAGGCGTCGATGGCGGAGCCGATCGTGTCGCGGTCATTCGACAGGCCGCTGACAAGCTGCTCGAGTCGATCGATCGTGCCAGAGAACTGTTTGCCGTCTTTGGAGACCGTGCCGATCACGATGTTGAGGTTGTCGATCAGTTGCTGCACGGTTTGATCGTTGTCGGCCAGAGCGTTTGAGAACGACGTCGTCTTGGCGAACAGCGAGTCGAGGGTCCCGCCCTGCCCCTGGAAAACTTGTAACAATCCCGCGGTCAACGCGTTGACGTCGCGCGCATTCAGGCCTTGGGTGACGGGTTTGAGTCCACCGAGTAGCAGATCGAGGTCTAGCGCTGGCGCCGTCCGGTTGACCGGGATCTGCCCGCCGGCCGGCAGCCGCTTGGTCGAGCCCGGGCCATCGACGAGTTCGAGGTAGCGATCGCCCACCAGGTTCAGGTAGCGGACCGCCGCCCTGGAGCCCTCCGTCAAGACGATGTTGCGGTCGACGTCGAACTTCACCACGACTTTCTTGTCCGGCTGCAGAGAGACGCCGTTGACGGTGCCGACCCGGATCCCGGCGACCCGCACCGACTGCCCCGGCTTGAGACGCGAAACATCGGTGAACACCGCCGAATACCCATTCGTCGCACCCGTCCGGTACTGGCCGAAGATGAAGAACAGGAAGGCGGTCAGCGTCGCCATCACGACCGCGAAGATCGTGAATTTGACCAGCGTGGCGCGTGTTCTCATCCCGGTTGTCCGATCTGGGCAGAGTTGCGCGGCGGTCCGGCGATCGGTCCGTACAGCAGCTGTTTGAGCAGATCGGAATTGATCATCAGCTGCGGATTCCCGTACACCACCGGGTCCGCGCCGATGTCGGCAATCAGCTGCGGGGGACTCGTATTGAACGGCAGCGACGGCAGACCCACGCAGCGCGGACCGCCCGTCGCCGCAACCTTGGGCAGGTTCGTCGGATACCGATAACGTTCGGCACCCCAGACGAGACTCGCCGAGATGTTGATACTGGGTTCCGACAGTGGCGCCGCGTGCGATAGGCGTACGAGTCCGCCAAAAGCGCAGGTAAGCGCGGGGTTGTACTCATTGGTCAGATCGGTGGTTGGCACCAACAGATGCATGACGTCCGTCAGCGGTTGGCGGTTCGTCGACAGGACGTCGTTGCCGATGTCGGCCAAGCCGATCGTGCTGATCAGCAACGCATCAAGGTTGTGCTGCTCATCGACAATCGTCTTGCTGATTCGGGTCGCGTTGGCCGCGGTCTTCACCAGGTCGGGTGCCGCGTCGGCATAGGCGTTGGCTACCGCCGGTAAGACCGAGAAGTCATGACGGAACGCGGGCAGGCTCGGCTCCAGTTTGGCCAGGAACGAATCCAGGTCGCTCAGCGACTGACCAAGCTGTGGGCCCCGCCCGCTGAACGCTTGGGCGAGGGCGCCCAGTGACTCGTTGAGCTTGGGCGGGTCGATGTGGCTGAGCACCGAAACCAGTTGCTGGAACACGGTATTGATTTCGACCATGACGTGCTGGCCTTGCAGCGTCTGGCCCCCGTGCAGACGCTGGGCCGCGGGCTGGGCGGGCTCCACCAGCTGGACGGACTTCGCGCCGAACACCGTCGACGACGCGATGTCGACGAGCACGTTGCTGGGGATGAAGCGCAATTGCGACGGGTCCATCGCCAGATGAATGGCGGCCTCGCCGTTGGGCAGCGGCTCGATCGAGGAGACCTTGCCCACCTGCACGCCGCGCATCTTGACCTTGGCGTCGGGATTCATGACAAGGCCGGCTCGTTGCGAGATCACCGTCACCGGCACGGTTTCGGTGAAGGAGCCCTGAAACAGACCGACCGCCACGGCGAAAATCAAGCCAATGATGAGAACCGTGGCCAACCCGATCAGGGGCGGCAGGTAATGCCTTCCGGCCGGCGGACGCGCATGGCCGGTGCGCACAGGTCGGCCGGCGACCGCGCCGCGACCCGCTGGCACACTCTGCGTCATTGCCGTACCACCTCCTTTGCTAACCGGACAGGTTGAAGTTGCCGTTCGTACCGTAAATAGACAGCGAAACCAACAGCGTTACCGACACCACGACGATGAGCGAGGTGCGCACCGCGTTGCCGGTGGCGTTGCCCACGCCGGCAGGGCCACCCGAAGCGAAATAGCCGTAATAGGTGTGGATGAGCAGGATGGTGAGCGCCATCAAGATGGCCTGCAGGAACGACCACAACAGGTCGATCGGGTTCAGGAACGTGTTGAAGTAGTGCTGGTACAAACCCTGCGACTGTCCGAGCAAGAACGTCGTGGTGAACTGACTGGCCACGAACGACAGGATGACGGCGATGCTGTACAACGGCGTGATGGCCAGCATTCCCGCCAGAATCCTGGTGCTCACCAAGTAGGCGACCGGCCGAATCGCCATGCTCTCCAACGCGTCGACTTCCTCGTTGATCCGCATGGCACCCAGCTGGGCGGTCACCCCGGCGCCGAAGGTGGCCGCCAGCCCGATTCCGGCCACCACCGGTGCCGCGATGCGCACGTTGATGAACGCCGCCAGAAAGCCCGTCAGCGCCTCGATGCCGATGTTGCCCAGCGAGGTGTAGCCCTGAATCGCCAATGTGCCGCCGGCCGCCAGCGTCAGGAACCCGACGATTACCACGGTTCCGCCGATCATCGCCAAAGTTCCCGCGCCCATGCTGATCTCGGCGACCAGTCGCACGACTTCGCGCGTGTACCGGGTGGCCGCAAAGGGCATCCCGGCAAGCGCTTTGCCATAGAACAGGGTGTGGTCGCCGATCCGGCCCATCAAGGCGACCGGCCGCTCGAGCTGACGGAACAGTCGCGGATACGTGGCCCTCAGCGCCATTGACAGCCCCTACTTCGCCGTCATCTTGATGCCGATCGCGGTGACGACCACGTTGACGACAAACAGGGACATGAAGGCGTAGACCACGGTCTCGTTCACCGCGTTGCCGACGGCCTTGGCGCCCCCGCCGGTGATCGACAGGCCGCGATAGCAAGCGACCAAGCCGGCGATGAGGCCGAAAAGCGCTGCCTTGACGCACGAAATGATCACCTCGGGCACGCCGGTGAGCAGGGTGATACCCGCGGCGAACGCGCCGGGATTGACGTCTTGGACAAACACCGAAAAGACGTAACCACCAAGCACTCCGATGATGACGACGAGGCTGTTGAGCAAGAACGCGACCAGGCCGGAAGCCAACATGCGCGGTGTGACCAGCCGTTGCACCGGGTTGATGCCCAGCACCTCCATCGCGTCGATCTCTTCACGAATCGTTCGGGCGCCCAGGTCAGCACACATCGCTGTAGCGCCCGCGCCCGCCACGATCAAGACCGTGACCAGTGGCCCGAGCTGCGTGACCGCGCCGAACGCGGCCCCCGCGCCGGATAGGTCCGCCGCGCCCAGTTCGCGCAGCAGGATGTTGAGCGTGAAGCTGACGAGCACGGTGAAGGGAATTGCGACCAACAGGGTCGGCGCCAGTGACACCCGCGCGACGAACCAGGACTGCTCCAAGAACTCCCGCCACTGGAAGGGCCGGCGGAACGCAAACTTGACCGCGTCGGCCGACATGGCGAACAGGGCGCCGACGGCCTGCATCGACCCCGACATGTTCCACTTCAGTTTCAGCTGCGGCAATCCCGCTGACCAGTGGTCGGCACCCTTAGTTGCCATCGGCGCCGACCCTTTCCATCGCTACGAGACTGACAGTCTTGTTGTTGCGCACCGGCTGGGGTAGATTCGGCTGAACCGGCGATCCCAAGCGGATGCCGCCGACCACGAAACGCCCAGCGAACAGCCGAAATTCGGCCGGCGTGGTAACGCTTCTCATCCTCACGCCGGTGCCTCCGTTCGGTCGCGTGAGTTGACGCCGCAAGACAGAGTGCTCCGCGCCTTGAAGCGTTCGGCGATTATGACTCATGCCGAGTCCAGGTGGAGCAAAAAACGCTTAACCGTTATGGAACAACCCGTAACCGCGAGCTCAGGGGGCCGCGAGCGGGTCCCGGCGACAACGAGGGCGGGCCGTAATCCCAACATAGACAAGCAGCTCCACTCTTAAGTGACGGCGCCGGCCGTCTTGAGCTCGATGATGCGATCCCAATCAAGGCCGAGTTCCCGCAATATTTCGTCGGTCTGCTCGGCGAAGCCGGGCGCCGGACCGGTCTGTGGCGCCGCGACATTGAACTGGACCGGGTTGGCGACCAGTTCCAGCTCGCCCGCGCGGACCATGTACTCGTTGGCCCGGATTTGCGCGTCCTCGGCCGCCTGCAGCGTGTCCTGCACCGGCGCCCACGGTCCGGCCAGCGTGGCAAACCGTTCGCTCCACTCGGCCAGCGTGTGGGCCGCGATGGCCTTGGTCAACAACTCGACCGCCTCTGCGGTGTTGGCGGCGATCTCCTCGACGGTCGCAAAGCGCGGATCGTCGGCCAGCTCCGGCAGATCGACGTGCCGACACACGTCGGCCCAGAACTTGGTGGGCTGCATCATCACGAAGGAGATGTACCGGCCGTCCGAGGTCGTGTACAGCCCCACCAATGGATTGTTGGGTGCGCCATGCACTCCCGGTGGCGGGGCCTCGAGTCGCTGCCCGAGATGGTTCGTCAGCGCGACCGTGTGCCCCATCGACCACAGGCCGCTGCCGAGCAGCGACACGTCGACGACCGACGGTTCTCCCGCGCGTTCGCGCTTGAGCAATGCCGCCGCGATGCCCCCGGCGAGGTTGGTGCCGGAGATGGTGTCGCCGTAGGCCGGTCCGGGCGGCGCGATCATCCCCGGCATCCCCGCCGGGGTGATGGTCGCGGCGGTTCCGGCCCGGCACCAGAACGCGGTCATGTCGTAGCCGCCCTTCTGCGACTCGGCGCCACGCGGGCCGAGCGCGCTGCCGCGGGCGTAGACGATGTTCGGGTTGACCGTACGAATGTCGTCGACGTCGATGCCGAACTTCTTCCGATGAGCGGGAAGGAAGCTGGTGAGGAACACGTCCGAGCGGCGGGCCAGCTCGTAGAGCACGTCCTTGCCCTCCGGCACCGACATGTCCAGTCCGATGCTGCGCTTGCCGCGGTTCGCGTGTTCGATGTTGGGGTTCGGATCCCCCTCGACGCGCAACATTCCGGTCTGCCGGAGACCGCGTTGCGGGTCGCCGGTGACCGCGTGCTCGACCTTGACGACGTCGGCGCCCCATTCGGCGAGCACGGCGCCCGCCGATGGAACGAATCCGTACATCGCGACTTCCAGGACGCGGATGCCCTCGAGCGGCCTCACGCCGGGGCCCCCGGTGCCGGCATCCGGTAGCCGGTGGCGGGATTGCTGGACGGGGAGGTTCTGTCCGCGGTGACCAGCCGGCCACCGATCAGGAGTCGACGGTCGACCTGTGACTCAGGCGCGGCATCCGCGATGGTCGCGGCTAGTTCTGCCGTGTCCTGCGCAGGCATTCCGACCCCCTCATGTGGTGACGGTCACGATAATTTCATTCTCTTCCCCGGCGAATCTTACATTCGTGTCTCGATAATTCAAGAAACTCACAGGAATGCGACCGGCCCCTGACCAGCGACGCAAGCGCCAGCGGGTTGCCTGGCCACCCAGTTCAACGCAGGCCAAACAGTGTTTCCCGGGTTTGTTGCAACCCACTCTGCCGTGAGAGTAGGGTTCTCATAATTGCAAGCGAGATTCTTTGTGGCTGAGACGGTCACCTGTGGATTAGAGGTCTCAACGTGAAGACTGCGGTGGTCACCGGCGGCGGATCCGGCATCGGGCTTGCCGTCGCGCGGCGCCTGCGCGCCGACGGTCTGGACGTTGCCGTCATCGACCTCACACCGTCCGACAGCGACCACTCGTTCACCGCCGACGTCACCGACCGAGCTCAGGTCGAGACGGCCTTCGCGGCGATCCGCGCCAAGCTGGGGCCGGTCACTGTTCTCGTCAACGCCGCCGGCCTGGACGGATTCAAGCGCTTCAACAACATCACGTTCGACGACTGGCAGCGCGTGATCGACGTCAACCTCAACGGCGTCTTCCACACCATCCAGGCGGTGTTGCCCGACATGATCGAAGCGAAGTGGGGACGCATCGTCAACATCTCCTCGTCAAGCACCCATTCCGGCGCGCCCTACATGAGCCATTACGTCGCGGCCAAGTCCGCGGTCAACGGGCTCACCAAATCCCTGGCCCTCGAGTACGGACCGAGCGGCATCACGGTCAACGCCGTGCCGCCGGGCTTCATCGACACCCCGATGCTGCGCGCCGCCGAGAAGAACGGGTATCTGGGCAGCATCGACGAGACCATCGCCCGAACGCCGGTGCGCCGCATGGGTAAGCCGGAAGACATCGCGGCGGCATGTGCCTTCCTGGTGTCCGAGGAAGCCGGCTACATCACGGGCCAGATCCTGGGCGTCAACGGCGGCCGCAACACCTGAGCCGTCGCACCTAGGCGATCGTCGGCAACTAATTCGCAAGGAGACACCGTGAAGGTCTGGGTCGATCCGGAACGCTGCCAGGGTCACACGCTGTGCTCGATGATCGCACCGGATTCGTTCGAGCTCAGCGACATCGACGGCAGTTCGTCGGCGATCGACGAAGTGGTGCCGGCCGATCGGGAGGACCAGGTTCGCGAAGCGGCGCAATCATGCCCGGAGCAAGCCATCATCATCACCGAATGACGCGCAAAGGGAGACAGAGCGTTGAGTGTCGACGACACGGTCAGCGATAGCGACCGTAAGAAGAAGCGGTATCAGTTCGAGCGGCATTCCGCGGATTACCGGTCGAACTTCAAGGCCATCACCGAAGAGATGCACGCGAATTGCCCGATGGCCTGGAGCGACACCTACGGCGGCCATTGGGTGGCGGCAGGAAGCCACGAGGTGTTCGAACTCGCTCGCTGCCCCGCGGTGTCCAACGATCACGATGTCAACAACCAGCGCCGCGGTTACAAAGGCATTTCGATTCCGACGGCCAGCCGGATCAACGGGGTGCGCGGCGGCATCCTGGAGATGGACGACCCCGAGCACCGCATCTATCGCAACGTTCTCAACCCCTATCTGTCACCGGCAGCCGTCAAGCGGTGGAAGCCGTTCATCGACGACGTGACTCGGGCCTGCCTCGACGAGAAGATCGAAGGCGGCCGGATCGACTTCGTCGACGATCTGGCCAACGTCGTGCCGGCGGTGCTGACTCTGGCCATGCTCGGCATTCCCTTGAAGAACTGGCAGATGTACAGCGAGCCGACCCATGCGGCCGTGTACACGCCCGAGCATTCCCCGGACATCCAGCGGGTGACCGAGATGCATCGGCAAATGGGGCTCGACCTGGTCAACAACATGATCGAGATCCGCGAGAATCCCCGGCCCGGCATCGTCAATGCTTTGCTCGAGATGCGCATCGACGGCGAGCCCGCCCCGGACCTGGAAATCCTCGGCAACCTCGGGCTGGTGATCGGCGGCGGCTTCGACACCACCACGGCGTTGACCGCCCATTCACTGGAATGGCTCTCCGAGCACCCCGATCAACGCGAGCTGCTCAGCAAGCAACGCGATGCCCTGCTCGACCCCGCGACCGAGGAATTCCTGCGGTACTTCACGCCGGCGCCCGGTGACGGCCGGA
Organism: Mycobacterium sp. E183; assembly: GCF_001667735.1. Taxonomy (GTDB): domain Bacteria; phylum Actinomycetota; class Actinomycetes; order Mycobacteriales; family Mycobacteriaceae; genus Mycobacterium. Next base: position 48,217 of record NZ_LZJN01000057.1, read on the forward strand.
CCTTCTCCGACGACGTCGAGCTCGACGGCACCCAGTTCAAAGAGGGTGAGCGGCTGTGGATCTCGTGGGCCATGGCCAACCGCGACCCAGCGGTGTTCAGGGACCCCGACGAGATCGTCCTGGACCGGAAGGGCAACCGCCACTTCAGTTTCGGTCTCGGCGTCCATCGATGCATCGGATCCAATGTCGCCCGCACGGTGTTCAAGTCGATGCTGACCGCGGTCCTCGATCGAATCCCCGACTACCGATGCGACCCCGACGGCACCGTTCACTACGAAACCATCGGCGTCATCCAGGGCATGCGCAAACTGCCGGCCACCTTCAGGCCCGGCCGCAGGGTGGGGGCCGGGCTGGACGAGACACTGGAAAAGCTGCAGCGCATCTGCGATGAGCAAGAACTCGCCCGGCCGATCACCGAACGCAAGGAAGCCGCGGTAATCGACTAGGTGGGCCCGCGACCTCGCCCCGGCGACAGCCGGACGCCGACTGCGCCAATTCTTACGAGTAGCCCTGCTCAGGGTGGCCGCACCCTATATTTGGGCCAAGCGCGTATGCAGAGATGGGAGACGCAGCCGTGAAGACTTTCGCAGTGAGCCTTGCGCTTGCCATGGTCGCGCTGACTGTCCCGCCCAGCGCCCACGCGGGCATGCCGTATGCCAACTACCGGGTGGACACGCCCCGGGACCCCGGCCACAGCTGGATTTGGTCGATCAACCCGTGCGCCCATCCGGAGCCGGAATGCGTGAGCGTGTACGCAACTCCGCAGCCCAACGGGCAAGCGGCGCCCTACCGGGGAGACGCCCATCTGTCGAACGGTCGCTACACCCTGTCCGTTGATGATCCCTTCGGTGTGCGCTGCGTGGTCCAGTTCTTTCCCTCGCATGACGTCTACTCGTGGGATGCGGTGACGCTGGCGGGTCAGGTCGACTCGACGTTCGACACCGGCTGCGGCGGCGGACCGGGGGGCACCAGCAGTTGGCCGTTCTCGCTCGTGCGATGGTAGCCGCGTGAGAGGTATAGGAGTCGGTCGGTCATGAGGGCTGCGGGCAGTAAGCACGATGGCTGAGGCAAAGAAAACGCAGGACGATTCGGCCACTTCGAGAGCCGACGTGAAGGCGTTACTCGAGGAAGCCGAGGCCGAGGCAGCCGAAGCCGAAGCGCTGGCGGCCGCGGCTCGCGCCCGCGCTCGTGCCGCCCGGCTCCGGCGCGAGGCGCTGGCCCAGTCTGAGGCCGAGCCGGAGGCCGAGACCACGGAAGAAGCGCCGGAGGTCGACGAGGACACCACCGACGCCGACGAGCCGGAGACTGTCGTCACCGACACGGCCGCGATAACCGACGACGACGAAACAACGGACGAAGAGGCCCCCGGCGAAACCGCCGAAGACCCCCAATCGGAATCCAAGCCGACTCGCAGGCGACGCGTGCACGTGCCCTCCTGGTCCGTCGTGTGGAAGGCGGCCGTCATCGTCCTTATCTGCGCCTTCACCGCGGCCAGCGGATACATGATGTGGAACCGCCACGAAACCGTCGAGCGCAATCAGCGCGCCGCGAACTTCATCGCGGGGGCCCGCCAGGGTGTCGTCAACCTGACCTCCATGGACTTCAACAAGGCTAAGGAGGATGTCCAGCGGGTGATCGACAGCTCGACCGGCCAGTTCCGGGACGACTTCCAGGCCCGTGCAAAAGATTTCACGACCGTTGTCGAGCAGTCGAAAGTGGTCACCCAGGGAACCGTGAATGCGGCGGCCGTGCAATCCATAAACGGGGATTTCGCGTTGGTTCTCGTCGCGGCGACATCGCACATCACCAACGCCGCGGGCGCAAAAGATGAACCACGCAATTGGCGACTCAAGGTAACCGTCAAAGACGAAGCCGGGCAATACAAGATGTCCAACGTGGAGTTCATCCCATGAGCGAGGACAAGCAGAGCACCGAAACCGCCGACGACTCTGCCGAACAGACCGACCGCAATAAAAGCATCGAACCTCGCGCCCGGCGGAGAGTGAAAGCCGTTCCCGCCATCCTGATTTCGCTGCTGCTGATTTCCGCTGGCGTGGCGACCTGGCTGTACTTCAAGCAGTACCGGCCCGATAAGCAGACCGACCCCCGCGTTGCGAGCGCTGTCGTAGGTGCGGCATCCGACGGAACGGTCGCCTTGCTGTCCTACTCGCCCGACACCCTCGACAAGGACTTCGCCGCCGCGAAGTCGCACCTGTCCGGGGATTTCCTGTCGTACTACAACCAGTTCACCGACCAGATCGTCGCCCCGGCTGCCAAACAAAAGTCGCTGAAGACCAGCGCCCGGGTGATCGGTGCCGCGGTCTCCGAGTTACATCCGAACTCGGCGGTCGTGCTCGTGCTGGTCGACCAGAGCACCACCAGCAAGGACAACCCGGACCCCGCGATGGCGTCCAGCAGTGTGCTGGTGAGTCTGACCAGAGTCAACGGCCAGTGGCTGATCACGAAATTCGACCCGGTCTAGAACGCCGAATGCCGCTGCACTAGAGCGGAATTCGCGACCCGCGATAGCGCCGGCCGCTAGCCCCGTGGGAGGCCGAGCACCCGCTGGGCGATGATGTTGCGCTGGATTTCCGACGTGCCCCCGGCGATCGTCCCGGAAAAGCTGCGGGCGTATCGCTCGAACCAGCTGGCGAAATAATGGTCCAGGTTCATGTGTGCGTACGGCCCGGTCAGCCCGGGGTGCACGAGCCCGTCGGACCCCGCCGACGTCAGCGCGAGCTCCATGCCACGCAGCTCGGCCTCGGACCCGAGCAGCTTGAGCACCGAAATCGCGGCCACGTCGTCTTCACCGCGCGCCGCACGCGCCAACGCCACCGAACCCAACAGCCGCAACGCCTGCTTGTCCATGATCGTGCTGGCGTACTGGTCGCGCTCGACGTCGGTGCTGGGATGAAAGTCGTCGATCATGTTCTCAAGTCGATCGGCGAAACCGAGCCACATCATGGTGCGCTCGTGCCCCAGCGAGCCGTTGGCCACCCGCCATCCCTGGTCGAGCTCACCGACCAGATTCTCCGCCGGCACCCGCACGTCGGTGAAGAAGACCTCGTTGAAGTCCAGATCGTCGGCGCCGCAGATCGACGGGAACGGCCGCCGCACCAGACCCGGGGTGTCGGTGGGGATGATCAGCGCGCTTATTCCCTTGTGTTTCGGCGCATCCGGGTTGGTCCGCACGAAGGTCAGCAGGACGTCGGCGTCGTGGGCGCCCGAGGTCCACACCTTCTGCCCGTTGACCACGAAGTGATCCCCGTCGAGCACCGCGCGGGTGCGCAACGACGCCAGGTCTGAGCCCGCGCTGGGTTCGCTCATCCCGAGCGACGCGGTGATCTCGGCCCGCAGAATCGGCACCGCCCAGCGCCGCTTCTGCTCGTCGCTGCCGAACGACAACAGCGACGCCGCAACGATGTTGACGCCCTGCGGGTTGAAGCTGTGGTAGATCCGGCGGCGGCTGAGTTCCTCGAGGTAGACGAACTGCTGGATGACCGTAGCGTTGCGGCCACCGAACTCCGGCGGCTGGCTCGGCAACAGCCACCCGTTGTCGAACAGCAGCCGCTGCCACCGGCGCGCCCACTGCGGCATGTGCGAAACCGACCGGGGGCGCTCGAGCGTTTCGCTTGCGGCAGGCAGGTTCTCGTCGAGGAAGGCGGAGAACTCGGCGCGGAATTCCTCGACGTCGGTATCAAAAGTCAGCTGCACGGTATTCCTCCGCGATCCGCGCGCGGTGCTCGGCGGCGCCGCCGAGCATCAGCTCACCCGCCTTGGCCCGTTTCAGCGCGAACTGCAGGTCGTTCTCCCACGTGAATCCCATTGCGCCATGCAGCTGTAGGCCGTGCCGGAATACCAGTGACTGGCACTCCCCCGCCGACGCCTTGGCCATCGCCGCCGCCAGCCGGCGGCGGGGATCGTCGGCGGCGATCGTCAGCGCCGCGAAGTACGCCAGCGCCCGTGCGCGTTCCACCGCGACGTGCATGTCGGCGGCCTTGTGCTGGACGGCCTGGAACGAACCGATCGGCACCCCGAATTGCTGTCGGCTGCCGACATGTTCGAGCACCAGGTCGAGGATGCGCTGGCAGGCCCCGACCATGGTGATCGCCAAGCCCGTCAGGGCGATGTGGTGCGCGCGTTCGGAGTCGACGGTGAGCCGTGCGGTGTCCGGCACGCGAACCTCGTTGAATGACAAGTCGGCGACGTGCAGGACGGGGTCGAAGGCCGCGGCGCGCCGCGCTGAGACCTGGTTTGCCCAGATGATGAACACCCCGGCGTCGGTGACCACCGCGAGGCGGTCGACACGGTCGCCGTCGAGGACATGGCGGGCCGTGCCGTCCAAGACCCAACCCTCGGCGTCGCGGTGCGCCGTCACCCCGGCGTGGACGGCGGTGCCCGACTCGTGGGGGTCGAACTGCTCGCCCGCCAACGGTGCGTACTGGCTCATCGTCGCCAGGAACGGGGTGGGATCGGTCGCCCGCCCCAATTCTTCGAGCACGATGGCCAACTCGACGGCGCTTTCGGGATCGCCCAGCTCGGTCCAGCCCTGATCCACGTACGACTTCCACAACGGGGTTGGGTCGACGCCATCCTCGGCCACGCTGCGCACCAGCGACGGCGGACATTGCTTGGCGACAGCGTCGCGGACGGTCTTCTGCCACAGCCGCTGATCGGCATCGAACTCCAACAGCATGAAGGCCGCCTCCTGTCACCGCCGTCGTGCGAGAATATCATTCTCGCACGCGGAAGTAATAATCTCGCAAACGGGTTATGGCGTGCCAGGCCGAGCGCCCGGCTGCCAGGGACCGGTTCGCCGTTCAGCCCGCAGGAGCGGCAAACAGGTCGTCGGCGGGCCGATCCCAGCGGTCGAGCGCCACGAAATCGGCGAGCGGCCGACGGCGCAGCGGCCCATGCCTGCCCTTGGGCCAACCGATCACGACGTGGCCGGCCACCAGCCAGTCCTCCGGTACGCCGATCGCCTCGCGCAGCGGGCGCTCGCCGCCGTAGGACGCCCAACTGGTCAGGCAAGCCCCGAGCCCCTGAGCGCGTGCGGCCAGCAGAAAGTTCTGCATGGCGGGGAAGATCGATCCGCCGAGCAGAAGCTCCGACGCGGTCGGATAGTGCTGCTGGGCGAACAAGACGGAGGTGAACTCGCCGGCCCGGTCGTGCAATTCGTAGGTCGCGCGATAGGTGCGCGCCCGGCGGCTGCGGTCATCGGCGGCGGGGCGGCTCATGCCGTAGACGGGCTCGATCACCTCCAGGGCGCGGGCCGCCGCCTGGGCCACCACCGCGCGAAGCTCGGGTGACCGCAGCACGACGAAGCGCCAGCCCTGGGCGTTCGCGCCCGAGGGCGCCCATCTGGCCGCGTCCAGGCAGCGCACCAGGGTGGCGTCGTCGACCGGCTCGTCGGTGAAGCGCCGGATGGTCCGAGCGGTCGACATGACTTCCCAGATGTCGGAGCTTACTCCGGTCATGGTCTCTCCTCGTTGATTGCCATGCGGGACAGCCGATTCCGGCGACGCTGCAGCCCGGACGGTTTGCCGCGTGGGCCCGCGGAAGCTGGGAGGCGATGCATCGACCCCCGACTGTAGACCGCGCGAAAGTGCGTCGATGCGAGACTGCGCTCAGGCGATGACAGCGCCACGCCGACACGACGAAGGAGAAGACCATTGGATCGCGAAACCTACCAGCGCGGGCTGCACGTGCGCTCCGAGGTGCTCGGCGAGGAGTACGTCAATCGCGCCCTGGCCGAGGCGGACGACTTCACCAAGCCCCTGCAGGACCTCGTCACCGAATACTGCTGGGGCGCAGTGTGGGGTCGTGAAGAGCTGCCCCGCAAGACGCGCAGCATGCTCAACCTGGCGATGATCTCGGTGCTGAATCGGCCGAACGAATTGCGCACGCACGTCAAGGCCGCGCTGACCAACGGCGTCACCCGCGACGAGATTCGCGAGATCTTCCTGCAGGTCGCCATCTACGCCGGCGTGCCGGCCGCGGTGGACAGCTTCCGCATCGCGCGCGAGGCGTTCGCCGGCCTCGAGGACTAGGAGTTCGGCATGGAGGTTGGATTCATCGGGCTGGGAAACATGGGTTTTCCCATCGCGCGCCGCCTGATTCAGCAAGGCCACGACGTCGTCGCCTTCGACACGCGCGGCGCGGCGCTGGAGCGCATCGTCGCCTTGGGTGCGCGGGCCGCGTCGTCTCCGAAAGAGGTCGCCGACGGTGCCGAGACCGTCCTGGCCAGCCTCCCGACACCGACCGCCTCGCTCGAGGTGGCGATGGGCGTGGCCGAGGGCGCACGCATCAAGCGCTATGTCGACTTGTCCACGGTGGGCAGGCGAACGGCAATTCTGGTCCATGGGCAACTCGCGGAACGGGGCATCGCAGGGATCGACAGCCCGGTCAGCGGCGGCGCTGCCGCGGCCGAGAAGGGCGCGCTCGCGGTCATGGTGTCGGGCCCGCGCGCTGAATTCGAGGCCATCCGGCCGATGCTCGAGGCGATCGGCCGGCCCTTCTACGTCGGGGCCAAACCCGGCTCGGCTCAGACGATGAAGCTCGCCAACAACATCCTGGCGGCCAACGTCCTCGCCGCGACCGCGGAGGTCGTGGTGATGGGCGTTAAGGCCGGTCTCGACCCCACCGTGATGATCGAGGTGCTCAACGCCGGCTCGGGCGCGACGAGCGCGAGCCGGGACAAATTCCCCCGCGCGATCCTGCCCCGGACGTTCGATTACGGGTTCGCCACCGGCCTGATGGTCAAGGACGTGCGGCTGTACCTCGACGAGGCGCAGGAGCTCGGCGTGCCGACGGAGGTCGCCGCCACGATCAGCCGGTTGTGGGAGACGGCCGCCGAGGACCAGGGACCCGATGCCGACTTCACGACCGTGATCAAACCGCTGGAGAAGGCGGCCGGGGTGACCGTCGGTCCGTCCCCCGCCTAGCGTCCCTGCCCCGTCGGCAAGGGGCGGACGGCCCTTCTCGATGGGCGGGAGAATGGTATTATCCACATTTAAGAACCATACTTGCACTCAGACTTCGAAAGCGCCTGCTACCAGGGACAACGATTAAACGAAATGCTTACCGGAAACCCCATTGATCGGCCACCGAGAAGAATGTTAGGTTGTCTATCATATGACCCGACCGGGCCCACTTTGGCTGCCCGAGCCGAAGGATGGCTTTCGTGATCGACCACGCTGACGGAACCCGCACGCCTCTTATCGACGCGAGCGTGCACATCTTCTTCCCGTCCAGCAAGGCGCTGCGGAGCGTCTTGCGCGAACCGTTCAAAAGCCGCGGTTTTCCCGACTACGAAATGGACTGGTACGGCGCCCCGGGCGGTGAGTATGCGCCCAACACCGAGGGACCGGATCGGCAGTACCCCGGCTCCGACCCCGAATTCGTTGCCCACGAACTCTTTTCGAAGCGCGGAGTCGACGTGGCGGTCCTGCACCCGATGGGCCGCGGCATCATGCCCGACCGGCACCTGGGCAGCGCGCTGCACGCCGCGCACAACGAGATGATGGTGTCGGACTGGTTGGATTCAGGCGAGTTCGGCGAGCGATTCCGCGGCACGATCCGGGTGAATCCCGACGACATCCCCGGCGCGTTGCGAGAGATCGAGAAGTACCGTGCCCATCCACGCGTCGTCCAGATCGGCGTGCCGCTGCAATCCCGCGAGCTCTACGGCAAGCCGCAGTTCTGGCCGCTGTGGGAGGCCGCGGTCGACGCGGGCCTCCCGGTGGCCGCGCACATCGAGGTGGGCAACGGCATCATGTTCCCGCCCACGCCCTCCGGCAACACCCGCACCTACGAGCAATACGTCAGCTTCATGGCGCTGAATTACATCTACCACCAGATGAACATGATCGCGGAGGGCGTGTTCGAGCGCTTCGACGGCCTGAAGTTCGTCTGGGCCGACGGCGCCGCCGACTTCATCACGCCGTTCATCTGGCGGATGGACACGTTCGGCCGGCCCCACCTGGAGCAGACGCCCTGGGCGCCGCGCATCCCCAGCGATTACCTCCCGGGGCACGTCTATTTCGTCCAGGGCAGCCTCGACGGCCCCGGTGACGTCGATTTCGCCGGCGAATGGTTCGGCTTCACCGGCAAGGACGACATGGTGATGTTCGGCTCGAGTTACCCGCATTGGCAGTTCGGCGACGCCAAAAAGCTGCCAAGGGCGCTCTCCGCCGAGCAGCGCGACAAGGTCTGCTGGCGCAACGCGGCGCGGCTCTACGGCATAGACATCCCCGCCGAAGTGGGCGCACAGTAGAAGCAGGACGTGAGACCGAGGAGTTCCCCATGACGTTGACCCATTCGCAGGAGCGGGTCCCCGCGACCGAGCGCATAGCCGTCCGCTGCGTCGACTCGGACGTCCACCCCGCGCCCAAGCGGGGCGAGCTGGTCCCGTACATCCCGGAGCCCTGGCGCAGCAAGTACTTTCTCAACCGCAACGTGGGTGAGCTGATCTACTACGACGCGCCGGACTACGCGCACTCGTACGCGATGCGCGTGGACTCCTTCCCCGCCAACGGCGAATTCCCGTGCAGCGACCCGGATATGGCGTTCCGCCAACTCATCATGGAGGCGGGCTCCGACATCGCGATCCTGGAGCCGGCCGCCTACCCGGCGCGGCTGCCCGAGGCCCAGCACGCGATGTCGTACGCGCTGAACGACTGGCAGGCCAATCACTGGCTGGACAGCCACAACAATTGGCACGAACGGTGGCGCGGTTCGATCTGCCTCGCCATCGAAGAGCCGGAAGCGTCCGTGCGCGAAATCGAGCGCTGGGCCGGGCATCCGTTCATGGCGCAGATACTGATCAAGGCCGAGCCGAAGCCGTCCTGGGGCCATCCCAAATACGACCCCATCTGGGCCGCGGCCACCAAGCACGACATCACCGTGAGCTGCCACCTGTCGCGCAGCCAGTACGACGAGCTACCGATCCCGCCGGTGGGCTTCCCCAGCTACAACCACGACTTCATGGTGACCTACTCGCTGCTGGCCGCCAATCAGGTGATGAGCCTGATCTTCGACGGCGTCTTCGACCGGTTCCCGTCGCTGCGGATCGTCTTCGTCGAGCACGCATTCAGCTGGATCCTGCCGCTGATGTGGCGCATGGACGCGATCTACGAAGCGCGCAAGTCGTGGGTGGACATCAAGCGCAAGCCGTCGGAGTACGTCAAGGACCACATCAAGTTCACCACCCAACCGCTGGACTACCCCGAGGACAAGACGGAGCTCACCCGCGCACTGGAATGGATGGAGTGCGAGAAGATCTTGCTCTTCTCCTCGGACTACCCGCACTGGACGTTCGACGACCCCCGCTGGTTGGTCAAGCACCTTCCCAAGCACGCCCGCGACGCGGTGATGTACAAGAACGGGATTGCGACCTACCACCTGCCGGAGACCGTCCCGGTCCTCGAGGGTCAGACCCGGGTGCTCTGAGTTGACCGAACAAGCCAAACGGCCCGAGCCCCGTCTCGCCCAGGGCCGCGAGCATGTCGTTGCCACCGTGGACGAGATCCCGCCGGGCAAGCACAAGCTCGTCCCCATCGGCCGGCACGGCGTCGGGGTGTACAACGTCAACGGCAGCTTCTATGCGATCGCGAATTACTGTCCGCACCAAGGCGGTCCGTTGTGCTCGGGCCGCTCGAGGGGGCGCACGATCGTCGACGAAACCGCGCCCGGTGACTCGGTGATGGTGCGCGACATGGAGTACATCTACTGCCCCTGGCACCAATGGGGTTTCGAGCTGGCCACCGGGACGACAGCGGTCAAACCGGAATGGAGTATCCGCACCTACCCGGTGCGCATCGTCGGCAACGACGTTCTGGTGCAGGCCTAACACAGGAGAAATCGCGTGCCTTCTATCGAGATCAACGGGGGAAATGTCGTCTACGAGATCCTCGGTGACTCAGGGGATCTCATCGCGTTGACGCCGGGCGGCCGGTTCAGCAAGGAGATCGAGGGCCTGCGGCCGCTCGCGGACGCGCTGGCCGCCGGCGGCTACCGCGTGCTGCTGTGGGACCGGCCCAACTGCGGCGCTTCCGACGTGCAGTTCTACGGCCAGAGCGAATCACACATGCGCGCCGAGACACTGCACAAGCTGGTGACGGGGCTGGGATTCGAGCGCTGCATCCTCGCCGGGGGATCCGGCGGGGCGCGGGATTCCATGCTGACCACCATGCTCTACCCCGAAATGGTCACCAAGCTGGTGGTGTGGAACATCGTCGGCGGCATCTACGGCACCTTCGTACTCGGCTCCTTCTACATCATCCCGAGCATCCTCGCGGTCCGCGGTACCGGCATGGACGGCGTGGTGAAGGTTGCCGAATGGCGGGACCGCATCGAGCAGAACCCCGACAACAAGCAGCGGTTCCTCGACTTCGACAAAGACGAATTCCTCAAGGTGATGCTGCGCTGGCTGAACGCGTTCGTCTCCAAGCCCGGACAGACGATCCCGGGCGTCGAGGACGAGATGTTCGACCGAATCAAGGTCCCCACGTTGATCATTCGCGGCGGCGAGAACGACATGGATCACCCGAAGCGGACGTCGCTCGAGGTCAGTTGCCTGATCAAGGGATCGAAGCTCATCGACCCGCCGTGGCCGGAGGATGCGTGGGAACGCGCATCCGAGGACCGTGCGGCGGGCCGGGTCCAGCACTTCAACATGTTCGACACGTGGGTACAGGCGGCGCCCCCGATCCTCGAATTCCTGGGCTCGTGATGGCGCTAGACGGTGCGAATGTGGACCTCGCAGTTGAGCGACGCCTCCAGAGCCGTGTGAACGCGGCTCTCCGGGATGCGTTCCAGGTCGGACTCCCGCAGCGTCACGTACACGATGTCGAATCCGTCGTCACCAGGCGTCCGCTCGATGTCGCCCGCGAGCCCGAAGCCGGACAGCACGCCGTGGGCGTCGTCGTCGGTTCCGCGGCTGATGAAGGTGACCACCCCCGGTACCGGCGTGCCGCCGAACACCTTGGCGCACAGGTTCATTGCCACGTGCCTGGCCGCGTCGCCGTCTTCAGCGGCGATCAACAATTCGACTTCGCGGCGCCCCGCGGGCATGGCCACGAGATCGTTCTCGACCACGCCGACGCCCGCTTGCGCCGCGAGCTCAAGGAGCGCCGCCATGCCGTCTCGTAGCTGCGCCGCCGTGGACACGCTTTCCGGGTCGACGTTGACGCGTACCACCGCAGTTCGCACGTGCGCAAGCGTAACCAAGACGATGGCAGGCTGGCCGTGAGCACCGCGCAATCCACCCCCATCGCCACCGCCACCTCCCCCGGCTGCGAACCCCGATTGCTCTTCGGACGAACCGGCCATACACCCGAGGATCTCGCGGCGTATCGAGAGCGCGGCGGATATCGGCCGCTCGCCGACGCCGATGGATTGCTGAGCGAAGTGGAAGTCAGCGGGCTGGTCGGTCGGGGCGGCGCGGCCTTCCCCCTCGCGATCAAGTTGCGCACGGTGCGCGATAACGGCCGCGTTGCCGGCGGCGCCGTGGTCGTCGCGAATGGTGAAGAGGGAGAACCGGCCTCGATCAAAGACCGGTGGCTGCTGCGCAACCGTCCACATCTGGTGCTGGACGGGCTTCGACTAGCCGCGGCGGTCGTGGGTGCCGGCCGCGCCTATGTATATGTGTCCGACCCGGAATCGGCGCACAGCGTCCAGACCGCGCTCGGCGAGCTCGATCCGGACACCGTCGGCGTCACGGTCGGGCTGTTGGCCGTGCAACCCGGGTATGTGGCCGGCGAGGAGACCGCGGCCGTCCGCGCGCTCAACGGCGGCCCGGCCAAGCCGACCGACAAGCCGCCACGCCCCTTCGAATCCGGCGTCGACGAACGGCCCACGCTGGTGAGCAACGTCGAGACGCTGGCCAATCTCCCCTTCCTGCAGGGCCACGGCTCGACGAAGTTCCGCTCGCAGGGCACGTCGATATCCCCGGGCACGTTCCTGGCCACCGTAACCGGCGCCGGCCGGCCGCCGGTGCTCTACGAGCTTCCGCTCGGCCTGCCGTTCACCGAACTCCTCGCGCTGCACGGCGTTTCGCCGGACCAGGTGCGTGGAGCGCTGATGGGCGGCTATTTCGCCGGTCTGCTCAACCGCTCCGTGCTCGAGACAACCCTGGATCACGAGACGATGCGGCGCCTCGGCAGCGGCCTGGGCTGCGGCGCGGTCTCGGTGATCACCGACGACTGCCCCGTCGCGGTCGCGGCGTCGGTGCTGGCCTACTTCGACCGCGAGAACGCCGGCCAATGCGGGTCATGCTTCAACGGAACCGCGGCGATGGCGGCCGTCGCCGGTGCGTTGCGCGACGGCGCCGCAACGGCAGAGGACCTCCAACGGTTGCGCCGCTGGTCGGTGCTGCTGCGTGGGCGGGGCGCCTGCGCGACGCTGGACGCCGCCACGAATGTGGCCGCCAGCCTGCTGGCGCAGTTCCCGGGCGAAGTGACCACGCACCTGGAGGGCACGTGCCCGGCCTGCTTTCGCGGCGCGTTCCGCAGCGACCGCCCCTACGAGGCGGAGGCTGCGAGGCAAGCATGAAAATCCGCTTGGATCGCACGGTTTGCGACGGTTTCGGCATCTGCGCCAAGTACGCGCCCGGATACTTCTCGCTGGACGATTGGGGCTACGCCTCCCTCATCGGCGATGGCACCGTGGCGGAGTCGGACCGCGACGCGGTGATGCGCGCCCTGATGGACTGCCCGGTGCACGCCATCGCGGAAATCGGGGAACGCACCTCGCCCGCCGCGCACCCACCACTCACCGATGCGGAAGATCCGGCCGAGCACCTCAAAACCGAAGAGAACGAGGCGGAGTGGGGATTCACCCGCTGAACGGGGTGCCGCGAAACTTCCTGACCATGGTCTAGGCGGTCTCGACGGAATAAGCTGAACCAGCCAGGATGGCCCATCGGGAGGCACACGATGAGGTGGTTTATTCGTCGCCTGACCGCCGTCATAGCGGTCGCGCTCGCACCGGCGGCCGTCGCGGTGATCGCGACGCCGGGAATCAGCTCGGCGGACTGCGATCGCAACATGTCGTTCAATCCGGCGACGCTCGAGTGCACGCCGCCACCGGTCCTACCGGACTGGTACACACTGCCGCCGCCATACGCGCCGCCATTCGCCGCACAGGACGTGCCGCCGCCACCACCACCGCGGCCATGGTGGTCACCGAACGAACCGATGTGGAATGCCGGCTTTCACCAGTGGGGTACCTATTTCACCGGCGTCTGGGTGCCCTACTGACCGGTCGTCCCGGCGGCGGCCACCGTCCCCGGAAACAAGACCAATACCGTCTCGATCGCACCTGCGTACGAGTGATAACGTAATTCTCCAATTCGTATAACGGTCCTACCAAGCCGCACCCTGGACCCGCTCGATGCGCGGAGGTGACGTGTCAGCAGCACCGGGCCGACCGCTGCCCCTGATCACGCAGGACAACGAGTTCTTTTGGACCTCGGGAGCCGACGGCAGACTGCGCCTGCAGGAGTGCCAGGCCTGCCAATCCCTGATCCATCCGCCCGCGCCGGTGTGCCGGTATTGCCGTTCAACCGATGTCGGGGTGCGAGCGGTCTCCGGCAGGGCAACGCTCGCCGGGTTCACCATCAACGAACGGTTCAGCCTGCCAGGGCTGGCCGCGCCCTACGTCATCGCGCAGGTGGCAATCGCCGAAGATCCGCGGATTCGGTTGACCACCAACATCATCGAGTGCGAGCCCGATCGGCTCGAACTCGGCCAACAGGTCGAGGTTGTCTTCGAACACGTCGAGGACGTGTGGTTTCCATTGTTCCGGCCGGTACACGATGCCGAAGCCGGCCCATTGCCCACCGATGAGATAGCGCCGGAGCGCTTCGGCGAACACGTGCGCCCCATGCTCACCCGGGAGAAGTTCGAAGACAAGGTCGCACTGACCGGGATCGGCATGTCGCCGATCGGTCGCCGGCTGATGCAGCCCCCGTTGGCGCTGACCGTGCAGGCGTGCGAAGCGGCCATCGCCGACGCCGGCCTGACATTCGCCGACATCGACGGCCTGTCCACCTATCCCGGCGCCATCACCGTGGCGGGCATGGGCGAGGGGGGCACCACCGCCCTCGAGGCCGCGCTCGGCATCCGGCCGACTTGGCACAACGGCGCGATGGAAACGTTCGGCCCGGGTGGCTCCCTGATCGCCGCGATGCTTGCGGTCGCCTGCGGGCTGGCCCGGCACGTGCTGTGCTTCCGGACGGTGTGGGAAGCCACCCACGGCGAGCTGATGAAGCAGGGCAAAATCAGCCCGACCCATGGTTCAGCGGGCCGAATGTCCGGCTGGCAGATGCCATTCGGGGCGACTTCCGCGGCGCACACCTTGGCGATGAACGCGCAGCGGCACTTTCACCGCTACGGCACCACTAAAGAGACGCTGGGCTGGATCGCGCTGAATCAGCGGGCCAACGCCGAACTCAACCCGACCGCCATCTACCGCTCGCCGATGACGATGGACGACTACCTCAACGCGCGGCCGATCACCACGCCGTTCGGCCTCTATGACTGCGACGTACCCTGCGACGGCGCGATCGCCGTCATCGTCTCCGCCGTCGACACCGCGCGCGACCTCGCCAAACCACCCGTCCTGGTCGAGGCGGTGGGCACGCAGATCATCGAGCGAATCGACTGGGACCAAAGCACTCTCACCCACGAACCGCAGGTGCTGGGTCAGGCGGCGCACGTGTGGACGAGAACCTCCCTGCGCCCCGACGACGTCGACGTCGCCGAGCTCTACGACGGCTTCACCATGAACTGTTTGTCCTGGATCGAGGCGCTGGGATTCTGCGGAATCGGCGAGGCCAAAGAGTTCCTGGACGGCGGCAAGAACATCGCCCGTGACGGCCTGCTGCCGCTGAACACCCACGGCGGCCAGCTGTCGCACGGGCGCACCCATGGCATGGGCCTCGTCCACGAGGCCATCACCCAGCTGCGCGGGGAGGCCGGCGATCGCCAGGTCGCCGACGCCCGCGTCGGCGTGGTCAGCAGCGGCGGCCTCACCCCCAGCGGGGTGCTCTTACTGCGGGCCGACGCATGAAAACGCCGCGGCCCCGGCTGGTGATCGTCAACGGCGTACCGATGTCGGCGCTGGTCGCCGAGGCCGACGAACCCAAGGCCGTGATCGTGGCGATCCACGGCGGGGGAACCACCGCAATGTATTTCGACTGTCCGGGGCATCCGTCGTATTCGCTGTTGCGGACCGGCGCGGCGGCCGGATTCACCGTGGTGGCGATCGACCGGCCGGGCTACGGCAGCTCCGCGCCCTATCCGGAGGCGATGGCCGAGGGCGATCAGCGCGTCAACCTGGCGTACGGTGCGGTCGAGCGCATCCTCGGTGAACGATCAAGCGGCGCGGGCCTGTTCGTGATGGGGCATTCGGGCGGCTGCGAGCTGACGATGCGGATGGCCGCCGACGAGCGCGGTGCCGATCTGCTCGGCATCGAATTGGCCGGCACCGGTCGGCACTACCACCCCGCCGCCAAGGAGATACTCAAAACGGCGACCCGCGAACGACGTCCACCGGGCATGCGCGAGCTGCTGTGGAGCCCGGAACACCTGTATCCGCCCGAGGTTCTCGGCGGCGCGACGGTGTCCCCTTCTGCGCCTTCGTATGAGGACCAAATGGTGTCGGACTGGGCGCGCCAGACATTCCCGACGCTGGCCCCGGCCGTGCGGGTGCCTGTCCACTTCAGCATCGCCGAACACGAGAAGGTCTGGCAGGCCGACGATTCGGCGGTGCAGCAGATCACCGCGATGTTCTCCGCCGCGCCGCGCTTCACCGTGCACCGGCAGCCCGGGGCGGGACACAACATCAGCCTCGGCCACACCGCCGCGGATTATCACGCGGAGGTCCTCGCGTTCGTCGACGAATGCGTGACGGCATCGGGTTCGGAAGAGGCCACCGGATGAGGGTCGGATTCATCGGCCTGGGCAGTCAGGGCGGCCCCATGGCGAGGCGGATCGTCGAGGGCGGCTACGAGACGACGCTGTGGGCACGCCGACCCGCAACCCTCGAGGCGTTCGCCGACACCGCGGCGAAGATCGCCGAGTCACCGGCCGAGCTCGCCGCGGCCAGCGATCTGGTCTGCCTCTGCGTCGTGGGTGATGCAGACATCGAGGAGATCACGTCGGGTGAGGGCGGCGTGCTGGCCGCGATGAAGCCGGGTGGTGTCATCGCGATCCACAGCACCGTGCATCCCAACACCTGCCGGGGACTGGCGAACCAAGCCGCGGCCAAAGGGATTTCGGTGGTCGACGCGCCCGTGAGCGGGGGCGGGGGAGCCGCGTCCGAAGGGCGCCTGCTGGTGATGGTGGGCGGCGACGCCGACGTCGTCGAGCGGTGCCGCCCGGTCTTCGCCACCTATGCCGATCCGGTCGTGCACCTCGGCGAGCTCGGTTCCGGTCAAACCACGAAGCTGCTCAACAACCTGCTCTTCACCGCCCACCTGGGCACCGCGGCCACCGCGCTCTCACTGGCCGGCGCCCTCGGCGTCGACCCGGACCGTCTCACCGAAGTGGTCTCGCGCAGCAGTGGAAACAGCTTCGCGCTCAACGCCCTTGGCGGCATCGGCGGACTGGACCAGCTTGCCGGGGTGGCCGGGACGCTGCTGCAAAAGGACGTCCGCCTGGTGGTGGACCTGGCCGACCGAGCCGGCGCGAACGGCGGCGCCGTCCTGGACGCGGCCGACGCCGCGCTGGGCCTCATGGGGCATCCGAGGTGAGGGTCGGGTTCGTCGGCGCCGGACGGATGGGCCGCCCCATGGTGGCCCGACTGGTGGCGGCCGGACACGACGTCCGGGCCTTGGGCCGGACCACTGAAAAGCGAAGCGATCTCGAGCAGCTCGGTGCGCGCGCGGTCGGCGACCCGGTCGAGGCGGGTGCACGCGCCGACGTGGTGGTGCTTTGCGTGTTCACCGACGAGCAGGTGCGCGACGTATGCCTGCACGGCGGGCTGCTGTCCGCCATGCCGCCCGGGTCGGCGCTGGTGGTGCACACCACCGCCGGCCCGAACACGATCGACGCGGTCGCCACACAAGCGGAAGGCGTCGACGTCATCGATGCCGCGGTCAGCGGCGGCCCGCACGACGTGGCGGCCGGCCGGCTCACGCTGTTCGTGGGCGGCACGGAGGACGCCGTGGCGCGGGTGCGGGCGGTGCTGGCCTGCTACGGAGACCCGGTTCTCCACGTGGGCCCGCGTGGCTCCGGCCAAAAGGTGAAGCTGGTCAACAACGCGTTGTTCGCGGGCCATATCGGGCTGCTCGCGGAGGCCGTGCGATTGGGTGAGCGACTTGGCGTGCCGGAGGCGACGATGTTGGCCGCCTTGGCGCAGGGCAGCGCAACCAGTCGTGTCCTCGGTCTCGCGGCGGCGGCCGGTTCCGTCGCGTCGTTCATCGAGGTTGCCGGTGAATTCGTCCAGAAGGACGTCAGCGTGGTGCGTGGCATCGCCAGGGAATTCGGCAGCGAACTGGGCGCTCTGGATGACGCGATCAACGCCGTCGGCGTCTCGAACGGGGTTTGAGATGCCAGCGTTTCGGTCTTTCCGGTTCGTCACGAAGGTATTACCGTTACCGTTACAGTCAACGACTCGGCTGTAACGGTTTCAGCCCGCCCTCGCCGCTGAGGAGGATTCAGTGACAAAACCGAAGGTCGTCTTCGATCCGTACTCCGAGGACTACTACAACAATCCGTTCGACATCTATCGACGGATGCGCGAGGACGCGCCGCTGTACTACGACGAAAAAGAGGATTTCTACGCGTTGACCCGCCACGAAGACGTCGCGGCGGCTTTCAAAGACTTCGAGACCTATTCCTCGGCACGCGGCTGCGACCTGGCGATGGTGCGCCGGGGCATCTCGCCCGAGCAGAAGTCGATCATCTTCATGGATCCGCCCGAGCATCGCCACATGCGCAGCCTGCTCAACAAGGCGTTCACCCCGCGGGCGATCCAATCGCAGCGGGACACCGTCATCGAGGTGATCGACAAGTACCTGGGCGCCGCCGACCCGGAGAATTTCGACGTGGTCCAGGACTTCTCCGGGCCGTTCCCGGTGGAAGTCATCACCAGGATGGCCGGGGTTCCGGAGGAATACCGCCAGCAGGTGCGCCACTGGATCGACACCAGCCTGTCCCACGAACCCGGCCAGATCGAGATCAGCGAAGCCGGCATGCAGGCCAACATCGACACGGCGATGTACTACTTCAGCCTGGTGCAGGAGCGCCGCCAGGAACCGCAGGACGACATGATCAGCCGCCTGATCGCGGCCGAGGTCCCGGGCGAGGACGGCCAGCTACGCAAGCTCGACGACATCGAGATCTGCGGGTTCGCGACCCTTTTGGGCGGAGCGGGCGCCGAGACCGTCACCAAGCTGCTCGGCAACGCGGCGGTGATCTTCGCCCGTCACCCGGACCAGTGGCAGAAGCTACAGGAGGATCGCGACAAGATCCCGGGCGCGGTGGAGGAGCTGCTGCGCTACGAGGGGCCGGTGCAGTACAACGTCCGCTACACGCTCAAAGAGGCGCACGTCAGCGGTGGCGTGATCCCTCCGGGCAAGCCGGTGTTTCTCTGTGGCGCGGCAGCCAACCGCGATCCGGAGGCCTTCACCGACGCCGACACGTTCGACATCGAGCGTGACCAGACCGAGGCCCAGCACCTTGGCCTCGGGTATGGGATTCACAGCTGCCTCGGCGCCGCGCTGGCACGCATGGAAAGCAGGATCGCGCTCGAGCGGCTCCTCGACTTCATGCCGCGCTACGAGGTGGACTGGGCGGGCTGCAAACGGGTAACCATGCAAAACGTCGCGGGCTGGAAGAACGTGCCCGTCAAGGTGCTTCGGTAAGGGGGTTGCGGTGACGAAGAAGATCGAAGTCGATTGGGGGCTCTGCGAGAGCAACGGCGTCTGCATGGGCATCAACCCGGAGATCTTTCTCCTCGGCGACGACGACATGCTGACCGTCTTGCAGGAGGAAGTCACCCCGGAGAACGAACACGACGTTCGTGAGGCCGTTCGTCAGTGCCCGCGGCAGGCCATTTCGATTGTGGGCGAGTAGCGATCAGAATCCGGAAAGGATGACGGCGTTGCAGTCCGCCGCTTCCTGCCGAAGTTTCGCCGCCTTCTGGTAGCCCTCGGACTCGTACCACGCGCGGGCCGCGTCCACCGATTCGAATTCCAGCACGACGGTCTGGTCGCCGTGCCAGCTGCCCTCGATCACCTGGGGAGCCGCGTCCACCGCCAGAATGGTGGCCCCGGCCATCGCCGAACCGGCCGCCTGCGCATAGGCCTTCATACCCTCCGGATCCTTGATGGCTTCCGTGAGGATGACGTACCCTTTCGCCACTGAATCTCCTTGACTGGATTAGGTTTTGCTGATCGCCTGCTCGGGACAGCACTCGATGGCCTCTTGGGTGGCCGCTTCGAATTCCGTTGGGACGTCGGATGCTATCGCCTCGGCGTAGCCGTCGTCGGTGAGGCTGAAGACTTCTGGGCACAGCGTCGTGCAGACGCCGTGGCCGCGGCAGCGCTGGTCGTCGACGGTGACTTTCATGTCCGCGTGAACTCCAGGTGCAGCTCGGTCAGGCCGCGCAGGATGTAAGTCGGAACGTATTGGTAGCGGCGGTCATTCGCCGGGCCGTGCGCCTTCTCGTCGATCCGGATATCCGACGTCCGGTCGAGCAGGCGCTCGATCGCCACCCGTGTTTCGGCGCGGGCCAGCGGGGCGCCGGGGCAACTGTGGATGCCGCGCCCGAACGAGATGTGCTGACGGGCGTTCTTGCGGGCCGGGTCGAAGGTGGCGGGATCGTCGAACCGGCGGGGGTCGCGGTTGGCGGCCGCCTGCACGACCATCACGGTGGTTCCCGCCGGCAGGTCGACGCCCCCGACGTTGGCGGGCACCCGGTTCAATCGGAAGTCGCCCTTGACCGGGCTCTCGTGCCGCAACGACTCCTCGATGAAGTTGGGGATCAGGCTCCGGTCCTTGCGCAACTGAGCCTGAATGTCCGGCCGCTCCCCGAGGGTCTGCAGGGCCGCGCCAAGCAGCCTGACGGTGGTCTCCTGGCCCGCCGAGAAGACGTTGCTGGCGACGCGGGCCACGTCTTCGACGTCGGGCGTCGAGCCGTCCGGGTAGGTGGCGGTGGCCAGCCCGGTCAGCACGTCGTCGCGCGGCTCGCGCCTGCGGTCACGGACATAGTCGGAGAAGAGACCGTAGAGGAATTCCAGCGGGCTGTGCGCCAGCGAGCCCTTGGTGCCCCCGACGCCGCCACCGGAATGGTCGCGGATCCCCTTGACGAACTTGTCGCGATCCTCCTCGGGCACGCCGAGCAGGTCGGCGATGACCAGCAGCGTGAACGGGCCGGCGAAGCCCTTGATCCAGTCGCCGTGCCCTGGCGCGAGGAACGTGTCGAGTACCTGGTCGGCGAGCACCCACATGGCGTCCTCGTTCTCCTTGAGGCGCTTCGGGGTGATCAGCCGCATCAGCAGCGAGCGGTGGTTGGTGTGGGTCGGCGGATCGAGGGTGGGCAGCTGGTCGCTGAACGGCAACTCGTCGCGGTGCTTTTCGATCAGCTCGGTGATGTCGTCACCCTCCAGAGGCACCGGGAAGCCGGGAAACGGACCGGTCACCGAGATGCAGGAGGACCACGTCTCGGCGTCGTTGAGGACCGCGCAAGCCTCGTCCCAACCGGTGATCATCGTGACGTCGTGATGGGGTTCGCGCGTCACCGGGCACTGGCGGCGCAGCGCCTCGTAGTAGGGGTACGGGTCCTCGATGAGCTCGCTGCCGCGGAAGAAGTCCAACTCGGAGAATTCGTTCGCCATCTCCTGCTCCTTGAATCTCGGCTAGTGAGAACGTGCCTCTCGCAGATGAGTATTACATTTCCATACGGCCTGGTGGTCGTCAACGAGGGGGCATCGGAGCGGGCGCGGGCGCCGACTGCCCGTCAGCCGGCGGGGATCAGGTCGGCGGCCACCGATGGCCATGCGAGCAGCCCGCTGCGGAAGGTTTCGACCTGACCGATCGAGCTGTCCGGGAGAGCGGCGGCGGCCAGGGCCTGGGCCTTGAACGTGCGGGCGGCCATGCTCAGCCGGTGCTGCACCAGGCCAACGCTGTCGTCGAGTTCGGCGGGCCACGTCTCCCCCCACAGCGTGACCTCGGTGACCCCGTGGTCCAGGGCCTGCAGCACCCCTTGCCGTACCCGCGAGTCGCATCCGAACAGGTCAGCCGCGGCGGCCAGGGCCTGGGGACGAGGACGCGACTCCACCGACGCCAAAGCGTCTTCGAGGTCGACCACCCGGGCGCCCAGGATCTCCAGCGGCCGGTCGTCGGCGTGGCCGGCCAGGTCGGCCAGCAGCACGGTGACGTCCCACCCCGCCATCGCCCGGTCGAAGAGCCAGCCGCCGGCGAACCGCACCACGTCGACCGCGGTGCCCGCGACCACGTCGAGCCGGTATCTCATGTCCTCGCGCGGCCCTTCTACGGGGCGAAGTCCCGCGCCAGCGTCTCGGCGTACTGCTTGAACACCTCGGTTAGCGGTATCGATGGATCGAGCAACCATGTGGTTTCCATTCCGTGGACGAAGGCGAGAATCTCTACCGCCTTGACGGCGGGGTCGACGTCCGCCCGGTACCGGCCATCGGCCTGCCCGCGGCGGATGAGGTCGGCGACGATGTCGGTCGCGGCGCGGTGCCGGGCCAGCATCCGGTCGTGCAGTGGAGCGTCGGGCAGGATGTTCTCCACCAGCAACACCGTGAACGTTCCGACGAGTTCGGGTGCCCGGCTGAACCGGTCGGCGACCTGCGCGATCTGGGCGAAGAGATCACCGGTCCGGTCGGCGTGCAGGTCGTCGTCGAGGTCGCGGGCGTCGAGGACGGCATGCAGCAGCTGCTCTTTGGACTCGAAGTGATGCAGCAATCCCGCGGGGGTGACCCCGGCCTCGCCGGCGATCTGGGCCAGGGTCGTGCTGCGCCAGCCGTTGCGGGTGAGCAGCCGTTGCGCGACGTCGAGGATCCGCTGCTTGCGGTCCTCACCTTTGGCGAGCAACGTGTCGTAACGCCGTGCGTCGGGCACCGGACTCCTTCGGCCGATCGGCGGGCGGAACCAACCTAGTGAACACACAGTAGGTTAGTTCGGCCGCTGCGACAAGGGTCACGCAGGAGACCTTTTTCGGCGCGCGGCGGCGCCTTCGCTAGCGGACCAGCTCGACCAGGGTGGCGTTGGCGGTCCCGCCACCCTCGCACATGGTCTGCAGCCCGTAGCGGATTCCGTTGGCGCGCATATGGTGCGCCATCCGCGTCATCAACACGGCCCCGGATGCGCCCAGCGGGTGCCCCAGAGCGATGGCGCCGCCGAGCGGGTTCACCCGCTCGGGTTCGGCCCCCGTCTCGGCGAGCCAGGCGAGCGGCACCGGCGCGAAGGCCTCGTTCACCTCGAACGCGCCCACCTCGGAGAGTGGGACCCCGGCCTTCTTCAGCACCTTTTCGGTCGCAGGGATGGGCCCGGTGAGCATGAGGACGGGATCGGCGCCGGTCACCGCGCCGGCCAGATACCGCACCAACGGGGTGAGCCCCAGTTCGACCGCCATCTCCGCGGTCGTCACCAGCAGCGCGGCGGCGCCGTCGGAGATCTGCGAGGAGTTGCCCGCGTGGATGACGCCGTCTTCGGTGAAGGCGGGCTTGAGTCCGCTGAGTTTCTCGACCGTGGTCCCCCGCCGCACTCCCTCGTCGGCGGCGACGACCGTGTCGTCGCCGGTGAACACCGGCACGATCTGGTCGGTGAACGCGCCGGCGTCCTGGGCCGCCGCGGCCCGTTCGTGGGATTGCGCGGAGTACTCGTCGAGCCGGGTGCGGGAAAAACCCCACTTCTTGGCGATCATCTCCGCCGACAGGCCCTGGTTGAAGGAGAAGTCGTCGTAGCGGGCGAGAACCTTGGGGCCGTACGGCATGCCGGTCGCCCGGGCCGAGCCGAGCGGGACGCGGCTCATGACCTCGACACCGCCTGCGACCACGACGTCCTGTTGGCCGGACATGACCGCCTGCACGGCGAAGTCGAGCGCCTGCTGGCTCGAGCCGCACGCGCGGTTCACGGTGGTCCCGGGGATGGTCTCCGGCCAGCCGGCGGCCAGGACCGCGTAGCGGCCGATGTTGCTGGACTGGTCGCCGACCTGGGACACACATCCCCAGATCACGTCGTCGACCATCTCCGGGCCGACTCCCGTGCGTTCCAGCAGTTCGTTGAGGACGACGGCCGACAGGTCCGCGGCGTGCATCCCGGCCAGGCCGCCGTTGCGCTTGCCCACCGCGGTGCGCACGGCTTCGACGATGACTGTTTCCCGCATTTCCCTACTCCGCTTCCTTGGATTTCGATAGCGCCCACCGGCCAGTAAACGACGGCTCCCGCCGCTGCGCGAAGGCGGCATAGGCGGCGGACGCGTCGGCCGTCGCGAAATTACCGACCTGGGCGCGGGCCTCGTTGGCCAGTGCGTCGCGCAACGTGCTGTCCGCACCCTCGTTCAGCAGGGCCTTGGTGTGGGCGAGGGCGATCGGCGGGCCGGCCGCCAGCCGGTGGGCGAGATCGTCGACGAAGGCGTCGATCTCCGCGGCCGGCACCAGCCACGTCACCAAGTTCAGCGCGTGCGCCTCCTCGGCGTCGATCGTCTCGGCGAGCAGCGCGAGCCGCTTGGCCTGTTGCAGGCCAACGAGTTTGGGCAGCAACCACGATCCGCCGAGGTCGATCGACAGACCACGCTTGGAAAAGATCTGGCAGAACTTCGATTCCGGCGTTGCCACGACGAAGTCGCATCCCAGCGCGAGGTTCCATCCCGCCCCGACGGCCACTCCGGCCACCTTGGCGATGGTCGGCATCGCAAGCTCGTGCAGGGCCAGCGCCACGTCGGTCAAACGCTGCAGCTTGTAGGTCGGATGAATGTCGTCGGGGACCGAGATGTCCGCACCGGAGCAGAAGCTGCCGCCGGAGCCGGTGAGCACGAGCGCGCGCACGCCGCGGTCGTGGCCGGCGGCCTGCAGCGCGTCCCGCAACGCGATCCACAGTTCGGGGTTGATCGCATTCTTGCGGCGCGGGCGGTTGAGCGTGAGCGTGCGTACGCCGTCGCGGTCCTCGGACAGCAGCACGTGCTCGTCGGGCGCGGTCAATAGCTCCTCGGCAGTTTCAACACGTTGGATCCCAGGAAGTTCAGGATCATCTCCTGGCTGACCGGCGCGATCTTCATCAGCCGGGCCTCGCGGAAGTAGCGGGTGATGTGGTACTCCTCCGCGTAACCCATGCCGCCGTGGGTTTGCAACGCCCGGTCCGCGGCGGTGAAGCCGGCGTCGGCGCACAGGTATTTCGCGGTATTCGCCTCGCGCCCACAGGGTTTGCCGTTGTCGTACAGCCAGGTCGCCTTGCGCAGCATCAACTCGGCGGCGTCGAGGCGTGCCAGCGAGTCGGCGAGCGGGAATTGCAGGCCCTGGTTCATGCCGATGGGCCGGCCGAAGACCTCACGCTCGTTGCCGTATTTCACCGCCTTGTCCAGCGCCACCCGGCCGATGCCGAGCGCCTCGGCGGCGATCAGCATCCGCTCCGGGTTGAGGCCGTCCAAGATGTACTGAAATCCCTTGCCCTCCTCGCCGATTCGGTCCTCGACCGGAACCTCGAGATTGTCGATAAACAATTCGTTGGAGCTGACCGCGTTGCGGCCCATCTTGCGGATGGGGCGGACGTCGACCCTGCTGCGGTCGAGGTCGGTGATGAACAACGTCATCCCATCGGTCTTCTTGGACACTTCCTCGTAGCTCTGGGTGCGGGTGAGTAGCAGGATCTTGTCCGACTCCATGGCTTTGGAGATCCACACCTTGCGGCCGTTGACGATGTAGCGGTCGCCGTCGCGTTTGGCGAAGGTGGTGATGCGCGAGGTGTCCAGCCCCGCACCGGGTTCGGTCACGCCGAAGCAGACGTGCACCTCGCCGGTGGCGACCTTGGGCAGCGTGCGCGCCTTGAGTTCGTCGGAGCCGTGCACCACCACCGGTTGCATGCCGAAGATGGACAGGTGAATCGCGCTGGCGGCGTTCATGGCGCCGCCGGACTTCGCGACCTCTTCCAGCAGGATGGTGGCTTCGGTGATCCCGAGGCCGTGACCGCCGTACTCGGCGGGGATCGTCATGCCGAGCCAGCCGCCGTCGGCGATGGCCTGATAGAACTCGGAAGGGAATTCGTGGGCCTGGTCTTTTTCCATCCAGTACTGGTCGTCGAACTTGCGCGCCAGCTCGGCGACGGACCGGCGGATCAGCTCCTGATCATCGGTCAGCTCGAAGTTCATTCCGGCGCTGGGCATTGGCGCACCTCCATCAAGCGCGAGCAGACGCAGAATCGCACGATCGCGGCCCGCGCAGTGCGATTCTGCGTCTGCTCGCCCGGGAACGGGACCGTTAATCCTTGTTGCCGCTGAGGGCCTTCGCGTTGGCCGCGAATTCCGCGAAGGACGAGCCGCCCCGGCTGTCCTTGTCGTGGCCCTTCGCCTTGATGGACACGTCGTGCCCCTCGGCGGCCTTGCGCAGCGCACCGACCGTCGCCTGTTCGCGCGAAATGTGCGTGAACGGGTCGAACGAGTACCAGCGCATGGCGTTCTCGTGCGTCATCTTGTTGATCTCATCGTCGGGAACGTTGTTGATGCTCAGTACGTCCCACAGCTCTTCCGGCGCGCCCGGCCACATCGAGTCGCTGTGCGGGTAGTCGGCTTCCCAGCAGATGTTGTCGATGCCGATCATGTTGCGTAGCGCCACGCCCACCTTATCGCTGATGAAGCAGGTCAGGAAGTGGTCGCGGAAGACCTCGCTGGGCAGCTTGCCCTTGAAGTTCTGGTGCGTCCAGGCGGAGTGCATCTCGTAGGTCCGGTCGGCGCGCTCGAGGAAGTAGGGGATCCAGCCCGTTCCGCCCTCGGACAGCGCGATTTTCAGGTCCGGGTACTCCTTGATCGGCCGCGACCACAACAGGTCGGCGGCGGCCTGCACGATGTTCATCGGCTGCAGCGTGATCATCACGTCCATCGGCGCGTCCGGCGCGGTGATGGCCAACCGGCCCGAGGACCCGATGTGCACGTTCATCACGGTGTCGGTCTCCACCAACGCTTTCCACAGCGGGTTCCAGTACTCGTCGTGGAAACTGGGATAGCCCATCGCGGCCGGGTTTTCGGTGAAGGTCAGCGCGTGCACGCCCTTCTTCGACACCCGCCGCACCTCGGCGGCGCACGCCTCGGCATCCCAGATCACCGGGATCGCCATCGGGATGAAGCGCGCGGGATAGGCGCCGCACCACTCGTCGATGTGCCAGTCGTTGTAGGCCTGCACCAGCGCGATCGAGAAGTCGTTGTCGTCGGTGGCGAACAGCCGCCCGGCGAAGCCCGGGAAGGACGGGAAGCAGATCGAGGCCAGGATGCCGCCGGCGTTCATGTCCTTGACGCGCTCGTCGACGTTGTAACAACCCGGCCGGATCTCGTCGAGCCCCGTCGGCTCGATGCCGTACTCCTCCTTCGGCCGACCGGCGACGGCGTTGAGCGCGACGTTGGGGATGACGGTGTCGCGGAACTTCCACATGTCCGAACCGTCGGCGTTGTGCACCAGCCGCGGCGCGTCGTCCTGATACTTCTTCGGCAGGTGGTTCTTGAACATGTCCGGCGGCTCAACGGTGTGGTCGTCGACGCTGATCAGGATCATGTCTTCTTTGTTCATGGCCGTTGCCCTTCCGTCGGGTCCGCCTATCCGGTTCCGCTCCCACGCAGCCTCGGCGAATCGCTGTCCCGTGCCAAGATCACTAAAATGAAAACTATCTTCTCGCCAAGCGAGAATCAACATCCAGCCGACGCCACGACCGGCTTTCGCCCGCCCCACCGGTGGCGGAACACGCCCATAAACCGCCCGCCCCGGGACGAGGACGCGCCGAGGTAGCCGGCCTCGTTGTCGGCGAGCCCCGCGCGGCCGCGGACATTTTCGCAGGAAGGGAGCCGTTTTGGACGCCGCGTGCGCGCGCGGCATCCCGGCCGGGCGAGACCCCTCCCGCCGGCATTGACCGGCCGCGCGATTCGTGCAACTCTATTGGTTGTAAATGAGAATCTGATTCTCCCTGGCCGAGAGGTGGCGGGGAGGATGGCGAGAGGAGAGCTCGGATGCGGTTGCCGCCGCTGCCGGCCGATCAGTGGGACGAAACCACCCACAAGGCGCTCTCGGCGATGCGTGACCCGGCTGCCAACAACGCGCTCAGCACCCTCGCCCGCCACCCGGCGCTGGCCAAGGCGTTTCTGCGGTTCAACGTTCATCTCTTGACCTCGTCCACGCTGCCGGCGCGCGTCCGCGAGCTGGCCATCCTGCGCGTGGCGCATCGTCGCGAATGCGCCTACGAGTGGTCTCACCACGCCCGCATGGCCAGGGACGAGGGAATCACCGACGATCAGATCGCCGCCGTAGTTGGTGATGCCGGCGAGAGCGCCGGCGACTTGGACGAGTTCGATCGCGCGGTGATCACCGCCGTCGACGAACTTGACGACAAATCGCGACTGTCCGACGAGACCTGGGCCGCGCTCGGCGAGCGCCTCGACGACCGGCAGCGGATGGATTTCGTCTTCACGGTCGGCTGCTACGCCACGCTGGCCATGGCCTTCAACACTTTTGGCGTACAGCTCGAAAACGCCGATCGGAACCACTGAGAGAGGTAGAAAGGTGCCCCACTTCCCCAAGCCGGCCGCAGGCAGCTGGACAGAGAACTACCCCGAACTCGGCACGGCGCCTGTCGATTACACCGACTCGATCGATCCGGCGTTCTTCGACGCCGAACGCGACGCCGTCTTCAGGAAGACCTGGCTCAACGTCGGGCGGATCAATCGCCTCCCGCGCACCGGCAGCTACTTCACCCGGGAACTGCCGTCGGCGGGCAAGGGCACGTCGGTCATCATCGTCAAGACGAAGGACGGATCGGTCAAGGCGTATCACAACGTCTGCCGCCACCGCGGAAACAAGTTGGTGTGGAACGACTTCCCGAACGAGGAGACCTCCGGTACCTGCCGGCAGTTCACCTGCAAGTACCACGCCTGGCGCTACAGCCTCGACGGTGACCTGACCTTCGTCCAGCAGGAAGACGAGTTCTTCAACCTCGACAAGGGCAACTTCGGCCTGGCGCCGGTCCGATGCGAGGTGTGGGAAGGTTTCATATTCATCAACTTCGACCAGAACGCGGCGCCGCTCGTCGACTACCTCGGGCCACTGGCCAAGAGCATCGAGGGCTACCCCTTCGGCGAGATGACCGAGACGTACTCCTACCGCGCCGAGGTCGGCAGCAACTGGAAGCTGTTCATCGACGCGTTCGTCGAGTTCTACCACGCGCCGATCCTGCACCAGGGCCAGTACACCAAGGAAGAAGCCGCCAAGATCCAGAAGTACGGTTATGAGGCGCTGCACTACGAGTTGGCCGGCCCGCACAATCTGCAGTCGACGTGGGGCGGCCAGGCGCCGCCCCCGGACATGTCCATGGTGAAGCCGATGGACCAGGTGTTGCGCAGCGGCCTGTTCGGCCCATGGGACAAGCCGGAGATCATCGAAAACCTCGACCTGCCACCGGGCGTCAACGTGAAGAGGGTGCCGCAGTGGGGCATCGATTCGTGGCTGTTCTACCCGAACTTCATGCTGCTGATCTGGGAGCCGGGCTGGTATTTGACCTACCACTACTGGCCGACCGCCGTGGACAAGCACATCTTCGAGTGCACGCTGTATTTCGTCCCGCCGCGCAATGCGCGGGAGCGGCTTGCCCAGGAGTTGGCCGCCGTGACCTTCAAGGAGTACGCGCTGCAGGACGCCAACACGCTGGAAGCGACCCAGACCATGATCGGCACGCGGGCCGTCACGGAATTCCTGCTGTGCGACCAGGAAGTCTTGATCCGTCATCTGCACAAGACGACCGGTGACTACGTCAAGGAGTATCAGAACAATGGCCACGTCGCTGCTGCCCGCTGAATTCGCCGACCTCGAGCCCTTTTTGGGCTGGGACCTGGCCACCGAACCCGAGCGCTACGCCAAGCGGCTGTCCTCGACGATGGCCGAGATGCAGGCCTTCTACGACGTGGCCTTCCCCCGCCTCGACGACGTGATCGCCTACTGTGACAGATACCCACTCGACGATCTCCCCGAGGACGCAAAGGCTCTCATGCACATGATGCAGTCGCTCGTCATGGTGTCGTTTCCGATCGAGGCCTGGAAACAGCCGAGGGTGCCCGACAGCGGCGCGGCCTGGGTGGAGTGCATCCGGGAGCCGGTGATCTGACCGGTGTTGACGCTCAAGGCCGCCGGGCTGCTCGATGTCGACGCCGGCGAGATCGTCTCCCCCGGCGTCGTCCAGGTGGAGGGCGACCGGATCGTGCGGGTCGGCGGCGAGCCGGAGGGCGAGCTCGTCGACCTCGGCGAGGCGATCCTGCTTCCGGGGCTGATGGACATGGAGGTCAACCTGTTGATGGGCGGCCGCGGCGAAAAGCCCGGCCTGTCCCAGGTTCAGGACGACCCGCCGACGCGGGTGTTGCGCGCGGTCGGCAACGCGCGGCGCACGCTGCGCGCCGGATTCACCACCGTGCGCAACCTCGGCCTGTTCGTCAAGACCGGCGGCTACCTGTTGGACGTCGCGCTGGGCAAGGCCATCGACGCGGGCTGGATCGACGGTCCGCGCGTCGTGCCGGCCGGGCACGCCATCACCCCCACCGGCGGCCACCTGGACCCCACGATGTTCGCGGCGTTCGCGCCCCACGCGCTGGAGCTGACCGTCGAAGAGGGCATCGCCAACGGCATCGACGAAATTCGCAAGGCCGTGCGCTACCAGATCAAACACGGCGCCGAGCTGATCAAGGTCTGTTGCTCGGGCGGGGTGATGTCGCTGACCGGTCCGCCTGGCGCACAACACTATTCCGACGAGGAACTGCGCGCGATCGTTGACGAGGCGCACCGGCGCGGGCTGCGCGTCGCCGCGCACACGCACGGGGCCGAGGCGGTCAAGCATGCCGTCGACGCCGGCATCGACTGCATCGAGCACGGCTTCTTGATCGACGACGAGGCGATCGCGTCCCTGGTCGAGCACGGCACCTTCCTGGTCAGCACGCGGCGCCTCGCCGACGGGGACGCCATGGACGTTTCGCACGCCCCGCCCGAGCTGCAGGCCAAGGCGGCCGAGATGTTCCCGAAGGCGCGCACCTCGATCGTGGCGGCGTACGAGGCGGGCGTGAAGATCGCGGTGGGCACCGACGCGCCCGCGATCCCGCACGGCCGCAACGCCGACGAACTTGTCACCCTTGTCAACTGGGGGCTGCCGCCGCTGGCGGTGCTGCGGGCGGCCACGGTGACCGCGGCCGAGCTGATCAACTCGACCGATCGCGGCCGGCTCGCGGCGGGTCAGCTCGCCGACATCATCGCGGTGCCGGGAAACCCCTTGGAAGACATCACCGTCACCCAGCACGTGAGCTTTGTCATGAAAGGCGGCAAGGTCTATGTCGACAAATCAGCAAACTCGAATTGACGACCTGGTCGAGATCCAGCAGCTGCTCGCCCGCTACGCGGTCACCATCACTCAAGAGGACATCGACGGGCTGATCGGCGTCTTCACCCCAGACGGCACCTACAGCGCCTTCGGCTCAACCTACAAGCTGGACAGGTTCCCCGAATTGGTCGCCGCCGCCCCGAAGGGATTGTTCCTCACCGGAACCGCCTTGATCGAGAACTTCGATGGTGACTCCGCGAGCGGCACCCAGCCGCTGTGCTTCATCGACCACGCCACCCACGACATGCGGATCGGCTACTACCGCGACACCTACTCCCGCACCCCGGACGGGTGGCGGCTGAAAACCCGTGCCATGACGTTCATTCGCCGCAGCGGCGTGCACGACTCCGGGCGCCCGCACGCCGTCGGCCGCCCCGCGCCGTGAATGTCGAGGAGTTCCGGGCGGGCCTGCGATCGTGGCTTGACGACAACGACCTGACCCCGGGACCCGACCACTCGCTACAGGGCCACATGCGGCAGTTCGCCCGGGTCAGCCGCGCGCTCTACGACGCCGATTGGATGCGCTACGGCTGGCCCGCCGAGGTCGGTGGATTGGGTGGCCCCGCGGTGCTGCGTGCGATCGTGGGCGAGGAGGTGGTTGGTCGCCGCCTCGCCGAACCCGGCCCCTATTCGATGCTCGAGGTGCTCGCACCCACGATGATCGACTACGCCCCGCCGGAGCTCGCCGCCGAAATGGTGCCGCGGCTGCTGAGCGGCGAAGAGCAATGGTGTCAAGGCTTTTCCGAACCGGGGTCGGGCAGCGACCTGGCCTCGCTGACCACCCGTGCGACGCAGCAAGGCGACAACTGGATCGTCAACGGGCAGAAGGTGTGGACCAGCTTCGCGCAGTTCTCGTCGCGCTGCGTCCTGCTCACCCGCACCGGACCGGGCCACGACGGGATCACCGCCTTCTTCGTCGACCTCGACACGCCCGGCATCACCATCCGGCCGCTCCGGACGATGCACGGCGTGGACGAATTCTGCGAGGTCTACTACGACGACGTGGTGATCCCTGGCAGCCGGATGCTCGGCCGACCGGGCGACGGCTGGCGACTCGCCATGGACCTCCTCCCGTATGAGCGGTCCACCTGCTTCTGGCAGCGAATCGCCTACCTGTACTCCCGCTTCGACGAACTCATCGTGCAGGCGTCGGCCGCCAGCGATCCCAGCGAATCCGCCTTGGGCGCGGCGTATCTGGCGCTGCACACACTGCGCTGCCGGTCCCGCGACACCCAGTACCGGCTGCGCGACGGGGCACGCCTGGGACCGGACACGTCCATCGACAAGGTGCTGCTGGCCGGCGCGGAGCAACGGCTCTACGACACGGTCCGCGACCTGCTGCCCGGAGTGCTCGAACTCGACGACACACCGTGGCGCGCGGAATACCTGTACTCACGCGCGGCCACCATCTACGGCGGGACCGCCGAGATTCAGCGCAATATCATCGCCCGCCGGCTGCTCGACCTCGGGAAGGAGTGAACCGTGGACGGCATGACGGATCCCGAGTCGCTGCGCCTGCTGGAAGGTTCGCTACGGACGACGATGGCGGCCGCGTCGGGGGTCAAGCTCGATGCGGCGCTGACCGACCTGGGCTGGCGGGACATGCTGGACGAAATGCCCGATGTCGCCGTCCCTTTGGTATTCCGGCTGCTTGGCGAGACCGGCGCCCACGCCCCGGTCCTCAACGACGTGGTGTTACGCGAGTCCGGCGCCGCGCCCGGCGACACCATGCCGCTACCGTTCGCCGGCGGCTCCTGGGTGATTTGGGAGCGCGGCGAGGTCGCCGGTTCGGCGATCGACGAGTTGTTGCCGATACACCGCGTCGCACATGGGGACTCGTTGACCCGGCCGGCCCTGGACGCGGGCAGGCGGGCATTGGGCTGGTGGTTGGTCGGCGCCGGCCGGGCCATGCTGGCGCTGGCGCGCCGGCACGCTTTGGACCGCGTCCAGTTCGGCCGTCACATCAGCTCTTTCCAGGCGATCCGGCACCGGCTGGCCGAGACGCTGGTCGCGATCCAGGGTGCCGAAGCGACGCTGCATGTCGCCACGCATTCCGACGATCACGACGGCCTTGCCTCGCTGCTGGCGAAGGCCGCCGCCGGCCAGGCGGCGCTGACCGCCGCCCGGCACTGCCAGCAGGTGCTCGGCGGGGTCGGCTTCACCGCCGAGCACGCGCTGCACCACCACGTCAAACGGTCGCTGACGCTGGACGGTCTGCTGGGCAACACGCGGGAGCTGACCCGGGATGCCGGAAAGGCTCTGGTGGACAGGGGTTTTGCGCCACGGCTTGCCGAGCTTTAGCCGGCCCCGGAATCCTGATCGCCAGTAGTAGCCTCCCGTTGTCGCTGTGCGGCGAGCAGAATGGCGGGTCCTGAATCTGTGTGACGGATGTGATCTAACGGGTGCGCGTACACTTCGTCTGGCCACCGAGACGATGGGACGCGATGAGTCAGCCCGAGCCTCCTCGAAACGAGCTGGGCGTCGCCTCGCTGCTCGTCGGCGTGGTCGCGCTCCTCACATGCTGGATGCTGCTCGGGGTGCCTTTCGGGATCGCGGCGGTGATCACGGGGGACGCGGCGCGCAGACGGGTCCAGCGGGGCGAAGCGAGCAATCCCCGAACCGCACTGGCGGGCATGGTGTTAGGCGCCGTGTCGATCGCCGCCGGGCTGGTCGCGATCGGGTACTACGCCTGGCGGGACGCCCGCTAATTCCGGGGGAGGCCGAGCACGCGCTCGGCGATGATGTTCCGCTGAATCTCCGACGTGCCGCCGGCGATCGTCGCGGCGAAGGTGCGCGCGTATCGGTCGAACCAGCTGCGGTAATGGCTGTCGAGGTTGAGGGCGGCGAACGGAGCGGTCACCGCGCGGTGCACCAGCCCGTCCGTCTGCGCGGCATTCAACGCGTCCTCCGATGCCCGTTGCAGGGCTTCGGAGCCCAGCAACTTGAGGACCGATTGGGCCGGCACGTCCTCTTCCCCGCGCGCGGCGCGCGACAACGCCACGGACCCCAGTAGGCGCAACGCGTAGGCGTCCATCACCAGGGTGGCGTAGCGATCCCGCTCAAGTGAGCTCGCGGGAGCGAAATCGATGCTCAATTCGTGCAGCAGGTCGACGTACCCCATCCACAGCATCACGCGTTCGTGCCCCAGGGAACCGGTCGCCACCCGCCATCCGCCGTTGAGTTCGCCCACCAGATTCTCGGCCGGCACCCGCGCGTCGGTGAAAAACACCTCATTGAAGTCGACTTCGTCGCTGTCACACATCGACGCGAACGGGCGGCGCACCACCCCCGGCGTATCGGTCGGAATCAGCAGCACGCTAATACCCTTGTGCTTCGGCGCCTTTGGGTCGGTTCGCACGAAGGTCAGCAACACGTCGGCGTCGTGGGCGCCAGAAGTCCACACCTTCTGCCCGTTGACGACGAAGTGGTCGCCGTCAAGCACCGCGCGCGTTTTCAGCGACGCGAGGTCCGAGCCCGCCCCCGGTTCGCTCATTCCCAGCGACGCGGTGATCTCGGCCCGCAATATCGGCGCCGCCCACCTGTGCTGCTGTTCGGGCGTGCCGAAGGTCAACAGCGAGGCCGCGATGATGCCCACGCCCTGCGGGTTGAAGCTTTGATAGATGCGTCGCCGCCCGAGTTCCTCCAAGTACACGTATTGCTGCAGCAGCGTGGCGTTGCGTCCGCCGAACTCGGGCGGATTTCCGGGGAGCAGCCACCCGCTGTCGAACAGCAGCCGCTGCCAGCGGCGGGCCCAGTCCGGCACGTGCGAGCTGGAGCGTGGCCGTTCGAACGCCTCGGCGTCGGAGGGCAGATGCGCGTCCAGGAAGGCGATGAATTCGGAGCGGAACGCCTCCACGTCCGAGTCAAAGGTGAGCTGCACGCGACTCCCCGCAACGGTCGTGAGCACTCCCCCGCGTCGGTAGATCACGATTTCCGCCGACGGCGCGGTTCGCTCTTATGATTACGCTTCCATACACACGTCTAAGAGAATAGTATTCTCGTGACGAGAAAGTTACAATCTCCGACACATGATCCGTGAGGGGGTCGAGCGCAGCGATGTCACGGCGTTCTCCGGTAGAGTCCAATCATGTTCTCCCCTCGCGGCAATCAGCTGAGCCGGCCGTGACCAGTCCGAGCGAAGAGCCGGCCTGGAAGCAGCGCGCCGTCGAGAGGTCGATCAAGACGGCCAAACTGCGTGCCGCGCAACGCGTTCAGCGCTTCCTGGACGCGGCGCAGGCGATCATCATCGAAAAGGGCTCCACGGACTTTACCGTGCAGGAGGTCGTCGACCGGTCCCGCCAGTCGTTGCGCAGCTTCTACCTGCAGTTCGATGGCAAGCATGAACTGCTGCTGGCGCTGTTCGAAGACGCCTTGAGTCGGTCCGCCGACCAGATTCGCGCCGCCACCGAGAGCCAGGCCGATCCCCTGGAACGACTCAAGGTCGCCGTCCAACTCCTCTACGAGGCCTCTCGCCCGGATCCGACGGCCAAGCGGCCGCTGTTCACCGATTTTGCTCCGCGGTTGCTGGTCACACATCCGGCCGAGGTGAAGGTGGCCCATGCCCCCCTGCTGGCTTTGCTGACCGAGCTGATGGAAGCGGCCTACGACGCCGGAGAGCTGCGGGCGGGCGTGAACGCGAAGCGCATGGCCGCTATGACCATGCAAACGGTCATGTTCATCGCGCAATCCAGCGGGGGCTCCGACGACGCGACCATCCACCCCATCACCAGCGAAGAGGTATGGGATTTCTGCTCGCGCGGCTTCGTCGGCTAGCAGCGGCCCCGCCTTCCCGCGAGAACTGATCAAATACCGCACCTCATTTGCTTCGAGAATCGGATTCTCTAATATTTAGAACCACAAATAGCCAAAACGGATTCGGCGTTGACACCTATGACCGGTGGTGACAGAGTGCAAAAGGCGGCGAGACCCGCGAGCCCGGGGGACGCGGTCCCGGTTGCTCTGCGCCGAGGCGTGCGATCAATAGTCAGGAGTTGAGATAGCCATGACCGGACGTGTTGAGGGCAAGGTCGCTTTCGTCACTGGAGCGGCACGCGGTCAGGGCCGCAGCCACGCGGTGCGGTTGGCGCAAGAGGGTGCCGACATCATCGCCA
Source organism: Mycobacterium sp. E183 (assembly GCF_001667735.1). GTDB lineage: Bacteria > Actinomycetota > Actinomycetes > Mycobacteriales > Mycobacteriaceae > Mycobacterium. The sequence goes on from NZ_LZJN01000057.1 coordinate 83,909, forward strand.
TCGACATCTGTAAGCCCATCCGCGAGGGCGTGACGGACACCGCGATCCCGGCCTCGACGCCCGAGGACCTCGCAGAGACGGCGGACCTGGTCAAGGGACACAACCGCAGGATTTTCACCGCCGAAGTCGACGTCCGTGACTTCGGCGCGCTGAAAGCAGCGGTGGACAGCGGTGTGGAACAACTCGGCCGGCTGGACATCATCGTGGCCAACGCCGGAATCGGTAACGGTGGCGACACTTTGGACAAGACCAGCGAAGAAGACTGGACCGAGATGATCGACATCAACTTGGCCGGCGTGTGGAAGACCGTGAAAGCCGGTGTGCCGCATCTATTGTCGGGCGGCAGAGGTGGTTCGATCATCCTGACCAGCTCGGTCGGCGGGCTGAAGGCCTACCCTCATACCGGCCACTACGTCGCCGCCAAGCACGGTGTCGTCGGGTTGATGCGTGCCTTCGGAGTCGAGTTGGGGCAACACATGATTCGGGTCAACTCGGTGCACCCGACCCACGTCAAGACGCCGATGTTGCACAACGATGGCACCTTCAAGATGTTCCGCCCGGACCTGGAGAACCCCGGTCCCGACGACATGGCGCCGATCTGCCAGATGTTCCACATCCTGCCGATTCCGTGGGTGGAGCCGGTCGACGTCAGCAATGCGGTGCTGTTCTTCGCCTCCGACGAATCCCGGTACATCACCGGCGTGACCCTGCCCATCGATGCGGGTAGCTGCTTGAAATAGAGTTCCGTCCCATGGACGGGTTTGAAGGTCGCGGAACGGTCGTCACCGGCGGGGCGAGTGGTATCGGCTTGGCCACCGCCACCGAATTCGCCCGCCGGGGCGCCCGCGTGGTGCTCTCCGATGTCGATAAACCAGGCCTGGAGCAGGCGGTAAACCACCTGCGCGCCCAGGGATTCGACGCGCACGGCGTGGTGTGCGACGTCCGGCATCTCCATGAGATGGTTCACCTCGCGAAAGAATCTTTCCGACTGCTCGGCCGCGTCGACGTCGTCTTCAGCAACGCCGGCATCGTGGTTGCCGGTCCGATCGCGCAGATGACCCACGACGACTGGCGATGGGTCATCGACATCGACCTGTGGGGCAACATCCACGCCGTCGAGGCGTTCTTGCCGAGGCTGCTCGAACAGGGCACGGGCGGACACATCGCCTTCACCGCATCCTTCGCCGGCCTGGTTCCCAACGCCGGCCTCGGGGCGTACGGCGTCGCCAAATACGGGGTGGTCGGCCTGGCCGAGACGCTCGCCCGCGAAGTAAAAGACAGTGGCATCGGCGTATCGGTGCTCTGCCCGATGGTCGTGGAGACGAAGCTGGTCTCCAACTCCGAACGGATCCGCGGCGCGGATTACGGGCTGTCGTCTTCGCCGAAGGCCGCGGACGGGACGTTACCAACTCAGGACGAGGGCGTCGGCGTTGAAGACGTCGCCCGACTGACGGCCGACGCGATCCTGGCCAACCGCCTGTATGTGCTGCCGCACGAGGCCGCCCGCGCGTCGGTCCGCCGCAGGTTCGAGCGCATCGACCGCACCTTCGAAGACCAAGCCGCCGAAGGGTGGAACCACTAACCGGACGGACCGAGCCGGTAATTCCCCGTCTGCGGGTCGTGGTACCAGCCGCTCGCCGCGTGGGTGCCGCCGTCGACGTGCAGGGTCTGCCCGGTCAGGTAGGCCGACATGTCGGAGGCCAGGAACACTGCGACACTGGCGATCTCGTCGACATGGCCGGCACGCCCCAGCGGCACGACGTGGCCGATTCCGGCCAGGGCCGCCTCGCCGCCCAGCTGTGCCAGCCCCTCGGTGAGCGTGATGTCGGGCGCGATCGCATTGACCCGGATGCCGTGTGGCGCCAGTTCCAGCGCCGCGGTCTGGGTGTAGTTGATGACCCCCGCCTTGGCCGCCGCGTAGGCCGCGTAGCCCGGCGCGGCGCGCACCCCCTCGATTGACGTCACCGAGATGATGCTGCCGCCCTGGCCCGCGGACACCAGCTGTCTCGCGACGCGCTGGGTGCACAGCAGCACGTGGCGCAGGTTGGCCCGGTACAGCGCATCCCAGCCGTTCTCACTCGTTTCCAGCAGCGGTGCGGAAAACACCCCTCCGGCGTTGTTCACCAGGATGGAAGGGACGCCGAGCTCTGCGTTCGTGCGCCGCAGCGCGTCGTCGACCTGGGCGCTGTCCCGTACGTCAATCGCGATGCCAAGGGCACCAATGGATTCCGCGGAGTCGACGCAGGTCTGCGGGTCACGTTCCCAGATCGCGACCGACGCGCCGAACGCGGTAAGCCCGGCCGCGACGCCACGGCCGATGCCCGCTCCCCCGCCGGTGACCACCGCCACGCGGCCGGTGAGCATGATGTCCGAGGGATCGATCGCCATCGCCGTGTCACATCGCCGGTTCGTGGCCGATGACGCCGTCGGCCGCCAACTGGGCGATCTCCGCGTCGCTCAATCCGAGTTCGGCCAGCAATTCGTGATTGTGCTGCCCGAGCAGCGGCGCGTGCTGGGTGTGGAACTTCGAGGGCCCGCCGGACGACCTGATCGGCACGGTGCTGAGCCTAGCCGGACCGTTGACCGGGTGGTCGACTTCCTCGAAGAACCCGCGGAATGTCAGCTGATCGAGTTCGGTCTGGCGGTGCGGTTGCATGACCTTGGCCACCGGAACGCCGGCGTCCCACAGGGTTGCGACGATCTCGTCACCGCCGCGGCACCCACACCACGCCGACAACCGCGCGTCGATGTCGGCGTGCCGCTCCTTGCGACCGCCGGCGGTGGCCAGCGTGGGGTCCGTTGCCCAGGAAGGAGACCCGATCGCCGCGCTCAGGGCCTCCCACTGCTCGTCGGTGTTCACCGCGATCGCTACCCAGCTGTCGGACCGGCCGAACTCATCGACATCGGCGCTGCGATAGAGGTTTTGCGGCGCGGCCCTGGGCCCCCGGTTGCCGTCGCGTTCCAGCAGCGCCCCGTAGGCGGAGTATTCGATGAGTTGCTCGGCGGCGATGCTGAGCGCGGCGTCGACCATCGCCGCTTCGACGAACACGCCCCGGCCGGTGCGCCGCCTGTGCGAGAGCGCCAGCAG
>NZ_LZJN01000058.1 GCF_001667735.1 Mycobacterium sp. E183
GCGGCATGTACACGTAGGACTCGACATCGCAGGCAATCCCCGGGTACCGGTTCCAGTACCAGGTCCCGCCCACGTCGGCCGCCCGGTCGATGAGCCGCACGCTGTCGACGCCGAGCTGACGCAGCCGCACCCCCGTCAACAGCCCGCCGAATCCGGCGCCGATCACCGCGACGTCGACTTCGTCGGTCAGCGGCTCGCGCGTGAATTCACCGTCTGCCCAGGGGTCGTCGGCGAAGCGCGCGAATGCCCCCGCCGTCTCGACGTACTGAGCGATGCCGTCCGGGCGCAATCGGCGCGCGCGCTCTTCCGCGTATTTGCGTCGCAGCGCGTCGACGTCGAACGACACGGTTTCAGTCAAGGCCCGGTCCTCTCGTGGCCCGACTATATAATCAATCGCTTGATCATATCAAGGCGGTGCCGTGTCGGCCCCGCCGCTATCCGCGCCCGCCGGCGAACAACGTTCCGCTGATCATCTTCTTGGCCGAGTCGAGCGCGGCGTGATAATCGCGCGGCGGCGACGTGGCCCCCAACTCGACCAACCCGTAGATGAGCGCGTAGAGGGCCTCGACGACGCTGTCCCGATCGGAAGGCCGCGACAGTTCGCCCTGCCGGTAGCCGTCGTCGACGACGCCCTCGATGATCTCGCGGAAAGCCTGAAATCCCGTTCCCCCGTCCATGTGCCGATCGGGGCCGACCACTCCTTCGGCGCGGATGACCCACTCGAAGGCGGCGAGATCTGGATACTCGCGCATGAGCCGGCCCGATTCGTCGAGAACCGCCCCGATGCGGTCGACCGCGCTCCCCGGCCGCTCGGCGGCCGCCCGCAGCCGTGGCAAAGCGACATCGGTGCGCGCCGCGATCGCCGCCTTGATCAGCTCCGCCTTGTTCGGGAAGTAGTGGTACAGGCTGCCGCTCGTCATGTCGGCGGCGCGGGCGATTTCGCGAATCGTGGTGCGGGAGTAGCCCATCTCGGCCACAGTGCGCATCGCCGCGGTGATGATGCGCGTGCGGGTCTGTTCGCCGTCGGCGCCCACCGGGCGCCCCAATCGCGAGGGCCGGGCGCTCATGCGGGACGGCACGCGCCGCCGTCCCGTCCCTCACGCACCGCGCACCTCCGCACGAACCCCGAATAAATCGATCACTCGATTATATTCGACACTGTCAGGCGCCGAGAGCCTGCGGACGGGACGCGCGAGTGCGGAGAACACGGTGACGCGGGCGCAGCGGGGACGCCCCGTCGGCGCCAGCGGTGAGGAGACCCGCCAGCGGATCATCGTGGCCACCATGCGCTGTGTGGCGACGGTGGGCTACTC
>NZ_LZJN01000059.1 GCF_001667735.1 Mycobacterium sp. E183
GCGGGCAATCTCGCGAATCGTGGCTCGCGAGTAGCCCACCGTCGCCACACAGCGCATGGTGGCCACGATGATCCGCTGGCGGGTCTCCTCACCGCTGGCGCCGACGGGGCGTCCCCGCTGCGCCCGCGTCACCGTGTTCTCCGCACTCGCGCGTCCCGTCCGCAGGCTCTCGGCGCCTGACAGTGTCGAATATAATCGAGTGATCGATTTATTCGGGGTTCGTGCGGAGGTGCGCGGTGCGTGAGGGACGGGACGGCGGCGCGTGCCGTCCCGCATGAGCGCCCGGCCCTCGCGATTGGGGCGCCCGGTGGGCGCCGACGGCGAACAGACCCGCACGCGCATCATCACCGCGGCGATGCGCACTGTGGCCGAGATGGGCTACTCCCGCACCACGATTCGCGAAATCGCCCGCGCCGCCGACATGACGAGCGGCAGCCTCTACAACTACTTTCCGAACAAGGCGGAGCTGATCAAGGCGGCGATCGCGGCGCGCACCGATGTCGCTTTGCCACGGCTGCGGGCGGCCGCCGAGCGGCCGGGGAGCGCGGTCGACCGCATCGGGGCGGTTCTCGACGAATCGGGCCGGCTCATGCGCGAGTATCCAGATCTCGCCGCCTTCGAGTGGGTCATCCGCGCCGAAGGAGTGGTCGGCCCCGATCGGCACATGGACGGGGGAACGGGATTTCAGGCTTTCCGCGAGATCATCGAGGGCGTCGTCGACGACGGCTACCGGCAGGGCGAACTGTCGCGGCCTTCCGATCGGGACAGCGTCGTCGAGGCCCTCTACGCGCTCATCTACGGGTTGGTCGAGTTGGGGGCCACGTCGCCGCCGCGCGATTATCACGCCGCGCTCGACTCGGCCAAGAAGATGATCAGCGGAACGTTGTTCGCCGGCGGGCGCGGATAGCGGCGGGGCCGACACGGCACCGCCTTGATATGATCAAGCGATTGATTATATAGTCGGGCCACGAGAGGACCGGGCCTTGACTGAAACCGTGTCGTTCGACGTCGACGCGCTGCGACGCAAATACGCGGAAGAGCGCGCGCGCCGATTGCGCCCGGACGGCATCGCTCAGTACGTCGAGACGGCGGGGGCATTCGCGCGCTTCGCCGACGACCCCTGGGCAGACGGTGAATTCACGCGCGAGCCGCTGACCGACGAAGTCGACGTCGCGGTGATCGGCGCCGGATTCGGCGGGCTGTTGACGGGGGTGCGGCTGCGTCAGCTCGGCGTCGACAGCGTGCGGCTCATCGACCGGGCGGCCGACGTGGGCGGGACCTGGTACTGGAACCGGTACCCGGGGATTGCCTGCGATGTCGAGTCCTACGTGTACATGCCGC
>NZ_LZJN01000060.1 GCF_001667735.1 Mycobacterium sp. E183
AGCGGGTGTTGGTGGCGATGACGGCTGATGCCCAGGCGCGGTTGTCCTCGATTGGTGTGCTTGATGCCGGTGAGCTCGCGCGGGTGGGCGAGTGGGGGCATCGGGCGGTGTTGGGCGAGTCGGTGAGCGCGGTGTCGATCCCGGTGCTGTTCGCCCGGCAGGTGGCGTGCGCCCCGGGGTCGGTGGCGGTGCGTTGTGGGGGGCGGTCGTGGACGTATGGCGAGATCGATGAGGCGTCGAACCGGTTGGCGCGTCTGCTGATTGGGTTGGGGGCTGGTCGCGGGCAGTGCGTGGGGGTGGTGCTGGCGCGCTCGGGTGAGGCCATCATCGCGATCCTGGCGGTGCTCAAGACCGGGGCGGCCTACCTGCCCATCGACCCCGCGCTGCCGGATGAGCGGGTCGGGTTCGTGCTGGCCGACGCCAACCCGGTGGCCGTGCTGAGCACCACCGCACTGCGCCCCCGGCTGGACGGGCGCGGTGTGGTCGTCGTCGACGTCGACGACGCGCGGATTGCTGCTCAGCCCAGCACCGGTCTGCCCGCCCCGGCACCCGATGACGTCGCGCACCTCATTTACACCTCGGGCACGACCGGGGTGCCCAAAGGGGTGGCGGTCACCCATGCCAATGTGACCCGCTTGTTCGACGGCCTGCAGGTGGGT